>JBMONO010000017.1:0-95776 GCA_049323655.1 Thermodesulfobacteriota bacterium | reverse complement strand
TGTTATTGGCTATTTCAAGGAACAAATAATGTTACTTGTTTCACTTTTTGTAACACTCTGGGCCTTCAGTGAGGCTCATGATAATTTTGGCCACCAAATGGCTTATTGAGTTTTTACGCGTTCATCAAAGTTCCCTGTCCTCAAATTTTGACAAACCCGTAAAAAGTCTTTTTTCACCACAGAGCGCATTGAGAACGCAGAGAAAACATCTTTAATTACAATTAGTTATCTCTGTGTGCTCTGTGGTCTCTGTGGTTAATTTTCATTTTTTACGAGACCATCAAATTTTGCCTTGGCCTCCTCTGTCGTTGTGGCGACCCAAGGAACAAAAAGAAGCAACGCCGCAACCCTCGAAGGAAGAGCAATAAAAGGCCGCATCCTTCTTGAAAAACCCGGAACTCTTCTCCGAGATCCTGGCCGACTTCGAGACCATGGGGCTGACCGGCGAGGATGCTAACAAACTGGTGGGCTATCTCGCCGCTACCTCCCGGAAACTTGCCGATCCGCTTGCGGAGCTCATTCAATCCCGGTACACCTGCGTCAATACCTTCGCCACCCATCTCCTGGAGGCCCGGCCCGGTATGCCTCCACACCGTCCAGGAACTGCTTGGACACGCGGATGTCTCCACAACCATGATCTGCACACATGTGCTCAACGGGCCGGGACTTTCGGTCCGGAGCCAGGCTGATTTTTGAAGCAATTTGTTTGTTTCTGGTGTGGGGCTTATTGTTTGTCAATAGGAGCTTGCAAATTGGATCTGAAAAAGCGGAAAAGACAGGAAACGGTTGGAACAAACAGCCATTAACGGACGAGAAGCGGTGACGGGGCGCGGACGTGGAGTCTGCCGGCACCGGCCACCGCCGCCAAAGGAGATCACCAGCCCCACAGCAGACTACGCAAAATCCAGCCGATCACCTTCTCTTCCTCGTGCAGCACCTTGGCCCACTCGTCCTTGCTTTCCAGCAGCAGGAAGACTACCCCTTCGTGGGCCTGGCGGACGATCCGGTAGTTGTTGCCGGGGCCGCTGCGGACATTGACGATCGGTTTGGTGACGACCAGATAGGTCTTGTCGGAGAGCACCATCTCCTTTTCGACCCAGCCGCTGTCGCCCTGATAGTCGATCACCTTCAGCCATGCGCCTTGCTCCTCCACCACCTGGAGGGGGTAGCCGAGTCCGAGCTCCCAGACAACTTCCTGCTCGCGGTCCGGACCGGCGTGCATGGTCACCAGCTCCGCCGCGGCGCAGACCATCCGCGCCTCGGCAACGCCGGCCAGGAAAATCAGAGCCATCCCGGCCAAGAGCAGTCGGGGGAGCAGCCGTGCTGTTCGCTGCCAGATGCCCACCTCAGCCTTCCTTCATCGCCGGCGCCTTGCGGATATCGGCGGAACGGAGCGGAATGCCGCCGACCGTGAGGGAAATGGCATCAAACCGACAGGCCCGGTCCATGCAGGCCAGACAGGTGATGCATTCCGCGTCATCGGGTGATTCATTGAATTTGACCCCCATGGGGCAGACATGATGACAGGCCTGACAGTTGGTGCACTTCGCCGAATCAAGGGCCAGCTTGACCAGTCTGACCCGGCTGAACAAGCCGTAAAAGGCGCCGAGCGGGCAGCCCACCCGGCAGAACGGCCGGCTGGCCAGTACGCTCCAGATTACGAAAAAAACGAGAATGACCAGTTTGCCGTAAAAGAGCAGGCCGATGGTGGCGCGCAGGTCGGGTTGCAGCCAAAGGAGCGGCAGTCCGGCTTCCAGGGTGCCGGCCGGGCAGACGTATTTGCAGAACCAGGGCTCACCCTGACCGAAATCATTGACCAGGGCGAGGGGCAGGACAAAGACAAAAAACAGGAGAAGCAGATATTTACAGTAGCGAAGCGGTCGCCAGATCGCGAATTTCCGGGAGGGGATCTTGTGAAGAAGCTCCTGGATGAAGCCGAAGGGACAGGCCCAGCCGCAGACCAGTCGGCCGAGGAAACTGCCGACCACGCCGATGCAGCCGAGCACATAGAGGCCGAAAAAATACTGGGCGTTTTCCAGGTTGAAGCGGATGCCAAGCATGAGCTGCTGAAGGGCGCCGATGGGGCAGTAGGTGGTGGCCGCCGGGCAGGAATAGCAGTTCAGACCGGGTGAGCAGACCACCTTCAACGGCCCCTGATAGATGGTTTTCGTGGTGAAAAAACCCCAGTAGCCGTTGGTCAGCAGGGCGATGACCAGCTGTACCCATTTGCGTCCCAGTTCCATGTCAACCGATGCCGATGCAGCTCAGACAGATCTGCCAGGACTGCTCCAGAACCCGGGAGGGCTCACCGCTCATCACCCCGGCGATGAACAGCAAAAGGAAAAAGACCAGAACCGCAAAGGGCAGCCTGCGCAACTTTTTTTCACGTCTCATCCGTCATTCTTCCTTGCCGCCGGCTCACAGTCGCCGCTGGACCGCGGCAATCTTGTCGCCGATATGAATCTCCTTGTCGCGCCGGTCGTCGATGACCATCTGGGTCACCACCCGCCGCGCCCCGTGCTGAAAAGGGATTTCGTAGATTCTGCCGACCAGGGCCAGCAGTTCGCCCGCCTCGCCCTCGATCAGGGTACCCATGTCGTTGAGCTGGAAACGCACCTTTTCCCCGGCCAGGGCCTTCTGGATGTCAGCGACATAATCGCCGACGCCGGGATCACCGGTGCCGAGGGGAATAACCGTCAGTTGCAAGAGCGCCATCACCGTCCTCACTCGAAATTCTGATCAACAAACTGCCCGTCCGGCACATCCTCCGCCATCTCCTCCTCCGGCTTCAACTGGTCCGGATCATCGGCGTTGTAATAGACGATATTTTTCAGATGGGTGAAGGTATCCAGATCCAGCTCATCGAAACGGAGACCGGCCCCGTCATCCTCAATGCGCATGATCCGACCCTGCATGGACAATAACACCTCGCTGCTTGTTCCCGACAAAAAGAGCCGCACCTGGCAAGGATCGCCGATCCGGCAGCCCTCCAGTCCGAGCAGATAGACCCCGCGCAGACCGAGATCCCGGATGGCCAGCCCCCGGAACTCGCGGCCCCCGACCAGGACATCCGCGGTGGCATGAAAATCAACCCTGGTATTCTTCCGTCGCTCCATCCCGTCCTCCCCGTCACACCATGGTAAGAAAACCCTCCCGGCGAAGCACGGAGACGGCATTGAGCAGCGGCAGCTCCACACCGTTCTCCGCATAGCCGATGCCGACAAAATCGCCGTTTTTCGCCTTGCGGAACTTGACCATCGTCACCGGCTCCCTCTCCACCTCGGAACAGACCAGCACCCCGTTCCATTGGCCGTTGGTGACAAAGACCAGCACCTGGCCGTTTTCATCCGGCATATCGTTCAGGTTGAAGCCGGTGGGTATCATGATCGGCAGGGAAAGTTTGCGCAGTTTCTTGTCGGCAATGGCGGAGAGCGACCCCTTGAACTGGCGGGACAGCCGCTTGAAAAAGCCGCCGAAATGGGCCAGCGGCACGCTGCTGTTTTTCAGATATTCCCGCAGTCTGTCCTTGCTGACGTCACGGATCAGGGAGATGGCGTTTTCCTGCATATAAACGACACTGCCGGACAGCACCATGCCCCGCACTTCGGTGGCCGGGCAGTTTTTCACCAGCGCGTCTTCCGGTGCGGCAAAGGGAGAAAAATCGCGATCCTCCGGTGGTCGCTTCTCCACGTAAGCCTCTTCATCCTGATCGATATCTTCGGCAACCGGCCCCGCCTCACTTTCCTGGGCCTGGGCCCGGCGGACCCGCAGCAGCTCATTGAGCAGTTCGCGAATCGTCTCCCCGACATATTCGGCCCGCTCCAGGGAGGTCTGCAGATCGCTGACCAGACGGTCCACCTCGCCGCGATCAAGGGCAAGATCGTTTTCCCTGAGGGTGAACACCTTTTTGCGCAACCGCTCGATGTTTTCCGGGACAAGAATATCCTCGTCGAATTCGTCCCGCTCCGGCGACTGCTCACCGGCAGCGGTCTCCTCTGCCGCGACCGGCTGCTCCGCTCCGCCTTTTTCCCTTTCGGCCTTGATCTTTTCCTTCAGGGCGTTGAAACGAAAATAGAGGCCCTTGAAGAGCTTTTCATCTTTGTCCGGGTCAAACTCGTCCGACTCGTAGAGGTTGACGATATGGGCCATGGCCTCCTTGAGGAAATCAATCGACTCGGAAGGTGTATTCTCCCCCCTTCTTTTGACATACTCGAGCACGCTGCCCGCCATGATCAAAATGGAATGGGCCGCCTTCCTGCTTTTAAAACGCTGCTTGAGGCAGGCAAAGGCCGCCTCCAGCAGTTCGATTCTCTTCTCGCTGAGTCCCCAGTCCTGGGCGATGATTTCCATCTTCAGGCGCTTTATCGACTCATCAATGGAAAGCTGGATCACATTTTTCTCCCCAAAAAAAACGAACGCCACCGATCATCTTTACATTGCATGACATCCATTATATCCTGGGGTATTTTTACCAGTATTTTGCTCGAGCTGCAAGAAAAGCGCATCACCCGCCACTGAAAAGAAAACCTGATGACCATCACGATTCTCGCCATTTTCGCCTTTGTCCTCGGCGCCATTGTCGGTAGTTTTCTCAATGTCGCCATTCTCCGCCTGCCGGTTCCCGGTCAGTCGGTGATATTTCCCGCCTCTCACTGTCCAGCCTGCAAGACGCCGCTCGCCTGGTACGACAACATTCCGCTGCTGAGCTTCCTCATCCTGCGCGGCAGATGCCGGTCCTGCCGCGCCGCTATCTCCTGGCAGTATCCGGCCGTCGAACTGGCGATGGCGTTCTTCTCCCTGGCGCTTGTCCTCCATTTTGATTTCCCCTCGCCCTTTTTCGGCTTTTTTCTTTTTACCGCCGCGCTGCTGGTGATTATCGTCATCGATTTCAGGCACCAGCTCATCCCGGACATCATCAGCATCCCCGGCATCCTGATCGGTTTCGCCTTTTCCTTTTTCAACCCTTTGGTTACATGGAGCGATTCCGGTCTCGGCATTCTCTTCGGCGGCGGCTCCCTCTTTCTCGTCACCTGGGGCTATTATCTGTTTACCGGCCGGGTCGGGATGGGCGGCGGCGACATCAAGCTGCTTGCCATGATCGGCGCCTTCCTTGGCTACCAGTGTCTGTTTTTTGTCATCTTCAGCAGTGCGCTGCTCGGCAGCCTGGCCGGTATCGTTGCCATGGTCAAACAGAAAAAGGGCGGGCAGACGGTTATTCCCTATGGTCCGTTTCTGGCTACCGGCGCTCTGCTTTATCTCTTTTTTGCTCCGCAGATCCAGTTTTATGTACGATCCCTTTTACTCCCGCACTAGCATATGGTATGTTTTATACCATAGCAGACAGGGGGCCGGAATGGGGGCGGGAAGGGCACGAACACCTCCCCGTTTTGCCAAACAGAAAGCGGAAACATCATGGACGAATCGAGCACATACAGCTTTTCCAATATCATTGCCCGCAGCGCCAGGATGCAGGCAATTTTCAAGACCATCAAAAAAATCGCCGATTTCAAGACCTCGATTCTGATCACCGGCGAATCCGGTACCGGCAAGGAACTGATCGCCAAGTCGATTCACGCCAACAGTTCCCGCCGCGATTTTCCCATGATCGCCGTCAACTGTGGCGGCATCCCGGAAACCCTGCTGGAAAGCGAGCTGTTCGGCCATGCCAAGGGCGCCTTCACCGATGCCTACAAGGTCAAGAAAGGACTGTTCGAGGAGGCGGACGGCGGCACCCTCTTCCTCGACGAGATGGGGGAACTTCCCCTTTCCCTGCAGGTCAAGCTCCTCCGCGCTCTGCAGGAGGATGAAGTCCGGCCCTTGGGCGACAGCAGGACGGTCAAGGTGGATGTGCGGATCATCACCGCCACTGCCCGTAATCTCGGCGACATGGTCAACAAGGGTCTCTTCCGCGAAGACCTTTTTTACCGGATCAATGTCCTGACCATCGAGGTTCCCCCCCTGCGCGACCGGCGCGAGGACATCCCTCTCCTGGTCGATCATTTCATCAGCAAGTACAATCACCGTCTCGGCCTGGAGATCAAAGGCGTCCACCCCGAGTGCCTGCAGCGGCTCATGACCTATAACTGGCCGGGCAATGTCCGTGAGCTGGAAAACGTCATGGAACGCAGCATGGTACTGGCCGAAGACGCGACCCTGACCGCGGAAATCCTGCCGCCGGAACTGCTGCGCCAGAGCCCGCTTGCCGACCCCGATCTGATCTTCTGGGACGAGTTTTCCATCAAGGCCAATGCCAAAAAGCTCGAACGCCAACTCATCCTCAAGGCCCTGGAGGAAACAAAAGGCAACAAAACCAAGGCCGCTTCCCTGCTGGAAATCAGCCTGCCGGCCCTGCTTTACAAAATCAAGGAATACAGCATCGCCACCTGACCTCAGCCGATCATGGCGTTTCCCCATTCCCAGCTTTTTTCTCCCTCTTCCCTGTCCCGTATTTTTTTCTTGACTTTTCCTCCCAGGAAATAGGAATCTAGTTGACAAACCATCCAAATATTAATAGTTTTATCATTTTTTAATAACTATTACTAAAAATTATGCTGCGAAAGATTCTCTCCTTTTATGTCGATGGTTTCCGGTCGATGACTATTGGTCGCAAACTGTGGACGATCATCATCATTAAGCTTTTTGTCATGTTCGCGATCCTCAAGGTTTTCTTTTTTCCCGACTATCTGGAAAAAAATTTTTCAAATGACGAGGAGAGGGCTGCCCATGTTCTGGACAACATCACGCAGCACCCTCGCAACACTCATCACCAACGGAGGTTGTAATGGTTGAACACATCGATCTGACCCAGGTCAACTGGGCGCGGGCCCAGTTTGCGCTCACAGCCATGTACCACTGGATATTCGTCCCGCTGACCCTGGGACTCTCCTTTCTGGTGGCCTTTTTTGAGAGCATCTACGTCCGCACCGGCAATGAGGAATGGAAACGGATCACCAAATTTTGGATGACTCTCTTTGGCATCAACTTCGCCATCGGCGTCGCCACCGGCATCATCCTCGAATTTGAATTCGGCACCAACTGGTCAAACTACTCATGGATGGTCGGCGATATCTTCGGCGCACCGCTGGCGGTGGAAGGCATCTTTGCCTTTTTTCTCGAAGCGACCTTCTTTGCCGTCATGTTCTTCGGCTGGAATCGGGTATCAAAAGGATTTCACCTTTTTTCCACCTGGATGGTGGCCGTCGGCTCCAACCTTTCCGCCCTGTGGATCCTTGTCGCCAACGGCTGGATGCAGTTTCCAACCGGCATGAAATTCAACCCGGACACCGCCCGCTTTGAAATGGAGAATTTCTGGGCAGTGCTCTTTTCACCGGTTGCGATCAGCAAGTTCACCCATGCCACCAGTTCCGGCTTTCTCCTCGCCGCCCTCTTCGTGGTCGGCGTCTCCTCCTGGTTTCTGCTGAAAGAGCGCCACCAGGCCATGGCCAAGAAAAGCATTATCGTTGCTTCGGTCTTCGGTCTGCTCTCCTCGGCCTACGTTGGTTTCACCGGCGACGAGGCGGCCTATACCGTGGCCCAGAAGCAGCCGATGAAGCTCGCAGTCATGGAGGGTCTTTTCGACGGTCAGACCAGCGCCCCCCTCGTTCTGGCCGGTTTGATCAACAGCGCCAAGGAGCCGGGTGACACCCAGAACGCCTTCAGCGTCGAAATCGCGGTGCCGGGTCTGCTCTCCCTGCTCGCCAACCGCGAGGCCGGCTCCTTTGTCCCCGGCGTCAACGATTTGGTCTTCGGTAATCCGGAGCACAACATCGTCGGCGTCCAGGAACGGATCGAGAAGGGCAAAATCGCGGTGGAACTCTTGCGCACCTACAAGGAGGCAAAGAAAAACGGCGATGACAACATCGCCGCCGCCGCGCTGAACGCCTTTGCCGGATTCCAGGAAAATCTCGGTTACGGCTATCTCAACCACCCGGCCGAAGCGGTGCCGCCTATCGGCATCACCTTTTACGCCTTCCATATCATGGTGATTCTCGGCACCCTCTTCCCCTTGGTTTTTCTCGCCTTTCTCTTTTATGCGGCGAAAAATACCCTGCCCTACCAGCGCTGGCTGCTCAACCTGGGTATCCTCTGTGTGCCGCTCGGCTACATCGCCTCCCAGGCCGGCTGGGTGCTGGCCGAAGTCGGTCGTCAGCCCTGGGCGATTCAGGGACTGTTGCCGGTAACGGTGGCCACATCAAATCTCACCACCGGCACGGTGCAGACCACCTTCTTCATTTTTCTCATCCTCTTCACCCTGCTGCTGATCGCCGAAATCAGCATCATGGCCAAACAAATCAAAATCGGACCGGAGGGCAATTGAAATGATCGGAAAACTTGATTATGCGACGCTGCAACAGCTCTGGTGGATCATCGCCTCCCTGGTCGGCTCACTTTTCCTCTTCCTCACCTTTGTCCAGGGCGGCCAGACCCTGCTCTTCACCGTTCCCCGCAATGACGACGAAAAGAGCCTGATGATCACCTCTCTGGGCCGCAAATGGGAGCTGACCTTCACCACCCTGGTTCTGTTCGGCGGCGCCCTGTTCGCCGCCTTCCCGAAATTTTACGCCACCAGTTTCGGGGGCGCCTACTGGGTGTGGATGCTGATCCTCTTTACCTTCATCATCCAGGCGGTGAGTTATGAGTACCGCAAAAAACCGCAAAATTTTCTCGGCGCCACCACTTACGAAGCCTTTCTCTTTATTAACGGCAGCGTCGGCATTCTGCTCATCGGCGCCGCGGTGGGTACCTTCTTCACCGGTTCGAGCTTTTCCCTCAACGAGATGAACCAGGTGACCTGGCAGACCCCCTATCGCGGCCTGGAGGCGGCGCGCAACTTCTTTAATCTCTCCCTCGGCCTCTTTCTGGTCTTCAACGCCCGGGTGCTGGGGGCGATGTACCTGATCAACAACATTGACCATCAGGAGCTGAACACCCGCTGCCGCCGTTCGGCCTGGAGAAGCTTTCTCTGGTCCCTGCCCTTCCTCCTCTTCGTCCTCGGTAACCTGCTTTTCATGGAAGGCTATGCGGTCAACCCGGAAAACGGCCAGGTCTTTCTTCAGAAAGGCAAATACCTGCAGAATCTTGCCGGGTGTCCGGGCACCCTCGTGTTGCTGCTGCTTGGTCTCACCCTCGTCATTTACGGGGTGTTCATCACCTGCTTCAAGGGGAAAAACCACGGCATCTGGCATGGCGGCATCGGCACCGTGCTGGTCGGGATGGCGGTCTTTTTTCTGGCCGGCTTTAACAACACCGCCTTTTACCCCTCCTCCCATGACCTGCAGAGCAGCCTGACCATTTACAATGCGTCAAGCAGCCACTATACCCTGACAGCCATGACCTATGTCGCGCTGGGCGTGCCCTTTGTCCTGGCCTATATCGCCTACGTCTGGCGGTTGATGGACCGCAAGCCGCTCACCCCGACGGATCTGGCCGGCAAAAATGCGGAAGAGATGTATTAATATAAGGAAAATCCGCGCAATGGCGCGGATTACATAAACGGAGAGAATACGATGACTGCGATACTCATCTTCAGCTGGATCGGCCTGGTGATCCTTTCCTACCAGGGGGCGCTTTTTGCCCTGAAAAAGACCGACAACCTTTAGGCCCACGCTTTACCGGTGCCGCGGCGCATTGTCGCGGCATCGGCATCATCTTCTATTTCGTCATTTCACCGGCAAGCGGAATCCCCGGGAGGGACCATGAACGATCTGGATAATTTCACCGCCAAAGACATGATTGAACAGATGGCCCTGCTGGATGACATTGCCGAGAAACAGCGCAAAGAGGTGGTGCCGGAACTGATGCGCCTGCTGGCGGAAAAAAAATGCGAACAGGCCACCCATGAAATGATCTACCATACCCTGTTTAGTTTGATGGAGGATGATGCGGCGCTGATCAAGGCGGGGATCCGTCACCCTTCATACCGGGTCCAGCTGCTCAGCATCCGACGCTGCCGTAAATCCCGACTCACCTCGGCCAGGGATGACCTGATCGAGATCCTGCGGGCAAGCAGCGACAACGAGGTAATCGGCGAGATCATCATGACCCTGGGCAGCTTCCACGACCCGGCCCTGATCGACACCCTCTGCCCTTATCTCTTTCATCCGGATCCTACTGTCCTCTCCTGCACCATGACGGCGCTGACGGGCATCGAAAACGAGGAAAT
Source organism: Thermodesulfobacteriota bacterium (assembly GCA_049323655.1). GTDB lineage: Bacteria > Desulfobacterota > Desulfobulbia > Desulfobulbales > SURF-16 > DB1. The sequence continues at coordinate 85,614 of JBMONO010000017.1, read as the reverse complement.
CCGGGAGATTCTCATCGACCTGATCAACGGCGACGACAATCTCGCATCCACTGATCGGGAATGCAGCCTGCCCACCGTTCTAGCCGTGGAACACCTGGCCAGGATGGAAGATCCCCGGAGCCGCACCTTCCTCGAATCCCTGCGCCATCATCCCAACCATCATCTGCAAAAAGCCATTGCCAGGGAACTGGATCAGGGTTTATGAACGACGCTTGAATGCGTCGGCCTTCTCTTTCTCGCCGTTTTCCTCATAGAGCTGAAGCAGATCGGCAATGGCCCGTTCCTCGTCCCGATTTTTGTCAAGAATCTGCAGCAGGCATTTTTCCGCCTCGCCATAGTCCTTGCGCAGCCGATGCACCCGGGCCATGCCGAGCAGGGCGAACAGATCGAAACTGACATTCAGACTGCGCTGGTAATGATCAAGGGCATCATCAAGCCGGCCGAGGATGACCATCGCATCACCGACCCGGGAATGCAGGTTCTGATTTTGCGGCTCCTTTTCGAGGATCTTCAGCCAGCAGGATACCGCGCCCTCATGATTTTTCATGCCTCGCTGGGAATCGCCCATCCCATAGAGGGCAAAGATATTCCACGGCTCCTGCCGTAGCGCCTTTTCATAAAAATTGGCGGCCTGCTCATACTGTTTGCGGCGCCGGTGAATATTGCCGGCCATGGTCAACACCGCTATGTAGGTTTCATCAAGGGCGATGAATTTTTCGAAATAGGCCAGGGCCTTGTCGTGATCGGCCAGCTTGTAATAGAGATTACCGATACCCCGCAGGGCATACTTATCGGTCTCATCCAGAGAAAGGGCCTTGAGATAAAGCTCTTCCGATTCGGCAAAATTACCTGTCTTGACATAGGAGTCTGCCAGCCTGGTCAGCACGTGGATATCATCGTGATTCTGTTCGAGATAGCGCTGCCAGAAAGAGATGGCCTTGGCCGCCTGGCCCAGCCCCCGGTAAGCGTCCCCGATTCCGCGCAGGGCAAACATGTTGACCGGGTCGATTTCCAGCGTTTTTTCATAAAAACCGATGGCCTTGTGAAATTTCCCGGTTTCCCGGTGCACATCACCCAGACCGACCAGCACATAGGTGTTCTCCCCGTCAATCTCAAGCGCTTCAAGAAAAGCTGCTTCCGCCTCCTTCCATTGCCGTCTCTTGATCAGCTCCGACCCCTGCCGAGAGAGTTCGATCGCCTTTTTGTGGTCGGACTGGAGATTGCCCTTGGCCCATTGCAGATACTCGGCCAGCACGTGTTCGGCCTGGATAGTGATCCATTGCGGGGTCTCATAAGGATGCGCCCCTTTGAGCCAGATCTCAAGTCTGCCGGCGTTCTTGGCAAGAAATTTGAAGGTGATACGGTATTCCTCGTCACGATGAAGAGATTCCTGCCACAGATAAAAAGAGCGAAGCGGCCCATCTACCTGGGCACAAGCAACCAGCCGTTCCCGTACCGCCTCCTCCGCCAGTTTTTCCGCATCTTCCAGCGAGGAAACTGTTGTCCAACCGATATACATCATCATTTCTGCATCCTGTTCGTTTTTCTTTTCAGCTCAATGGCGCGGGTCGCCAGATCGCGGAAATGCCTCACCAACTCAATTTCTTCACGGTTAAACTGCCGTGTGCCTGCTTTTCTGTCAACATAGAGCAGTGCCACGATTTTCTTCTCAAGGAGCAATGGGAAAAGATAGCTGTGCCGTTGATGCAGCAGATCCTGCATGGTTTCCGGCAGTTTGCCGACGACTTCAGGCGCCAGCGCCAAGTCGCCTGCCAGGGTCGGAAACGCCATGACCAGCTCTCGCATCTTTGCCACCGGCACGGCAAACTGCTCGAGTTGCGTCGGCACAAGATCGCCACGCCCCATCTGCCCGACCAGTACCCTGTCGTTTTCTCGAAGCTTCAACATGGCAAAAATCGCCCGATCGGCTCCCACATCGCGGATCAACCCCTCCAGCACTGCGGCCAGACACGCTTTGAGATGAAATTCGCCGACCAGCATCGCCTCAATCGACCGCAGGCCCTTGTTGCCTGCCGTGTCCGGTGACGAAATCGGCAGAATCGGTCTGGCGGCGGCCCTCATTTGCTCCAGCCGTTCCCTGAAATCAAAGCGGGCGATACCGGGACGGATGGAGTCAAAAATCGCCGCCGACTCTGACGCTGCCGCAGTCAGCATCTCCACCGCCTCGTCTTCATCGATGGAAAGAACATACCCGTATTTGTCCATCAGGGCGTCGATATTCCGTCTGTCCCAGAGCGCATCGACGTAGCGGGTACTGAAATCGACAAGGCAATGAAGATTGCGGTCCGGATCATGGTCATCTTCCGGCACCGCCGGGTTGGCATCCATACACTGTATCACACTTTCCGTCATATTCCAGAAAATTGCGACCTCGCGCCCGATCTCGCTGTAATCATGACCGTCAAGCAGATCGCGGGCGGCCTCTTCCTCAGCCACCCCGTCCCGAACCTTTGCCGTAATATCGTTATAGACCGCCGGCAGGTAGATACAGGCAATAATTTTACCGAGGTTGCGCATCAGCCCGCAGATAAAGGCCTCTTCCGGCAGCACCTTCAGATAACGTGATTCGGCGATGCGACGTGCCAGCAGCCCGGCCATGAAGGAACGGGCCAGCAGTTCGCTGATTTCATCCGTATTGACACCGGCCCGGATAAAGTCATCAAAGAGGGCGATGCCCAGGGCCAGATCGCGTACCGTGTCAAAACCGAGAACCGCCACCGCCATCGAGACGGTTGACACCTTCTGTCCGAGCGCGTAATAGGCGGAGTTGGCGCACTGCAGCACCTTATGGGTCAAAGAAAAATCCTTGAGGATGATTCTGGCCAGATCATCATAATTGGCGCTTCGCTTATCGCTGGTCAGGGAAAGAAGCTCCTGCACATGCACCGACATGGCCGGCAGCTCGCTCATGTTGATCTTGGCGAAAACCTCCGCCAGTTTTCCCCTGGCGGCCGAGACGGATTCAGACATAGTATGTGGTTGTTCGAGGTGAAAAGTGGAGGGTCAGGCCGGTCTGCCTCTTTATACCCCGGACAAAGCGATTTGCAAAGCAGGAGGAGAAGAAAAGAGATCAAGGAGGGGGTGAACGGCTAGCGGGTAGACGGGTAAATCCTCATATCTCTACCCGATGTTTTACACGTTTAACGGTAGATAACAATGGATTTCTTTGGACTGTTCGAGGAACAAAAAACCGCTTTCCTTTGTCGGCAGCGGGTTTCTGGGTGGTTTTGGATTTTGCTGGACGCTGATTTGGCGGAGAGAGAGGGATTCGAACCCTCGGTAGAACTTTTGGTCCTACACTCGCTTAGCAGGCGAGCACCTTCGGCCTCTCGGTCATCTCTCCGTTCGCTGTGGGCGGTGGCGGAGGAAGTAGGATTCGAACCCACGGAACTTTCGTTCAACGGTTTTCAAGACCGCCGCCTTCAACCACTCGGCCATTCCTCCACGATGTGTGCCCTGCTTTTTACCATCTCGATATTGCCCTGTCAACGTTAGATCGCCCTTCCGGACAGGGCCGGGGATTTTTATGGCCCTGCATCTGCGCGGGCTTTTCCCGGTTTTTTTTCGGAGTTGAGCGGTGGTGCCGCCATAGCTGCGGGCAGGGCATCGGTCAGTTTCTCCACGGCAAGAACCTGCATGCCGGGGATTGAGCGGGGCGGCTGGTTTGCTTTGGGGACGATTGCCTGGCAGAATCCATGTTTTGCCGCCTCCTTCAGACGTTCCTGGCCATGCGGTACCGGTCGGATTTCGCCGGCCAGGCCGATCTCGCCGAAGACAAGCAGGTCGCCCGGCAGCGGGGTGTCACTGATACTGGAGGCGATGGCAAGGAGCAGGGCCAGGTCGGCGCTCGTTTCGTTGACCTTGACGCCGCCGACGACATTAATGAAGACATCCCGGTTATAACTGGCAATGCCGCCGTGGCGATGGAGAACGGCGAGCAGCATGATCAGTCTGTTCTGGTCGATGCCGACGGTGAGGCGGCGCGGACTTTCGCCATGACTTTCGTCGACCAGGGATTGGACCTCGACCAGCAGCGGTCGGCTGCCTTCCCAGAGCGCCATCACCGCGCTGCCCGCCATCGGGTGGCCGGCGCGGCTCAGGAAGATGGCGGAGGGGTTGGTGATTTCCTTGAGCCCCCGGTCGGTCATGGCAAAGACGCCGAGTTCGTTGACGGCGCCGTAGCGGTTTTTCACCGCCCGCATCATCCGGTAGCGGCTGTCGCCGCCGCCCTCAAAGTAACAGACCACGTCGATGATGTGTTCCAGCACCCGCGGCCCGGCGAGATCGCCGGACTTGGTGACATGGCCGACCAGAAAAACGGCGATGTTGTTGGTCTTGGCAAACTGGGTGAGCTGGGCGGCGGATTCACGGACCTGGGTGACGCTGCCAGGTGTAGAGGAGGAGGCGGCGGTCTGCATGGTCTGGATGGAGTCGATCACCATGACCCGCGGATTTTCCTGGGCCGCGGTCAGGCAGATGTTTTCCACCTGGGTCTCGGTCATCAGCAGCAGATTGTCGCCGGGCAGGCCGAGGCGTTCCGCCCGCATGGCGATCTGTCGAGGGGATTCCTCGCCGGTGACATACAATACCTTGCCGGATCGGCTCAACAGGCAGCAGACCTGCAGGAGGCAGGTGCTCTTGCCGATACCGGGATCGCCGCCGATAAGCACCACCGAACCCGGCACCAAACCGCCGCCCAGGACCCGGTCGAGTTCTGTCATGCCGGTGGCGATGCGGGGTGCCTCGGCAAGGTTGACCGCGCTTAATGGTTGCACCGGGCTGAGGATGCCGCTGTAGCCGGCTGTCGTGGCGGTGGCGGATGAAATAGCCTGTTCTTTGACACTGTCCCAAGCCAGACATTCCGGGCATTGTCCAAACCATTTGCCGAAGACGGCGCCGCAGTTTTCACAGGCAAAAGCGGTTTTGGCCTTGCCCTGTTTCATGAAAGTTTCTTAATCTCTTTTTCCAGGTCGTTTAATTTTTTTTTGTAGTATTTGAGGCATTTTTTGATGTAGCGGGAGCGCTGCCAGCTCGACTGGAGATCGCCGGGATCAACCGGGGCATCCTTGCAGGCAAGGATGTGCAGCGCCGGAGACAGACGGCTGTTGCTCAGGCAGGCGATCTTGCTCTCATAGTAGAGCTTGTAGGTCTGCAACTGTGCCCTTTTCCTGCTGATGTCGGTATGTGCCTGCGCGTATGTGTCCATTGGTCACCCTTTTTTACCATACCATAAACCTTGCAAAATAAAAGCCAAAGTCAAAGGGGCAGGGCCGCGTCGGAAAAGAGCTTTTCCGGAAAGGTGGACGGAATTTTCCGGAAAAACGGCTTTTGGCGGCTGTGGCGGCAGGTGGCGCTGTGAAAGGCTGTTGTTTCAATATGTTGTAGGCCTTTGTCGGTGGGAACGGATCTTGCTAAATTATTCGGTATGCCTTCGGGTATCAGGAAAAAGGGGGACAGAGCCATGACCGTGCGACAGGCAGTCAGTATCTTGATGTTGAGCCCGATTTATTTCCGACTTGATCTCCCCGCCCGCCGGGTGCTGGTGGACGAGTTTCTCGCCGCCTATGCCGGGACACCGCTCCGCTGAAAGGCTTCGCTGCCTTAACCGCTGATCATCCTTTCGGCAAGACCGATAATCGGCATGAGGATTTTCTGCAGGATGCCGGTATAAAACAGCACCAGCAGGATGATGAAGCCGAAGGGCTCCAGCCGGGAATAGGACGCGGCCTGGCGGGCCGGGAGGAGTCCCATCAGCACCTTACTGCCGTCCAGCGGCGGGATCGGCAGCAGGTTGAAGACCGCCAGGATGAGATTGATCCAGATGCTTGCCCCCAGCATCTGCAAGAGGGGAAAGAGGATCGGCTGCGGGATCAATGGGGCGAAAAGCATCAGCAGCTCAGCAAGCAGGCTGCTGGCGATGGCGGTGAACAGATTGGCGGCCGGACCGGCCAGCGCGACCCAGATCATGTCTTTCAGGGGGTTGCGGAAATAGCGGGGGTTGACCGGCACCGGCTTGGCCCAGCCGATCTTCATGATGATGAAGGCCAGCACCCCCAGCGGATCGAGATGCTTGAGCGGATTGAGGGTCAGTCGTCCCAGGTCGCGGGCGGTCGGGTCTCCCAGCCGAAAGGCAACCATGCCATGGCTGTATTCATGGATGGTCAGCGCAAAGAGAAAGGGCGGCGCCAGGATGATGATCTGTTGAAGGATGGTCATGGTGTTGTCGCACCTAATGTCGTCCCCCCTGTTTCCAGGGGGTATTCTTTTGCTAGAAAGGCGATTTCGTCCTGTCGCCCGGATAGTTCGCCATCCAGGGTCTTTTCCAGCAGATGGTTGAGCATGGTCTGGTAGACCGGTCCCGGCGGATAGCCCATTTCTTTCAAATCCATGCCGCGCAGGTTGTTTTTGATGTGGCGCAGGCGGGTCACATATAAAGAGACAGCCTGTTTGGCGGTTTTGTTCCGGCAGACGGACAGGAGAAAGAGCAGTCCCTCGTGGCTCAAGCCCTTCAGGAGCCAGTAGATCTCGCTGTTTCGAAGATGGCTTCTTCTTTCCAGAACACGAACGATCCGTTTGGTCTCGATTTTTTCCCGTAGCAGCAGTTGCTGATAGCGCTCCGGCACTTCGAATTTTTTGCAGAAGGCAAAGAGCGCCCTGGTCTGGATGCGGGAGGTGAGCGCCAGCAGATAAACCACCCATTGCCGGCATTTCTCGTTGAGATACAGGAGTTTGTGCCAGGCCAGGGCCCGTTGCGCCTCTTCCAGGATTTCGGCCAGCCGCGGTTCGTATTTCAGCGACGGATGGAGGAATTTGAGCAGATCGAACTGGGCCATGCGCTGGATGGCCGGCAGAGGATTTGGTTCGGAGAGGATCAGCTTGATTTCCTGAAAATAACGGCGGCCGAATTTACGGTCAAAGAGGTTCATCTTGACCGCGGTTTTCAGCTGCTTTTCCGTCAGTTTGCCGAGCACGAAGCCCATGCGCTGCTCCAGGCGGATGGCCCGGAAGATGCGGGTGGGATCCTCGACAAAGCTCAGATTATGGAGGATGCGGATCTGGCGATCCTTGAGGTCGTTCTGGCAGTTGAAGAAATCGACGAGGATGCCGAACTTGTCCGGGTTTAAATGGATCGCCATGGCATTGATGGTAAAATCCCGGCGAAAGAGATCAAGTTTGATGGAGCTGAGTTCCACCGTCGGCATGGCGGCCGGATATTCATAATATTCAAGCCGGGCGGTGGCGATGTCGATTTTGAAGCCGTTCGGCAGCTTGACCACTGCGGTATTGAAGGTGACGTGGGTGGTGACGGTGCCGCCCAGCTCCTGGGCCAGCATTTTAGCAAAGGTGATACCGTCGCCCTCGATGACCACGTCCAGATCGAGATTTTCGATGTGCAGCAGCAGGTCGCGGACAAAACCACCGACGGCGTAGGCGGTGAAACGGTTTTTTCCCGCCACCTCGCCGATTTTCTGCAGCAGAACAATCATCTCCCGGCTGAGGGACTGGGTAAGCAGATTGGTCAGGTTGCGATTGCGCTCGATGGACGGCTCGCTCTGGGTTGTGCCCAGGCTGGGCAGATAGGCGGGATTGTTGACCAGCAGATTGAAGAGATCGGTGCGGGTGATGACGCCGATCAGCTCGTTGTTATCGACAATGGGGATGAAGCGCTGGCGGTGCTCGATGATCAGCTCCTGGATGTCAGCCAGGGTGGCGGAGGGCGGCAGTGAGGCGAATTCCGTGGTCATGAACTCGCTGGCCGGAAGGTCGCCGAGATGGTGAAAGATCGCCTTGCTGGCATCACGACGGGAAAAAAGGCCCACCATCTTTTTGTCCTGCATGATCGGCAGCATGGTGATGCCGTAACGGATCAAGGTGTCGTGGGCCTCCTTGGTGGTGACATCCGGGCCGACGGAAATGACCGGCGACGACATCAGCTGCCAGGCGGTACTCTCCGGCCGTACGTGCTTGTGGAGCAGGCGAATGAGTTTTTCCTCCGCCTCCACCAGGGTCATGTCGCTGATGGTGGCCGCCGCCGCCGAGGCATGGCCGCCGCCGTTGAATTCCAGGGCGATCTGGCCGACGTTGACCTCGGGAATGCGGCTGCGGGCTATGAGGTAGATCCGTTCCCCCATGCTGGCCAAAGCAAAGAGCACGTTGAGGTTTTCCATGCTCATGAAACGACGGACGATGAGGGAAAATTCATCCACATAGTGCTGAAAGGCGATGCGGGTGACGGTGATGTCGATGGACTGGATAGTATAGGTGGTCGCAGATTTGATCAGTTCGTTGAGCAGGGTCACCTCGCCGCTCGTCAGTTCCTGGGTGATGTACTGGGTGACGGTGTTGAGATCGGCGCCGCAGGAAAGCAACCAGGCCATGGCACGCAGATCATCGGGGGTGGTGGTGCTGAAGGTAAATGAACCGGTGTCTTCGTACTCGGCCATGGCGAGCAGGGTGGCCTCTTCCCTGGTGATGGAGATATTGCGCTGCTGGAAAATCTCGACAAAGACGGTGGCGGTGGAGCCCACCGGTCGCACCACCTCGACGTCGCCCTTCAGGTCGCCCGGCGCATCGGGATGGTGATCGTAGAGGTGGACTTCGATGCCGGGATTGTCGAGGCACTGGGCAAAGGCGCCGATGCGGGAGGGCTGCCGGGTGTCGACGATGATGAGCCGGCTGACTTTGGTGAGATCGATGTTCTTGAGGCGCTGGAAATCGTAGATCATCACCGACTGGACAAAAAATTTGCGCAGATTGCGTTCCTGTGAGCCGGAAAAGGCCAGCACCGCGTCAGGGTAAAGTTTTTTCGCGGCAACCATCGAGGCCATGCTGTCGAAATCGGCATTGAGGTGGGTTGTGATGACTTCCATCCGGGCCTCTGGTTATTTTTCCTTTCTCACGCGCGGGTGAAATTGGCGGTGAACGGCCTGCAGTCGTTCCGTGTCCACATGGGTATAGATCTGGGTGGTGGCGATGTCGGCATGACCCAGCATCATTTGGACGGAACGCAGGTCCGCCCCCCGCGCCAGGAGATGGGTGGCAAAGGAGTGGCGCAGCATGTGCGGAGAGATCTTTTTGCTGATGCCGGCCTGTTGCGCCGCTTCTCTGATGATCTGCCAGAAGCGGATTCTCGTCATTGCTTTGCCGCGGCAGGTGACGAACAGGGCGCTACTTTTTCTGCCGTTCAGCAACTCGCCGCGGCCGTGCTGCAAATAGAGAACGATTTTTTCCCGGGCCTCTTCGCCGAAAGGGACGAGCCGTTCCTTGCTGCCCTTGCCGATGATCCGGACAAAACCGGCGCTCATGTTCACTGCCATGAGCGGCAGGGAAACGAGCTCAGTGACCCGCATGCCGGTGGCGTAGAGCAGATGCAGCATGGCGCTGTTGCGGCGGTGGACGGCTGTTTGGTCCGCCGTGCTGTGCAGCAGGCGGTCCACCTCCTGCACCGACAGGTCCTCTGGCAGGGTGCGCGAGCTTTTCGGTGGATCCATGATGGTGGTCGGATCCGCGTCGATCAGCTTTTCTGTCAGGAGAAAGCGGAAGAAGGCGCGCAGGGTGGAGAGTCGGCGGGCATTGCTGCGCAGGCTGATTCCTTTTGTCCGGCAGCGGGCCAGGTAATCCCTGATGTGGTGGGCGCTGATGGTGGGCAGATCAAGCGAATTGCCGGCAAGATAGCCCAAAAAGGCCTGCAGGTCGTATTGATAGGAGCGGATTGTCGTGTCGGCGAGCCGTTTTTCTGCGGCCAGATAATGGAGAAACAGGTCCTGGCGGTGTTTCAGCTCCGCCGGGAGTCCGCCAGGAATCCTGTTGAGTCGAGCATTGCTTGGTGGGTGATGCGGATTTCCCCGTCGTTTCATGATGCGAGGAAAAAGGGCATCATGCTTCCCGTTCGATGCGGTACATGACCTTGCGGAGTTTGCGCTTGGCCTCGGCCTGTTTGCGGCGCTTCTTGACACTCGGTTTTTCGTAATATTCGCGCCGTTTCAGTTCTTTTTTGATACCGTCAAGTTGCAGCTTTTTCTTCAGTTGCCGGATGGCGTATTCAATGTCCCCGCGGACCTCGACTTCGATCATTGATGACTCCCGAAAAGTAATGTTGTGCTGTGGTGAAAAGGAACTCTCTTCCTGCTGGATTAAAAACTGAAATCTATAATCGAAGAGTATGGCTTTTGTCAAATGGTATTTTGGTGCTCGCTCGGGACTGGGCGCGGAAAGATTTTGCCGGGATTAAGGATGTTGCCCGGATCGAACAGCCGCTTGATTCCCGCCATGATCGCCATGCTCGCCGGGCTGATTTCCATTGGGAGAAACTCCGCCTTGGTGATGCCGACCCCATGTTCGCCGGACAGGGTGCCGCCCAGCTCCAGCACCCTGGTGAACAGCTCCCGCTTTGCCTGTTCGCTTCGTTTCTTTTCCCCCTCGTTTTTTTTGTCGAGCATGATGTTGACGTGGATGTTGCCGTCGCCGGCGTGGCCAAAGGTGAAGATGACAAGATCATGGCGTCTTGCCAGGTTCTCGGTGCAGGCCACCAGTTCCGGAATGCGCGAGCGGGGCACGACGACGTCTTCGCTCATCTTGTCAGGCTTCAGGGTAAAGGCGGCCGGCGAGACCGCGCGGCGAGCGCTCCACAGGGCCGTAGCCTCGTCCCGGGTTGCCGCCTCCTGCACTGCGAGGATTTCCGGGCGCGTGTTAAGAAAGTGGCCGAGGCGGCGCGACTGGGCGGCGACGCATTCCTCGTCGCCATCGACCTCAACCAGCAGCAGTGCTTCGGTTGCCGTCGGCAGGGAAAAGGGAAGTTTGTTCCGGACAATGGCAATGGCGGTGCGGTCCATGTATTCCAGGGTGCATGGCCGGTGTTGTGCCAGGATATCGGCCACCAGGGTGGTGGCGTGATGGATGTCGCGGCAGAGGACGAGGAAGGTGCGTTTAGCGGCAGGAAGAGGAAGCAGTCGGACGATGATCTTGGTGATGATGCCGAGTGTCCCCTCCGAACCGGCAAGGAGGCGGGTCAGATCATAACCGACTACCCCCTTTGCGGTTCGAACCCCGGTGGAAATGATGGCGCCGTTTGGCAGGACGACCTCGAGGCCGAGCAGATAATCGCGGGTCACCCCGTATTTGACCGCACTCGGCCCGCCGGCGCATTCGGCGACATTGCCGCCCATGGTGCAGAAGGAGAGGCTGGCCGGATCGGGGGGGTAAAAGAGGCCGCGGGACTGCAGGGTCTGCTGAAAGACGCCGGTGATGACTCCCGGTTCAACGATCGCCACCTGATTTTTTTCGTCGATCTCCAGGATGCGGTTGAGCCGGTTCATGGCAAGAACCAGGCCGCCGGCAACCGCTAAGGCCCCGCCGGTCATGCCGCTGCCGGCGCCGCGCGCCACCACCGGAAAAGGGGTGGTATTGGCGAGCTTCATGATGGCGCTGATCTCCTCCGGGGTGTTGGGAAAGGCGACTGCCTCCGGCAGGAATTCCCGGCCGGTGCCGTCGTACGAGTAGCAGAGCAGATCCTCGCGAAGGGTGGTCAGGTGTTCGGCGCCGACGATGGACCGCAGTTTGTTGATGGTTTCCCGTTGCATGGCGTTGCCAATCTCCGTTGAAAAATGTACTATCTCTCTGCTGAAAAGCAGGCCTTGGCCTTGGCGGTGGGCTGCGGCGCGACCTGTCTGCCCGGCGGTCTGCCCAAAAGAGGGTTCCGGCCTGGGCGGACCGCTTTGAGAGGACGCTGAGTGATATGTAACCGATAGTGGCGTCTGTCGGCCAATTTTTCTGAGGAGAAAGAGAGTTTATGGAAAAAAAATTACGCATTGCCTTGCTGGCCGGAGGGAAATCCGGTGAAAGGGAGGTTTCTTTGGCCGGGGCCAGAGGGGTCATGGCCGCCCTGGATACTCGGAAATATCAGGTCACCCAGTATGATCCGGCAACCGATCTCGGCCGGCTGACCGCCGATGCGGCGCAACTCGACGTTGCCTTTATCCTGCTGCACGGTCCTCTGGGGGAAGATGGTTCCATGCAGGGTTTTCTCGATCTGCTCGATCTGCCCTATCAGGGGTCCGGGGTGTTGGGCAGCGCTTTGGCCATGGACAAGAATATCGCCAAAATTCTCTACCGGCAGGCGGGTCTGCGGGTAGCGGAGTGGCGGATGGCCGCTCGGGCGGATATGGAGAATCCCGCTTCGCTTGCCGCTGCCCTGCGTTTTCCGCTGGTGGTCAAACCGGTTCGGCAGGGATCGAGTCTGGGGATGAGTATCGCCCGTGATGAGCAGGGCCTGGTCGATGGACTCCAAAAGGCCTTTGCTTATGACGAGGAGGTCATGGTGGAGGAGTTTCTCCGGGGGCGGGAGGTCACCGGCGGTGTGCTGGGCAACGACGAGTTGCAGGCCCTGCCGCTGGTTGAGATCATTCCCGGTGAAGAATATCCCTTTTTTGACTATACGGCCAAGTATACCCCGGGAGCGACCAGGGAGATCTGTCCGGCGGAACTGCCGGCGACCATCACGGAAAAGGCCCAGGCCGCGGCGCTTGCCGCCCACCGGGCACTTCGGCTGCGGGGCTACAGTCGGACGGATATGATCGTTTCAGAGGAGGGCGAAGTCATTGTGATAGAGACCAACACTATCCCCGGCATGACACCGACCAGCCTGCTGCCCCAGGCTGCGGCTGCGGCCGGGATCGATTTTCCCGCGCTGCTCGATCGCCTCATCGCCTTGGCGCGGCAAGGGCGATGAGTGTTCTCGTTTTTTCAGGAGGAGGCCGGTAGTGCCGGCCTCACACCATTTTTTTTTCCTGTTTGACATCTATCCGCGAAGGCTTGACGGTGTACCCGGTCACCAGGGTGCCGAGCGGGGTGCAGGTATAATGCCATTCGATAATTTCCCCGGGATAGACCCAGACGCCCTTCGTTGTCGTTGTGTCGGCCGCAGGTGGCTTGACCCAGATTTGACCGTTTTCCATTGTATACATGGCGTATCCTCGTGCTGGTGGTGAAATGGCTGATGCAGGAGGAAAGAGCAATGACAATGCCACAGGAGGGACGATGCGGATGTTTCGTTTGTAACATATTGATTTTTAATCATAAATTGAACGATGGCAGCGAGGAGACACGGCGGGCGCGGGCGGGTGAAAATGCGTACAGGTGGGTGAAATAACCAATCCGGCTGGTCTGTTGCCAAAAAAAAGGCGGAGCCTGCGGCTCCGCCGGGGGGAAGCAGCGTATGGGGGGTCGATTACGCCGCCGGGTATTTGCGTCGATAGATGGCGGCAAGCCCGGCCAGGCCGGTGCCGAACAGCATCATGGTCGCCGGTTCGGGAACCGGTACGTCGGCGCCGCCGTTGATGAAGTCGTTGCCGCACGACATGGTCCAGTGGGCGTCAAAGGTGAGCAGATCGCCGCCGATGGAGGTCATGATCGGGCTGATGTCAAAGGAGATGATGCGCCAGTAGGAGTCGTTGTACTGGCCGGCCGAGGTGCTGCCGCCCGCTGCGGCAATGCGGCTGCCTGCGGCCATGGCAAAGGGGCTGGCCACCGGATAGGCGATGGTGGTGTTCCAGCTTGTCACCGCGTAGAGGCCGACGTCATTGATGCCGTCGCTGTCGCCCACCAGTTTGCCGCTGTAATCTTTGGTCAGCAGGCCGAAGTCAAAGGCATACTCGTAGGCTGAGGGGTTGTTGTCAAAGGAGAGGGCGAGATCGCCGGCATAGTAGGCCCTGCCGCCATAGTCAACACGACCGTCGATGAGGTCGAATCCTGATTGCAGGCCGAAGGACAGGGTGCTGCCCTGGAGCTTGAAATAGAGGTATTCGGCGTCAAAGAGCTGGCCGCCCCAGCCCGGATCGACAAAGCCGTCCGCGCGCACGCTGTCTTCCGAAGCGATCTGGGTCCAGCTGGCATCAAAAACCGGAGCAGGTCCGGCGGTGGCGTTCTGCAAGCCGATGGTGACGAGGGTCAGGGCGGTGAGGATGGAGGTGAGGTGGCCCTTGGTGCAATAGGTTTTCTTGTTCTGCATGTATTGTTTTCTCCCTGGGATGATTTTCCGTGCGGGCGGAAGAAGACAGCGAGTGTCCGTTTTTCCGGAATGGCCTTATTTCACTATATTAGCATTATCCGTGCCATGGCTGTAAAATGCGGCAAATTGTCGCGATGTCAATATGTTACAAATGAAAACGGCACATTGCGGAAGGAGGGAGATGGAGGAAAATCCATTTTTCCGGATAGAAAATTCCGGAAAAATGGAATAGCGATTGCTGCAGGATGGTCGGGAGAGCTGAGCGAGGCGCCGCCCGGCTGATCGGAGTTGCAGCGGCCGGGCGGCAGAGATGACAATCAGGGGCGGAAACGGTCGGTGAAATAGGGCTCAAGCACCCTGGGGAGGCGGATGGATCCATCTTTCTGCTGGAAGTTTTCGTAAATGGCGGCCAGGGTGCGACCCACGGCGAGGCCGCTGCCGTTGAGGGTATGGACCAGGGCGCTTTTCTTCGCCCCCTTGGGTCGGTAGCGGATGCCGCCACGGCGGGCCTGGAAGTCGAGGAAATTGCTGCACGAGGAGATCTCCCGGTAGGTGTTCTGAGCCGGCATCCATACCTCAATGTCATAGGTTTTGGTGGCGGAAAAACCGAGATCACCGGAACAGAGAATCACGACCCGATAGGGGAGTTCGAGGAGCTGCAGCACCTCTTCGGCGTCGGCAAGCAGCATTTCCAGTTCGCTGTCGGATGTTTCCGGAGTGGTGAACTTGACCAGTTCCACTTTGTCGAACTGGTGCTGACGGATTAGTCCCTTGGTGTCCTTGCCGTAGGAGCCGGCCTCTGAGCGGAAGCAAGGGGTGTAGGCACAATATTTGATAGGAAGCATGTCCTCGTTTACTGTTTCATCGCGGTGGATATTGGTCACCGGCACCTCGGCAGTAGGGATCAGATAGAGATCCCAGTCCTCGGCCTTGAAAAGATCGGCGGCGAATTTGGGGAGCTGGCCGGTGGCGGTCATGGTGGCGCTGTTGACGAGAAAGGGCGGCAGCACCTCCTGGTAACCGTGCCTCTGGGTGTGCAGGTCGAGCATGAAGTTGATCAACGCCCGTTCCAGGCGGGAGGCAAAACCCTGGAGCAGGGTGAAACGGGCGCCGGAGATCTTGGCGGCGCGCTTGAAGTCCATGGAGCCGTCCGCCTCGCCCAGTTCCCAGTGGGCCTTGGGCGGGTATGGGAAAACGGTCGGCTCACCCCAGGTTTTCACCACCACGTTATCCTTGTCGTCGCGGCCCATCGGGATCGAGTCATGGCAGAGGTTCGGTATCTCCATGACGATGTCCTGCATTGTCGATTCCAGGACGGCCAGATCTGTTTCCAGCGTTTTGATCCGGTCGTTTACTCTGCGCATCTCGGCAATGAGTTCCTCTGCCTCCTGCTGCGCCTTTTTCCGTTCCGCCACCTCCTGGGAGACGACTTTGCGCCGGTTCCGCAATTCTTCCACCTCGGCGAGGTGCTCCCGCCGTTTTTTATCGACATCGACAAATTCATCAATGCGGCTGCCGGTGATGTTGCGTAGCCTGATTTTGTCCTTAACCAAGTCAATATTCTCACGAATAAAACGAAGTTCGAGCATGATATTATCCTTTTCTGCTGCTTTTTTTGATGGCCATGGCGGCGAAATCGCGGAAGAGCCGCAGGGCCTTGATGCGATTCTTGCCCAGTTTCGGGCGGCCGGACTTGCGGTCCATGTAAAGGAGGGCAATAGCCTTGTTATTGACGACGATGGGCAGGAGGTAGACGGTTCTGCCCTTGACGAGATAGTGGAGTTTTTCCGGAAAGGCGCCGATGGTGTCCGGCTCGATGGCCACATCCTTGCAAAGTTTCATTGCCTTGGGAATGGCCTGATCGATGTTGGCCAGGGGTTGTTCGAAATTGGCGATATCGGCGGCATCGATGTCGCCGAGTCCGAAACGGCCGACCAGGGAAATTTTGGTGGCCTGCATGTTGATCACGCAGAGAATGACCCGATCAAAACCGATGCCCCTGTAGATGGCTTCAAGAAGATGGGCGTAAAACTCGTTGAGTTGAAAAGGGCCCATCAGGGTGTCGGCCATTTCCTTGATGAATTCGTTGATCGATTTGTCCGAGGATGGCAGTTCGTCCAGTTCGTCTTCTTCAGACCGTTTCGGGGCGGCTGGTCTAACCCCCTCTTCCGGTGGGACGAGGGGTTGCCGGGCCGCTTTTTCCAGTTTGCTGTGGATTTTCAGCTTGGAGAGTCCGTAACGGACGGAATCGGAGATGTCCTGCGAGGTCTCGACGCAATTAGTGAGAATTTCCAGGGCCTTCTCGTGATTGATGGAGATGATTGCGCCGTATTTGCCGAGCAGCTCGGTTGTGTCCTCGCCGTTGCATATCTTGTCGACAAAACGGTTGCTGAAGTCGCAGAGGTTGCGGAGATAGGCCTCGGTGTCGTAGAGGGTTTTCGGGGGAGCCGGATCGGTCTCCATCGCTCCAACCACCTTGTCGGACAGGTTCCAGAAACGGGCGATCTCCTGACCCAGTTCTGCAAAGGTCAGATCCTCGAGCAAATGCCGGCAGGCAGTGTCCTCGGGGATGCCGGCCGCCATCTTTTTTTCGATCTCCTGGTAGATGGCGGGCAGATAGATGAAGGCGATGATCTTGCCGAGGTTGTGGAGCAGGCCGCAGACAAAGGCCTCTTCCGGCGGCACGTTGATTTTTTTTTCACCGGCGATGTCCCGGCACTGCAGGGCGCTGAGAAAGGAGCGGGTCATCAGCTTGCTGATCCCCTCCTTGTCCACCCCGGATTTAACGAAGTCCTCGAAAAGGGCGATGGCGGTGGCCAGGTCGCGTACTGCGTCAAACCCGAGGATGGTCACCGCCTTGGAGATGGAGCTGACTGATTGTCCAATAGAGTAGTAAGCCGAATTGACGACCTGCAGCACCTTGTTGGTCAGCGAATAATCCTTGAGGATCACCCGGGAGAGGTCATAGGCGGCGCTCCGGCTGCTGTGCACCAGCGAGATGAGTTCCTGGACATGGGCTGACATGGCAGGCAACTCGCTCATGTTCATTTTGGCAAATATTTCCGCCAGTTTTCCCGATGGCTGACCCTTTTTTTCCGTCATTTTGTTGTGTTTTGCCGGTTAAATAGTTACAACCTAAAGTGATTAAATGGTATTATACGTGAAAAATTGATGTTCTTGCAAAAACCTGCAAACCATGGCAGGCGGGAAAGAGAAAACAACGAGTTACAAAACACGGCCCGTCGGAATCGTGGATTTTACGATTCCGACAAAAATTGAAGATATACCATATGGTCGTACCCTAGACTAGCTGGTACGGCTGAAAAAAACAATTACTAAAATCACTGGACTGCCCGCAGCGAACCAGGCACCCGAAGCGGATGAGTAAACCCGGCCCAGCAGGCGTATCAATCAGACTTGTCGGCGGCGAAGAAACCGTCTGGACCCTGGCCGGGAAAACCACCTTCCGTCTCGGTCGCGGCGCGGATTGTGACATCCTGCTCCCTTTTCCCTGGGTGTCCCGACAGCATGCCATGATCCAGGCAGAGGCCAATGGCAGCCACAACCTCATTGATCTCGGCAGCGCCAACGGCAGTCTGGTTAATGGCCGACGGGTCTATGGTCCGGTCCGGCTCAGCCCCGGAGACCGCATCCGTATCGGCAAGTCGGAGCTGATTTTCTGGCAGGACAGGCCGGCGGGCGATGACACCGGCGAGACTACCGACAGCTGCGGCGATGAAACGGTGGCCTTTCTCCAGCGCGAGTGCGTTACTGTGCTGGTCTGTGATATCCGCGGCTTCACCCCGCTTTCCGAAGAGGTGGGCGCAGATGCCGTCTCCGCCTTTCTGACCCAGTGGACGAAAAAGGTCGATGAGGTGGTGCGAAAAAACGACGGGCACGTTGATAAATTTATCGGCGATGCGGTTCTTGCCGTCTGGGGCAATGGCGGCGAGTTTGCAACCGTGGCCCGGGCCCTGCTGTCCGCCCTGGAGATCAGCCTGTGGACCGGTAGACTCGGCCTGGCCGCACCTATTATTGGTCGGGAATTGCGAATCGGGGCGGCGGTCAACAGCGGCGAGGCGGTGATGGGGAATATCGGGGTCGACGGGCAGCGTGATTTCACCATTGTCGGTGATGTGGTCAACGTCACCTTCCGTTTGCAGGAGATGACCTCCAAACATAAACTCGATGCCCTGGTCGGCGAAGCGGCCTACCGGCAGCTGCGCGACGCCGCCCCTTTTTTTACCCCGCACCAGTATACGCTGCGCGGCAAAGCAGAGACGGCGCGGGCTTACAGCATTGCCTTTGAAGTACTGCGTCGTTATCTCGCCGGTTGGAAAGCTGTTTTGCGTGATGATGGGTGATCGGGGCGTGAACAACGGAAAAGAAACCACGGCATTCCACTGGGTGGGTGCAAAGAGGTTCCGGCTCCGCCGGGCACCGAGGTGAACACAAACAGGGCGACGGGGCGTCGGGCAGCCGACGGCGATCGGCCAGGAGAAGAGGGGGGATTTATGGCGGTATGGGCGATCAAGCTGAATGACAAGGTGGTGAAGCAGTTTGCCATCGAGGATGGCGAGCGGCTGGTGATCGGCAGGAGTTCCGACGCCGACGTGGTGGTGGACAACACGGCGATTTCCCGCAAGCACACGGCCTTGGAGCGGCGCAACGGGGTCTACTTCGTCGAGGATCTCGGCAGTTTGAACGGCACCATGGTCAACGGCAAAAAGATCGACTCCTGTGTTCAGCTCTTTGACGATGATATGGTGGAAATCGGCAAATTTCGTCTCCTGCCGGCCGAGGCACTCAAAGATCAGGGGTATGCTTCCCAGAGCGCCGCATTTGATTTTGGCGATGAAACGGTTTTTGTCAGCCGCAGCGGGGCTTCCGGCGGCCAGAAGGTCAAGGAGACGGGGAAAGCGGCGCATCGGCTCACCGTTATCGGCGGTGACGGCAGTCCCGCGGAATTGCCGCTGCTTGGCCGCAGCAGCGTCAAGATCGGCAAGGACATCAACAGTGACCTGCGGGTATCCGGCTGGTTCGTCGCCCAGGCCCAGTGCTATGTCATCAACCGCGACAAGAAGTTTTATCTCGTTCCCCAGCGCAGCTGGGTAAAGACCTTTGTCAACGGCACCCCGGTGCGGGAAGAATACCAGTTGAACAAGGGAGACATCATCGCCATCCGCGGGGTGCAGATCCGTTTTGAATAACGCCTGCGCGGACCTGCCGCGTCAGGAAGTGGGCATCACGGCGCCTGGCGCCCGGAATGAAGATCGCAACCTGCCATGCTGAGCCGCTTTTTCAAAAAAGAGAGCAAGGGAGCTGACCCGCGGCCGGACCAGGACAACGGCCAGGTCAATGCCACCCAGGTGTTGCCGGATGGGGGTAAGAAACAGCCTGTCATGCAACTGAACTGGCTGCCGGGCGAGGTCATCGAAGACCGTTACCGTATCGACCGCATCTTCAGCGGCGCCATGGGCAAGGTCTATATCGCCGAGCATCTCGGCTGGGGCATCTGGATGGCGATCAAGGCTCCCAAACCGGAGGTCTGGGCCGACCGGGAAGGGTTGCAGCGTATCCTGCGCGAGGCCAACAGCTGGGTCCGTCTCGGCCTGCATCCCAATATTGCCTGCTGTTATTATGTCCGCAGTTTTTCCGGCATTCCCCATATTTTTATTGAGTATGTGTCCGGCGGCACCCTTGAGGAGTGGATCAACCGGGGCCGGTGCCGTGACATGCGCACCGCCCTGTCCATTGCCGTCCAGTTCTGTAACGGCATGGAGTATACCCACGCCAAGGGTTTTATCCACCGGGATATCAAGCCCCAGAATATCCTGCTGACCAAGGACGGACTGGTCAAGATCACCGATTTCGGTATCCTGCGCCTGATCAAGGAGAGCGGGCCGGAGGCGGAGGGAGCTCTGCCGGTCGGCCCCGCATCGCCGGAGGCCACGGTGGGTTTCCGCGGCACCCCCAATTACGCTTCACCCGAACAGCTGCGTAACTCGCACCGGGTCGATCGGCGCACCGATATCTTTTCCTTTGGCCTCTGTCTGTGGATGATGTTCTGCGGCAAACGGCCTTATAAACACAATGCCATGGGCGGCTGCCCGGAACCGGTCGCCGTCGATGCGGCCGTTGAGCTTCCGCCCAGCCTGAAGACCATTCTGATAAAAAGCGTCGCCTTTCAGGCGGGAGACCGTTATCAGGATTTTACCGAACTAAAAGAGGCATTGAACCAGGTCTATCTTGAGCTTTTCCAGGTCGCCTGTCCTTATGCCATCATGGAAAAAATCGACATGCGCGCCGAGAACTGGAACAACCGGGCGGTGTCTCTGGCCGAACTCGGCAAATACCGCCAGGCGGAAAATTATCTCAACCGCACTTTGGAGATCAACGATACCCTTCCTGAGGCGCTGCATAATTTTTTCATGCTGCGCTGGTGCCGGAGCACGGAAAATGCCGAGCGGCTGCTGCGGCAGATGGAGGCGTGCCGCAAACGATTCCCGTCCCTCGATGTTTTCGACAAGCTGGAAAAGGAGATGGCCGCAGCCGTCGAGCGGGGCGGTGAGTTTCTGCAAACCGCCCGCAAGCGGGAGCCGGAACTGCACCTCTGTTTTCCTAAGGCTCCGATGGAGATCTTTCGCGAGGCCCAGCTGCGCCGTTCCGTCCACCATAATATCCTGACCCTGATGCAGAGCCGGCGGCTGACCCAGTGCTATGACACCCTGATGGTCAGCTGGGCCAACGAGCGTTTCAAGAAAGACAAGTTCTATTATAAGATCTACGAGCAACTGCTGCCGGAAGGCAAAAAAAGGGAAATCATAGCCGTCCAGAGGGTGTTGACCCATGAAGCCGGGGAAAAGCAAGGCCCGGCCCGCTTTCTCGCCGCCGTGCCGGAACGGCGCCTGGTTTTTTCCGCCTCGTCCGGCAAGGATGTCTATGTCCGCAGCGTCGGCGAGCGCAAGATGGCGGTGCCATTTGTCCGCACCGATGAAGCGGTCTCAGCCCTGGCCGCCAATGCGTCGCTGCTTGCCATCGGCCAGCGGGACGGAACAGTGGTGCTGCGGTTTTTCAGGAGCGGCGAGCAGAAGAACATCTCCTGCGGCAACGGAGCGGTGACGTCACTCGTTTTTCTGGCCGACGGCAGGCATCTGCTGGCCGGCCTCGATGCCGGCACCGTTGTCCTGTTCTCCACTGCCAGCGGGAAGACAAAGAAAATCGTTGAGATGGGAGAAAACGGCGTCAGCAGCCTCGTCAGTATGGGGAACGCCTGTTTTGCCGCCGGCCTTCAGGATGGCGGCATCCGTTTTTACGACGGCCAGACCGGCGAGTGTCTCCGCCAGTTCGTTGCCCATGCCCTGCCGGTCGCCGCTCTCTCGGTCAGCCATGACAATGCCCGGATCGCCAGTTGCAGCGCCGATCGGCTGGTGCGGGTGTGGGATTGCCGGACCGGCCAGTGCCTGCAGAGCATTGACCGCCATGAGGATACGGTTTCCTCGGTGCTGCTGCTTGCCGATGGGCAGACTGTGGTTGCCGGCTGCGAGGATGATATCATCAAGCTGTGGAACTGGCCGAGCGGCACCTGCAACCATCTGCTTGATGCCCGGGGGGACGGGGTGTACAGTCTGGCCCCCGGTCCGCGGCCCCATACCTTTCTGTCCGGCCGGCAGGACGGGGCCGTGGTGCTGTGGACTCTTATTTATCAGCTCGAGTTTGACGACGGCGTCCCATCCGCCCTGCGCAGTCGGGGGCGGTGAGGAACCATCAGTGCGAAGACGGCGGATCTGATCGTTGTCCGGAGGTGTCAGCATGCTTGCCTTTCTCAAGAGAATCTTTCAACCTCAACCCGCCGGTCCGGCCTGTTTCGGCAGGACCGATACCGGCATGGTGCGCAAAAACAACGAGGATACCTTTGCCATTCTGCTGGAGCGCAATCTTTTCCTGGTGGCGGACGGGATGGGCGGGCACCGGGCCGGGGAGGTAGCGAGCAGGGTGGCGGTCGAGTCTCTCGCTACCTTTTTTTCCGAGGAGAAGATCCGCGAAATCCGAAGCAATCCGATGGCGATCCAGCATGCGCTGCTGAGCGGCTTTCACCTTGCCAACGACAGGGTGATGGCGATGGGGGCGGAGGATGCGGCATTGCGCGGCATGGGTTGCACCCTGGTCGCCTGTCTGCTTGACGGTGGCAGTGCCTATTTCTGCCATGTCGGCGATGTGCGGGCCTACATCGAGAGCGGAGGCGGCCTGCACCAGATCACCACCGATCATTCGCTGCAGGCGGAGCTTGCCGCGAAGCGGCCGCAAGACACATCCGGTCTGGCCCGCAACATCATCACCCGGGGAATCGGTTTTGCCTTTCCGGAGGATCCCGAGTTCCATCGCGTTCCCGTCCGGCCCGGCGATCGGATTCTTCTCTGTTCCGACGGGCTGTGGGGGATGGTGGCGGACGAGGAGATTGAACGGATTCTCAAGGATGCCGCCGATCCGGAAGAGGCCTGCGACACCCTGGTGGCTCGGGCCAATGCGGCCGGCGGGCGGGATAACATCACCGCCCTGGTGATCGTCTGCTGAAAGGGTGGGCTGGCGAGAAGGCCTGATGTCGCCGGCCCGTGACGGAGAGGGAGGCCCGGGGCCGGCGCGTGGGGGAAGAGAACGGTTTTTGAAAAATGTTGGTCTCGGAAAACTGAAAATTAACCACAGAGACCGCAGGGTGCGAAGAGGTAACTAATTGTAATTAAAGATGTTTTATCTGTGCCCTCAGTGCGCTCTGTGGTGAAAAAAGATTTTTTACGGGTTTGTCAAAAAATCGATTTCAGCACGATTTCGGCCTCACTGCCGACCGCCGGCATTTTCTCCCAGTTAACTTTGTAGTAGTTTTCGGTGTGCTTGAGCGGCAGGCTGTTGTCGGTGATGATGCCGCCGTTGCAGTCGGACGGGCAGACGATGCAGCCGGAGGGGAAATTGATCGCCTCGCCCGTGCCGTGATAGACAAAATGGGGGGTGTAGGGTTTAAAGACTTCCGTGCCGTCAACGTTGATTCGTTCATCGATGAGGTCTTCCAGCGCTACTTCCATCTCCTTGCCATCCTTGGTGAATTTCGCCGTCACCATGATCGGGTCGCCCTGCAGATAGTCGTCGCTTTTGGTGTATCTGCTCAAGCCCCGGCGGGTCTCGACCTCCTCCATCGGGATCTGATTGCGCGACACCACGCCCAGCTCCTGGATCGCCTTGTTGATTTCGCTACGGGGCACATCGGTGGTAAAGACAAAATATTTTTCCATCTGGCCGCCCTTCATGCCGAAAAAGGCCTGAAAGCGGCGGCCGTAGTCGCAGACGCCCGGTTTGGAACAGTCCTTGGTCACTGTGGCGGTGATGCGTATCTCCTTGTTGGCGTGATCAACGACCATTTTGTGCTGGGTCCCCTGCACCTCCCGGACATCATACGGCCCGCCGTGCTGGCTCGCGCTGGCGGGAAAGAACGAACCGGTCACGGCCAGCAGGGCCAGTCCGGCGACTGTGCTGGTGAAACATTTCTTTTTTGTCGGCAACCCAATTTTTTTTGTCATCTGCTTCTCCTTGTTTTCTTTTTTTTGCACAATTGACGGACTCAGCCCAAGCCCGCCCGGAAATCACTATCAGACAAACAGGACCGGAGTGGCAAGCAACGTCACTGTCCGCACCGACAGGCCGGTCAGCAGGAAGCGGCTCATAGATTGCAAAGGCACTTTGAGCAGTGCTCCGGTCATGGCCGGGAGGGCAATCGGTATCCAGGGGATGGCAAAAAGCAGGGAGAGAGCGATTGCCGTCCCCGGCGAGCGCAACATTTTGTCCCGGAAGGTGGGGAATTTTGTCCCTGCCAGCAGAGGAAGAAGGTCGCCGAACAAAAATGAACCGATGGCAAAGGCGAGCGAGGCGGTTGTTGTCAGGGCGATATAGCTGAAGAGCGCACCAACGCCGCACCCGAATGCCGATTGCGCCGCGTTGACCAGGATTGGCTTGGTGAATGGTAGGTAAAAGTTCTGGATGAGATGTGAGAGCACAAGCTGTGGCAGCGCCTCGGTCCTAATGCCCATCGGCGAGAAATACTCGACGAACATGGCGGTGTCGCCGGCCCGCAGATTCTTGACGTTGAACAGCCAGTAGAATTCGTAAGTGTAGAAATAGGCGTCGAGAAAGTAAAAGTAGCGGTGGACAACGGCGGCGCCGATAGCCGCGAGCAGTAGCAGGGTACCGGCTATCCACGCCTTTCTGGTCAGTGATTTTTTCAGGTCGGGCGAAAGAGTGGCGGAATTCATGGGCGAATAATCAGCTCTTATGGCGGGAGCGGCGGTATTTTTTGTAAATCAACGGAGCCAGGGAGACGGCAAGGATCAGCACCAGGCCGATGACAAAGGACGGGGTGATCGTCCCGGTGACGAGGTCGAGCAGGGAGCTGGAAAAGACGATAAAGGCGATGCAGGCGGGCAGCATGCAGAGCAGGGAGGTGATGGCGTACTGATGGAACTTGACCTTGGTCAGTCCGAAGGCATAGTTGAGCAGGTTAAAGGGAAAGATGGGAATCAGGCGGGTAAAGGCGACTGCCTTCCAGCCATGTTCTTCCACCATGGCATCCAGTTGTCGCCAGCGGGGATTTTTCAATTTTTTCTCCACCCAGCCCCTGCCCACGTACCGGGCAACGAGAAAGGCGACGCAGCAGCCGATTGTTGCGCCGGTAATGGTGTAGAGCACGCCCCAGAAAGGTCCGAAGAGGATACCGCCGGCAATGGTGAGTGGCAGGCCCGGCAGCAGCAGGGTCGGCGCGATTGCGTAGATAAGGATGTAGACCGCTGGTGCCAGCGGCCCGCAGGCGGCGATGATGGCGCGTAGGCTTTCCTGGTCGAGGGCCGCGGTGGCGCCGGTCAGACGCAGGCCAACGATGGCGGCCACCACGACCAGCAGCAGGGCAAGGCGCTTTGCCAGGTTGCCTTTTGTCCGGGGTTCGGCGGAAAAGGTGCGCTCCCGGCTGTTGGCTGCGGGAAGTGTTTTCCGGAAATGTCGTTTCAGCAGAAGGCGGTTGATGTAGGTCCATGGCGTCTTTGCTACCTTGGCTTTGCCGGCCAGGGCAGCGGTCGGCTCGAACAGGACGTCGAGGATATGACTGGTCGGCGCCACGGCCTGCAAAAAATTGGCGCAGCCGGCACAGTAGGTGACGATGCGTTTGCCGCCCGCCTCGTCACCGCGCCGTGCGCCCCAGTTTTTTGCCAGTTCCGGGTTGAGGCAGCCCACTGAACCGCCCTCGCCGCAGCAGATGGTTTTCCCGCCATGGTGGGGCATCTCCTCGACAGTAATCGCCTTTTCCTGGAGCAATCGGCGGATGGAGGCGTGGATGTGCTCCTCGGCCCGCGTGCCGCATGGATCATGCACCGTTACTTCGGCAGGAACTGCCGGCGCATCCGGCAGCCCGGACTCGGCCAGATGTTCATAGACGGTCGCCACGGCAAGCGGAGCACCATACTGCTTGAACACTCGGTAGCAATTGGGACAGGCGACGAGAATCCGTTTCACGCCCCGTGCGAGAAGATACTTTTTCATCTCGTCGAACATGGCATGAAAAAACGAATCGCGGCCCAGGTCATGCGATGGTTTGGTGCAGCAGTCAAGGACGATGCCGAGATTTGGAACGGTTTGTTGCAGGAGGGCAAAAAGGGCTCGCACCTTGGCGGGGCGGGTGCCGGGCAGGGCGCAGCCGGGAAAGAGAATGGTGTCGCAATCGGCTGGCAGTCCATAGTAGGTGTATTGTCGTGACGTGCCGCGCCGTTCATAACCGAGAATGACACCGTGGGCGGAAAAATCGCCGTCGCTGGTGGCGTAATGTCGGCGCATGGCGAGAAACATGGAGGACGGGTTGATGCCAACGGGACAGACCGTTCCGCACAGGCCACAGAGGCTGCACTCAAAGGCCAGCATCCGGTCGGGCCCCGCTTCCGGATCGTAGCTGTCGGCGATCTGCTTCGGGTTGCCGTGCTGTTGTAAAAAAAGGCACTCTTTACGGCACAGTTTGCATTCGATGCATTTTTCCGAATGGAGACGCATCTCGCTGGCAAGATCCGGATCGGTCATGCCGGTCAGGGAGGTGGCGGCGGCGGAAGGTGTGGTCATGGCTCTTTCTGGTCAGGGATTCTCAATCGCGACATGGCGTCACGTACCGGCGGCTTGACTGTAATACAATGTATGACGGGGACTATAAAAGGGGTGTGGCATTTTGTCTAATAGGTAATACAAAAATCCTTTTCGAGGAATTGGAAAATGCGATATATTGGCTGTCCGCCGAACTGCGGCGCAAAAGTGAGGAATGGAGCCAGCCGGATGAGGTAAAAGAGGGGCGGCGGATTTCTGCAAATTGCCCCGCTCGGCGGAAGTGCTGGAATAAACGGGAGCGGACAGCGGCCAACGTCCGCCTCCGGCCTGCCTTATGCCAGGATCTTGCCGACCGTTTCCTTGATGCGGCGCGTCACATCAGTCCGTTCCATGATGCGGTCATCGGGGTTTGCGCCGCAGACCCGGATCAGATGGAAGTGGGCGTAGCCGTACCAGCTGAAAAACTGTTGGTAGCGGGGGAAGATGTCGGCGAAGATCGCCTCGTCCGGGTGGCCCTGGGTGATGATGAAAACCAGGGTCTTGCCGGGTTGCAGCCGGCTCGGTTGCGGGCTGGTGTGAAAATCGGGCACGAGAAAGGAGAAGGTGCGTTCGATAAAGGCCTTGAGCTGGCTGCTGACCTCGCCGTAATAGGTGGGGGTGGCCATGACCAGGACATCGGCCGCGCGCACCGCGTCGAGCACCTCGCTGAGATCGTCGCGCAGCACGCAGATCTCGCTTTTCTGCTTGCAGCCGTAACAAGCCTGGCAGCCCTTGAATTGCAGGCTATTAAGGTAAAAGGCGCGGGTCTCGGCGCCGGCGGCGGCGAGCTTTTGCAGGAAATGGTCGGCAATGGTGGCGCTGTTGCCGTTTTTACGCGGGCTGCCAAGGACACAGGTAATTTTCATGATCTCTCTCCAAGAGCTGGGGAAGGTTATCGGCCGAAACGGCGGCGCGGTCAGTCGCCTTCTGCTGGCAGCAGGGCGTGCAGATCCTCCTGCCGGTTGATGTTGCGCAGCAGGGAGAGCTCGCCGCAGAGTGGAACAATCTCCGCCGCCGTTAGTCTGCGCAGACAAAGCTGGTTCAGGGCGAGGTGAATCGCGCCCTGGCCCTTGCCGAGCTGGTCGTCGATGACCGGCAGGCAGCTTTTTCGATAAACGGCGCAGAGCGGTTCCGGCCCGCTTGCAAGCCAGGGCAGGGCCACGTCCCAGTTGCCCGGCTGACCGGCGAGCAGGGTGAGCAGGTCGGCCCGGATGCGGGGCATGTCGCAGGCCACGACACAGGCCTGGTCGGTTGCCATGGCCCGCAGGGCCGCCTGGATGCCGGCCAGCGGTCCCTGGCCGGGCCTGATGTCGGCCGCCATCGGCCAGCCGAGGAATCGGTAAGACTCCGGGGTGTTGGTGATGAGCAGCAGCTCGGTGAAGACCGATGCCAGCACATCGGCGACATGGGCGATGAGCGGTCGGCCCTCCAGCAGGGCGAGCGCCTTGTTGCCGCCGAAACGCGAACTGGCGCCGCCGGCGAGGATCACCCCGGCTGTGGAGCGGACGGCTGAACTGGCCGTCGCCATCAGCCCGGCGGCCAGCTCATGGCCCGGCCGCCGAGCACATGCATGTGGATGTGGAAAACGGTCTGGCCGGCGCCGGCCCCGTTGTTGAACACCACCCGGAAGTCGTCGCCGATGCCGTTGTCGCGGGCGACCGCCGCGCCGATCCGCATCATTTTACCGATGAGGCGCTCGTCCTCTTCGCCCACCGCGGTCGGACCGCTCAGGTGTTTTTTCGGGATAACGAGAAAATGTTTCGGCGCCTGGGGGGCAATGTCCCAGAAGGCCAGCACCTCGTCATCCTCGTAGATTTTCTTGGCGGGGATGTCCCCCTTGATGATTTTGCAGAACAGGCAGTTTGTTGCGTCCATAGCGGCTCCCGTGTGTTTTCTTTCCTGGCTCTTTGCTTGATGAGATCGGAAAAACTGAAAATTAACCACAGAGACCGCAGAGCAGACCGGGTTAACTAATTGTAATTAAAGATTTTTTTTCTTCTCCCTCTGTGCGCTCTGTGGTGAAAAAAGACTTTTTACGGGTTTGTCTTGCTTCTCACTCCCGAAAATGTACTGAAGGGAAGGGTTCGTGTCAAGCAATGCCCGACAACGTCAACCGGCCGTGGAGTTTTTCCGGCGCCATCGGGCTTGACTCCTGGGCGTTGTTTTAGTATGTAGGCTGAAGTGATCAGGGAGGGAACCGCCGTGCAAATCGGGGACGGGCCCGCCGCTGTGACCGGTGACGATTCCGCATGATGCCACTGCCCGCAAGGAGCGGGTGGGAAGGCGCGGCCAGAGGATGATCCGGGAGTCAGAATACCTGCCTGATCTGCTGTGGCGACCGATACGCGGTGATATCGGCGCTGGTGGTCTCGTGGATAAAATTGGGAAATCCCCGGGTCGTTCTTTAACGGTCCGGGGATTTTTTTTTGCCCGGCACAAAGGAGCGTCATGAACGTACTGCACCAGACACTGCACGAAATCAGCCGACAGGACGAAGAATGGCGGGCGACCGCCCGGCAGCGGCTCGACAGTCTCTGTCTGCCCCACTGGTCCCTGGGCCGGCTGATGGACCTGGCCCTGGACCTGGCCGGCATGACCCGGTCGATGAACCCGCCTGTGCGCCGCAAGGCCGTTGTCACCATGGCCGGCGATCATGGGGTGGTGGTCGAGGGGGTGAGTAAATTCCCCAGCGAGGTGACCCCACAGATGGTGCACAACTTCGTGCGCGGTGGAGCGGGCATCAATGCCCTGGCCCGCCAGTGTGGGGCGCGGGTGGTGGTGGTGGACATGGGGGTGGCGGCCGATCTCGCCGAACTGGCCCGCGCCGGCAAGATCATTGACCGCAAGATCGCACCCGGCACCGCCAATATCGCCGCCGGGCCGGCCATGAGCCGCGAGCAGGCAATGGCGGCCATCGAGGCGGGCATCGAGGTGGCCCGGCTGCTCGGTCCGGACACCGATGTCTTCGGCACCGGCGACATGGGCATCGGCAACACCACGCCGAGCACCGCCATCCTCGCCGCGCTGACCGGGGTCGAGGTCGGTGCCATCTGCGGCCGGGGCACCGGCCTTGATGACGGGCAACTGCGCCACAAGATCGCGGTGATCGAAAAAAGCCTCGCCGTCAACCAACCGGACCCGGCCGATGCCCTTGACGTGCTGGCCAGGGTCGGTGGTTTCGAGATCGGCGGTATTGCCGGCATCATTCTCGGCGCGGCGGCGCAGCGTAAACCGGTGGTGGTGGACGGCTTTATCTCCACCGCCGGGGCGCTTATCGCCCATGGCTTGAAGCCCGAGGTGGCCGATTATATCATCGCCGCCCACCGCAGCGTGGAGCCGGGGCACAGGCTCATGCAGGAGCGGCTCGGCAAGGAGCCGCTCCTTGATCTCAACATGCGGCTCGGCGAGGGCACCGGCGCGGCGCTCGCCATGAATGTGGTGGAGGCGGCGGTGCATGTGCTGACCGATATCGCCACCTTTGCCGAGGCAGCGGTGTCCGAGGCGGACAAGTGATGGCGTCGCAGAACGTCGGATCTTCTGATTTCATTGACTTCAGCCTGGCGGTCAACCCGCTGGGCCCGCCGGAATCCCTGCGCCGCATCGTCAGCCGGGGGGTGGAGACCCTCTGCCGGCCGCCGGAGGCAATCGATGGCGCGCTGATTTCCGCCCTGGCCGATTCGCTGGGAATTGCCCCGGAGCGGCTGGCGATTGGTTGCGGGGTGGAGGAGCTGCTTGTCGCCATTGCCAGAAGCGCCGGTCGGCCGCGCGCCATCATCCCGCTGCCCGGCCCGGCGCTCTCTGCCGGGACCTGCCGCCGGGCCGGCCTGGAAACCCACTGTTTGTCTTTCGTTGCCGAACCTGATTTGCGGCCCGATCTTGCCCGCCTTGGCCGGTCGCTGCGCGGCGACGAGATCGTTTTTGTCAGCCAGCCAAACGATCCCAGCGGCCGCGCCATGCCTCGCGGGGAACTGCTGGGGCTGGTGGGCGCTTGCCCCGCCACCCTTTTTGTCATTGACGAGACCTGGGCCGATTTTGTCGCGGGGTATCGCTCCCTGGCCGGTCTGTCGGCGGCAAATCTCCTCATTGTCCGCTCGCTTTCCCATTTTTACGCCATCCCCGGCCTGCCCCTCGGCTGCTGCTCCGCGGCGCCGGAGATCATCGCCCGGCTGGGCGAGCTGCTCCTGCCCGGCGCGGTGAGCCCGCTGGCCGTTGTTGCGGTCACCGCCTTTCTGGATGATCATGCGTACATCGAGGAGAGCCGGGCCGCGCTGTCCCGCCTGCGCGACGACCTCGCCGCCGAGCTTGGCCGGCTGGCCGGGCTGACCGTTTATCCGGGCGAGGCCAATTTCCTGCTGGTCCGCCTTGATCAGCAAAAAATGAGTGTTGATCAGCTGGCCGAAAGGCTCGCGGCCGCGGGCATTGCCATCAGCGGCAGCGGCATCGATTGCACCGGCCTGCCCGACAACGGTCGCTCTTTCTTCCGCCTTGCCGTGCGCGGTGAGGCGGACAACGAACGACTGGTCGCGGCCCTGGCCAAGGTGCTTGGTCGCCCCCGCCCAAAACCGCCGCGCCGCACCCCGGCGCTGATGCTGCAAGGGACCGCCTCCAACGCCGGCAAATCGGTGTTGACTGCGGCGCTCTGCCGCATTCTCCTGCAGGACGGGTTGCGGGTCGCCCCCTTCAAGGCGCAGAACATGTCGCTCAACTCCCATGTCACCCGCGACGGCCTGGAGATGGGCCGGGCCCAGGTGGTGCAGGCCCAGGCGGCCCGTCTTGATCCGGACGTGCGGATGAATCCGGTGCTGCTGAAACCATCGAGCGATGTCGGCAGTCAGGTCATTGTCAACGGCAAACCGGTGGCCAACATGACCATCGGCCAGTACGTCGCCTACAAGCCGCAGGCCTGGCAGGCGGTGTGCGCCGCCTATGACGGGCTGGCCCATGAATACGACGCCATGATCCTCGAAGGGGCGGGTAGTCCGGGCGAGGTCAACCTCAAACACCACGACATCGTCAACATGCGGATGGCCGCTTATGCCCGCTCGCCGGTGCTCTTGGTCGGCGACATCGACCGGGGCGGGGTTTTCGCTTCCTTTGTCGGCATCATGGAGGTGCTGGCCGAATGGGAGCGGGAGCTGGTGGCCGGTTTTATCGTCAACCGTTTTCGCGGCACCGAATCGCTGCTGGACGACGCCTTTGCCTATACCCTCGCCCATACGGGCAGGCCGGTGCTGGGCGTGGTGCCGTATCTGCCCAAGCTCGGCCTGCCGGAGGAGGATTCGGTCAGCTTCAAGGCCGGCCTCTATGAGAAAAAGGGGCCGGCCTCTGACGATCAGGTGGAGATGGCCCTGATCGATCTGCCCCATATCTCGAACTTTACCGATGTCGAGCCCTTTCTCCTGGAACCCGATGTTCATCTTCATGTGGTCCGCAGTCTGGCCGATCTGGAACGGGTGGCGGATCGGCTGGCGGCCCTGCTGTTGCCGGGCAGCAAAAACGTCATGACCGATCTCGATCATCTGGTCCACAGCGGACTGGCCGACCTGATCCGCCGCCTGGCCGCGGCAGGCCGGATGGAGATCGTCGGCATCTGCGGCGGCTTTCAGATGCTGGGCAGCCATATCGACGATCCGCATGGGCTTGAATCGGAGGGTAAAGCGATTGCCGGTCTGGGACTCCTGAACCTCACCACCACCCTGGAGGCGGACAAGACCCTGACCCGGCGCAGTGCGGTGCATGGGGAGTCGGGCCTTGCCGTCCACGGCTACGAGATTCATCATGGTCGCAGCCGCACCGTCCTGCCCGCCGTGCTCGCCGGGGTGGCGGGGGAGCGCATCTGCGCGAGTTCGGAAAACGGCCTGATCTGGGGGAGCTACCTGCACGGCATCTTTGACGCCGATCCCTTCCGCCGCTGGTTCATCGACCGGTTGCGCACCCGCCGCGGCCTTGCCCCCCAGGGCCGGGTGCTGGCATCCTATGATCTGGAGCCCGCCTTTGACCGGTTGGCCGCCATCGTCCGGGCGCGGCTTGACATGAACGCCATCTACCGGCTGCTTGGTCTCTGATGCGGCTTGAATACCAGATAGTCTGCGCCCTGCTGCTTGACGCCCTGCTCGGCGATCCGCGCTCTCTGCCCCACCCGGTCCGGCTGATCGGGCGGCTTGCCGCCTGGGCGGAAAAGCGCTGCCGTGGGCGTATTGCCC
The DNA here is from genome assembly GCA_049323655.1 of Thermodesulfobacteriota bacterium. GTDB lineage: Bacteria > Desulfobacterota > Desulfobulbia > Desulfobulbales > SURF-16 > DB1. Next base: position 53,226 of record JBMONO010000017.1, on the reverse strand, counting down.
ATGAAGGTCTGGCCGGGGTTGCGGCGGTTCTTGTCGTGCTGACCGGCACCGGCATGACGGGCTGGGGTCTGCTTGCCCTTGCCGCCCGTCTTCATCCCCTCGCCGGCGACGCCCTTGCCGTGCTCATGTTCTATTTCTGTTTCGCGGCCAAGGATCTGGCCGACCACAGCCGGGCCGTCCAGCATGCCCTGGAAAACGGCGACCTTCCCCTGGCGCGACAGAAGGTGGCGATGATCGTCGGCCGCGATACGGCACATCTCGACGAGGCGGGTATTGTCCGGGCCACGGTGGAGAGCGTGGCGGAAAACATCGTTGACGGCGTCACCGCCCCGCTTTTTTTCGCCTTTGCCGGCGGGCCGCTGGCCGCGCTTCTCTACAAGGCGATCAATACCCTCGACTCCACCTTTGGGTACAAAAACGAGCGCTATCTCCATTTCGGGCGGGCCGCGGCCCGTCTCGATGATGCGGCCAACTTCCTGCCCGCCCGCCTCTCCGGCCTGCTTGCGGTGGTGGCGGCCTTTCTCCTTGGAGAGAACGGCCGCAACGCCTGGCGGATTTTACGGCGCGATCGTCTGGCCCACGCCAGCCCCAATTCCGGCCACACCGAGGCGGCGGTGGCCGGCGGCCTCGGCCTGCGCCTGGGCGGGGTAAACAGCTATTTCGGCAAACCGGTGGCAAAGCCCGTGATCGGCGAGGCGCTTGCTGACCCACACCCGCACCACATCGACCGGGCCAACCGGCTGCTCGTTGCCACCACCGCCCTGACCGCTCTCGTCCTCGCCGCAATCAGGTTGTTTGTGGCGGCGTGACGGTACGTTATTTCACCACGGAGCCCACGGAGGACACAGAGAAATGCTTTATCACAAAAAATCTCTGTGCCCTCCGTGTCCTCCGTGGTTCATTTTCTTTATCACCACTTGGCAAAGGACTCTTTTATGAAAACCCAGCTTGAACGCGCCCGCCAGGGCGAAATCACTCCCCAGATACGCCAGGTGGCGGCAGACGAGGACATGGAGGCGGAACTCATCCGCAGCCTCGTCGCCGCCGGCGAAATCGTCATCCCCTGCAACCCGAGCCGCAACGGGCAGAAGGCGGTGGGCATCGGCACCGGCCTGCGCACCAAGGTCAACGCCTCCATCGGCACCTCGTCGGACATCTATGACATTGAACTGGAAAAACGCAAGGCCCGCATCGCCGAAGAGGAAAAGGCCGATACCCTGATGGAACTCTCCACCGGCGGCGATCTCGATCTGGTCCGGCGGGAAATACTCGGCTGCTGCTCGCTGCCGGTGGGCAATGTGCCGCTCTATCAGGCCTTTCATGACGCGGCGAAAAGATACCGCAACCCGAGCAAGCTCGACCCGGAATATCTCTTTGAGCTCATCGAGCGGCAACTGGCGGACGGCATCTCGTTCATGGCCATCCACTGCGGCATCAACCGCTTCAGCATCGAGCGGCTGCGCAAGCAGGGTTACCGCTACGGCGGCCTGGTCTCCAAGGGCGGCACCTTCATGGTCTCCTGGATGGAGTATCACAACAAGGAAAATCCCCTGTATGAACAGTTTGACCGGGTCTGCGCCCTGATGAAAAAATATGACGCCGTCCTGTCGCTCGGCAACGGCATCCGGGCCGGGGCCATCCACGACAGCCACGACCGGGCGCAGATGGCGGAGATGATCATCAACTGCGAACTGGCCGAACTGGGCCGGGAGATGGGCTGCCAGATGATGGTGGAGGGGCCGGGCCATGTGCCGCTTGATGAGATCGAGGGCAACATCATGCTGGAAAAGCGGATGAGCGGCAACGCCCCTTACTATGTGCTCGGGCCCTTGCCGGCGGACAGCGGCGCGGGCTACGACCACATCACCGCCGCCATCGGCGCGGCCAATTCCGCCCGCTACGGAGCGGACCTGATCTGCTACATCACGCCTGCCGAGCATCTTGCCCTGCCCAATGAGGACGATGTGCGGGAAGGGGTGCGCGCCACCCGGCTGGCCGCCCGCATCGGCGATATCGCCAAGTACCCGCAGCGGCGCGAGCGGGAAAAGCAGGTGGCCTTAAGCCGCCGCGACATGCGCTGGGACGACCACATGCAGCTCTTGATGTTTCCGGACAAGGCCCGCGAGGTGCGCGAGAGCCGCGTGCCGGGGGACGCGAAAACCTGCACCATGTGCGGCGATTTCTGCGCCATGCAGCGCGGCTTCACTCTCTTTGAAAAGGACATGAAGGGCGACAAACGGGCGACCGCTGTCGGCTGAGGGCAGGGGAGGAGGACGGCTAAATATCATGCCGCATCTCTATCCCTCCAGAAAATGGCCGCATGGGATTCTGCTGTTTGACGTCACGCGTACAAATTGGTATCGTTAAATCATGATCAAGAGCTTCAAGGATAAAAGAACTGAAAACCTCTATCATGGGGAGATGGTCCCCGCTTTTCAGTCTTTCAGCCGGCAGGCGGAAAAACGCCTCCGTATTCTTGATGCCGCCGATACCTTGGACACGCTCAGGCATTTGCCCAGTAATCGCTTGAAAGCCCTCGAAGGTAACCGCCAGGGCCAATACAGCATCAGAATTAATGACCAGTGGCGCATATGCTTTGAGTGGCATGACAACGGCCCGCATAATGTGGAGATTGTCGATTATCATTAAGAAGGTGACATTTATGGCACGGACTCCCATACATCCCGGTGAAATTCTTGCTGATGAGCTTGCCGAGCTTCATGTGAAATCCTCGGAACTTGCCAAGGAAATTCAGGTTCCACCCAACCGTATTTATCAAATTATTGCCGGCAAGCGCTCCATTAGTGCCGACACCGCTCTTCGTCTCGGCAAGTGGTTTGGCACAGGCCCGCATATTTGGCTTAATCTGCAACAGGCATACGATCTTGATGTGATCCGCCAGGAGCTGGCGCCAACTATCCACGAAATAAAAACCCGCGTGGCGGCCTGATTTTTTGCCGGCAAATTGAGGCGGACGGCAAGCCTCCGCCTGGCATTTTTCTCCCCTTGAGGATTGTCTTGTTGATGGAGTAGAAAAGAGGTGAGACAAGATTTTGCGGGTGTTTCCGGATGAAAATGGAACCAAGAAAGCAAGGTTGGGGTGAGGAACGAACCCCAACCTTGTGTCAAGAGACCGGAGGGATGCAATGCGATACCGGCGCGCGTGGGTTGATGGAGGCACATATTTTTTCACCGTGAATCTTGCGGAACGGCGCCGGTCCCTGCTGGTAGATCACATTGACGTCCTCCGTAAGGTGGTGGGCATGGTGAAAGAGAGGCATCCCTTCACCATCGACGCGATGGTGATTTTGCCTGAACACCTGCATGCGGTGTGGACCCTGCCGCCTGGGGACGCGGACTACGCCGGACGGTGGATGCTCATCAAAACGGGATTCTCGAGGCATATCCCTCAAGGGGAACGCCGGAGCGCCAGCCGGGCGCGCAAAGGAGAACGCGGCATCTGGCAACGCCGGTATTGGGAACACCTCATCCGCGACGAAGGGGATTTTGCGAGACATGTGGATTACATCCATTTCAATCCGGTGAAACACGGCCATGTGACCCGTGCGGCGGATTGGCTGTATTCGAGCATCCACCGGTATATCAAGGCGGGGATGATGGACCACGACTGGGGTGGTGGAATCTGCGCCAACGATAAAAGCAGCTATGGCGAGAATGAATGATGTTGTTGGGGTTCGTTCCTCACCCCAACCTACCGTGCTGTGTTTCGCTCTATTAAGTTTTGTATTTTCCAATGATTAGAGGAGAATTAAATGCATCGTTTAAAAGTTGTCACATGTTGTGCGATTACTTATTTTTTGCGTTAGGGTTGGTTGAGCATGGGCTTTCCAGTGAAAATTGGACGATAATTGGCAGCAGGACTGATGGTACGTCCTATCAGTATGATAAAAATTCCATTAAAAAGATAAGCAATGACGTCTATGAAGTATACGATGCTAGTACATCGCCCAAGGGGCCAAGTGTCCGACAAATAAGAATTGACTGCGCGAAAAAGAAGCTTGCTATTGGTGAAGCAAAGGGCTGGGCCTATGGCAATTTGGTTGCAGACATGAATTTTAGCAAAAATGGCTGGGTATGGTTTGATGCCAGTGGGTGGGAAGTTGATTTGATGAAAATTGTATGCTTATCCAAATAGGCGAAAGCGCGGTAGGTTGGGGTGAGGAACGAACCCCAACATTGTGTCATGTGCATAGAGTAATAGAGGGTCAAAACGGCCTTTGCTCTCTAAAAAAGTAGACACACCATAGTCTTCCGCTTTTTTCTGCCAGGTTGGCGGCTTGGCCTACGTCTCTTGCAACGAGGCAAGCAATTTCTCCATGGCGTTCTTCAGAGGCGGAATCTCACGGTGGATCACATTCCATACCTCGTTCCAATCAACAGCGAAATAATGATGGATCAAAATATTCCGCATGCCGACAATGTTTCGCCACGGTACTGACCCGGCCGACGCCCGTGTCTGCGCCGATAATCTGGATGCAGCTTCTCCGATTATTTCCAGATGGCGGAGAAACCAGACCCTGATCAACTCATCACGATCAAACGCTTCACGCCCTCCCTGGCTATAGCGTTCAATGTTCTCAATGGCCTCCAGGATGTCAAGCACGAGATCTCGGTCAAGCCTCACAGGGCAACGATCTCCTTCATGATTCGTTCCTTGAGACGCGGACGAAGGCCGGCTTCGCTGACAACATCCACCCGGCAGTGGAGGAGGTCGGACAGGTCCATGAGCAAGCCGCCATGATCGAAAAGGCTGCTGTCCGGGGCGAATGTCACCAGGAAATCCACATCACTGCCGGAGCCGGCTTCGCCCCTCGCCACGGAGCCAAAGACACGGACGTTGGAAGCGCCGTGGCGTTTTGCGCAATCAATGATCGCATCTCGTTGTCTTTTCAATGTTTCAATGGTGACAGCCACGGCTGAACCCTCGGTGCAAAAGGGAAATAATGACGGCGTCCGGCTTCAATCAGCCTCGGCGGTGTCCAGTGCCGCCTTGATTGCCTGGCTGGATGACGCCAAGCATTGTTCATAGGCAATTATGCCCCGGCTGCACGGTTTTCGCAAGTTGCTTCTTCCGTAAAGAGGGGGCGAAGGGGGGCATGCAATGTCATTTTTCTCCTGCCCGGAAAATTTTCGTCCGCCGTGCTGGGGAGATGATAGAATAGGACAAAAAAGAAGGAAGACCATCATGCGCCACCCCGCCGCCCCGCTCCACGCTGAACCGGTTAACCTGCTTTCCCTTGCAGGGTCAAGTCGGCTTTTGGCTTTTTTTCATACGAAAAGCGGCATCCCTCCGTTCATTTTTTGTGCAGGAGTATCTTCGCCGGAGTGTGTGTCTGTGGGCGCCTTAATTTTTCATTGCATTGACGCCATGCCTTTTTGTACATTGAACAATGTGGCATTTTGCCGCAGATGGCGCGGCACGGTGCGGGTTATCTGATCCCTGCAAACAGATACACTTCACGTAAATGGGGTCGCGTAAATGGGGTCGCGCGTAAATGGGGTCGGGTCTTGAAATATCATTTTTCTCCTGCCCGGAAAATTTTCTTCCGCCGTGCCGGGGAGATGATAGAATAGGAGAAAAAAGAAAGGAGGAAGACCATCATGCGTCATCCAACCGCCCTGCTGTCCGCTCTTTTTCTCGGCTGTCTGCCTATTGTTGCCGCCTCCCCGCTCCCCGCTGAACCGGTTAACCTGCTTTCCCTCCAGGAGGGGACTCTGCCGGTGTCGGTGCCGTCCACCTACGGCGGCTGGGACGCCCAGAATCTCCTCGATGACAGCCCCCAGTCGGGATGGGCCTGCGAAACCGGCAAGATCAGCAACAATGTCTTTATCTTTGAGCTGGTGGAAGCGGCTTCCCTTGAACGTTTCGAGTTCGACAACTCTTCGGTTGATACCGAGGCGGCCGGCGCCAGGGATATTCTGGTCGAGGTATCGACCGCTTCGGCCTCCAGCGGTTTCGCGCCGGTGCTGGCGGCCTCGCTCGCCGACAAAACCGACGGCCAGACCTTCCCGGCCGCCGCCAGGATCCCGGCCCGTTGGGTGCGGCTCACCATCAAAAACAACCAGGGCAGCCCGGAATACACCGAACTCTTCTCCTTCAGGGGGTTTGGCGAGCGGCCCGCGCTGCCGCCTCCGTTAACCATCTCCGGAACCTATGAAACCAGCTATTCCCTTTTTCACGTCCGCCAACAGGGCACCGCGCTGAGCGGCTGCTACGAATACAAAGAAGGGTTGCTGACCGGGACAATCGAGGGCCGGGTGATGAAAATAACCTGGCAGGAGGCGGGGGAGGATAATGCCGGTCCCGCGGTGCTGGTCTTTTCCCCTGATGGCGCTTCCTTTCGCGGCTTCTGGTGGCGTAAGGGGAGCGAACAGGGGGCGCCGAACGGCGACTGGGAGGGCAAAAAGATCGCCAGCGAGGTCGGCGCCTGTCCGCACTGGTCCGGGTCGGTGGGGGGAGAGCTGCAAAGGCAGCTCGGATCGGCAAAACGGGCGCGGCTGTATGGTATTCTCTTTGATTTCAACTCGGCCAGCCTCCGACCCGAATCCAAGCCGGTGCTGGACGAGCTGCGCGATCTGCTGCGGGCTGAACCGAGCTGGCGGGTGACCATCGAAGGGCATACCGACGCCGTTGGCTCCGACTCCGCCAACCAGACCCTGTCCGGGCAGCGGGCCGAGGCGGTCAAGGCCTATCTGGTGGCCGGCGGGGTGGAGGCCGGCCGGCTCACCGCCGCCGGCTTTGGCGAATCAAGGCCAGTGGCGGATAACAGCACCGAGCTGGGCCGCGCCCAGAACCGGCGGGTGGAGCTGGTCCGGCAATAGCGCGGATCAGCTCTTTTCCTTAGCGGCAGCCAAAGGGGCAGGATGTGACGCGGCCCGGCTCCTCCCCCATGTTTTTGCGGTGCCCGAATGAAGAGGGTTTGCGCGGCAGGCGGACGATGGGCTGGAGGACCGGTTCGGCCACCGCCCCATCGCGGACCGGCAGGACGTAGAGGGGGGAGATCTTGGCGATCTCGCCCTGCAGGCCGGTGGCGAAATCAAAATAGGGGGCGTAGGTCTCATAAGTCGCCAGCGCGTCATCCCCGTACCAGTATGGATTTTCCGCGGTCAGCGTCTGCAAGGGGAGGATGGCGACCAGCCCGGCCGGGACGCACTCGCTCTCCTCTTCTTCCTCGTCTGCCTCGCATGCCTCGTCGTTGACAATGGAGATGTTGCCCAGTTCCTCGTAAAAGAGGTGGCCCAGCTCGCTTTCCGTGACATCGGCGGCAATGACCGTGGTTTCCCGCAGCGACGGCAGCCGCCAGTCCGTGTAAACGGTGCCGTCCGCCGCCACCCAGGACAGACTGATGATGAAGTCGTGGGCGTCTCCCCAGTCCAGTTTGCCCGAGTCGATGTCAAGGTAGCTGATGTCCAGGCAGTCGTCGTAGATGACCTGCACATCGGGCTGGGCAATGCCGTTGATGTAAGCGGTGCCGGTCTGCGGCCAGAGTTCCGCCTGGCACGGGCTGGCGGCGGCGTAAAGAACGGTGAGAGCGAGAGCCGCCCCGGTTATGTGTTTTTTCATGGTTCCTCCTGAGTGATATGTTGGCAGTGCGAATCCGGGAAATGACGAATGGTGTCTTCTGGCATTCGCATAAAAAATACCAAAGTGATAACTTTTATGAAAAAATCATCATCCGTTGATAACGGATTGTCGTTATTGTCGATTTGAATAACAGAAAAGACGGCGTTGCTGGCGGGCGCCAATCTCCCCTCGCCAGTTACTGACTGGCCACGATCAGAAACTGACGGGTGTGGTCGTTTTTCCCCAGACTTTTTGATCGACTTTGGGTAGAATTTTTGCAGGAGGCCGGGGGACCGACCGCAGCTGGAAAAATGATGGTGATGCAAGATGGGGCCGTGGCAAGGGTGACGACACGAATCATTCCAGCGAATGCCGGCGAGCGATTTTCAGGCAGCGCGATGGTGACCGGCATCATGCCGGCTGTCCATTGCTTCCTTGATGGGCCGGCACGATGATGGTCTGGAAAAAATGTGCCATCCTCCCCTGTGGCAGGCGGCAGTGGTGGGCTGCCCTTGCTCGGCTGGTCACCCTTATTCTGGTGCTGATGGGATCCCTTTCTTTTTTTGTCGGCATGCCTGGTACTTCATTCACCGGTCCACTCCCGGAGCTGACGGAGCGGCAGCAGGAGTGTGCGGCAGGGCTGCGCAGGCATGTTCTTGCCCTGGCCGATGGGATCGGCCCGCGCAACATTTGGCAGCCGGCCTCCATGCAGGCCACCGTTGCCTATCTGGAAAAGGAGCTGGCGGCCCTCGGATATCTGGTGGCGCGCCAGCACTATGTGGTGCGCGGGGTGACAGCGGCCAATCTCGAGGTGGAGATCAGGGGGATCCGCCAGCCGGACGAGATCGTCGTGGTCGGCGCTCATTATGACACGGTGGCCGGTTCGCCGGGAGCCAACGACAACGGCTCCGGTGTCGCCGCCCTGCTGGAGTTGGCCCGTCTGTTCTCCGACCTTGATCCGGCCCGCACCGTCCGCTTTGTCTTTTTCGCCAATGAGGAGCCGCCGTTTTTCTTCAGCGACACCATGGGCAGCGCGGTCTACGCGGCACGTTGCCGTGAGCGTAAGGAAAGGATCGTCGCCATGATTTCCCTCGAAACCATGGGCTGCTATTGCGACGAGCCCGCCAGCCAGCACTATCCCTTTCCCTTTTCCCTGTTTTATCCCGACACCGGCAATTTCATCGCCTTTGTCGGCAATATCGGCTCACGCTGGCTGGTGCGTGAAGCGATCGGCGCCTTCCGTCGCCATGCCGCCTTTCCGTCCGAGGGCCTGGCAGCTCCGGGCTTCGTCCCCGGCGTCGGCTGGTCCGATCACCTCTCTTTCTGGCGTGAGGGGTATCGGGCCATCATGGTGACGGACACCGCTTTTTATCGCTACGCGCCTTATCATAGCGAAGAAGACACGGCGGAGAAACTCGATTATGCGCGGCTGGCCCGGGTGGTCGGCGGTCTGGCCTCGGTTATCATGGTGCTTGCTCAGTGATGATGAAACGATGCGGCCTGTTTCGGCCAAAAAGCAAGCTGATGCTGATGACAAAGAACGAGGATGAGCGGGTTCGCGATCAAGGACAATGATGATCAGGGAGGTCTGGGATGAATGGCGGGACACCGGTGCAAACGAATAATGGGCGCACTCCGCCCTCCTGGCATGCCGTGCCTGTCGATTTAGTCATGGAGCAGCTTGCCGCCTCCCCTGCGGGGTTGTCCGCTGATGAGGCGGGGGCGCGTCTGCGCCGCTATGGGCCGAATCGGTTGCCTGAGCCGCCGCGCCGGAGCCCTTTGGCCCGTTTTGTTTTCCAGTTTCATAATGTGCTGATCTACGTGCTGCTCGGTGCTGCCGTGGTGACCGCCATGCTGGCCGACTGGGTGGACGCCGTGGTCATTCTCGGGGTGGTGGTGATCAACGCCATCATCGGTTTTGTCCAGGAGGGCAAGGCGGAAAAGGCGGTGGATGCCATTCGCAATATCCTTTCCCACGAGGCCATGGTGATCCGTGATGGTCACCGACGGGCGGTGCCGATGGAAAATCTGGTGCCCGGCGACGTCGTTGTCCTCCAGTCCGGAGACAAGGTGCCGGCTGACCTGCGACTCTTCAAGGTCAAGGATCTGCGCATCGAGGAGGCGGCTCTGACCGGGGAATCGATGCCGGTGGATAAGGCGGTTGCTCCGGTGGCGCCGGATGCACCCTTGGGAGATCGGCACAGCATGGCCTTTTCAGGCACCCTGGTCGCCTATGGACAGGGTGTCGGTTTAGTGGTTTCCACCGGAGAGGCGACGGAACTCGGCAAGGTCAGCGCCTTGCTGGCCCGGGTGGAAACCCTGACCACTCGCCTAACTCAACAGATGAGCGAGTTCAGCCAGTGGCTGACCGGCGCCATCCTGATTCTTGCCTCTGGTACCCTGATTTTCGGCCTGACCGTTCGTGCCTATTCCTTTACCGATATTTTTTTCGCAAGCGTCGCCCTGGCGGTGGCAGCCATTCCTGAGGGTCTGCCGGCCATCATCACCATCACCCTGGCCCTCGGCGTCCAGCGCATGGCGCGTCGGAACGCCATTATTCGTCGGCTGCCGGCGGTGGAGACCCTCGGTTCGGTGACGGTTATCTGTTCCGACAAGACCGGCACCCTGACCCGCAACGAGATGACGGTGACGACCCTGATCACGGCCGAAGGACGGTATCGGGTGGAGGGGGCGGGCTACGATCCGCACGGCGGATTTGTTCGGGACGGCCGGGAGATCAGCCCGGCCGACGATGCGCTGCTTGGCGAACTGGTACGTGCCGGGCTGCTTTGCAACGATGGCGCCCTGCTCAACAAGGACGGCCAGTGGCAGGTGCAGGGTGATCCCACCGATGGCGCGCTCATCACCGTGGCGATCAAAGCTGGTGAGGACAGCGATTTCTGCAACCGGGAATATCCGCGTATCGATACCATCCCGTTTGAATCGGAGCATAAGTTCATGGCAACCCTCCATCACGATCACCACGGCCATGGCTTTATTTATCTGAAGGGGGCGCCGGAGCGGGTGTTGGAGATGTGTGCGCGGCAGCGGCGAGATGGCGTCGATCACCCCCTTGATCGTATCTTCTGGCAAGCCACGATTGAGGAGATTGCCAGACAGGGCCAGCGTACCCTGGCCGTGGCCACCCTGGCGGTGGGTGATAAACGTGAACTCGCCTTTGCCGATGTCGAGGGCGGTCTGACTCTGCTCGGCCTGTTCGGGCTCATCGATCCGCCACGCGATGAGGCGGTGGAAGCGGTACGACAGTGTCGCAGCGCCGGAATCCGGGTAAAGATGATCACCGGCGATCACGCACTGACCGCAACCGCCATCGGCGAGCAGATCGGTCTCGAAACAGCTGGTGGCGCGGTGACCGGGGTCATGCTGGAAGAGATGGATGATGACAGCTTGCAGCAGGTGGTGCGCAAAAGCGATATCTTCGCCAGGGTCAGCCCGGAACACAAACTGCGGCTGGTGACAGCTCTGCAGGCCAACGGCCAGGTAACGGCCATGACCGGCGACGGGGTCAACGATGCCCCGGCCCTGAAAAGGGCCGATGTCGGGGTGGCAATGGGGCTGAAGGGAACCGAAGCGGCCAAGGAGGCGGCGGAAATGGTGCTGGCCGACGATAATTTCGCTTCCATCGCCCATGCGGTGGAGGAGGGCCGCACTGTTTACGACAACATCAAAAAAACCCTGGCCTTTATTCTGCCGACCAACGGCGCCCAGGCCGGCATTATCATCGCCTCGGTGATGATGGGCATCGAGTTGCCCATTACCCCGCTGCAGATTCTCTGGATCAACATGGTGACTTCGGTCACCCTCGGCCTCGCCCTGGCCTTTGAGCCGCCGGAAGGCGATGTCATGCGTCGGCCGCCGCGTTTACCTCGCGAGCCGCTGCTCACCCAGTTTCTTGGCTGGCGGATTATTTTCATCTCCGCTATCATGGTGATGGGCACCCTTGGCGTCTTTCTCTGGGACCGTCATCTCGGCGAAACCCTGACGATGGCCCGAACCACGGCGGTCAATACCCTGATCTTCTTTCAGATCTTCTACCTGTTCAACGCCCGGTTCATTAAGGCTTCTGTTCTGTCCCGCCAAGGGCTGACCGGCAATCCGGCGGTGCTGGTGGCGGTGGTGTCCATCGCTCTGCTCCAGCTTTTCTTTGTCTATCTGCCGCCGCTGCAAAGAGTGTTCGGCACTGCAGCGATTCCGGCCAGCGACTGGGGGCTGATTCTTGCCATTGCCGTGCTGGTTTTTGTTCTGGTGGAGGTGGAAAAGGTGATTTTCAGGCGGATGGAGAAGAGAGCGGCCATGGTGGATGGACTGCGTTGAGGAGGATAGGGAAAATAGTGGCCGGCCTCCTTGCGCCGGGTTGATTCGACAGCGGGATGAAGTGAAAAAGGTGTTGACATAATGATGCGATCGATGATACAGTGTAGCCGATGTATTGGGTTATGGTGCCGTTCCTGCGGGCGCAGGGTCAGGGTGCGAGCTGCGCTCGGTGTGGCCCCTCCCCCGCTCTCGATTTTCCCCACAAATACTGGTGCGGCGTTTCGCTGCTTTCTCAGGGTGCCGTGATGGGTCTGAACGCAAGGATTGCAGTCGAATATCGGCGAGGAGTGTCCGGACGATTTTTTTTCGTCTCCCTTGTTTTTTGCTCCGCTCTCTTCCCGGCGGCGACACTTCATGCCCTCATCACCGGCCCTTGTTCCAACTGCCATACCATGCACAACAGCCAGGACGGCGAGGCGATGGCCACCCTCGGCGGCGAGTCCGGCGCCAATCCGAACCCCTATCTGACCCGGGGCAGCTGCGTCGGCTGTCATGCCATGGGGGAGAACAGTAAGATCAAAACCATCGGCGGCACCGAGATTCCGCAGGTGATGCACACCGATGGCACCGGCGACCTGGCCGGCGGCAATTTTGCCTACATGCTCGGCCTGAAAGGCTCCGGCGCCTCCGACGCCAAGGGGCATAACGTCATCGATTTTGCCGGTGAGCAGGACGATGCCCTCTATGGTCCGCCCGGCGGCATCGTTCAGTTTTTCCACGACAGCGGCGGCATCGTCAACGATACCAATCTGACCTGCGCCGGCACCAACGGCTGTCACGGCTACCGCTACAGCAACATTGTCCCCGGCAGCGGTCTCATAGCCATGGGGGGTGCTCATCATGCCAATGTCGACGGTAAATGTGATGTCGCCGACACCCCGGCCAACAGTTATCGGTTTCTTTTCAGTGTCCGGGGGCTCGAAAATCAAAATCCGACCGGCAAATGGCAGAACGTCTCGGCTGGCAACCACAATGAATATTACGGCCAGACGATGCCTAAACAGCTCGGCTGCGGTGCCGGTGGCGTCAGTTGCCACATCGCAGGCGGTGTCGGACCGCCCAATCACACCATCAGTGAATTCTGCGCCACCTGTCACGGCAATTTCCATACCCTGACCGGGCCGACTTCCAGTGGCATCGGCACCGGAACCAAGCCGTTCATCCGGCATCCGACCGATCTCGCCCTGCCCAACAGCGGTGAGTACAGCACATATAACGGCGACAACACCTTCAGTGTCGAGGCCCCGGTTGCCCGGGCCGGTGCGGTGCCGGACGCGGTCAGCGCCGTGGTCGATCCCGCCACCGGCAAAGAGGTGGTGATGTGTCTTTCCTGCCACGGGGTGCATGCCACCAATTATCCTGATCTGCTGCGATGGGATTACAGCCAGATGATTGCCGCCGGCGGGGCCAGCAATTCCGGCTGCTTTGTCTGCCATACCACCAAGGATGACTGAGCGGTCAGGGTATTGTCCTGCATCGTCCACAGCCCTTTTCCCTCTCCGCCGGCTGACGGTTTTTACCGCAGCCGGCCCTGTATTTTCTTATCTTTTCCTCTGCTCCAGGATGTCGCGCATCAGGTGTAACAGGTCAAATTTTTGCAAGGGTTTGGCCAGCAGGGCGCGAATGCCGATCGCTTGCGCGTTTTTCTCAGTGATATTTTTGCGGCGGGCAAAGGCTTGATGGAATCGTAAAAACTGAAAATCAACCACAGAGACCGCAGAGCGCACAGAGATAACTAATTATAATTAAAGATTTTTTCTCTGCGTTTTCTGTGCGCTCTGTGGTGAAAAAAGACTTTTTGCGGGTTTGTCAAGGCTTCGATGACGTCCTGTTTCGTGGTGGCAAGGCTGACGATGCGGGTTCGGTATGTGGTGAAAATCTGTTCCTGCAGGGTATCGGCGAGAAAGTGGGCATTGCTCTTCTTGTCTGTGAGCAGTTGCCGCAGGTGGGCGTTCTGTTGCTGAATGCCCAGCGCAAGAAAGACCGCGGTGAGGAGCCCGATGGTGAGTGTCACGGACAGGATGGCCTTGGCGCGGATCGTCATGAGAGTACCTGGAAAACGAGCGCCCCCGACGTCGGCAGAGGTTAGAACATCCAGAACAGTTGCAGGGAGAGCCGATTGTCATAGGTGTCGAGGACGATGTTTGCCGGGGCATTGTCCGGCAGGTTGGGCGCCTTGTTATCGCGAATCTCGTAGTTGACCATCAGCCGAAGGGCCGGGGTGATGAAATAGTGGCTGCCCAGGGTGAGGGTGGTGAAGCGGCGTTCGTTGGTGCTGATCTCGGTGCCGCGGTCGAGCCGGTCATAACGCAGATCGAGCCACCAGCCGGGCCGCAGCTGGTAGCTGAGATCGACGTACCATCCGAAGGCCTCCTCGTCGGGCAGGAGGTTGTAGGAGGAGATAAAGCCGTTGCTGCCGACCGCGCCGGGAACGCCGCCCAGATCCATGCTGTTGAAGATCATGCCGTCGGCCTTGATCACCTCGGCGGTAACGCGGTAGTCGCCACGCCGGAAGGTCGTGCCCGCCCCGTACCGGCGTCGGTCAAAATCCTGCCCAACCTGGGCCGGGCCGGCCTTGATGGTCCGCTCGCCGTCCTGCAACCAGGCAAAGAGTTTCAGCCCCTCCTGCTGCATGCCCTTGCCGCCAAGAACATACTCCGATGACCAGTAAAGATAGAGATCCTCACCCGGGCTGCCGCCGCCGCTGCTGATGCCGCGACCGTTGCCGATCATGGCTGCGTAGCTGTGCTGCCAGGGGCCGCTGCGCAGGGAGTCGAAGAGCATAAGGCCGAAGTCGCGGAAGGTGCTGCCTGCTCCGGGGATGTTGGCATGATAGGGGTTGCCGCCGTCATTGTCGTAGAAACGCTCCTGCAGCACCTGGTTGCCAACGTTGCTCAGATTGACGTAATTGCCCGGGGCGTTGAACTGCAGGCCCTCTTCTGCGCCGGGGTACTTGAACATGCCGAGCCGCAGCCGGGCGTGGGGGATGACGTTCATGGTCAGGCTGGCATCGACGAAGCGGACTCGATCCGCCGTGTTGATGCGGGTGGCGTCGTTGTCGCCGGCCACGGCCGAGATAAGGTAATTGAAACGGGGATCCGGGGTGACGCCGCGGGCGCCGATCCTGACCCGGCGCAGGGAGAGCTGCGAGGCGGACTCAAGACGGGGGCCGATCTGGTTGAAAGCGGCCTTCTGGCCGCTCCAGGGGCCGACCGCAAGGCGAGAGTCGTCGGTGTACTGATAGTCGATGGCAGCATGGCCGAAAAGGCGGAAGGCGGGGGCCTTGTCGGGCTCAGTGCCCTGCAGCATCAGCCAGTTGACCGCCCGGGCAGGGGTGGGGAAGGCAAGGGCAAGGACGACAAGGAGGAGAAGGCGGCCATGGATACTATTCATGCAGGGCTCCCTGGTGGTTTGTTGGGATCAATTCACTTTATCAACAGGGGAAAAGCGATGTCAAGGAAAGGATATGATTGGGTCAGAGCGGATCTCCATCGGCAAGCTGGCGGGAAAATTCCTCTGGCATGGGGGAGAAGAAAGAAAGGAGGCGGTTTCCCGACGGATGAGGCAGGGTGAAGGAGGCGGCATGCAGGGCCTGGCGGGAAAGGCGCAGCCGCTGGTGATCGGCCGCGGTCAGTCTATCCCTGGTAAGGCGGAGAAAGAACGTTTCATCGACGCCGTAAAGTTTATCGCCCACCACCGGAAAGCCGAGGCCGAGGAGACTGGCCCTGATCTGATGACAGCGGCCGGTAACGGGCCGCGCCTCCAGCAGGGAAAGGCCGTTGGCCAGCCGCAGACGTTGGAACCATGTCACGGATTGCTGAGCCGGGCAGAATGGTCCTGCCTCTTTTGCGGGCGTATAGCGGATTTTCTTGCGGATGCAGCTGGTTGGATCAGGGGAGAGAAGACCGGCGGCACACACAGGCCCTGGCGGAAAGATTCCTTCGACCAGCACCAGATAGCGTTTCTCAACAAGCCGGCGGGCAAAGAGCTGACAGCCGTGTCTCGCTGTTCTTTTGTCCTTGGCAATCAGGACGATGCCGGAGGTCTCCCGATCCAGACGGTTGATCAGGGAGGGATGGGGCAGGCCGAATTCCTCACGGAGCAGCGCCCAGAGGGTATGGCGGAAAAAACGGCCGCCGGGATGGCAGGGCAGGCCGGCAGGTTTGTCCACCACCAGCAGATGAGCATCCTCATGGAGAACGGTGCAGCAGCGAGGCACCGGCGGCTCCGGCAGTTCCGGCATGGCATAGCGCACCTGGTCCCCGGCGGCAAGCGTGGTGCATGGGCTGAGCAGTCGGCCACTCGCCAAGGAAAAACGACCGGCGGCAATCTCCTCCTGCCACTCCGTCCTGCTGCGATAGGTGAAGCGGGCCGCGACAAAATCAAGGAGCTGGCCGCCGGCGCCGGCCGCCGGCACCCGCACCATGGTCTCTCTTTTCAGAAGATCGTGACTCATCTTTCATCCACCTGAAATCATAGCCAATCATCGTGGGAACGGGTAAAATGGTCCGCATGCTCACCATTCGCAATCTCACCATTGCCCCACCCCTCCTGCTTGCCCCGATGGCCGGCATCACCCATTCCGCCTTTCGCGGGCTGCTGGCCGGACTTGGCGGAGTAGGGCTGTTTTCCACCGAGATGCTGTCCGCCCGGCGGCTGCCGGTGGAAAACGCCGGCCTCTCCCCTTTTCTGGTGCGCAGTGCGGTGGAGAGACCACTTTCCTATCAGCTTTTGGTTTCCGAACCTGGCCACCTGGCCCCTGCCATCGACCGGGTCCATCAGCTGGGTGGCGCCGCTATTGACCTCAACCTGGGCTGCCCGGCTCCGCAGGTCCGCACCTTTGGCGGCGGCAGCAAACTTGTCGAGGATATCAGCGGATTGCGTCGTCTGGCGGCCGAGGCTCGCCGTCGCACCGCACTGCCTCTCACTGCCAAGATCAGACTCGGCGATGAACTTGATGAGATGCGGTTGCGGAATCTCTGTCGGATGCTGGAGGGAGAGGGCATCGATCTGCTTACCGTCCATGCCCGGCTGCGCAGAGAACCCTTCAGTCGCAAGCCGCGCTGGGACTGGGTGGGCAAGGTGAAAGGCTGGCTTACCATCCCGGTGGTGGCCAATGGGGGCATCTTCAGCGTTGCCGACGGCCGACGCTGTCTGGCTCTGTCCGGGGCGGACGGACTGATGCTCGGCCGGGGGGCGGTGATCAGGCCCTGGCTGTTTCGGGAACTGGCCGCCGAGCTTTACGGCGAGGGAGATCACCTTGCCGGTATTGATCGTCCCGCCCTTTATGCCGCCTTCTGCGCCGGTCTGGAAAAGCGCTTCCAACCGGAACGGCGGCTCGGCCGCCTGAAGCAATTCACCCATTACTTTTCCCGCACCTACCCCTTTGGTCTCCATCTTGCTTCGGCGGTGCAAGGCAGCGCGACCATGGCGGAAGCAAGAGAGCGGGCCGCTCGCTTTTTTGTTGACAACGCTGGGCAGCCGATTCTTGCCGGATGAGGGAGACGGCCCTGTCAGGCATCGGGCAGATCGACCTTGCAGGAAGAGAGATTGACAACACCTCCTGAGGCTATTGCCTGATAGGTATTCCAGAATTTACGGTCCAGAGCGCTTTTTGCCTGCTGCCCATCGGTCTTCATGAATCGATTTGCTGCACGGGGACCGGCATTATAGACCGCATAGGTGGCGCGGATACCGGTCTGGAGATCCTGATTTTTTTTCTCCACGGCAATGCCGTATTTTTTCAGATAGCGCATGAGAATCTGCGCTCCGGCCCGGGTGTTGTACCCAACCTCCCAGCGCAGTCGTTCCACGTCATAGAATCCGCGCCAGACGTTCTGGTTGACCTGCATCAGACCAATGCTGCCGACCTTTGATTTCAGGTAGGAGATCTCCTTTCCCTGCCGGACATACTGGCGCCAGCAGCTTTCAATGAGAGCGGTGGTGGGCACCAGATGGCGGAACACCTCCGCGTAGCGGCTATCAAGCTTTTCCCGCCGGATCTCTTCCTCGGCAACGGTGGCGATCAGGGCCTCCATCAGTTGCTGATAGTCGAGGAGTTCCTCCAGGTGCGGCACCCAGCGGTCAAGCCGCGGAGGGGTTGCCGAATCGGCGGCCCAGGCAGACGACAGGAAAAAATCGAAAAAGTTTCTGCTGTTAGGCTGTTCCGTCGCCTCGGGCTCCGGCTCCGGGGCGAAATTGAAGAGTTCGCGCAGCTGCGGGTCAACCGTCCAGTCAAAACGGAGCGGATCTTCCGTGGCGCCCGGCTTCAGGGTGCGGGCCCAGCGACGCAGGCCGTCGCTGCTGATGCGCATGCCCAGTCCGGGCGCCGCTTTGTCGAGGGTAATGAGGGCATCGCCGGCGTTGATGAAGGTCATGTATCGCAAAGGTTGCCCCTGGATCAGGCCGCGGTCCTCGGCATGTTCGATGATGGCGCGCAGCTCCTGCCAGGCGGCGACGAACAGGGCGCGAAGAGGATCATCCGGATCGGCTGCCGTCTCGCCGGAGAGAATGGGCAGCAACTGGTAGCGGCTACTGATGAGAAGGTCGAACAGCTCCTCGCGCATCATGGCATCCACCAGATCAGTGGCGGCATTTTTGATAACGAAAACAAGGAAGGCATCCCACGGTTCCAGTACCCTGAGAAATGCTTCGATCTCTTCGGGTTGCAGGGGGGCCTGGGCGGGCAGGGGTGGTGGTGCGAGCCGCGACTCGTCAACCGTCAGAAAAAGCGGCACAACGAAGCCGGTGGGATCGACCCGCACCGGGCCGACCGTCAGGGTGCGCAGCACCACGGCCAGTTGTTCCGCCTCCTCGGGGGTGGTGCAGGCGGCCAGCACTGCGGAGATTTCTTCCTTGGGCATGGCAAGATCGAGCGAGAACTGTTCAAGCCGGGGATGGAGAAATTTTTTAATCAGATCCCAGACAAAACCGGTGATCGTCGGCCGTTTCCCCTCATCATCAAAGAGGGCGGAATCGAGGATGCGATAGCGTAACTGCCAGTGGTCGTCGACATAGGGCTGGAGGGTCAGATCAATGGAGCCGCTCCACTGCAGGCCGACCGGGGTGATGCCGAGCAAACTGAAGCCGAGGCCGGCGCGGCCGTGACAGGTGAAATGCGGCTGTTGGCCCCTGATGGAAAACTGAATGCGGTCGGCATGCAGGTAACGGGAGGGGCCTTCCTGATAAAAGACGACCGCTTCTCCCTCTTTCTGCTGAAGATGGCGGGCAAGGGCGCGTTGCAGCAGCTGGGTGCGCAGGGTCAGGGGGAGTTCGACCAGGGCGGCCTGGGCGACCGGCGGCCCGGCAATCAGACAGAAAAAGCAGAGCAACGGCAGCAGGAAGCGGCGCATAGGGAAATAAGGGGGAAAAAGGGCGGCAATGAACATCCTCATGTTCCATCAAAACCGTAATTTGCCGACGATGTCAATATTGATCTGCGTTCATTGGGCAACAAGAGGACGGTGGCGACGTTTTTGCAAGACATCGGCACAACAGTAACAGGCCCTGGTCCGGCAAAAAGCATTGCCGGAAGGGATGCAACAGCCGAAATATTTGTTTCCCGACGCCAGGTGTGCTATTGATGAAAAAGGGATGTGTCGCCGCGGCAGAGCTCCCGTGCTGCCTGGGTGTCCCTTCATCTGACGATTATGACCAATTCCCTTTGGGAAAGATTGCCAATGAAAAAACCAACGACCACCCGCCGAACCTTCTGCCTGGCGCGCTCTCTTGCTGCCATGGCCCTCATTGTCCCGCTCTGGCTGATAGCCACGCCCGTTCGTGCCACCATGCCTGCTGACGACAGGGCGGCAGCGGTTTGTCGGCATACGGCGACGATGCTGCAACCGGAGCTGAACCGGCTCGGCATGGAACTCGGCCGCCCTATTTTTATCCGGATCTTCAAGGTCTCCAACGAGCTCGAAGTGTGGATACAGGCCGAGGATCGCTACAAACTGTTCAAGACCTATGAGATCTGTGCCTTTTCCGGCGATCTGGGGCCGAAGCTGCGGGAAGGCGATCGCCAGAGCCCGGAGGGGTTTTATGGCGTCAGCGTGAGCAGGCTCAACCCATTAAGCCAATTTCATCTGGCATTCGATCTCGGTTTCCCCAACGATTATGACAGGGCGCTCGGTCGCTCTGGCAGCGCCCTGATGGTACATGGCGACTGCGTCTCGGTCGGCTGTTTCGCCATGAACGACCGGCAGATGGACGAAATTTACACCCTGGCTGATGCGGCCCTGAAAAATGGCCAGGAAGCCTTCGGCGTCCATGTTTTTCCCTTCCGCATGACCCAGGCGAACATGGCGCTCTATAAACGCTCGCCATGGAGGCCCTTCTGGCAAAACCTCAAGGAAGGATACGATCTTTTCGAAGAGACGCATATCCCACCGCTGGTCACGGTCAAAAACAAGCGTTATGTCTTTGCCCCTCCCGCTGAGGAAACGGCGCAGCAGCAGACTGGAGGGCGCACGCCCTCAGCCGGACGTCGCGTTCAGAACCAGCACCGCTCCTCTCCCACCACCTTATAAAGAAGCGACGGCAACTCGCCGGGCAGTTGGTAATCCTTTTCCGGATCTTCGGCAAAGAGCGGCAGGGCCCGACGATCCATCTCCTGCCAGCTTCCCTCTCCGCCCCTGGCCGCCACCGTTTCCAGAAGAAACCAGTTGTAGAGGTTGTTGATGCCGGTCTTGCCTGCGCCGAGGCTGCCGAGAACATCAATGGTGCCGCAAAAGATGCGGGCGAGGTCGGCATAAATGTTGACCCCTCCACAGGCGCCGATACTGAGGAAACGGGTTTTGGCGGCCATCTCTTCCTTGCCGATCCGTTTTTTTTCGCGCAGTTCATGGAGCGGGTCAAGCAGATGTTCATTGAGCCAGTAACTGTGACCCCGGTGAGCAAACATCTCGTGGTCGTCCCGCAGGAAATGTTCCAGGAGACGCTGCTGGCTTTCCGCATCCTGATAGACGCTGACGCTGTGAGAGATCTCAATGCCGTTTGCGGTTCGGGAAAAATCAACCACCAAACCGCTGTTCCGCAGAAAGGAAAAGAGCCTGGCAAAAGAACCGCCGGCCCGCTGGTTGACCGCGGCCAGAATTTCGCTCAGTCTGGCCTGGTCGCCGAAGCCGGCCTCCGGAAAGCGCAGACTGGCGCGGCTGCGATAGCCTTTGCCGGTCAGCAGGGCGCAATTGGCAACAAAGGAGGCGTGGCCGTCGTCGTCGCCGTGGAAAACCGACAGGCTGCTGAGCACCCCGTCGCGTAACCATTCGGCAAAAGGCGTGCGCCAGTATCTGGCCAGTATGACCGGTTCGTGCTGCGCCAGCACGCCGGTTATTCGGACTATATTGTCCTGACCGAGAATGCCGGGCTGTTCCTCCAGATAATACTGAAGGGTGGTGCGGACCAGTTTGGCGAAGATGTTCGAGTCGTCGGCCTTGGCCATCATCTTGCCGATAATGAAATCGCGGGAGCCGGGCAGGATGGCAATGAGCAGTTTTTTGAAGGTGGCGGCAAAGAGGACCAGACTGTTTTCATCCTGAAAGGCCGATGTTGCCACCAGTTCGAGGATATGCTCCTGGCCGATCTGGTCGGCGGGGAAAAACAGGGAAAGCCGGCCTTTGAGGGAGAGGCTGGAGATGAAATTGGCGACATAGAGGTTGTCGGGGTCAGTTGCCCGCAGAAAGGCGAGCAGGCGGCCCTCGTGGAGCATGGCCAGCCGTTTTTGCAGCTCCGGAATGAGAATCAACCGAAAGGAGCTGTCGTAAAGGACCGACACCCTGGTCATCAGGGTGTAGATATTGGCGGTGGAGAGCTGGGTGGCAACATACTTGCGGGAAAAGGCGGTGGCGTCGCGCAGCACATAGATCACGGAGCCCTTGTCTCTTTTCTGCAACGCGGCGGTGAAGGACGGGGTGAATTTATCCCGGGCGCCGGCCGGCAGGCGGGAAAAGAGAAAGTTGAGACGGTCAAACGTGGAGCCGCGCAGTTCTCCCTCGGAGATCTCGGCGCCGCTGTCATGGCAGACCGCATGAAAATCATTGATCATGCGAACAAAGTGATCCGAGGCGTTGAAAAAGGTGTGCAGCAGGATTTTTTTGTCGACCGGCGACAGGGAGAGAAAGGCGATGTCGCGCTCCGGTCGGGGCAGGCGGAAATAGCCGGTCAGCCAGCCGTGAGCGGTCTCGGGCGTCATCTCTTCCAGGCCGAGCAGGGCGCGGGCATTGGCCACGTCCCAGGGATCAAGGGCGATGATATCATCCATGAGGGTAAGGGCCTGGGGTGCGGTGATGTCTTTGATCGTGCAGGCCGTCTCCGTTGCCCGGCTCTGGTGATCACTCATGGCGCTGATGCGGCGTAAGCCCTGCGTCAGCAGGGGCTGGCTCAGGTCACGGGTCTCACAGTACGCTTTGGCGGCCCAGCGGCCGGGGTCCCGCATCTCCCGCAGAACTGCAAGGCCGGCCATCGCCTGCTCGCGACCGATACCGGGCACGGCGAAAAGGCTGGCCGCAGCCCAAACAGTGGTGAAAGCAAGCCCCCGGATTTCCTCCAGGGCAGCCAGGGCGATGGCCACGGTCACTCCCTCCATCTCACAGTAACGCTCAAAAAGCAGCAGATGATCATAGCCCAGATTCTCTTCCCTGGTAATTGCCAGAAGCCGCAGCGCCTTCGACGGGGTGATGTCGGCCAGTCCGCAGAGGGCGCGGACCACCCGCATGCTGGTGTAGTCCATTTTTTCGATGAAAGGCTTGCCACGGTCGAGTTCGGCTGCCGAGATGCCCGGCACTCGACCCAGGGCCTCCAGGGTGCGATCCACCGTCGGGCCGCCCGCCCGGGCGGAATCGGGATAAGCTATTGAGATAACCGTGATCAGCAGCAAGAGCACAAATGGTTTTTTCATGAAGGTGCTGGGACGGAGATGTTGTCTCGGCAGGTGTGACACTGTAGGCGTGTGACAATTTGCCATATTTTATTAGCCGCAGAAATCAAGTAAATATGCCAAAATGATAATTGTTCATAAATGATGAAGCATTCGGAAACGGAGACCCCCCCGCATGAACGATCGCAGAAAAGATCAACGATTCAAACTGGCCAACGGCCATTTTGTTGTCCATTCCGGCAACATCGGCAAAATCGAAAATATCAGCATGGGTGGCTTGCTCTGCTCCTGCATCAACGATGAACATACGCCGCATCCAACCGGTACCCTCGAGATTCGCTGCCTGGAGAAGCAGACCTCCCTGTGTGAGCTGAATATTCGTATCCTGCGCAGTGACATATTTCCCGGTGAATCGATTTTCAATGTTTTTGTCCGCAAATGCCATATT
Source organism: Thermodesulfobacteriota bacterium (assembly GCA_049323655.1). Lineage (GTDB taxonomy): Bacteria > Desulfobacterota > Desulfobulbia > Desulfobulbales > SURF-16 > DB1. The sequence continues at coordinate 29,985 of JBMONO010000017.1, read as the reverse complement.
CTCTTTGAAGAGATGAGCGAGGAACAGCACACCAGGCTGATCGACTTCATCTCCAGTCATGCCGCCCAGCTGTCATGATTCTTCCCGCCCGACAATTCTCGCCTGTCAATCGTGACGATTCCGTAAAAACGAAAAATTAACCACAGAGCTCACGGAAATAATTATTTGTCATTGAATATGTTTTCGCTGTGCACTTCGCGTTCTCTGTGGTGAAAAAGTATTTGTTACGATTTCGTCAATCTGCCTTCTTTCTGATGGAAAAGGCAATGCTCCCTGTTTCACTTCTTTGCTGGCGTGCAATCTGCATACTGTTTGACGGGCTGCGGACCGGTCTGCGCCGGCATCGGCAGGCGGGCGGACAGGCCTGCTGCAGACAGAGCCAGGCCGGCCGCCAGGTAAAAGCTGCCGGAAAAGCTGCCGCTGCGTTCAGCCAGCAGGCCGGCCAGATAAGGGCCGGAGATCTGGCCGATGGCAAAGACAAAGGTGATGAAGCCAAAGACCGACACCGCCCGCTGCGGACCTACATAATCACCGATCAGGGCTGCCATGATCGACGGGATGCTCCAGGCGACAAGGCCGAAAGAGCCGATGGAGAGATAAAGGGCCGGCCCTGGCAGGTTGGCAGCTATTAAGAGATAGGATAAGGTCTGGATGGCGAAGACCAGGGTCAGCGCCCCTTTCCGGCCGTGCCGGTCGGAAAGGGTGCCGAACACCGGCCCGGAAAAAAGGCTCAGCACACCGACCCAGGACCAGAAGAGGCCGGCGGTATTTTCGGAAAAGCCGCGTTCGTTGACGAGGGCCGTGACGATGAAGGTAACATAGATGACATAGGTGAAGCCGAAGAGAAAGTAGATAACGGCGCAGTGAAAGAGGGTGCGACTGCTGACCGGTGGCGGCGCGAGGCCATGCTGGCTGGAAACTCCACTGCCGCCAACCGGCTGCAGGCCGAGTTCCTGCGGCCGGTTGCGCAGGATGAGCCAGCAGATCAGGGCGGCGAGGGTAACGCCGGTGCCGAGGAGAAACCAGCCGGATCGCCAACCGTCGGTGCCGCTTTGGGTCAACCAGGGAATGAGACGACCGGAAATGATGATGGCGAAGCCGCTGCCGATGACGACAAAGCCCGTTGCCCGACCACGGGTGCGACTGGTGAACCAGGCGGAGATCAGCCCCATCATCGGCACATTGGAAAGACCGCTGCCCATGCCGGTGACGGCATAGAGCAGGGTAATGGCGAAAAGGCCGCCACTGGCGCCGACCGCCATCATCGATGCGCCGGCCATGAAAAGTGCGCCGGTGATGACGAGACGCGCCCCGAAGCGGGCCGTCATCTTGCCGCTGATGAGGACGGCGAGCAGATAGCCGATGAAATTCGCGGTGCTGATCAGTCCCATCTGCGAGTAAGTCAGCTCGAGGCCCCGGCCCATGGAGGGCAGCAGCATGCCGAGGGCAAAGCGACCGAAGCCGAGTCCGGCGAAAATACAGAGGGTGCCGGCCCCGACAATGAACCAGCCGTAGTGGATCGACGTGAACAGGGAGCGGGGATCAGCGGGATTCATGCCGGGTGGGATAAAGAGGTTCGGAATCAGGTGTCGGTTGTTTCATGGCGCATGTTCAGATAGCTGATCTGGTCGTTTAATGTCCAGAAGTCATAGATGTAGCCGAAACCGAGGAGGGCGCCGGTGCAGAGATAGATCAGCCCGGTGAACCATTTGCCCATGTAGAGGCGATGGACGCCGAACAGGCCGAGAAAGGTGAGAAGGATCCAGGCCACCGTATAATCGATTTTGCCCTCCCGGAAACGGAGGTCGGCCTGGCGATCCATGGCGGGGATGAGAAAGAGGTCGATCAGCCAGCCGATGCCGAGCAGGCCGAGGGTGAAAAAATAGAGGGTGCCGGAAATGGGTTTCCCATAATAAAAACGGTGGGAGCCGGTAAAACCGAAAATCCACAGGATGTAGCCGATGGTTTTGCTGTGGCTGTTGCCGTGCTGTATCATGGGGTGCCTCCTCCTGGCTGAACATTTTGCCGGTAAAGCGACTCATACAGTGTTGTGATGACAATAGCTTTTTTTTCCTGAAAACCCAAGCAGCAAAAAATGAGGGGAGGCAGAATCGATGAACTGGCGAATTGTTTTGCTGCCGTTTCTTTTGTTCCTTCGCAACTACCCAGCTTGGGACGGAAAACGTGCGAATCGCCCCATCGTTGTACCTGTTCAGCAATGCCGCATATGCGCGCAGGAGGTTTGGCCGCCATACACCAGCTCTGCGGCCAGGCCGACGACAATGCGGATGCGGTGCTGCTGGATTGGTGTGTTCCTTTCACTTTTGTTCACAGGTGGATGCATGGCTGACGAAAAATGGCAGGAGAAGATGTGGGACGATGATTCATTGCGGAGTCGGCTCACCCCGCTGCAGTTCAGAGTGACCAGGGAGGGGGGGACGGAGCCGCCCTTTCGCAATGAGTACTGGGACAACAAGCGATCCGGTATCTATGTCGATATCATCTCCGGCGAAGCGCTGTTCAGCTCGCTGGATAAATTTGATTCCGGCACCGGCTGGCCGAGTTTTTCCGCGCCGCTTGAGGCGGGCAATATTGTCGAAAAAAAGGACGTCGGTCTGTTCATGACACGCATCGAGGTGCGCAGCCGGGAGGCGGATTCCCATCTCGGCCATGTCTTTGCCGACGGACCTCCCCCCACCGGCCGGCGCTACTGCATCAACTCCGCTGCCCTGCGTTTCATCCCGGTTGCCGAGCTGGAAAAAGAAGGGTACGGACGCTATCGATCGCTTTTCCCCATGGTCGCGGCGACCGGGGGGGCTGTCGATACGGCAACGGAAATTGCCCTGTTCGGGGCCGGTTGTTTCTGGGGGGTGGAAGAGATCCTGCGCGCCATTCCAGGGGTGATTGCGACAACGGTAGGCTATGCCGGCGGCGTGACGTCTGATCCGACCTATTCGCAGGTTTCCGGCGGGAAAACCGGCCACGCCGAGGTGGTCCAGGTGGAGTTCGATCCTCACCAGGTGACGTATGAGACATTGCTCGATTTTTTTTTCCGGCTGCATGACCCGACCACCATAAATCGGCAGCATAATGATATCGGCACGCAGTACCGGTCGGTGATTTTTTTTCATGACGACAAGCAGCGGCAGGCGGCGGAACGCAAAAAAGAGGAGGTCAATCGCTCCGGGGCATGGTCTGATCCGCTGGTGACGGAGATCGTTCCGGCCCCGCAATTTTATGCGGCGGAGGAATATCATCAGGATTATCTGCAAAAAAATCCCGGCGGTTATAACTGCCATTTCCTGCGCGATTGAGGCGATCGTGAATATCGGGATTTTCGCTTCGACAGCAATGCCGCTCTTGTCAGCGCCTTGACACGCGGATCGTATTCGTATATAAAAAAATAATTTCTGTTTTTTTAATGTGTTATATTTGGAAAAGGAGTAGCTCCGGTTGTGCTCGTTTTGGCGGATTGACGCGAGGGGCAGCGATCAGGTAGCTTTGGTAACAGGCCAGATGCTGCGGCCCGCTGCGCCATGGGGAGGTGGCGCAAAGCAAGGCCAGCAGACCAGCCGGAGAGCAGGAGGGTTTCGCGGGGCAAGCGCCGAACGCGTTTGACTATTTGCAGTGTTCACGAGGTTTTACCATCAAAACGACACGAAAGGAGAACAAAATGAAAAAATGGACATCACTCTGGCTTCTTCTCGTTGCCGGTCTTTTTGCCGGCTGCGCCACCATGAGCGGAGACAGCTTCACCCCGGTTGATCTGTCGGCCAAACTGGCCCAGGGGTACAAACAGAAGGTTGACAACGCCGTCATTATTCTCGATGCGTCGTCCTCCATGTACGACACGGCGAACGGGCAGCAGAAATTTGCCCAGGCCAAAAATGTGGTGCTGCACATGAATCAGACTCTGCCGCCGCTCACCATCCAGACCGGACTGCATGTTTTCGGTCCGACCATGGGCCCGAATTTCGAAGACAGCAAACTGATTTACGGGATGGCCCCTTACGACAAACAAGCCCTCGCTGATGCGGTGGACACCGTCAAGGTGGCCGGTCTGACCCCGCTCGCCAAGCCGTTGACCAAGAGCATCGACGACCTGAAGGCAAGCCAGGGGCCGATCGCGGTCATTGTTGTCAGCGACGGTGTCGATACCAACAAGAAATCGCCGGTTGAGGCGGCCCAGAACCTGAAAAACGCCTATGGCGACCGGATCTGTATCTATACCATTCTCATCGGCGACAGTCCGGTTGGCAAGAAAAACATGGATGATATCGCGGCAGCCGGCGGTTGCGGTTTTGCCACCACGGCCGCTGCGGTCGCCACCGGCGAGGGCATGGCGGATTTCGTGGAAAAGGTTTTCCTGGAAAAAGCTCCGGCCCCGGCCGTTGCCAAACCCCGTGCCGTTACTCCTCCTCCGGTCAGAACGATCACCATGGATCTGAAGGTGCTTTTTGATTTCGACAAACATTCCGTTCGCCCCTCCGCCCAGGACCGGCTGGCCGAGTTTGCCGATTTCATGAAGAGATATCCCGCCACCACCGCCGTTCTCGAAGGCCATACCGACAATATCGGTTCCGCCGCCTATAATGACCGTCTCTCCCTGCAGCGGGCGGAAAGCGTCAAGAAGTACATGGTGGAGAAATTCCACATCAACCCGGCCCGCCTTTCCACCCGCGGCTTCGGCTTCAACCGGCCGATTGCCACCAACGATACGGAGCAGGGCCGTCAGGAGAACCGGCGGGTTGTTGCGGTCATTTCCGTGACTGAATAAGCCTGATGTCTTTTTGCCGCTGTCGCGGCTGCCAAACCCCCGACGCGCCTTTCCGGCGCGCCGGGTTTTTTTTTAGGTGTTAATCGGTGCCCGCTTTTTTCCCATGCTGCGGCATGGCGGGAAAAGGGCTGACGACACATGCTCCGTCGCACCCGCAGTCATTGCTGTTGTTTTTACCGGTGCCAATCAGGCGGCGGCCCGTTTGCAGTAAAGGCCGAACGGAGAGGAACAGGAGGATGGCGGCCGCTGTCCATTGAACCGCTGCTGGCATCATGTCGCTTCCCTGGCCGATGACCGCCCTGATCGGCACATCAAAGTGCAGATAGAACCAGTCGAGCAAAAGGCCGGCCATGACGCTGATGCCGCTGATAGCCAGGAGATAGAGGGCGGTTGCCCGCTTGCCAAGGATGCCCAGCAGTACCGAGAGTGAAGTGATATTGGTGGCCGGGCCAACAAGCAGAAAGACAAGAGCAGCGCCGGGGCTTACCCCTTTGAGGATCATCGCCGCCGCGATGGGGGTCGAGGCGGTGGCGCAGATATAAAGAGGGATGCCGGCCACCAGCATGAGCAGCATAGAGGTCACCCCCCCGCCGAGATAGGCCCCCATCAATTCATCCGGCACCAGGGCGGTGATGAGACCTGCGGCAAGCAGGCCAAGGAAAAACCAGCCGGCCATATCCCCCCATAATTCCTTATGGGCATAGCGCAGTCCGTCTTTGATCCGGCTTGGCCATGGCAACGGATGAGGAGGATCGGTCGGGACCGAAGGAAAACAGGGGACAGTGGTCCTTGCGGGTTGCCCTGATTCAGTTCTTTTTTTTTGTTCCGGTCGGGGCGGATGGAAAAGATTTTCCCCGATCCCGGCCGCCATGGCTGAGATAAAGGCAGTCAGCGGCCGGGCCACGGTCATGAATGGATCGAGCAGGGCGTAGCTGATGACGATGGAGTCGACCCCGGACTCCGGCGTTGAAATGAGAAAGGCGGCGGTGGCGCCGTTGTTTGCGCCCTGTTTCTTCAGTGATGCGGCGGCCGGTAGCACCCCACAGGAGCAGAGGGGAATGGGAATGCCGAACAGGGCCGCCTTGAACACCGGCAGAAAACGGCCGTGGCCGAGATGGCGTGCCACATAGGTGGGTGAGAGAAAGGTCCGCAGCATGCCGCCCACCAGCAGACCGAAGAGGATATAGACCGACGAATCAATCAGCATCTCCCAGGCGCCGTACAGCACGGTAGCGACAAACAACCAGATATCCATGTTACTCCCCTCCCCCAAAAAAAACGCGTCGGGTCGTTCGTTTTATTCACGGACATGTTCTAGGGCCGTGTCGATGACCCGCCGGACGTGTTCGTCGCTGATGCGATAATAGAGAATGGGCCCTTCCCTGCGGTTGACCACCAGCTGTAACTGCCGTAAAAAGCGGAGCTGGTGACTGACTGCCGATTCGCTTACGGTGAGGCAGGCGGCGAGATCGCACACGCACATCTCGCCCCCTGCCAGGGCCAGCATGATCTTCAGCCGGGTCGGATCAGCCAGGGCCTTGAAAAAGAGGGAAAGATCATGGATCTCCCCCTTGCCGAGGGCTTCTCGTTTCGCTCCGGATACTCGTTCCTCGTGGATGACCCGGACCTGACAGCGATCGTTGACAGACATGTTGCAGCTCCTTTATCATATGAATATATGTTCAGATGTAGCAAAGCTTGGACAATTTGTCAAGTGCCGGGTTGAAAAATTTTACCGCCTGAGCAGGAACCCTTTGCGCCGTTCAGGGCGTGTTAAGAGACAAGGGTCCATGACCCCTGCTCCCCTTTCTACTCCAGTCGTGAGGTGTTCTGGCGCGCACCAGTGCTGTGGTGCGCTTCGGCTGGGCCGCCTTGTCGAAAAAGAGATATCAATCAACCTTTATGTGAAAATGAGGAGAAATACCATGAAACGAGATCATGTCCCGGTGAAAATGAATTTGCTTGCCGTTGTCTGGGCAACGGTGATGCTGCTGGCCATGCCGGTCGGCGCCGCCGCTTTTGAAATTGTGATCGAGGTGGCACCCCATGTGCTGAACATTCAGAGCGACGGTGAGGTTGTCACCGTCCATACCTCGATAAACTACAGTGACGTTGACACCCAGACCGTCTATCTGAACGGGGTACCCATCTCCGCCTGGAAGGCCGATAACCAGGGCAACTTTGTCGCCAAATTTGTCATGGAGGATATCAAGAGCCTGCCGCTGATCGACAACGACTACAATGCGCTCACCCTCGACGGAGTTACGGTTGATGGGGAAGCGTTTTTCGGGGTGGCCGACATCATGGTCATCAATGTCCTGCCGGCAGGCATGGCACAGTGACGCCTGACCCCGACCCTGCCCTCCCCGGCTGACTTAGGCCCCCCCCTCCGGACAGACCCCCGTTTTCCGGAGGACACATCTGCGCTGTTTTCGCTATTTCCCGTTGTCCGCCATTCTTCAATTTGTCTTGCTGCGAGCAGAAAAGTTTCCGCAGAAGAGTGCGCCGCTTTCGTTTCTTGATTAACGGTTGTATGTGCACTACTGTGTAAAAAGGGGACATGGGCGGTATGCTTTCCCAAGCTAAACCTGATGGTCTCGTAAACTGAAAATTAACCACAGAGACCGTAGAGCATATAGAAATAACTAATTGGAATTAAAGATGTTTTCTCGGTGTCCTCAGTGCGTTCTGTGGTGAAAAAAGATTTTTATGAATCTGTCAAACCTGGGAAGAGGTGATGATGCGCTACACGGACATGAATCTGCTCGAGCAAATGAAAATCAGCCGCCAGGAGATAACCCGCCGCAAGCAATATCTCGATTTTACCGAGCAGGACGAAAAAAATCTGATCGCAGTCCGTCACGCCGTGGAGGAGCATGTCGACCTCATCGTCACCGATTTCTACGATAAAATCATTCCCTTTGCGGAAATGGATCAACTCATCGGTGATTCGGAAACCCTGGGGCGGCTGAAAAAGCATCAGCGCCACTATATCCTCAGTCTCTTTGATGGACAGTACGACGAGGAGTATGTGCACAGTCGGCTGCGCATAGGCCTTATCCATAAAAGGATCGGGGTGGCTCCCAAGTATTACCTGTCGGCCCTGCACAACCTCTCCACCAGCCTCCGGAGATTTATCGCCGACCACAAGAGAGGAAGCTGCGAACATTGTCTTGCGGCCAGCATTTCACTGGAAAAGATCCTCGTCTTTGATCTGACCCTGGTGATGGACACCTATATCAATACCCTGGTGGAAGAGGTGCGGCGCAGCCGGAAGGAGCTGGAACGCTATTCCCATTCCCTGGAGGAACAGATCGCCGAACGGACCCGCATGTTGCGCGAGCAGGTGCGCCGGGATGGGCTGACCGGTCTGCTTAATCAGCATGCCTTCTACGAGGAGCTGAAAAAGGAATTGTCCCGCGGAGTTCGTCGCCGTTACCCGGTGGTCCTCGTCTATTTCGATCTGGACGGTTTCAAGCAGCTCAACGACAGCCAGGGCCATCGGCGTGGCGATGAGATTCTCGTTGCAGTGGCAGACGCCCTGCGTGCCTGTCTGCGTCAGGAGGACATCGCCGCCCGCTACGGGGGTGATGAGTTCTGTGTCATTCTGCCGGAAAGTACGGCAGTGGAAGCGGAACAGGTCTGCCGGCGCATCTGGACGAGCATGGAGGATCGCCTTGCCGGCAGCGGGGTGACCTGCAGTGTTGGCATTGCCTCCTCAACCCCGGAACGCACCGTTGACAGTTCCAGCTTGGTCAAGCTGGCGGATCAGGCGATGTATAAGGCGAAACGGGAAAAGGGATTTTCCGTTTGCCGGGCGGACGACCGGTGAGGGGCGATCTGGCTGGGGCAGCGGGGGCGGGAAGGACTGATTTCAATGTCTGCGCTGCGGATTATGACCACCGTTACCGGTGCGGTCCGGTCGGGGTGACCGAGCTTATTGGTGCGCTGGTGGCGGAAAGCCGGGCAGGCCGGGTGCTGGAAGCGGCCTGCGGCACCGGCCATTGGCTGCGGGAGCTGCCGGCGGTGGTGGTGAAGGTCGGTCTCGACCTGTCATGGAACATGCTGGGCCAGGCCAGGCGACGCAAGGCGGCATCTCTTCTGGTGCAGGGCGACGCGGAGCACTTGCCCTTCCTTGCCCATTCCTTTGACTGCATCTTCTGTATCCACGGAGTGCACCATTTTCTCTCGCCGGCACGGTTCATCCGCGAGGCCAGGCGTCTCCTGCGCCCCGGCGGCGCCTTGGCCATCATCGGAATGGATCCTCACCGCGGCACGGACCAGTGGTATGTTTACGATTACTTTGCCGGCACCCGGCAGGCCGATCTGCGCCGTTACCCGGCAACCGATACCCTGCTGCTGATGATGGCGCAGCAGGAATTTGTCGGGTGCTCCATCAGGGAGGGGGCGCATCTCGCCCGCGATTTTCAGGGGCCGGAGGTCCTGTGGGATCCGATTCTCCATAAAAACGGGGTTTCGCAACTTGCCCTGCTGCCAGAGAAGGAGTTTGCCGCCGGCATTAAGCGTCTCCATGCGGCCATCGCTGCCGGCAAGCTGCGGGGCAGGGAGACGCTTTTCCACGCCAGGATTCGTCTGCCGGCGGTCGTTGGTTTTGCTCCTGATTTATAGCAGGCTCACCAGCCAGGCCAGCAGGCAGAGGGCGCCAATGCCCAGCACGATGGGGCGTACTGTCTGCCAGATATTTTTGATCTCATCCGGAGATACTGTTGTCCGCTGTTTTCAGTTGCCCATGAAGGTCTCTCCTGTGGTGAGCGGGGGCCGCTCCGTTTTTTGTGCAGAGGTGACTGTTTTTTTCTCACGGTGAATGGATAAAAAATGTTCGTTGTAACGTTGATGGAATCGTAAAAAGTGAAAATTAACCGCAGATCGCGTAGAGTTAACTAATTGTAATTAAAAATGTTTTCTCTGCTCCCTGTGGTAAAAAAAAGACTTTTTTCGGGTTTGTCAACGCTCGTTTTGCTGAACGCTTTTTGTCCATCTGGCACGGTGGTTCCCTTGTTTATTGTGACTGTATTGGGGAGCGCTCGGCCTCGATTTGCTTCTCCATTTCAGCAAGGCGCTGCCGGGCCGTCACCGCAAACTCGCTGTCCGGGTGTTTGGCAATGATCTCCCGGTACAGAGAGGTGGCGTGCGGATAATTGCGTTGCAGCAGTTCAAGCTCGGCGGTGTCAAACAGTTCCTGTGGACTTGAACCGCAGGCGGCCAGCAGGAGGAGAGTGAGAAATAACAGTCGTTTCATCGGGTGTTGTCTCGAATTTTTTTGGCGGCCAGGTTGTTTTATATGGTATGATGGGGCTGTCACAACCATTGTTACACCGGCAGGGACAGCGCTCCGCTCGCCGACTACCCCGACCCCCTACTATGAAAGAAATTCAGCTCACCGCGGATAACCGTACCGTTCTCAAGCTTATCCGCAAGATTGAAAAATTCAACGAATTTTCATCACGGGAATTAGAGGAATTTCTGCAGGCTGGGAAATTGCGGGAATACCAGCCCGGTGAAATCGTCATTCGGGAAGGGGCCTCCGATTGCTGGCTCTATTTCCTTATATCCGGTACCCTGGAGATCCGTAAAGGCGACCATCCCATCGGCATGCTGCGCCGCTGCGGCGACATGTTCGGAGAGATGGGGATCATTGACGGTTCCCCCCGTTCCGCCACAATTCTTGCCCATGCCAAATCGCTGCTGGTCGGATTCGACGCCGAGGTTATCGACCGCAAGCTCAAAGCACGGGACATGAATTTCTGCTACATCATCTACCGCGCCTTTGCCGAGGTACTGGCCGTGCGGCTCCGGGAAACCACGGCGAAAAATGTCAGCCTGCAAAAAGAGGCAGATTTCTACCGGCAGGGCAGGGCCCAGGCCGGCGCCCTCGTCAGCGGACCGCAATCAGCCGATGAGGGGTGTCGGCTGATGAAGGCGTTGATTGTCGATGGGCAGGAGGCGACTCGCAAGATTCTCCGCTCCCTGCTGCGGGAGCTGAGATTCAAGGACATCCTCGAGGCCGTCGATGGTGAAGCAGCCTTAAAGATCATGGCCACCCACAAGATCGGCCTGGTTGTTGCTGAATTTCAGCTCCCACGGCTTGCCGGCCCGGAATTTTTCGACAAAGGGCGGGAGATTCCGGCGATGGAGGCAACCCCCTTTATCTTTCTCCTCAACAGCAGCGAGCAGAAAACCGCAGCGGCGGCCATGGGCGACCGACCTTGCCATTTTTTGGTCAAGCCCTATACTGCCAACATGCTCTATGAGATCGTCTCGACGAGCCTCGCCGACACGAGCCGGGCGCGCACTTCATTCCCGTAACGCCCCACCGGGCAAAAACAGGGGAAGGTTTTTGCCGTAGATCGCCCAGCAGGAGAGGTTGCGTGCAACCCCATCAGCATTGTGTTTCCCCGCACCAGACCCGGGCGTTCTGAAAGAGGCGCAGCCACGGAGAGACCACAAGACTTCTTTTCATCTCTGCCGGCAGCCAGTGGGCCTGCCAGGGGAGAAAAACCCGTTCTGGGTGGGGCATCATCGCCAGATGGCGGCCGTCCGGTGAGCAGAGGCCGGTGAGTCCGCCCGGCGAGCCATTGGGGTTGAAAGGATATTTTTCGGTGGGCTGGCCGTCATCGTCAACATAGACGAGGGCTGCCAGCTCCTGAGCCCTGACCGCGTCGAGCAGGGCCGGGTCCGGGAAGACGAGTTTGCCCTCGCCGTGATCAACATGGATGCCGAAGACGAGCTCCTCCATGCCCTGCAGCATGATGGCCCGGCTTTTCAGCACCTTGACCGTGGTCCAGCGCGACTCAAAACGGCCGGAGGTGTTACGGACGAAGCGCGGCTGCTGCTCGGGTTCGATGCCCTGCCAGGGAACCCAGCCGAGGAGGGCGAAGAGCTGGCAACCGTTGCAAATGCCCAGGGAAAAGGTGTCGGGCCGTCGGTAAAAGTCGTCGAACATGCGGCGCAGCGTGTCATTAAAACGGATGGTGGCGGCCCAGCCCTTGGCGCTTTCCGGCACGTCGGCGTAAGAGAAGCCGCCCACCGCGGCCAGACCGCGGAAGCGGTCGAGGCTGATGTGGCCGCTCAGCAGGTCGGTCATGCTGACATCCCAGGGCTCGAAACCGGCGGCATAAAAGGCGGAGGTCATCTCCCGGTCGGAATTGCTGCCCTCGTCGCGGAGAATGGCCACTTTCGGCTTGTGTGCGGCAGCGAGAATGTGCTCTGGCGTAGGTTCCGGGGTGAAGCTCAGATGATAGCGCGGACCGGGCCGGTCAAAGATGTTCGCCTTTTCTTCCCTGGCGCAGTCCGGGTTGACCTGCAGGAGTTCGAGCCGGTGGCTGGTCTCCTCCCAGAGCTGGCGCAGCTCGCGCATGTCCTCATCGAGCACTGCGGCGCCATTGCAGCGGATGGTGATCCGCTTGTTTGCCACGGTCTTGCCCAGGACAAGGCAGCCAACCCCATGCCGGTCGAGCAGCTCCCGCACGGGCGCCAGATCCGCCCCCCGGCACTCGAAGACCAGCCCCAGTTCCTCGGCGAACAGGGCGGCCAGCGGTTCGACCGCTCCTTCAAGGTCGATGGCCAGGCCGCAGTTGCCGGCAAAGGCCATTTCCAGCAGGGTGGTGACCAGGCCGCCGTCGCTGCGGTCGTGACCGGCGAGGATCAGCTCGCGGGCGATGAGTTCCTGCACCGCGGCAAAGGCCTTTTTCAGCATCAGCGGGTCGTCCATGTCCGGGCAGTCGGCGCCGAGCTGGCCCAGCACCTGGGCCAGGGCCGAACCGCCGAGCCGGTTGTTGCCGCTGCCGAGGTCGATGAGGCAGAGGACGCTCTCCCCGGGCGCCTTGAGGTCCGGGGTCGCCACCCTGGTGATGTCGGCCATGGTGGCATAGGCCGAGATCACAAGCTCCCGTGGCGACTTGACCGTTTCCGTCCCCACCCTGGTCGCCATCGACAGGCTGTCCTTGCCGCCATCCACCGCCATGCCGAGGGTGATCATGGCGTGCCGCATGGCGTTGGCCGCGTCATAAAGGGCGGCGCCCTCACCGGGCAGCTTGGGGGCCCACATCCAGTTGGCCGAGCATTTCACCCCGTCAAGTCCGTCAATGGCGGCCCACACCAGGTTGGTCAGGGCCTCGCCCACCGCCATGCGGGCGCCGGCCGCGGCATTGACCAGCATCTTGATCGGCTGCTCGCCGATGGCGGTGGCCGCGCCGCTTTTGCCGAAATGGCTCTGACCGATCACCGCCACGTCGCCAACGGTGAGCTGCAAGGGACCGCAGCACTGCTGGCCGGCGATGAGCCCGGTGACGGCCCGATCCACCTTGTTGGTGAGAAAGCGTTTGGAGCCGACCGCGATGAGCCGCAGCACCCGTTCAAGGGCGGCCCGCACCGTCAGCCCGGCCGGCAGGGCAAGCGGCGGCAATGTGTCGGCCCGGCGGCTGTCGCTGAAGGTTTTCTGCGGGATGTTGCCCAAGACCTCGTTTAATTCCAGATCCACCGGGGTGGAGCCGTCGGCCTCGTCATAGACGACAAAGCGCAGGTCGCCGGTCACCTCGCCCAGCACCTCGCAGTTGACCTTTTCCCGCTCGCAGATGGCCTGGAAGCGTTCAAGGTTTTCCGCCCGGATGAGAAAGCCGTTGCGCTCCTGATACTCGGCAACATAGATCTCCAGCACCGACATGGTCGGGTCGCCGACTTTGATCCGCCGGATATTGATACGGCCGCCCGCCTTTTCCACCAGTTCCTTGAGGACATTGCCCGGTCCGCCGGCGCCCTGGTCGTGGATGACCTCGATCAGCGTCTTGTCGCCCATCTCGTTGCAGGCGCGGATGACCCGGTTCATCTTCTGCTCCATCTCGGCGTCGCCGCGCTGCACCGCGTTGAAGTCGAGATCTGCGACATTGTCGCCCTGCAGCATGCTGGAGGCGGCGCCGCCTCCGAAGCCGACCCGGTAGGCCGGGCCACCGACCTGGACGATGACCATGCCCTTTGCCGCTTCGTTTTTCTCGGTGTGACGGCTGTCGATCTGGCCGATGCCGCCGGTGAACATGATCGGCTTCAGAAAGCCCCAGCGTTCACCGTCGGCCAGGCGCAGGTCAAAGGAGCGGGTGAATCCCTGGATCAGCGGTTCGCCGAACTTGTTGCCGTAGTCCGAAGCGCCGTTGCTCGCCTCGATCTCGATGTCGAGGGCGCTGGCCAGATTGGCCGGGCATTCGTAGGTTTCCTCCCAGGGCAGCGGGTAGCCGGGGATGTGGAGGTTGGCGACACAGTAGCCGGCGGTGCCGGCGACGACAAAGCCGCCGCGGCCGGTGCCCTGGATGTCGCGGATGCGACCGCCGGTGCCGGTTTCGGCGCCGGGAAAGGGGGCGACGCCGGTGGGGAAGTTGTGGGTCTCGGCGGTGAAGATGACGTGATAGGTGGGGTTCTGCCGGACAAAGGGCGACGGCTGTCCCGGACTGTCCGGGGCGATGGTGGCGATCTCCCGGCCTTGAATGCCGCTTGAGTTGTCCTTGAAGGCGATGACGCTGTTGGACGGGTTGGCGGTAAAGGTGGCGCGGACGATGTCGAACAGGGTCTCCGGCTGCTCCTCACCATCGATCACCTGCCGGCCGCGGAAGAAACCGTGGCGGGAGTGCTCGGAGTTGGCGTTGTTGAGATCCATGATCTCGACGATGGTCGGGTTGCGGCCGTGTTTCTTGACAAAGTAGTCATAGTAAAAGGCGCGGTCCCAGTCATCCATGGAAATGCCGGGGATGACAAGCAGGGCGTCCGGCCCCTGGCCGAGCAGGTCCACCTCGTAGACCGGCTCGGGCGCGATGCCGGTCTCGAAGGAGGAGAGTGGCGCCGGGTAAGGACATTCGGTCATCCTGTCGTGATGGGCGGCGATGAAGGCGTCACGATCCGCGTCGACCGGAACGATATAACGGCGGGAACGCTCCACCCGGCTGACCATGGCCAGACCGGTGGCGCGGCAGATGGAAACCATGTTGGAGGACCAGGCGGTGGCGAAGTTGAGGCGGGGGCCGACCTCCACCACCCGCTCTCCCTGCAACGAGGGCGTCCGGCTGACCGTGGCCGCGATGAAGCCGTCCGCCAGCAGCAGGCGCAGCTGGGTCAGCTCCTCTTCGGTCAGTGGGCCGGTCGCCTCGATATTGAAACAGTACTCCATGGTCTCGTCTACTTGCCGATACAGTCGGCACACCGTTTTTTCCATCTTTGCACCCGCATGTTGTGCTGATCATCGTGAGAGTGTGCGGCCCTTCAGTCATAGGGGCCGGAAACAAATTTTCAAACTACCATACTTTTTGAGGAACCGGTACTCCCTTTGCCGCCGGGGGCTGAGAAAAATTTTGCCGGCCGCGGGCAAAGAGGCGGGATCAACCCTTTTTTCGTTCATTTTTGTCGGGAAAAGGCGTATGGTTATCAGGTCGATGGCACAGCCCATAACGTTTCATTTATCCTACGCGGAGTGACCATGGATTTTTTGCATTCAGCGGCCTTTGTCAACAGCGCCTGGATCGGCAGCGCCTTTCTGCTCGGCTTCTCCTGCAAGCGGTTCAGGCTGCCGCCTATGCTCGGCTTTCTGCTGGCCGGCTTTCTCATGAATTTTCTCGGCCTGACCGGCGGCACCCTGAACCTGGAGTGGATCGCCGATATCGGCATCATGCTGCTGCTCTTTACCATCGGCCTGAAACTCGACCTCAAAGGCCTGACCAGAGGGGAGATCTGGGGCGGCGCCACAATCCATGCCGTGCTGACCATCGTCCTCATCGCCGGGATGATTCTGCTGGCCGGCGTCTTCGGTATCGCCCATCTTACCGGACTCGATCCGGCCCGGGCCGCGCTGATCGGATTTGCCCTGAGCTTTTCCAGCACGGTCTTTGCCGTCAAATCCCTGGAAGAAAAGGGGGAGATGAACGCCCTGCACGGCCGGGTCGCCATCGGCATTCTCATCATGCAGGATCTGATGGCCGTTTTTTTCCTCACCCTCTCCAAAGGGGAATTGCCATCCCTCTGGGCCCTGGCCCTGCCCCTGGCCCTGCTTGCCGTTCGCCCGCTGCTCATGTATATCATCGATCATCTCGGCCACGGTGAACTCTTGCCTTTGAGCGGTTTTTTCATCGCCCTGACCGTGGGCGCCACCAGCTGTTCCCTGGTCGGCCTCAAACCCGACCTCGGCGCCCTGGTCGCCGGCCTGCTGGTCGGTTCTCATCGCCGATCCTCGGAACTGTCCGCTTCCCTCTACGGTTTCAAGGATCTCTTTCTCGTCGGCTTCTTTTTTCAGATCGGTCTGACCGGGGTGCCGACCCTGGAGCATCTGTTCGTCGCCCTAGCCCTGATGCCGGCCCTGCTCGGCAAATCGCTCCTCTATTTTTTCATCCTCACCCGTTTTCGCCTGCGGGCCCGCACCAGTCTGCTCGCCACCCTGGCGCTCACCAACTACTCCGAGTTCGGCCTGCTGGTGGCGGCCATTGCTTTGAAAAACGGCTGGCTCGGACCGGAATGGCTGCTCATCGTCGCCCTGGCTCTGACCTTCTCCTTTCTCCTTGCCGCGCCGCTTGCCAGCCGGGCCAATGCTATCTATGAACGATTCGGGGCATCCCTGCGCTGCTGTGAGACAAAAACCCGCCACCCCGGCGACATCGAGATCGATCTGGGCCCGGCGGAGATCCTCCTTTTCGGACTTGGCGCCTTCGGCACCATGGCCTATGACACGGTGCGCGATCGGCAGGGCGATAAAATCCTCGCGGTGGATTACAACAGAAGGAAAGTGGCGGTACACCAGCGGGTCGGCCGCCGGGTGATCTGGGGCGATGCGACGGACTATGATTTCTGGCGCAAGGTTGATTTCGGCCGGATCAAGCTCATCATGCTGGCCATGAACAAGCACCAGGCCAGCCTGCTCGCCCTCAAGGAGATCCGGTCCGCCGGCTTTACCGGCCCGGTTACCGCCACCTCCCGTTTTGATGATGAGAAACGGGAACTGGAAGAGGCAGGCGCGGTGGCCGCCTATAATATCTTCGCCGAGGCCGGGGCCGGCTATGCCGACCATGTCTGCCGGGCCACCGGTCTGGTCTGCCGCAGCGAGTTTGTCGTCTCCGCCACCGAGATTCCGGTCATGAAAAAAAAGGGTTGAGGTTTCCTGTCGGTGCGGGGCACAAAATGCGCGGAGCCTTCCGGAGGGGTGGAACTCGTCCGCACGTTACGGCGTCAACCCCTGCAAATGAGCCGGTCCGTTCAACTGGCGCATCTGGCCCATGATCCACCGTTTCCGCTCCAGGACATAGGAGGATGGCTTGTGCGCTTTCAGTACCAGTGGGTTGGGAAGGACCGCGGCCAGCACGGCCGCCTCGCCGGCCCGGAGAGCTGCGGGCTTTTTGCGGAAGATATTCGTCGCCGCGGCATGAGCACCGTAGATACCGTCACCGAACTGGGCGATGTTGACATAGACCTCGAGAATCCTTTTTTTCGGCCACATCAGTTCGATCAGCACGGTGAAATAGGCCTCCAGCCCCTTGCGCAGGTAGCTGCGGCCCGGCCAGAGAAAGAGATTCTTGGCTACCTGCTGGCTGATCGTGCTCGCCCCCCGCAGCTGTTTCCCCTTTTTGTTCGACTCCATTGCCTTGGCAATGGAGTCGAAATCAAAGCCCCGGTGGCGAAGAAACTTCTGATCCTCCGCCGCCAGCACCGCCAGGGGAAGATGCGGCGAGATCTCCGGCCACGGCGTCCACTGGTAGCGAATGGGTTGTGAGCGGTCGGAAAAGAGGCTTTCCAGCCGACTTTCCAGCATGAAGGCAGTGGTCGGCGGCGGCAGCCAGCGCAGGGCGAGAATGATAACGGCCGGCAGAATTCCGATCAGGAAAATCACGCCGCCGCAGAATGAAAGCAATCTACTTCTCGTGCCAAAGAGGGCTGTTCTTTTTATGCGCCTGTGCAGGGACTGTCTCATGAAAACGACGGAATAGTGGCGCCTGAAGGAAACGGCGTCCTTCTGGTCGGATCAGCGGTTGACTTTCTGTTTGCGGCGGCTGCCCGGTTCGATCTCACGCTGGGGAGCGGCAGTCTGCCGTACCGGAGCCACCATTTTCTTGTTCTGGCCGGCTTCGATGAGTCGGGCAGGGACGGCGGCCGGGGAAGGCTCCGCCGGGGGCGGCGTTGCTGCAGCAGGTTCAGCGGCGATCGTTTCTCCTGCTTCTTCGACGGCGATTTCTTCCTCTTCGATCCCCTCCACCATCGGTTCGGTATCCGCGATGGTTGCAGCATCGACTGCGTCAGGGGCCGGGGCCAATCCTGCCGCCTCCATTGCCGTCAGTTCACCGAGCAGCAACGGCTGCAGGTGGGGAAGCATGAGACGAAGAATGGTGACCGGCAGGGCGCTGGTGAAATTGAACCCGGCCGCATCGGCGCCGGGAACAAAGGCGGTGATGGTGCCGTAGAATCTGTCGCCGATGTAAAAGACAAAGGTGGCCGAACGGTTGACCACTTTCGCACTTTTGACACCGCCGGCCTTGTAGGTGACGTAGCGATGGTCGCCGGTACCGGTCTTGCCGCCGATGGGGATTTCGTTGCCGTCGGTCAGCACCAGGGCCTGGTTGAGTCGGCCGGCGGTGCCATGCTGGACGACATCGCGGAGGACACCGCGCACCGCCCGCGCCACTTCCACCGGCATGACCCGTTCACCTTGCGACGGCAGGCGGGTCAGCACCGTTTCATAGGGGGTCTTCTCGGCAAAGTGGAGGGTGTTGATCAGGGCGGCGGCGGGGCGCACCCCATCGTTGACCAGGATGGCCATCAGTTCGGCCAGGGCCGCCGGTCGGTCTGCGGAGCTGCCGATGGAGGTGGCATAGGAGGGAACCAGCGAGTTGAACGGATAGCCGAGTCGTTTCCAGTCTTTGTGGATTTCGAGGAATGCCTCCATCTCCAGCAGACTGCGGATGCGGCGGTCCTGGGCGTTTTTGCGGCTGCTGCGCATCAACCAGTTATAGACCTCGAGGCGATCCTTCTGACTGGCGGTGACGAGATCGGTCCAGCCCGCCTCGGGATGGAGGGTGAGATAGCGGGCCAGCCACAGTTCCAACGGATGAATCTGGGTGATATAGCCCTGATCCGCCAGCGAGAATTTGTCCGGTCCGAATTGTTCATAGTATTTTTTCAGGGTCTTCCCGCCGGATTCGCGGAAGGTGGGCAGGTGGGTTTCCATGAAGGCGGTGAATTCATCCAGAGTCGCCTCCGGCACCAGGTAACGATGTGCGCCTGCCAGGCGTCGGGGCAGCGGGCGAATACCTGAAATAAGGGTGTCGATAATCTGTTCGCGGTTCTTGCCCTTATATTTGTCGTAAAATCGTTTCATGAACACCCGGCTTTCCTGATCGGCGAACCGTTCCAAATACTGCCGGCGCAGGGGGTTGTTCATGTCTTCCAGGACCCGGGCGGTGGAGCCCGGCACCTGCAGCACATAATGGCGGACGATGTCACGCATCATCCGGATAAAGACCAGATTGACGGAGTGGCGCATGGCCATCCGCACCGACATGATGCTGTCATCGTCCTTGTTGCTGAAGTTGGAAAAGGTGTGGTTGCCGCCGCCGGTGTAGAAAACCTCCTTAGGGCTGGCGGAATACTGGCGCTCCAGGGCTGCGTCGAGCATGGCGGCGAGTCCCCGGTCAGAGGCGGTGAGCAGGTAATCAACGGCCCAGCGGGCCAGACGGTCGTTGGCGCTGACTTCCGTCTCACGCAGGGTTTTATCGTCAAGACCTGCATACTGATCGTGGAGCCGGGCCATGATTTCCAGATAGGTCACCAGGGTGCGCAGCTTGGCGGTGGAGCCGAGATCGAGTTTGGTGCCGACGTTGATGTCAAAGGGCTGGTCGAGATTATCCGCCTGCACCCTCGGCATGGCGCCGGTCGGACCCAGTTCGTAAAGATTGAGGCTGTAAATCACCTTGGCCGGGTCACCCTTGGCCAGCAGGCGATCCGCCTTCAGCCCGTTCTGTTCGAGAAAAAGGGGATCCTTGAGCTGGAGAAGAAATTCGGTCACCGTCCGCTGCGCCTCCCGGTCCAAGGTGGTGGAGACGGTAAGGTCAAGACGGTCGAGATCGTAGAAGCTGGGCATGCCGAGCATCTCGCCAAGCTGGACCCGCACCATGCTCGATGCCTTGCGGTTGACAAAGGTGCCTGATTCCGGTCTGGTCCGTTTGGTGTCGAAGCGGAGCTTCACATGCAGGGCCGCGTCCCGCAAACTGTCGCTGATGATCCTCTCTTGCGCCAGCAGTCGCAGAAGAAAGTCGGTCTGTTCGTTGAGCCGGTCCGGTCCTTCCAGCAGGAAACCGGAGGGGCGGCGCTGGGCTACCATCAGGCTCAGCGCCAGTTTAAACATGCGCCCCTTGTCCTGCAGGCCGGGGCCGTTCTCGTCAGCACGCAGAGCGGCATTGAAGGCATCAAAGTCCACCCCGTACCAGGCCCACATGCCGTCGCCGATGCCGTTGACCTCGCCAAGTCCGCCGGCGGCTGACAGGGGCACGCTGTTGAGGTAGTTGTAGACGATGCGGCGGCGGGCAATCGTGGTGTCTTCGCCGTCAAGATAGATGCGCACCGAGGCTGAGGCCATTTGCTGCAGTTTGTCGAGCGGGGTGCGGGTCATGCCCTCCGGGGAATGGCGGTATTTTTCGATCTGGGTGGCCAGGGTGCTGCCGCCCGGGACATTGTGGTTTGGCCGGAACAGCTGAATTATTTTGTCCAGCACTGCCTTAGTCAGCCGGTCCCACTCGATGGCAGGGTTGCGGGTGGGATGGCTCAGGTTCATCAGTTCCCGATTTTCAATAAAGAGCAGACTGTCCACCAGCACCGTGGGAATCGCCTCGTAATCCGGATAGACCCGCTCCGGGAAAGTAACGGCATAGATCTCGGTGTCGTTTGTGTCAAGGATGGTCAACCCGGCATCCACCTTTTCATGATACGGGGTGAAGATGCCTCGTCGGCTCACGGTGAGGAGTTCGGGGGAAAAACGGGCCTGGGCGGTTATGGTCAGCCCATTGTTTGTCAGTGCCTGAAAGTATGCCGGCAGGCGGGTATACCCGAGCCGGGTGTCATAGATGCCATAGCGCGGGAAGACAATGGCCGGACTCGGTCCCTCCTCCAGGTGGAAGGTGAGTTTTTTTCCCAGTTCACTTAAATATCTGGCCTGGAATCGGGAGGTGGTGAGTTCGACATAGAGCACGGCCACCACTGTGCTGATGGCCAGCGCGATAAACAGCAGCGTTGCCACCAGGGCAATGGTGCTGGCGATGGATCTTTTCTTGATGCGATGATGGGCTGGTGATCCGAACACGTGTCGTTGGGGGTGGCGTCGCCACCGGCGGGTGGCGGTGAAACGTCATAATTGTCGAAATCGTAAAAAGCCACGATTCCGACGGGCCATGTTTTGCGGGTTTTACGAGACCATCAATAGTTCAGTTCATGATAAACCCGTAAAAAATCTCTTTTTACCACGGAGAGCACGGAGGGACAGAGAAAATATTTTGAATTACAGTCAGTTATCTCCGTGGTCTCTGTGGTTGATTTACAGCTTTTACGAGACCATCAGTTCATGTTTTTCCGGGAAAATTACCTTATATACAACACGGATCTGATTTTGCCTAGATGTATGATGGTGAGGAAAAAAGATGATCGCGCAGCCGGCGGCGTGTGGCTGAGGCGCACTGGTGCATGAACGGTGGGCAGGGGGATGGGGCGCGTTGCCCCATCAGTATTCGACCGGCAGTGCCCTGACCTGGGAACGGGTGAAGACGGGGCCGTCCTTGCAGACGAGAGCAGGACCGGTATTGCAGTGACAGCAAAGACCAACCCCGCATTTCATCCGGTTTTCCAGGGAAAGGTAGACCTGATCGTCGGTCCAGCCGATTTTTTCCAGAGGAGGCATGGTGAATTTGATCATGATGGGTGGGCCGCAGATGAGAGCCACACTGTTGGCCGGCGATGGAGCGACCGCGCCGGCGATGGTGGGGACAAAACCGACCAGGCCAGCCCAGCCCGGCGCCTCCCGGTCAATGGTGATATGGAGATCGATGTCGCCCCGCCCC
Source organism: Thermodesulfobacteriota bacterium (assembly GCA_049323655.1). Taxonomy (GTDB): domain Bacteria; phylum Desulfobacterota; class Desulfobulbia; order Desulfobulbales; family SURF-16; genus DB1. The sequence goes on along the minus strand of JBMONO010000017.1, from coordinate 8,127 downwards.
GCCCATTCCCGCATCTCGTCGCGATAGAGCAGCATGCCCGGGGTGCGGGCGCCGTAAATGAAGGTGATGGTGCCGTAATCCTGGCGATGGGCGAGCAGATAGAGCAGGGTGGCCCGCAGGGTGGTGACGGCAAAACCACCGGCAATGATGACGATGTTTTTGCCCTTCATCTCGTCGTCAACCGGAAAGCCGTTGCCCAGCGGCCCACGCACCCCGATGGGGGAGCCACTGGCCATCTGGTGCAGGGCGGTGGTCACCTTGCCGGCCCGATTCACCGTGAAGAGCAGATAGCCCTCTTCGGTGGGGGAGGAGGCGATGCCGATGGGGATCTCCCCCTGACCGGCCAGGGAGAGCATGGCGAACTGGCCGGGGACATGGCGCCAGGCCCGGCGATGCTCTTCGTTTTCCAGGACCAGTTTGAAGGTTTTCAGGTTGCCGTCTTCCGTTTCAACGACAATATCGTCGATCCGGGCAGGGAAGGGCAGATAGGATATCATCTCTCACTCCACCGTCAGCAGGTCGTGGATGACCTCGCGAATATCAATGTTGACCGGACAGTCCTGGATGCAGCGGCCGCAGCCGACGCAGGAGAAGGGGCCGAAGCGGTCCGGAAAGTATTTCAGTTTGTGCAGGAAGCGATTGCGGGTGCGCTGCATTTTTTTGCCGCGCGGATTGTGACCCGAAGTGTGCAGGCTGTAGAGGGGGAACATGCAGGAGTCCCAGTATCTGATCCGACGACCCTGGCCGCGGCTCACTTCGTCCTGAATGTCAAAACAGTAACAGGTGGGACAGAGAAAGGTGCAGGCTCCGCAGTTGATGCATGCCTCGCCGAGCACCTGCCAGAGGGGCGCCTCATACAGCCGGTTGAGATCACGGGCGGCAAGGGCATCGCGTTTGGCGTTGCCTTCGGGCGGACTTTGGGCCCGGCGTTCAGCAAGGCTGGCCAGATCCTCCGGGGTGGCCGGGGCAAGGGTCGCGCCGGCAAACAGCTCGTTGGCCCTGACACTCAGCACCTCGACCAGCCAGCCGCCGTCACTGGCGCTGACCGCGACATCAAGCCCGTCGGTCCCCATCGGCGAACCGCCCACCTGGTCACAGAAACAGGTCGAGCAGGGAGTGCTGCAGGTGAAACCGACCAGCACGGTGCGGGCCAGGTTGTGCTGATAAAAAGGGTCTTCCCGGAAGGGCAGATTGTTGAGGACAACGCTGCGGCCGTCGCAGGGCCGGACCCCGACGACGATCTGTTTGGCATTGCTTGCCGAGGTCTCCCGCATCACCCCCCGGGCCGGGTCATCGGCGCGCAGTGAACAGGTTTGCATGGTTTCCGGCTGGGGAAAGAGAAAGGTCTTGACCGATGTCCGGGACGGGCCGGACGGCAGGTCGAGGCAACCATTATCCGGCAGCCGGGTCCAGCCGGGTCCGCATTCCTCATCCCTTTCCGGCGATGTCTCCGTTGCGGGGCAATAGACCAAGGCTTGCCGGGCCCAGCCGGTCAGCAGGGCGTCAAGTTCAGCGTGCGTTGCTTTGAAGACCTTCACGGCTTTTTGTCCTCCTTGCCGGCTGCGGCTTCGGTGACGATGAACGACTGGGGATCATTCTGGCGGTATGTTGTCAGGGGCAGGGGGGCGTCGGCCTGCATGCCGGCCTCAATGCCGTAAAGATTCAGTACATCCTTGTTCAGTTTTTTGGTCAGCAACCGCATCGGGATGTCCATGGGGCAGACCGATTCGCAGGCCCCGCAGTCGGTGCAGCGGCCGGCGCAGTGATAGGCGCGGAGGATATGGAAGAGCGCGGTGTCCGTCGCCTCGATGCTTTTGCCGACCCACTGCGGTTTGGCGTCATCGACAAAACAGGTCGGGCAATAGCAGAGCGGGCAGGCATTGCGGCAGGCATAGCAGCGGATGCAGTCGGCAAAAGCAGCACTGAACCAGGTCCATCGTGCATCGACGGATTGCTGTTCGATGGCGTCAACCTGCTTGAAGGGATTCGGATTTTTTCTCTCCGAAGCGGCCGTGCCGATGCGGACATCGACCACCACCGGGTCGGGATGGGTGCAGGTCTGGCAATTGTCGCGCACCACACTCCAGCGGTTGATTTTTTCTTCAAAATCCGTTCCGCTGACGATGAGGTCGTGATCCTCCTCGGCAACGGCCAGGATCTCCCGGCCGACAAAGAGTTTCTGGACCTTGCGCCGGCTCACCATGCCTCGGCTGCCGACGCCGATGACCACCACTCGGTCGCGGGCCACCTGCTGCTCCTGGATCTGGACGACGATGTTGCGCGACCAGCAGCCTGTGGCGAGCACTGCCACCTTCGGCAGAGGGCCTTCCGGTTTCGGGTCGCGGGGGCTGCGCGGCGGTTCCACTGATTTGAGAGTCTCCGGCAGATAATTGGCCAGATTGAGGACGCAGAAGCTGTTCCAGATCAGCCGGTCGCATTCCTCGGGCCGGCGGACGACAACGGGTCTGACCGTCATCGGCAGGCTGCCGGGCGCAAAACCGATAACCGCCGCCACCGCATTTTCGGCGAGCAGTTTGCCGGCCTGCGTTCTGATCTCTTCTGTGAGGCGTGCATTAATAGTTGGCATAAAACCACGTTCCACATTCCGGGTTGCTAGAAGGGCGACCGATCGTACCTGTCGCCGCGGGGGGGGGGCGGTCGGGCTTACGCTGCCAGTCCGGCCTCGATTTTTTTCACCAGCCGGGTTGCCGGACCAAGGGCCGTCACCCGTTCGGTCACGGTTTTGACCACCTCGGCAAACTGTTCACCTTCCGCGGCCGATATCCAGGAAAAGTTGACCCGTCCCGGCTCGAGGCCGACGAATTCCAGGAGATTGCTGAGCAGGGCGAAACGGCGGCGGGCGAAATAGTTGCCGCTGATGTAATGGCAATCGCCGGGATGGCAACCGGAGACGAGGATGCCGTCCGCCCCTGATTTCAGCGCCGAGAGAATCATGTTGGCGCTGACCCGGCCCGAACAGGGGACCCTGACGATCCGGATGCTGGGCGGGTACTGGAAACGGCTGACTCCGGCCAGATCGGCGCCGGCATAGCTGCACCAGTTACAGAGGAAGGCGATGATTTTCGGTTCCCAATCGCTGAGTGTCTCGGTCATGGTGATTTATTTCATTGAATTGATCTAATTGGTTGATTGGTCGAGATGATTGGTTGAGTGCCGCTGGCCAACAAACCAAGTGACCAACCGGACCAACCATCCTACTCCCAGGCCGCATCCACCGCGGCCATGATCTGTTCGTTGCCGATGTTCTTCAGGGTGATCGCATCGGAGCGACAGCCGGCGACGCAGGCGCCGCAGCCCTTGCACATGCTGCTGTTGACCACGGAGACGCCGTTGTCGTCGATGGTCACGGCATGGTAGGCGCAGACCTGGGTACAGAGCCCGCACCCCGTGCATTTCGCGGCAGTGACCACGGCGGTGACGCTTTCCGCCGGCACCGCGTCATGGGCGAGAATGATGCTGGCCCGCGCTGCCGCCGCCTTGGCCTGGGCAATGGATTCTTCCATGGATTTCGGGTAATGGCAGAGTCCGGCGAGAAAGACGCCCTCGGTGGCGAAATCAACCGGTCGCAGTTTCATGTGGGCCTCCAGCAGAAAGCCCTGGCTGTCCACCGCGCACTTGAAGAACTTGGCCAGGTTGCCGCTGCTCTGCCGGCGAGGCTGGATGGCGGTGGCCAGCACCAGCATGTCAGGTTCGATGGTGATCTCGGCGTTGATGATCGGTTCATGGCAGGAGATGACGAGTTTGCCATCCTGCTGGCCGACCCGGGGGAGATGATCGAGATCATAACGGATAAAGACAATGCCCCGGGCCCGCGCCTCCTGATAGAGGCGTTCCCGCTGGCCGTAGGTGCGGACATCCCGGTAGAGCATGAAGATCTCCATGTCCGGGTTCAGATCCTTGAGTTTGAGGGCGGCGTCAATGGCATGGGTGCAGCAGACTCGGCTGCAGTAAGGCCGTTCGGGAATCCGCGAACCAACGCAATGGATAAAGACCGCCTGGCTGATGGTGCTGAGGGCGGTGTCCTTCTCGATGAAACGTTTATCGAGTTCCAGCAGGGTGTGGACATTGGGATTTTCGCCATGGAGGTAGCGCCACTGGCCCTCGGGTTTGCCGGGCTCACCGCCCACCGCCATAACCGCCACCCCATGCTCGAAGCTCTGGCCGTCGGTAAAGGTGGTGGTAAAGGCCCCCACCGAACCGGCCACCTCCCGGATTTCCGTGTTGTATTTGACGGTGATGTGGGGATGGCTGCCGACCTGGGCCGTCAGATCGGTGACAAAAGGGAGAATCTGCCGGCCTTGCCAGTTGCGGTAGACCTTGCGGCCATTGCCGCCGAGGATGTCACTCTGCTCGACAAGGGTGACCGGGTAGCCCTGATCGGCAAAGGCCAGGGCCGCCGTCATGCCGGCCACCCCGCCGCCGATGACAAGCGCGGCCTTGGTCACCGGTACCGTGTTGTAGGGCAGCGCTCCCTCGCCGCGGACCCGGGCCACCGCCATCCGGACCAGATCCGTGGCCTTGGCCGTGGCCCTGGCCGGATCATTCTGATGGACCCAGGAGTCCTGATCACGGATATTGGCCATTTCAAAGAGAAATTTGTTCAGTCCGGCGTCGCGCAGCGTCTCCTGGAAAAGCGGTTCATGGGTGCGGGGCGAGCAGGACGCCACCACCACCCGGTTGAGATCATGCTCCCGGATCATGGCGACCATCTGGTTGATCGTGTCCTGGGAGCAGGTAAAGAGGTTGGTCTGGGAAAAGACGACGTCGGGCAGGGTGGCGGCATAGGCGGAGACGGCCGCCACATCGACGACACTCGCGATATTGATGCCGCAATGGCAGACAAAGACGCCGATGCGCGGTGGGCGGGCGTAGATATTCTGTTCGTCCGGGTAAATTTTTTTGCTGGTTTCCGTCCAGCGGAGCGGGGTCAGGATACGGCTCGCCTCCGCCGCGGCGGCGCTGGCCTCCATCACCGACTGGGGGATGTCTTTTGGTTCCGAGGCGGCGCCGCAGACGTAAACGCCGGGCCGGCTGGTGGCCACCGGGTTGAAGCTGTCGGTGCGGATGAAGTTGTCGGGGTCGAGTTCGAGGCCAAGAATGGCGGCCAGCTCGACGGTATGCCGGTATGGACTGAGACCGGTGGAAAGCACCACCATGTCGAATTCATCGAAGCAGACCTGTCCTTGTTCGTTGACATAGCGGAGCTGCAGATCGCCCATCTTGCCGGGAGCCGGGATGATGGAATGGACCCTGGCCCGGTGGAAACGCACCCCTTTCTCCTTTGCCTGATTGTAGTAATTCTCAAAACCCTTGCCATGGGTGCGCATGTCCATGTAGAAGATGGAGGCGTCAAACTCGCCATGGGCATGCTCCTTGGCAATGACGGCCTGCTTGAGGGCAAACATGCAGCAAACGGATGAGCAGTACGGGTGGCCGACACGATTGATATCCCGGGAGCCGACACATTGCAGCCAGGCGATTTTTTTCGGCGCCCGGCCGTCGGACGGTCGCTCCAGATGGCCAAGGCAGGGGCCGGACGGGCTGAGAAACCGCTCGAATTCCATGGAGGTGACGACATTGGCCAGGCGGCCGTACCCGGTGAAATCAAGAGAGGCCGGGTTGAAGCGGGAAAATCCGAGTGCGAGCACCACCGAGCCCACCTCCAGCACATGCTCCTTGGCGGTCTCTTCGAAGTTGATGGCCCCGGCCGGACACTCCTTGGCGCAGATGCCGCAGCGGCCCGGTTTTTTGAGCCAGATGCAGTGGGCCGGATCGATGGCGTATTTGAGCGGTACGGCCTGGGGGTAACTCAGGTACGCCGCCTTTCGCGTGCCGATGCCCATGTTGAAGTCGTTGGTCACCTTTTTCGGGCATTTTTCCGCACAGAGACCGCAGGCGATACACTTGGACGGATCAACATAGCGGGGCCGCTGCCGGACCACGGCCCGGAAATTGCCGGGTTCGCCGTCGAGGGCAAGAAGGTCGGACAGGGTGAGGAGATTGATGTTGAGGTGGCGGCCGCATTCCACCAGCTTGGGGGAAAGAATGCAGGCGGAGCAGTCATTGGTGGGGAAGGTCTTGTCGAGCTGCGACATCTTGCCGCCGATGGCGGCGGTTCGCTCCACCAGATGGACGCGAAAGCCGCTGTCCGCCAGGTCAAGAGCTGCCTGCACCCCGGCGATGCCACCACCGACAACCAAAACCGATCCTTTGGCCATTGTTTTTACCGTTAAGTTAAAGTTGACAAACCCGTAAAAAGTCTTTTTTTACCACAGAGCGCGCTGCAGGCGCAGAGAAAACATCTTTAATTACAATTAGTTACCCATTTGCGCTCTGCTGTCTCTGTGATTGATTTTCACTTTTTACGAGACCATCAAAGTTCCAACGTTCCAGCGTTTACTCGTTGAAACGTTTCAACGTTTAATCGTTTCGTTTTCAGTATTGTCGCTAGCGCACCATCGCCCTGACGATCCAGTTCCACAGGTGGGTTGCCTGCCATTTGCCGCCGTAATGGGCGGCGAGGTCCTTTATCTGGGTATGGCAGTTGTGGCAGGGGGTGATGACAACATCGGCGCCGGTGGCATGGAGTTGTTCGAATTTCATCCGGCCGTGCTTCATCCGATTGTCGATAAAGCCGGCCTGGATGGCGCCGCCCCCCCCGCCGCAGCAGTAGTTGTTCGACTTGTTGGGCCAGACCTCGACGAAATTTTCCTCACCGCAGACCTGTTTGACGACAAAGCGGAGATCCTCGGCCACCGGGTCGCCGAGGCCCTGGCGTACCAGTTTGCACGGATCCTGAACGGTGAATTTCAGCTTTTCCGTGTTCCAGGCGGGATCGACCTTGAGTCTGCCCTCGCGGATCCATTGAGCATAGAGGCTGATGATGCTGACGACCTTGAAGTTGTGAGGGATGTTGAAGCGTTTCAACCCTTCCAGGGTTGCGAAAAGCATGTGCCCTCACTCGGTGTTTATGTATGTAGGACAACCCAGCGCATCCACCGTTTCCGCCTGTTTGCGGGTGACATACTCCCAGTCCCGGGGATCACCACTGAAGAGACAGTAGTTGGCCCCGTCCCACCATTCGGAGGAGTAGGTCCAGTCGATGCCGACCTGATGGAGGATCTTCCAGAGAAAGACCATCTCTTCCGGTTCCACGGTCGGCTCCTTGGCATTCTGGTTGAGGTAGAACTGCGCCCCCTTCCTGTCCATGGGGGCCTGGAGATCGGCCCAATCCGGCTCGGTGGCGTGCACCTCTTCCAGTATATCACCCACTACCCAGACAAAATCGCTGTTGGGGATGCCGGTGGAATTGCTCTGCTTCTGCAGTTCGCAGGATTTCTGGAGATTTTTCGGTCGTTTTTCGACAGGGCGCATCCCCTTCAGGGCATAGACAAAGCGGCCGACATGGATGCCCATGGGGCAGGCATGCTGGCAGCGTTGACAGATGGAGCAGGAGTAGAGCCAGTTGGTCTCTTTCAGAACATCGTCCTGGCCGAGGATGAGATAACGGATGAATTTGCGGGGATCCATGCCTTCGATGTCGCTGGCTGGACAACCGCTGGCGCAAAGGCCGCAGGTGAGGCAGTAGTCAAGGTTGGCGTCCGGCATGGATTGCCGGAACTGCTTTTTCAACTCCGCCCGCAAGGGGGAAAGACTGAATTCTGTCATGACACACCACTGGTAAGAAAGAAGAGGGAAGTGAATGAACCAGGGGCCAGACGCAGCAAAAAAACGTTTTTGTTATAACAGCTTCTCAGGGATTTGCAAATACTTCTTCAGGTACTTTTTTTTGCTGGTGAGCGGTTTGCTCTTTTGCCGTGAACGGATCTTGCCATTGAAGAAAAATGATGGTCTCGTAAAATCCGCAAGCCGTGGCGGGTGGGAAAGTGAAAACATTGAGCTCGAATTCACCGTCCGTCGGAATCGTGTCTCTTACGATTCCGACAAAAAGGGCGGGCTGTGGTTATAGAAAAACAAAGAACACCGATTTTCGCGCGGGCTATAACCGACACAACCGCTAACATTTACCATTGCCATGTCAACTGAACCGCAAGGTCAATTTTGCACCATCGAGCCAGGGGAGTTCCTGAGGCAGATTCTGCCAGG
>JBMONO010000016.1:99667-101123 GCA_049323655.1 Thermodesulfobacteriota bacterium | reverse complement strand
CGTGGAAACACTTGAGGCATCCTTGTCTCGTTTTCTCAGACGGCAAAAGCCGGGGCCAAAAAAGCGACAGAGAGAATAATTCTATATGCTGTCCCCGCAACTCTCCAACTCGCCTGCAACTCACTAATTCGTCCCTGGTTTCATCGCGCCACAGAGCTGCGGTTTCTGCTTGATTCACACACGGAATCGTGTAAAGATTTGTGTAATGGAGGTGGCCTATGGCGACAAACCTTGCGATTGACGACAAGCTGCTCGAAGAGGCCCGCATCGTCGGGAAGCATGCAACGAAAAAGGCGGTGGTCAATGAGGCGCTGACGGAGTATATTCAGCGCCGCAAACAAGCCGGAATCACGAAGCTTTTTCATACGGTTGAGTACGATCCGGACTACGACTACAAAGCGCAGCGGCAAAAGCGATGATGGTTCTGGTTGACACCTCTGTGTGGTCACTGGCTTTCCGACGCAACCTGCCCACTGACAGTGCCGAGGTTGCCGAACTGATCGAATTGATCAGAGAGATGCGGGTGCAGATGATCGGACCCATCCGCCAGGAAATCCTCTCGGGGATCAAGAACCGGGCGCAATTCCGGAAATTGCGCGATCATCTGCGCGCCTTTCCCGACCTGGATATCAACACCCGTGACTACGAGCTGGCCGCCGACTTTTTCAACATCTGTCGCGGCAAGGGAATCCAGGGTTCAAATACCGACTTCCTCATCTGTGCCATCGCGGCAAACCGGAAGATTCCCATATTCACCACGGACGGTGATTTCACCTTGTTTCAACAGCATCTCCCGCTGATTCTCCATCATCCCCGCAGAGAGGAAATTGGCGAGAGGTCTTGAAATTTCTTTTTTCGCTCTGCCGGTGGGAAAGCGGGCCAAGCTCAACGGGCGCAATCCAGCCACTCTTGTTTTGTGATCGTCGCCGATCTGCCCCGGCGCGGCGAAGGCCTGCTTCCGCGCTCCGTCAGTTCTCCCACCTGTCGAGCTTGCGGTAGAGGGTGCGCAGGCCGATACCGAGCATCTTGGCGGCCCGCACCTTGTCGCCCGCCGTTTTCTGCAGCACCTCGTTGATCAGCTGCCGCTCCATCTCTTGGAGCATCCCTTCCTTGCTCTCCGTTTCGCCGCCGTTGCCGGTATAGGTCAGGTATTCCGGGATGCTGTCGATGGTGATCGTCTCGCCGCGGGTCATGACCACCGAGCTTTCGATGCAGTTCATCAGTTCACGGATGTTGCCCGGCCAGTGGTAATGGAGGATGAGCTGCATCACCTCGTCCGCCACCCGACTGATCGGCTTGGCGTGCAGATGGGAGAATTTTTTGACAAAACTTGCCACCAGGACCGGGATGTCCTCCCGCCGCTCCCGCAGGGGCGGCATCTCGATCTTCACCACCCGCAGCCGGTAATAGAGATCCTCGCGGAAGGAGCCGGTGCGGATCATCTCCGCCAGGTTGC
>JBMONO010000016.1:0-99657 GCA_049323655.1 Thermodesulfobacteriota bacterium | reverse complement strand
CGGAGATGATCCGCACCCGCACCTTCAAGGTCTTGGTGCCGCCAACCCGTTCAAAGGTCTGTTCCTGGAGAAAACGCAGGAGTTTCACCTGGATCGAGGCCGGCATCTCGCCGATTTCATCGAGAAAGAGGGTGCCGTTGTCGGCCAGCTCGAAGCGCCCCTTCTTGGCCGCCACCGCGCCGGTGAAGGCCCCTTTCTCATGGCCGAAGAGTTCGGACTCCAGCACGCCCTCGGCAAAGGCGGCGCAGTTGACCTTGATGAACGGGCCGTGCGCCACCGGGCTGTTGTAGTGGATGATGTTGGTGATCAGCTCCTTGCCGGTGCCGCTTTCCCCCTCGATCAGCACGGTTGCGCTGGTGGCCGCCACCTGGCCAGCCAGCTCCTTGATTTTCCGCATGGCCGGCGACTCGCCGATCAGGGAAAGGTCGGGGAAATTTTCCTTTATCTTTTCCTTGAGCAGAATGTTTTCTTCCTTGAGCCGCTTGGTTTCAAGGGTTTTTTCAATGGTCAGGCAGAGGCGGTCGATGTTGACCGGCTTGGTGACGTAATCGTAGGCGCCGAGTTTCATGGCCTGCACCGCGGTCTCTACCGTGCCCTGGCCGGTGATGAAGATGACCGGCGGTCTTTCCGGCAGCCGGTTGATCTCCTCCAGCAGCTCGATGCCGTTCATGCCCGGCATGAAGAGATCGGAGAGGACGACATCGATTTCCTCCTCCCGCAGGACGGTAAGAGCGGTTTTGCCGTCCTTGGCAATGATTGTCTGATAGGAATCCTGCAGGGCCAGGGAGAGGGTCTGGCGGGTCATCTTGTCGTCGTCGACAATAAGGATGGTCGGTGTCGTCATTATGGGGCCTCGTTCGTGGCAATCGGCAGGGAGGAAAGACGCGGCAGCGGCAGGGTGATGGTAAAGGTCGTGCCCCGGCCTTCTGCGCTTTCGCAGAGGATGGCGCCGTGGTGATCCTCGACGATGCGCTGGACAATGGCCAGGCCAAAGCCCAGGCCCCCCTCCTTTTTGGTGAAAAAGGGATCAAAGATGTGATCCAGGTCGGCGGCCGGGATGCCGTGGCCGCTGTCGGCGACGCGGATCGTCGCCTTGTCGCCCAGCCTTTTGCTGGCAATGCGCAGCACGCCGCCGTAGGGCATGGCCTGGATGGCGTTCATGCAGAGATTGAGGAGGGCCTGCACCATCATCTTGGCGTCCAGCGGGCAGGGCGGCAGGGTGTCGTCAAGGTCGAGTTCGATGGCGACCTCCGCGTCCTGGGCGTTCTGGGAGATCATCTCCGCCATGTCGGCCAGCAGCCGGTTGAGATCATTGTCCCTGATCTCCGGCGGGGGAAAGCGGGCGTATTTGACAAACTCCTCGACAATGCCGTTGATCCGGTCGATTTCGTTGTTGATGATGGCGGTCAGGTCGAGCATGCCCTGCTTCATGGCCTCGCCTTCCACGGGGCACTGGTTGATCTTGCGAATGAGCAGTTGCAGGTTCATGGAAAGGACGTTGAGCGGGGTCTTGATCTCATGGTTGACCGAGGTGGCGATCTGGCCGAGGGTGGCGATCTTTTCCATGCGCACCAGTTCCGACTGGGTGCGGCGCAGGGATTCCTCGGATTCGACCAGTTCCCGGGTGCGCTTTTTGACCAGTTGCTCCAGCATGCGGTTGAAATCCTCCCGCTTGCGCTCGTGCTCCTGGAGTTTTGCCGTCATGGCGTTGAAGGACTGGTAGAGGGTGCCGATTTCCGTTTCCGACTCGGTGGCCACCCGGATGGCGAGATCGCCGCCGGAAATCTTTCTGGTGGCCTTGGCCAGGTTGATGATCGGCTTGATCGTGTGGCGGCTCAGCACCACATAGCCGACGCAGGAGGCGAGAATACCGACCAGGGAACAGGTCAGGTAGAGGATGAGGATGAAAAACATCTTGTTGTAGGATTCCAGGACCAGTTCAGAGACGATCTTGAAATGAACGTCGCTGACCGACTGGGTGATGGTGCGGATATGGAAGGCAAAGCGCTGCAGCTGGCGGATGGCATTGGCAGGCGGGTTGGCGGGGTCGGAGGCTGCGATAACCTCCGGGAGAACCTGACGGATGCCGGTGATGTTGTCGCGGATTTTTTCGAGCAGCAGCAGCTCCTCGTCGATGTGGAAGGTATGTTGCCGCAGCTTTTCCTCCTCCATGTAAGCGAGCAGATCGCCTTCCGCCTTGTCGAGGGCGTGATTGATGTCCTGTTTGGCGGTGTGGTCGACGTCGACGCTGGCGTCCTGGACCAGGAAGGCGACCTGCTGAATCCGGTTGTTCAACCGATGAATCCGGGCGACATTGGTGCTTTCGTCCTCCAGCCGGGAGATGTTGCGCACCATGTCCCGGACCATCAGGGTGCAGATACCGCCGACGGTGATGATGGCAAAGACGTTGAGGATAAAGGCGCCGGCGATGTAGTTGCTCAATTTTCTTTTCATTGTTTTTTCTGGATTAAAATGGAACCGGGCAGGCGGGCAGCAGAAATTTTCCGGCCATTGTACTACGGAGTGGTTGTATGTTCCATTTCTTTTTCGTATCAGCATCAGAGGCAAGAATGAGGAAAAAGCAAAGCGGAGAAAGGCGGGGTTCTGGCAAGTCATTCAGTGTGTTTTTTCAGCAGACGCACATGGGCAAAAAAAAACAGCCGCTTGAGAGCGACTGCTGCAAACGGGAGTGGCGATTGCCAATATCAGGCGAAACGGTTGATGGTGGAGCCCGGCGTCAGGCCGCCGGCAACGGCTACCGGGTTTTCCTGGGCCGCTCTGCGCATGGTGTTCATGGTAGGGGGTGGATTCCCCTGCTGTTCGGGTTGCGTCGATCGTTCCAGGCGCTGGCTGGTGCCGGCCGGAGCGGTGGTCTCAACGGGCATGTTTTCGCCGCTGTTCGTTGCCGCAGTCATCGGTGCCGTGGTCCGGCCCGCCGGTGGTGCGGCGGGAGCTGCGGGCGCGGCAGTGGTCTGGGCCGTATCCGGCGGTTCCGGCTGATTCATGCGCAGGGTCTGCCGTTGGTTCGCCTGCAATCGGGCCGCGTTATCGCTGCTGTTGTCGGAGGTGTCGGCTGCGTTGGTCCGGGCCATGACCTGGGTTCGGTTACGTGGGGTCATGGTCGAATCATAATTTTGATTGCGGCTGCTGTTCAGGGCCTGCGCCGCCGGGGAGATGGAAAGGGTATCGCCGCCGTTAGCAGCCTGGCTGTTCTGCTGGAGTTCCTGGCGCGTCTGCAGTCGGTTCTGGCCATCGACTTCACCGGGAGTTTTGAATGGGATATTGGTTGGCGTATTCGAGATCTGCATACCGTCCTCCCTCATGGAAACACATGGATATAACTTAGGATACAAATATTCTAAGAAGCGGATGAAAAAATGTCAATCGGCGTTTCCATTATTGCTGAAATCGTAAAAATTATTTTCCCCACAGAGGGGAGGGGAAAGATATTTGCATGAGGGACCGTTATCTCCGTGGGGATCAGCAGGCAAGGAGGGCAGGGGGTAAGGGGCAGTCGAGGACAGCCCCGATGGCGCGGAGCAGTTCCGCCTCCACCGCCGTGATCCGGCCATCCCGGCTGATGCAGTGCAGGCAGAGGTCAAGAATCTGGCGTCGTCTGGACAAACCGGTATGAGCCAGAATTGTCAGGGCGCGGTCAAGGTCAGATAGGGGGAGTTGGCGGGCATTGGCGAGAAAAGTAATTTCCCTTTTTTCTTTACCGGTCATTTGGCTGATCATCTCTTCAACGCTAGTACGGGCCTCTTCTTCATCGGCGTGGCCATGAGCGGCGAGTATCGAAAAAAGGACGGAACAGGCCCAGGCGATGTTCTTGCCGGCGCTGCGGTCTGCCGAGCCGGCCGCGGCGGCGAGGGGAAAATTCCGGGCGAGATTGCGCAACAGCAGGCGCTGCACCAGGTATTCGAAGAGATCGATGCGTTGATCCGCCATGATCAGTGACTCGGTCATCCCCTTGAGCTGCCGGTACGCTGTATCATCGAGCAGACGCAGGGCCGGCAGGGCGAGATCGATGAGGGGCAGCCGGGCGATTCGGGGTAAATCCCTCAGCAGGGGAAAGAGTCGCTCCGTTTCCCGGACCAGTTCGAGTTCCGGCATCTGTCGGATTACCTGCCACTGCCCGCTGCGGATCTCTTCGTCAGGACTGAAAAGGAGCGCGATGATCATCGCCCGGGCGCCGATCGAGGTGCGGCAGGCCTGACGAATCTGGGCCGGTAGGGCGCGCAGGATATCACGCCTTTCTTGCATGTGGTGCGAGATCGCCTTGTCAGAGGGAGTGGCGGGCTGCTCTATAGTGGAACTGACCGCCGGCGCGGCAGGGTCGGGGGCAAGGCTTTGGGGCGGGGAAGCGGTGAAGGCGCTGGCTGAGGAGTTGGCTGCCGGGGCGGCCGCGACGGGAATCTCGGTGATGCGGCGGTTGATTTTCGGAAAAATCCCGTCAAAGGCCGGATCGAGTAGGGTGATCCTTTTTGTCAGGGACGGATGGGTGGCGAAAATGGAGAAGCCGTCCTCCATGCCGTTGCCGAAATACATGTGGCTTGCCTCCTCGGCCAGCGGATGGCGCAGGCGAGAACCCAGAGTGAGGCCGCCGATCTTCTTCAGAGCGCCGGCCAGGCCCAAGGGGTTGCGGGTGAATTCCACCGCCGAGGCGTCACTTAAATATTCCCGTTGACGGGCAATGGCCGCCTTGATCATTTTCGCTGCCAGCCCGCCGATAAAACCGAGCAGATAGAGGAGAAAGCCGACGGCCATGAAGAGCGCTCCATTGCCCTGCTGTTTTTTGAAAAGCGAGTTTTCCATGCCGCGCAGAATGACGGCGCCGGTCAGGTGCAGGAGCAGGATGCCGTGGACCATGCCGATGAGACGGAGATTGAGCCGCATGTCACCGTTGGCGATATGACTGAACTCGTGGGCCACCACCCCCTGGAGTTCATCGCGATTCAGCAGGTCAAGCGCCCCGTCAGTGACGGCGATGACGGCATCGGCCGGGGTAAAACCGGCGGCAAAGGCGTTGATGCCGCTTTCCCGGTCCAGCACATAGACCAGCGGTACCGGCAGGCCGGAGGCCAGGGCCATTTCCTCCACCACATGTAGCAACCGTTGTTCGCGGTGGTCTTTGGTGTCAGGGACGACGAGCCGACCGCCGAGGCGCAGGGCAATGTCGCTTCCCCCGTGGCGCAGAGTAAAAAATTTGTAGGCATTGCCGATAAAGACGAGGAGCAGCACCGAGGAGACGGTGACGCGTGCGATGTCCGGGTCGCGCAGCAGGCTGCCGAAGGAGGGGGCGGTCATGGCGTAGCGCGGGGTGAAAAGCAGAAAGAGGGTGACGCACCAGTGAACGATGGCGATAATCACCACCACCGCAGCCAGGAAAAGGAAAAACAGGAAAAAGGTGGCGCGTCGCGCTGCTTCCTGGCGTTCAAAAAAATCGAGCATGGGGCTGCTGCCGGATCAGGCTGGTCTCAGGAAAAGGAGACCTGCGGCGCCGTTTTCACCCGCGCTTCATTGACCTCGAAAAGCGGCGCCTCGGCAAAGCCCAGGAGAACGGCGACGATGTTGGTCGGGATTTGCTCCCTTGTCGTGTTGTAACGCATGACCGCATCGTTGAAAGCCTGGCGGGCGAAGGCGATGCGGTTTTCGGTGGAGCCCAGTTCTTCGGTCAGCTGCATCATGGTCTGATTGGCCTTGAGGTCCGGATAGCTTTCGGCCACGGCAAAAAGGCGGCTCAAGGCGCCGGTCAGCAGGTTGTCGGCGGCAAACAGACCCCGCAGTGCTTGCGGGTCGGTTGGTGTTGCCGTTGTTTGTCGGGCAGCGGAGGCGGCCCCATTGCGCGCGGTAATGACCGCCTCCAGCGTCTCCCGTTCATGGGCCAGGTAGCCCTTGGCGATTTCCACCAGATTGGGGATCAGATCATAGCGCCGTTGCAGCTGCACGTCGATCTGGGCAAAGGCGTTCTTGTAACGGTTCCGTAAAATGATCAGTTTGTTGTAGAGGACGATGACCAGCAGGACGATTGCGCCAAGCAGGCCGAAGATGATCCCGGTTTCGAGCATAGCCTTTCTCCTTCTCCTTGGGTTGTGGCGGGCCGTTGCCCTCGGTGGCCCTGTTCCCATGGTGCGCAAAAAAAAACGAAAAAGTCAAGATGGGGAAGCCGGAAAGCGGGGCGGAAAATCGCCGGTGCACGGAGGGGAGGGGCTGTGATCCTTTTGTTAACGGGAGGGGATGTCCAGCAATTTATCCTTAAGTCGTGATAGGCGATTCGGTACTGTCGACCCAGCGCGACCGCGAGCCTGTCGCTGTCCTCCCCGTGTTCCGGCAATACCCGGATGGCGACCCGTTTCATGCCGCTCGGCGCATCCTCGAATGAGGTCAGCACGCTGTTAATCCGCGCTTTGTGTTCACGGAGGAGCCACACCACCTGCCGTTGTCTTCGCAGCCCTCTTCGTATTCGGGAGAGAGGAAACCGGATTATCTTTTATGCGGCTCCAGAATACCGGTGGAGCCGGCTACTGCTGTTGCTGTCGTCTTTTCTCCTATACCTGCCGGGAGGAATTATGTCAATATTGACACAAATACCTATGCGTCGGCTTTTTTGTGCTTGAAAAAGTTGTCAAAACAGGGAGATAAGTGGTGTGCTCGATGGGGGGGGCTTTCTCGGCCGCGGACACTTTTCACTGAAAACAGTTTGTTTCGTGGTTGCGATCCGGCTGCCGAAGAAAATGGTGACAGGCGACTGGCCGACAGTATCAACCGGCTGAAAGGATGATGAGTTCAATGGCAGCCGTTTCAGCAGGTTGACTGCTCAGAGAATTGACGATGATCTGCCGGCCGTCCGGAGTGGCGGGCAGTGAGTCCGAGACGGCCGACAGGAGCGGGCCAGGGGGTTACCTTCGTATCTGAGGGACGGGACCTTCATCAGGCGTCGTGTATTTCTATTTGTCTGACCGCACTTTTTTCTTGTGCCTTTCGCGGGATGGTAATGGTCAGAACGCCATTTTTGAAGTGGGCCCTGATGGCGTCCGTATCACCGTCTCCCGGCAGAGACAGGATACGCTGGAAGGCGCCGTAGGATCTTTCAATCCGATAGTAGTTGGTCTCTTTTTCTTCCTTGTCCTGCCTTTTCTCACCGCGGATGGTCAGGGTCGAGTTATTCACTTCGATGGAGATGTCCTTTTCATCCACCCCTGGAATTTCGGCGGAAACGGTATATTCCTTTTCCGTGGCGCGGATATCGACCTGCGGTTTTATCAGGGTCGCGGCGGAAAGGGGAGTTGGAAAAAACGGAGCGAAACCGCGCAGCATGTCATCAAATAATCTGTCCATCTCCTGGTGTAGTTCTTTCAGCGGATGGCGGATGGCTTCCTCATTCGGCTGACGGAGCTGAGAGGCGCCGCGTCGGATCGGAATGATGCCTTCATTTTCTTCCTCTTCAGTTTTGAACCAGTTCCATGGTGCGAGTTTTTTGAAATCCATAGCTGCCTCCTTCTTATGAACCAAAAAACGGGAAATCGTCCCGAGGACGATTTCCCGTTTCTGTTTTTTCTTATGTTGGTTGTTGTCGGGAAAATGCGTCCCCGGGAGAAGTATTCTTCCTTGGCCAGTTATGCCGCTTTGATTTCGATCCGGCGTGGTTTCGCTGCCTCGGATTTCGGCAGATGGAGACGCAGCACACCGTCCTTGAGTTCGGCATTGACCTTATCCACGTCAATTGCCTGCGGCACTGAGAAGGTTCGCTGGTATTCCACATCGCCGAATTCGGCCCAGTTCGCAGCGCCGCTTGCCTCCATCTGTCGTACCCCGGACAGCACGAGTTTGCCGTTGTCGATATTGATGGCGATATTCTTCTTGTCAACCCCCGGCATATCGGCGTGCAGGAGAATTTCGTCCTCATTTTCATAGATATCGACCAGTGGAGCGATCACCGGAATCTCGCGGCTCCTCTCCATCATGGTTTCCTCGCGTTTTGCAATCTCTTTTCCGTCACTCATGGCGTATCTCCTTGTCTCTTCACCTTGTCACGATTCTCAGTTGATGGCGATCTGTTTCGGTTTTGCTGCCTCGGACTTGGGCAGGGTCAGAGTCAGCACGCCGTTCTGCAGAGAGGCCTCGGCTTTGTCCGGATTGACATCCGAGGGCAGTGTAAAACTGCGGGTAAACGACGTGGTTCCACGTTCCACCCGATGGGCGGTGTATCCTTCCGGGGCATCGGACTTGCGGGTGCCGCTTATTTCAAGATAGTTACCCTGGGTGCGGATATTCAGCTCCTCTCTGGCAATGCCCGGCACCTCCATCTTGATGACGAAATGATCGCCGCTGTCATAGAGATTGGTCCTGGGGCCGCTTTCAGTGGCACTCCAGCCGGCCGGAATCTTTCCGAACCTGTCCAGCTCCGGAAAGATTCTGTTCATCCTGGTCTGCAGCAGGTTCATTGCATTGAACATACGGTCAATATCATACCATCTGCTCCACATACTCTACCTCCTTTTCATGTGATGAAGTTTGTTGGCCGTCCTTTTCCTTTGCTGAAAAAATAATTACGCAAGTGGAGATGTCAATGCTGGTGCTTTTGTTTTTTTTGTCATTTTTTTTATCTATTACTTTTTATGTTTTTTATTGACTTAGTAATGTGACGATGTTACTGTTTTGGCAACAGGAGATCAATTATGAGGAATCGTGGTGATACAATACATTCTCCCGAACAAGCCGACCTCGACATCTCTGCTGAAGGATTGCGGGGAAAACAATCGGTGCGAACCACGTTTCGGCTCCCTCCCCATGTGATCGAGCTGCTGGGGCTCGTTGCCGCTCAGCTCAACCTGAAGCAGAAGTCATTGTTTGATCAGCTTATCGACGATGTTGGCGTTCTTGATAAAGTGGCGCAACGGGCCCATGGTTACACCCCGGAGTCACCTGAGCGGCGGCAAAAGACCTTTGTGTTGAGTCGGCGTTCCCTTGAGGTGTTGGAGCAGGTTGCCAGCCGGCAGAATATTCCCCGCGATGTGCTGGTGGAGATTTCGATCCGCCGTTTGCTGCCGGTCATGACCGCGGAACAGGAAAAACACAGAAAGCGCACCGAGCTGTTGCGCGACTTGAAGGTCTATTACGAACACGGGAAAAAGGTGCAGCAGAAGGCGGAAATGCTGGT
Source organism: Thermodesulfobacteriota bacterium (assembly GCA_049323655.1). Classification (GTDB taxonomy): domain Bacteria; phylum Desulfobacterota; class Desulfobulbia; order Desulfobulbales; family SURF-16; genus DB1. The sequence goes on along the minus strand of JBMONO010000016.1, from coordinate 90,497 downwards.
CGGCAGTGACGATCCCGTAGTTGAGATGGTTGCGGAGGTTGTCGCGACATGCGGTGAAAAGGTAGCGGAACTGGAGAATATTGTCCGGAAAGGCCAGTCCCTGGAAAGTTTTACGACGGTCGGGGGGAAAAGCTGAGCTGGATTTCCCTTGATGGCGGCATCGGACTTTGTTGTTGACAAAAAAAAGATGGTCTCGTAAAACCCGCAAATCATGGCAGGCGGGAAAGTGAAAACAACGAGTTACCAAACACGGCACCTCGGAATCGTGGCTTTTTACGATTCCGACAAAAAACAGGCGCCTCCAGAATGAACGGTGTCATTGTTCTTGAAAAGTGAGGGGTTATTTATGATGGCGCCGGATTACAGCACCAGTATCGTCAACCTCGTCACCACCATTGTCGGATCTTTGGGTGGGAGGGGTACTGACTACCCACCTCTCGGCAGCGGAACTGGCGGCATGAGCCTCACCGACCGTCCCATTGTCCTGCTCATTATTGACGGGTTGGGCGATCTGTTTTTACAGAACTTTCCGGACAGCTTTCTCTGTCGGCACCGGCAGGGGCGACTCAGTTCGGTTTTCCCCACCACCACTGCTACCGCGGTCACCAGTTTTTTTACCGGCGTCGGCCCCCAGCAGCATGCAATAACCGGTTGGCATACCTATTTCAAGGAACTTGGCGCGGTGAGTACCGTGCTGCCCTTCCGTCCGCGTTACGGCGGAACCTGTTTTTCCGGGGAGGGGATTTCCCCGGCCCGGCTCGTTGATCATCCCTCCCTGCTTGACAGTTTGGAGGTGGCCTGTCATGTCATCCTGCCGAACCAGCTCGTTGATTCCGTTTACAGTCGGACCCTGTGCGGTCGGGCCGGACGGCACGCCTATGACTCCGCTGCCGCCATGTTTGCCGCCATCCGCCGTCTGACCGTGCCGGGCTGCCCCGCTCTTGTTGTCGCCTACTGGCCGGAGTTTGATCATCTGGCCCATAGCCATGGGGTGGCAAGCGAGGAGGTCACCAATCATTTCCTGCTGCTCGACCGGGCCTGTGTGAAAACCCTGGGACCCCTGGCAAAGTCTGGTGTCTCCGTTATGGTCACCGCGGATCACGGCTTGATCGACACTTGCGAACACCATACCATTCATCTGGAGGAGCATCCTGATCTGGCCGCAACCCTCACCCTGCCGTTGTGCGGCGAGCCGCGTTGCGCCTATTGTTATGTCCGCGCCGACCGGGTTGAACTGTTCGAACGCTATGTCGAAGACCGACTCGGCTTTGCCTGTGACCTGCGCAAAAGCGTGGATCTTGTCTGCCAGGGCTTTTTCGGTCGCGGACCGGTGTCGCCTCGCCTGGCGGAGCGGGTCGGCGAGTATGTGCTGTTGATGAAAGATGATTATATCATCCGCGATCGCCTGCTTACGGAAAAACCATCATCCCAGGTCGGCGTGCATGGGGGGCTCTCCGCCGAGGAACTTTACGTTCCTCTCATTGTGCTATAGTTGACAAACCCGTAAAAAGTCTTTTTTCACCACAGAGCGCACTGAGAACGCAGAGAAAACATCTTTAATTACAATTAGTTATCTCTGTGTGCTCTGTGGTCTCTGTGGTTAATTTTCATTTTTAACGAGACCATCATAGTTGCTTGTCGGCAAAAAAAGGCTGTTGCCGGCACAGGGAAGCGTCGGCAGGTAAAAAGACCAGGGAAGACTTTTTGCAACAGGCTGGGAACATCAGTGTTTTTCGCAGATGAGAATCCTGGTTTGCTCCCGGAAAAGAACCTCGATTTTGTTCGGTCCGATTTTTTTTATCACCACGCCGAAACCGAAGGTCGGGTGGTCGATCAGGTCATCCACGGCAAAATTGCCGCTCATGGAATAGGGTTTGGCCGTGGAAAAATCGCGGTCAGCAAGCTGTTCGGCAAAGGTGGCGGCCACTGGTTCCGTGGTGTGCCGGGCAGAGGGTTTGCGGGCCGGGGAGGCGCTGGTTCTGCCCGCCGATCGGCGGATGGCAACCGTCTTTTTTTCGGCAAGGGCCGGGCGGTAGTTGTGGCGACCGCCGCAGGTGTTGCATTGCACCTTCGCCACCTTGTCGCCAACCATGGCGATGATGGTGTGGTTGGTCAGCGCCTTGCATTTGAGGCAGCGGGAATCGATATCATCGCCGGCGGAAGGTTTTTTTGGGGTGGTCACGGGGTGCTCTCCTGGCTGGATCGTTTTCTGACGGGGTGTCTCTCTGTCTGCCGCGCCTGGCGGCCCGATTTGCAAGGGGCAGCTTATAGTATGAAATGTTCGGAAATGCCAGCTTGATTTTCATGATCAAAGTCGGATTGGGATTTCTCCTTTTACCGTCTTGTTTTCTTTTGGTGTTATTTTCTTGCAAAGATGGGTAATTGTCTGTATGAATGAATCACATGGTATTTTATCATAGGCAAATTCCTCTCGTTTTTTTTCCCGCCACGCTGTTGCCGGTGCATCCGCCTGGTTTTTTCTCCGAGCTGACGTTTACCTTTATCCAATGAATCACAACCGACGGTGCCGCATTGCCGGCTGATCCTCTCCGTTCTTCGGGCGACTTCCGCTGGAATCGTTTATCGTCTCTCGCGCCCCGAACCGGTGCTGACGCCGTTCGGTGCGTATATCAGTTTTTTTTGTCATGGTCACATCCACGCCGGATGCCCGTGGCAGGTACATCTACCGGCAATCGTGCCGGTCGTTGTGCCGTTTATTCCCATCACCAAGGAGTTGTATGAGTTTTACAAAATTTCAGTTTCATCCGACAATTCAGGCCGCGGTCGATAGCTGCGGTTACACCGTCCCCACCCCGATTCAGGAGCAGGCCATCGGGCCTGTTCTCGCCGGGCGGGATCTGCTGGGGCTGGCACAGACCGGCACCGGCAAAACAGCGGCATTCGTCCTGCCTATCCTGGCTCGCCTGATGGGCAGCAACGCCGGCCGCAAGCGGACCCGGGCACTGATCGTGGCGCCCACCCGTGAGCTTGTTGAGCAGATTCACCAGTATATCGGTAAGATGGCCGGTGAAACCGGGCTGGAGAGTATCCCGGTTTACGGCGGGGTCAGTAAAAGCAGCCAGGCTCGCAAGGCGCGTGCAGGAGTAGACATCATTGTCGCCTGTCCCGGTCGCCTGCTCGACCTCGTCAACGATGGTGCCGTCGATCTGCGGCTGATCGAGATCCTTGTTCTTGACGAGGCGGATCATATGTTTGACAAGGGTTTTTTGCCGGATATCCGCCGCATTATGAAACAGGTTCCCCGCAAACGGCAAACGCTGGTTTTTTCGGCCACCATGCCCGCCGAAATCCGCCACCTGGCCGAGGAGATTTTGACGGAGCCGGTGACCGTGCAAATCAATCCCAGTCGGCCTGTCGCAACCATCACCCATTTACTCTATGCGGTGGAGCAGAATGCCAAGATCACCCTGCTGAAGAAGATTCTCCAGGAGAAAAATCCCGATTCCGCCATTGTGTTCACCAGGACAAAGCACAAGGCCAAGACGCTGGCCCTGCAACTGGAAAAAGCGGGTTGCCGGTCTGTTGCCCTGCAGGGTAACATGTCGCAGCAGAAGCGGCAGATGGCCCTGGACGGCTTTAAGAACGGCAAATATACGATTCTGGTGGCAACCGACATTGCGGCCCGGGGCATTGATGTCGCCGGTATTTCCCATGTCATCAATTTTGATATGCCGTCCACAGCCGAGACTTACACTCATCGGACCGGCCGCACCGGCCGGGCATCGCGGACTGGCACGGCGCTCACCTTTGCCACCAGTGAGGATACCAGAATGATTTCGCTTATTGAACGCGCGCTCGGAAAAAAAATGGACCGTGAGGCGATTTCTGTTTCTGTTTGCACGTCGGCCGATGGTGACCTGGAGGAGAAAAAAGCGCGCTTTTCACCGGTGATGCCGACCCGGAAAAAGAACACTCCCACTGGTTCCGGTGGCAGGAGTCGAAGCAGGAGATCTTCCTCGACTTCCGTGTTCGGCATGAACAAATCGGTGCGGTAACAGGCTTTTCGGTCGGGTGGCAGGCGGTTATCTTCTGTCACCCGGCTTTCTTACACACGTGGTTCCGGTCAGGAGCCGAACATGAAGGAGTGGCAGAGATGGCTGAAGGTACGGTGAAGTGGTTCAACGATGCAAAAGGATTTGGTTTTATTGCTCAGGATGGCGGCAAGGATGTTTTTGTCCATCACTCCGCCATCAAGGCAGAGGGTTTTAAATCCCTGCAGGAAGGGGCGCGGGTGAGTTTTGATGTGGTCGATGGCCCCAAAGGGCCTTCAGCTGCAAACGTTGTTCAGAAAAAATAGCTTCCGGCCCGTCTCCGCGATATGCCGATCAACTAATCCGGCATATCGCGGTTTATGGCGAGGTGGTCGACAAATGGCTGAACGGTGCATGGCCACATCGTCTGCTTCTTGATTGCTGAAGGCTGGCGGCCCCCTTTTTTCCTCTCTGTATCCCTTCTCTCATGCACAGGAAATTACCTGTGTCCCAGCAGGTGATTCCCGTTCTGCTACCCCTTATTGTCTTCCATCTCCTTGATTATCTGATTTTTAATTCGATAAAGCCTGTCAAAAAAAGTGTTAACTTGCCAGGTGATGATGTTTTCGGTTATGGTCGCCCTCTTGTCTGATACCAATATGGCCGCAGGCCGTACGTGTGAAGATGATTTTTTGTTCTTTCGGCAGGCTAGGCACTCTTTCTCCTCGGCAGCGCTGGAAGTGAAAAAATGTGAACCGTTGTCGGGTGTAAGAAAATTCTTGACAAATCCCTTGAACTCTTCTCAGGAATTATGATATAGGTATTTTTACATAGTAAGGGCGGTCTTTATTGTGTCTTTTTTGGCATATAAACCGCCAAAAAAACGTCATTCTTAATCAGCAAGAAGGAGGGTTCAATGGAGGTCTCAAGGCGGGATTTTCTCAAGCTGTCCGGCACCGGTGTCGTGCTCGGTTCCCTTGGTGTGAACCTTGATCCTGCCAGGGCGTATGCCCGGGAGCTGCGGATCAAGAACGCCAGGCAAACCACGACAATCTGTCCTTACTGCTCCGTGGGATGCGGTATTCTCGTCTATACGGAGAACGGCAAGGTCATCCAGACTGAAGGCGATCCGGATCATCCGATCAGTGAAGGAACCCTCTGTGCCAAGGGGTCGTCCCTCGTGCAGATGGCGAACAACGATACCCGGGTTACCAAACCCCTCTATCGTGAACCCGGCGGCAAGGCCTGGAAGGAGGTGGAGTGGGACTGGGCCCTCGACAGAATCGCCAGGCTTGTCAAGGAGGCCCGGGACAAGAGTTTCAAGACCGTTTCCAAGGGAAAGATCAAGGAGAAGCAGGCCGATGGCACTGAGATCGAGGTTGAAAAGGAGTTCGTTGTCAATCGTACCGATGCCATCGCTCATATCGGCAGCGCCGCCATGGACAACGAGGAGTGCTACCTGATTCAGAAACTGATGCGCTCGTGGGGCCTTGTGTACATAGAACACCAGGCCCGGATCTGACACTCCGCAACGGTAGCGGCTCTGGCAGAGTCGTTCGGACGCGGTGCAATGACCAATCACTGGATCGATCTCAAAAACGCTGATGTCATCCTGGCCATGGGATCCAATCCTGCCTCGAATCATCCTGTTTCCATGAAGTGGATCATGCGCGCCCGGGAAAAGGGAGCAAAACTTATCAGCGTTGATCCGCGTTTTACCCAGACCTCGGCGAAAGCCGATCTCTATGCCCCGCTGCGCTCAGGCACCGACATCGCCTTTCTCGGCGGCATGGTCAACTATATTCTGGAGAACAGCCTCTACTTTAAGGAATACGTCGTCAATTACACCAATGCCGCGTTTCTGGTTAATCCGGATTTTAAGGGCCCGGCGGATCTCGACGGCCTCTTCTCCGGATACAACGCGGAAAAACGAAGCTACGATAAAACGACCTGGTCGTTCCAGAAGGATGAAAATGGCCTTCCTCTGAAGGATCCGACCCTGGAAGACCCTCATTGCGTGTTCCAGCTTCTGAAAAAACACTTTGCCCGCTATACCGTGGACAAGGTGGTCAGCATTACCGGCACGCCGAAAGACAAGCTGCTGGCGGTCTACGAGCTTTATGGCTCCACCGGTAAGCCGGACCGGGTCGGCACCGAGTGCTATGCCATGGGCTGGACCCAGCATACGGTCGGCACCCAGAATATCCGGACCATGGCCATCATCCAGCTGCTGCTCGGCAACATGGGCATGGCCGGCGGCGGGGTCAACGCCATGCGGGGCGAGTCCAACGTCCAGGGCTCCACCGACCACGGCATCCTCTTTCATATCCTGCCCGGCTACAACCCGGTGCCCAACGCGGCGCTCACCGATCTGGCGACTTACATCGAGAAAAACACCCCGACCACCAAGGAACCCCGTAGCGTCAACTGGTGGTCCAATCGCAACAAGTACATCGTCAGCTACCTTAAGGCCATCTACGGTGATGCCGCCACCAGGGACAATGATTTTGGCTATGCCTGGCTGCCCAAGCTCGACGTCGGCCAGAACTGTTCGTGGCTGAATCTGTTTGATAAGATGCTGCAGGGGCAGTTTGAGGGGTTCTTTGCCTGGGGCCAGAACCCGGCCTGTTCGGGGGCGAACTCAAATAAGACGCGGGCGGCGCTCGCCAAGCTGAAATGGATGGTCAACGTCAACCTCTACGACAACGAGACCGGTTCCTTCTGGCGTGGACCAGGCATGAATCCGCAAGAGATCGGGACAGAGGTGTTTATGTTGCCGTGCTGCTCATCGGTAGAGAAGGAGGGCAGCATTTCCAATTCCGGCCGTTGGGCGCAGTGGCGTTACAAGGCCGTTGAACCCCTCGGCCAGTCGTTGCCGGACGGCGAGATCATCAACGAACTCTACTTCAGGGTAAAAGAGCTGTACCGGAAGGAAGGCGGCGCCTACCCTGATCCCGTCGTCAATCTGAGCTGGGAGTATGGAGAGAAGGATGCCGCCGGCAAGGTCAGCCACATTGACACCCACAAGGTGGCAAAGGAAATTAACGGCTACTTTCTTGAGGATGTCTACGACACCAAGGTGGAACCTCCGAAACTCATCGGCAAGAAAGGGGATCTGGTGACGAGTTTCCCCACATTGCAGGCCGACGGCACCACCTCGAGCGGTAACTGGCTCTACTGCAACTCCTATATCCTGAAGGACGGTAAGGAAGTCAACATGATGGCGCGCCGTGGCAAGGACGATCCCACCGGCCTTGGCCTCTATTCGGGCTGGTCCTGGTGCTGGCCGGTAAACCGGCGGATCATCTACAACCGCGCCTCGGTGGATCTGCAGGGAAACCCTTGGGATGCGAAACGGTCACTTATCAAATGGGATCCGGCCGCGAAAAAATGGGTAGGTGATATCCCGGATGGGCCGGCGCCGCCCATGGGCACCGACGGCAAGCTGCCCTTTATCATGAAACCGGACGGGGTTGGCTCGATTTTCGGTCCCGGCCTTAATGAGGGCCCGTTTCCGGAGCATTACGAGGCCCTGGAATGCCCGTTGGAGGCAAACTCCATGTCCGGTCAGCGGATCAACCCGACCATCAAAATTTTCGGCGGCGAATCGGATGCCTTTTTCTCCTGCGACATGCGTTATCCCTTTGTCGCCACCACCTATCGGGCCTCCGAACACTGGCAAACCGGCGTCATGACCCGTCACTGTTCATGGCTGCTTGAAATGCAGCCGCAGAACTTTGTTGAGATGAGTGTGGAGCTGGCGAAAGAACTGGGGATCAAAAACGGCGAGAAGGTTGTCGTCGTCTCAGGTCGCGGCGAGGTGGAAGCTGTGGCGATGATCTCCGAAAGGTTCAAGCCCTTCAAAGTGGCGGACTCCACCGTCCATCAAGTCGGCCTGACCTGGCATTTTGGCTGGCAGTTTCCCGAGGACGGCAGCGGCTTTGACAGCGCGAACCTGTTGACCCCGAACGTGGGCGACGCCAATACAATGATACCCGAGTCGAAGGCCTTCATGGTCAACGTCCGGAAGGCATAGGGGGTGAACCATGGCAACAGTGGACAACAAAAATCGCAAGGCAATTCTGGTCACACCCGAGGTCTGTATCGGCTGTCGGGCCTGCCAGGTTTCATGTAAATCCTGGAACGAGCTGCCGGCAATCCGGACCAAAAACACCGGTACCTACCAGAATCCGCCCGATTTGGCGAGTTCCGCCTTTAACATCATCCGCTACAGCGAGGTCCCTTCCCAGGCAAACCCGGTACGCTGGCTTTTTGTCAGCCGACGTTGCATGCACTGCGAGGATGCCGGCTGTATGAAGATCTGTCCCGCTCCCGGCGCCCTGTTCCGAACCAAGGACGGGGCGGTGGCCTATGATCGGGACAAATGTATCGGCTGCAAGCTTTGTGTCAATGCCTGCCCCTTTGACGTGCCCCGTTATGATGACGAAGACAAGGTATCGAAATGCCATCTCTGCTTCGACCGCATCGGTGCGGGGATGTCGCCGGCCTGCGTCAAAACCTGCCCCACCGGCGCGCTTCGGTTCGGCAACCGTGCGGAGCTGATTTCCGCTGCTCGGAGCGAGGGTTTCGAGACGATATACGGCGAATCCGATTTGGGCGGTCTGGGGGCGATCTACGCCTTCAAGGATGAACCGAAACTTTACGGCATGCAGGAGAATCCAGCGGTTCCTGCCAGTGTCGTTTTCTGGCATACGGTCCTCAAGCCCTTTGCCGTGGTCGGCCTGGGTGGCGTGGTCGCCGCCTCCCTGGTTCATTATCTGGCAATCGGCCCCCACAAGGATACGGAGGTGTGACATGGCGGAGATGGTACGCAAATCAAGCGTTGGTGAGATCGTCAACCACTGGATCATGGCCGGCAGCTGTATTCTGCTGATCATTTCAGGTTACGGCTTTCTTTTTCACCTGGAGGGAGTCGGCGCCCTGTTCGGGGGCTTTGACACTATGAAAACGGTTCACAACTGGCTGGGGGTGGTTTTCACCATCTCCCTGCTTGCTTCCATGGGCAGTTATCTCAAGGATGCCCTGACCTACGATGCCGATGACCGGCAGTGGTTCAAAGTGGCCGGTGGTTACCTTTCCCACAAGGTTCAGGTGCCGCCCATGGGCAAGCACAACCCCGGTCAGAAGCTTTACTATCTGGTTATTCTGGCGGCCGGTATTTGCATCGCTCTGTCCGGTTTCGTCATCTGGCTCATGAAGGATAATGCAGGGCTGATGCTCCTCGCCCACCTGGTCCATAACATTGCCTTCTGTATTTTCATTGTCGCCGTTCCTGTCCACATCTATCTCGGCACCCTGGCCAATCCGGGAACCCTGCAGATCATGATCAGCGGCATGGTCCCGGTGGAGCTTGCCAGAAAGCGCTATCCGAAGTGGATGAAGACCATCGGCAAGATGTGAGAAAATTCAGCCAGGGAGAGAGGGGAGCGCGCCTCCCCTCTGTTTTTTATGATGAAATCACTGCTGTTTGCTGTTGTCTTTTTTCTGCTGTTCGGCGTCGTCCATGCAGGGGAAACGAGGATTGAAATTGCCGTGGCCGATTCGCCGGCCCTGGGGCCGGCCGATGCGCCGGTGACGATCATCGAGTTCATTGATTTCCAGTGACCGCACTGCGTGGCGGCCGGTCCGACCGTCAAGCAGCTTCTGGAGGCATATCCCGGCAAGATTCGGCTGGTGGTCAAGAACTATCCCTACAAATACCGCGATTTTGCCCGCATCGCTGCTGCGGCGACGCTGGCGGCCCGTGATCAGGGCAAATACTGGGAAATGCACGATCTCCTCATTGCCCGTTCGCCGACGTTGGACCGGGCCAGTCTGATCAGATATGCCGGCGAGCTTGGTCTGGATGTGGAACAATTCACCCGGGCCATCGACAGCGGCGCCCATGCCGCGGTGATCGACCGTGACCTCAAACTTGCCGAGTCGCTCGATCTCTACAACACGCCGACCTTTTTTATCAACGGTCTCAAGGTGGTGGGGGAGCGTCCCTTCGACTATTTCACGAAGATCATCGACGCTGAACTGGCGCGGATGGAGAAATAGCGGCATGAGAAAACTTCTTTTTGCTGGTCTGCTGTTCGTCCTGCCCTGTCTGCCGTTGCCGTTATCCGCCGGTCATCTGGAGCCCTTTAAAAACGTTCCTGTCCACCAGGAGAATCCCCAGACGCCGGCAAAGGTGGAGCTTGGCAAAAAGCTCTTTTTCGACCGGCGCCTTTCCGGCGACGGCACCATGAGTTGTTCCACCTGCCATGATCCGGAGCAGGGGTACAGTGATGGACTGCCGATTTCCCTCCACTATCCCACCACCCGCAACTGGCGCAATTCGCCCACCCTTTACAATGTTGCCCTGCAGAAGTTGCTCTTCCATGACGGCCGTTCCTCCTCCCTGGAGGATCAGGCCCTTTTCCCGATGATGTCGGCCTTTGAGATGAACCAGAATCTCGACTTCATGGAGGAGGAGATCCGCGCTGTGCCGGAATACGTCGCCTCCTTCACCGAAGTTTTCGGTGATCCGGATGTCACCCGTGAGCGCATCGCCATGGCGATTGCCGCCTTCGAGCGTACGATTATTTCCCGCGACGCTCCGCTTGACCGTTTCCTGGCCGGCGACCGGCAGGCGCTGTCGGTCGAGGCGCAACAGGGCTATGAGCTGTTTGTCGGCAAGGGAAAATGTGCTGAGTGTCATTTCGGCACCAATCTCTGCGATGATCGTTTTCATGCCCTGCACGTCCCGGAAAATCCTGATCACCTCAGCGATCCGCGCATCGCCGCAACCCGTCGTTTTGTCGCCAAGGTGTATCATTTTGAGGAGTACCGCACCCTGGCCGAGGATCCGGGCCGCTATCTCATCACCAAAGAGAAAAAGGACTGGAAGGCCTTCCGCACTCCGACCCTGCGTGAGATTACCCAAACCGCTCCCTATATGCACAATGGCGTCTTTGCCACCCTGGACGAGGTGATTGCCTTCTTTGATGCCGGTGGCGGGAAAGGGAACACGGTGCTCAAACCTCTGCATCTGTCGACTACGGAAAAAAAGCAGCTCAGGATTTTCATGGAAGAGGGGTTGGCCGGCGCGCCGCTTCCCTTCTCCTATCCAAAGATACCATAAGGAGCACGATGCCCATCACTATCCAGCCCTTTATCGAGCAACGGCCGCATCTCAAGGAGCCTCTGGAGTTCTATGCAAAATGGCAGCAATTTCATGAAAAGGTCATGAAAATACTGCCGCAGAGGGGGGCAACGACCGGTGATGCTCGGGCATACCCGCCTGACAGCGTTGTCGGTGTCATTCGGGCATTCTCTTCTGTTTTCGGTCTGGCGGATGACCGTCTCGCTCCACTGGCCCGGTCGCTGACCGCCGGGGAGATCGATTTCATGCGGCTGCCGCTGGGTGAGACCCCATCCCTGGTTCTGCCCGAGGTTGATGTTGACCCCGCCTCTCTTCTTTTTCTGCTGAGCAGGCCTTTTTTTCTGGTCCTGCGCGAGGCATGCGCCTGCCAAGGCAGGCAGTGGGAAGGGGGACGCTGTCCGCTCTGCTCCGCCCGGCCGGCGCTCTCCTCTGTCATCGAAGGTCCCAGGCGCCAGCTGCACTGCTCCTGGTGCGGCACCACCGGCACGTACCGCTTTCTCGGCTGTCCGAACTGCGGCAATGAAGATGCCTCCCGGCTTGGCACTCTTGTGCCGGACGGGGAAAAGGGTTTCCGGGTCGCCACCTGCGATGCCTGCCACACCTATGTCAAGGTCGTCGAAGAGCGTGTCCTCGCTGAGATGACCGTTGATCTTGCCGATCTGGTCAGCCTGCCGCTTGATATCATTGCCCAGGAAAAGGGCTACGGCCGCCGGGCGCCCAATCCCATCGGTCTGTGGACGATGCAATAGGATCCGGAAGAGAGCAATCGTGCGGGTGCCGTAACCATGGTGTCAGGAATTTTTGCTCGGCGGATTCGATCAGGGGCTGAAATTGCCTGGCCCAGTCCCATGCATCACCGTGAACTGGCTTTCAGTGGCAGGATGTTGTTTTTCGTCGCCTGGGCGGTGTGGTTTCCATTTCCTCGATGCCGCATCCATATTTGCGGCAGAAGCTTGCGACGATTGCCAGAAGATCCCCGGCCAGCAGTCGCCTGACCATGGTGCGAATCTCCGGCGCCGGGGGGCCGTGGAAGGCCTCCGCGATGGAGCCGGCAATGCAGGCGAGGGTGTCGGAATCGCCGCCGAGGGAAATGGCATTGCGTACCGTATCCTCATAGGAGTTCCCTTCCAGGAAGGAGATCACCGCCTCCGGGACTGTCCCCTGGCAGGAGATGTCGAATCCGTAAACAGCTCGTATATCCGCCACCGTCCGGTCGAGATCATATCGGAAACGGTCGGCAATTTCCTGTTTGATCAGCGTTTTATCATGCGTAGTCCGGGCCAGAAATACGGCAAGGGCGGCTGCCTGGGCCCCTTTGATTCCTTCCGGGTGATTGTGCGTTACCGCTGCGGTACGGGCCCCCTCCTGCAGGACGTCGGCAAGGGTGTCGAAAGCCCACCCCACCGGGCTGACCCGCATGGCAGCGCCGTTGCCCCAGCTGTTGTATGGTTTCCGATCGGCGGACCACAGCCAGCGGCTGAACGCAGCGCCATACCCGGCGTGCGGATGGCGGCGGCCGAGTTCCAGCAGCCACCGGCCATAGTCGCCGTCCGTCATGATGGCCCGTGCTACCGCGACGGTCAGCACCGAATCGTCGGTGAAACAGCAATGGCGATTGAATAGTGGGAACTCTTTTGTTTTGATGGGGCAGGCCTCGTATACCGACCCGATGATATCCCCGGCAATGGCTCCGATCATGCCAATGTCTCCTTTCGTGCGTCTGGCCGTCAGGGGGAGTCGCTTCGAAACCTTTTGGCGCAAGGTACCGTGGCCCAGGCGGCCGGCTCTGGTAAAGAGTGACCGGCAATCAGACCGGTTTGATTGGGAGGAGAATCGTGAAGGTTGAGCCCTTGCCCGGCTCGCTCGTCACCTCGAACCTGCCGCCATGCCGTTTGATGATGCCGTAGCTCACCGACAATCCCAGTCCAGTCCCCTTGACCGTGGGTTTGGTGGTGAAAAAGGGCTCGAAGATTTTGTCCATGTCCTCGGGCTTGATGCCGATGCCTGTGTCGCGGAAGTTGACGGCAATTTCGTCGCCCCGGTTTTCGGTGCTGATGGTGATGGTTCCCCCTTCTTCAGGGATTGCGCCACCGGCATTGTTCAAAATGTTGAGAATGACCTGCTTGATTTGATCCTGGACCCCGTGAATCGTCGGGAGATCCGGGGCAAACCGTTTTTCCACTGTGATTTTTTTCTGTTTGAATTCTTTTTTCACCAACAGCAGCATGTCCTCGATTGCTTCATGGATATTGACATGGGCCATGATGCCGCTGGTCGGACGGTTGAAACTCTGCAGGTCCCTGGTCAATTTTGCAATGCGGTCGCATTCCTTGATGGCCAGCTCGACCATGGCCATATTCTTCTCATCGAGGGCCTGTCGTTTTCTGATCCCCTCCAGCACGTTGCGAATGCCGTAGATCGGATTGTTGAATTCATGGGCGATGGAGGCGGAGAGCTTGCCGATGGCCGAGAGTTTTCCAGCGTGGAGCAACTGGTCGTAGGTTTTCTCCAGTGCCTCGGTGCGTTCCTTTACCCGTTCCTCCAGCTTGTCATGAGCATCCTGCAGGCTTTCCTCGGCAAAGCGACGTTCGGCAATCTCGATCTGGAGCCGGCGATTGGTTTCGGTGAGTTCGGCGGTCCGTTGGGCCACGCTCTCCTCCAGATAGATTTTGTGGCGTTGCAGCTCCATTTCCATGCCGGCCCGGCTCGTGATCTCTTCAGTCAGGGAGGTATGCATTCTGACCAGTCCTTTTTCCATTTTACCGATGTAGACATAAAAGAGGGAAAAGAGAAAACCGAGCACCGCCATACAGATGAAGATGAGGATGGCGAAAATCTGTTGCTGTGCCACTTGATTGGTGTAGTCGCGGATGGCGATGATTTCGCCGATTTCCCGGCCGGAAACCTCTTTCAACGGGCTGAAGCCGCCCCGGTATTTTTTGCCGTTGTGACTGATTTTGAAGATCAGATCTTCTTTTTCTTCATGGGGCAGGCGGATGTAGTCGATGATGCGCGGGGGCAGACTGTCCATGGTCCGGCCGATGATGACGTGGCGGGGAATTTCTTCCCACTGCGACTGGCGGCCGGAGATTTTCATCCCCTCCTCGTACATCTGGCGATTGAGATGACGGGTGTTGACCAGCAGGAAAAAATCATAACCGAGAATTTCCTTCATGATCGGGATGATATATTCCACTTCCCGGCCGAGCTCGATATAACCGATGAGCGCATTGTCCACCCGCCATGGGTGGACAATGCGCAGGGTCAGGGTGCCGAAAGGCCCAAGCTCAAGGCCCCATGATGGTTTGCGGGTTTCCGCCGCCTGCCGCAGGGTGAAACGCTCTATGGTGTCACCGAAACTTTCCGGTTTGTGTACCCGCAGAAAACAGGTTCGATCGAGGTTGTGAAAATAAAAGTGGGTGACCTGGTGCCGGCCTTTGATGCTGTTCATGATCGACTCGGCAGTGGTGGCGAGTTCCCCCCGCTTTTTCGAGCGAAAGAGGCGGATAAGCTCCGGATCGGATGCCATGAAATCGATGTAGCCGCCGAGGTGGTTGGCCTCGCTGCGCAGGGTGGCGGCAAAAAGCTGGTCGATGCTGGCGAGCTGGTGGCGGACATTGGCGTCAAACTGGTGGCGCTGCAGAAAGAAGGCAATGAAGATGGCAAAGACGAGGAGAAAGAGCAGGGCAAAGGCGAGCGGCAGCAGAATCGCCTTGCGGATCCGGATGTTGCCCGGTTGTGCGATGTCTTCCGGTTGCACGGGTCAGGCCCGGCCCACAAGCTTTTTCTGGACCACGCGCATCAGTTCCCGGGCCTCCTGGAAATCATCATCGAGCCGCAGGGTCTTTTTCAGATAGGATTCGGCGGCGACGTAGTGGCGCTGAATAAAGAGCAGATTGGCCATGTTGTAGTTGACGATTTTGTGTTGCGGATCGAGTTTGAGGCAGCTTTCGTAAAACTGGCGGGCCTTGTCGTAATCGCCGGATTTTCGGGCGCGCAGCCCCAGCCGATTGAGAAAGTGAATGGTGGCCTCCTTGTTGTCATCTTCGATCCTGCGTCCGAACAGCTCATCCGCCTCATCAACCAGTCCCGCCTCGATATACCCCTCCAGTACCTCTTTGAGCAGTTCCTGGTTGTTTTTCGCCAGGCGCAGGGCCTCGTCCAGGTGACTGCGGACCCGGTCGATATCACCGGTGCGGGTGCAGGCCCGGGCCAGGCCGATGTGAATGTCAAAGGCGTCGGTGATGACTTTGGTTGCCTTGTCCAGGTAAACGGCCAGGTTGACATAGTCCTGCCGGGCCTCGTAGATTTCCGCCAGGCCGAGCAGGGAGCTGATGAACTGCTCTTCGATGACCAGCGATTTTTTGAAATTGAGTTCCGCCAGTTTTTCGTTGCCGCGCTGCTGGTGAATCAGCGCCAGGTAGTAATAGGGAAGGGCGCTTTCGATGCGGCAGCGGCTGGCCTCTTCGAACTGCTCCTGCGCCTGGGCAAAATCACGGTTCAGAAAAAAATACTTTCCTTTGCTGGTTGCCTCGTCATAGGGGGTGGGGTTTTTTTTCGCGGTCAGCACCTTTTTGAGCAGCCTGTCGAGCTGGTCGATGTTGGGCGGTTTGAGCAGGTAGTGGTCAACTTCCGCCTGCACCGAGCGCATGAAGTCGGCACGATTGTCGGCGCCGGTCACCATGATAAAGGGCAGGTTGTAAAAGCTCCGTGACTTGCGGATCAGCCGCAGCAACTCCAGGCCGTTCATCTCCGGCATCAGGTAGTCGCACAGCACGACATCGATTCCGTTTTCCTGAATGACTTCCCAGGCCTTCAATCCGTTGATGACGCTTATGTAGAGAGGGAAGCCGAGTTCAATGAGCATTGACTCGAGCAACTTGCGCATTGCCTGATTGTCTTCGACGATCAGTATTCGAGGAGGGGTATTGCCGTTCATGAGGTTGTCCGGTGGAGGGCAGGCTGCTGCTTTTCGTCATTACCAGTGTTGGCGCCGTTTCAGTGTGTTTGAGGGAGGAGAGACGCGCAGTCCGCCTCAAACTTAATTTCTATAATGCCCGCTCCTGCTATGGGCTGCAAGGAGAAAATACATGATACGCGGAAAGATCAGGGCACTGCCTTGTCGCTATTTCAGTGAAACCGTTTGCATCACTGTTTGCAATCCCAATCAATATGCGATTAGATAAAAAAAGCGGCACATCGAACGCAGATTTTGTCGGAATCGTAAAAACAAGTGACGATTCCGACGGGCGGTGCAATGGCACATGTTGTTTGCACTTTCCCGCCTGCCTCAGTTTGCGGGTTTTGCGAGACCATCAGATTCTCGATGGCCGACTTTCGTCCCTCCCCATGAACAACCACTTTGTGGAAACAATGAAGAAACGCTTTCTGTTTGTTCTGCCTCTTGTTTTTCTCTTGCTGTACCTGCCGATAGTCCTCTACCGGGATGTCAGGGAGAAAACCATCAGTGAATACAACAGGCAGCAGATGGTGTATGCCCGCCAGGCGGCGAGCAGTATCGAGCATCTCTGCAATCGCTTTACCGGTGAGCTGGCCTACCTTGCCCTCTTTGATGACATCGTTTCCTGTGGAGACCGATGTCGGGAAATGATTCATCTTTATTATGAGAAAAACAAGGGCAGCATCATGGCTATTTCCCGGCTTGACAGCACTGGTCGTCTCATCCACACCGAACCCTTCCGGCAGGACCTGATCGGTGTTGATCTCTCCGCTCAGAAGCATGTTGCCGAGGTTATCCGGCGCCGGCAGCCGGTGGTGAGTGATGTTTTTACTGCGGTGCAGGGGCCGCAGGCCGTCGCCCTGCATGTTCCGGTCATGCATGATGGCGTTTATCACGGCAGTCTGGCCATTCTCATTCCCTTTGCCGCCATCGCTGCCGATTATCTGGCCCCTTTCAAAGTTCGCCAGGCTGGTGAGGCTTTTGTCCTCAGCGCTGCAGGGGCGTTGCTCTATTCGACCGGATCAGAGGAAACCGGCGCGTCGAGCCGGGCGATTGCTTCCTCCCTCCCTTCGCTGGTGCCGGATGTGGCCGCGAGGCTGACAGGAGAAGAGGGGACACTGACCCTTTCCTCTCCTTTTGGGGGAAAGGGTCCGGTCGAGGCGGAACTGTATCATGTGGTCTATTCCCGGGCCCATCTCGGCAATAGCTCCTGGATCATTGCCGTCACGACTCCGGAATGGCGGGTGCTGGCTGCCATGAGCGGTTTTCGCGACAAACTCGTTTTGCTCGGTATCCTTATCTGTCTTTCCGCCGCGGTGGCGTCCGCCTGTTTGCTCCGGACCTGGATTGCGGAAAGGGAGGAGGGAAAACGGCGAAAGGCAGAGGAGGCGCTGCGGATCAGTGAACGAAATTATCGGGCCCTGATCGAGGGCGCAAACTCCATTGTTCTCAAATGGGATACCTCTGGCGTCATCACCTATCTCAATCCCTTTGGTCTCGAATTTCTCGGATTTACGGAGGAGGAGATCATCGGTAGAAACGTCATGGGCACTATTGTCCCGGAGACGGAAAGTACCGGTCGGGATCTGGGCTTTATGATCCGTGACATTATGAAAAACCCGCTGAAATATAAAAACAATATCAACCAGAATATGAAAAAGTCCGGTGAGCGGATCTGGGTGGCCTGGACCAACGAACCGATCGTTGATGATCAGGGTAATTTCATCGAGATTCAGAGCATCGGCAATGATCTCACCGCCCTGAAAAACGTCGAGGAGGCCCTGAAGGAGAGCGAGCGAAAGTACAAGATGGTGGCCGAGGCAACTTCGGACATCATCTATCAGTATCAGGTGGCGGAAAAACGATTGACCTTTGTTTCGCCGCATTGCGCAGATGTTCTCGGTTTCGGCGCGGAAGAGTTGAGCGCCGGGCCGCTGGGAGACAATTTTTTCGTCCTTGACGAGGATGTGGCGGAGATGCATCGTCAGACCCGCGCGGCCTTTGCCTGCGGCGCCACCAAAATGAGCCGCCAGTATCGGGTGCGCTGTCGGGACGGCGGCTGGAAATACGTGGCGGACAACGCCACCCTGCTGCGGGATGCAAACGGCCGGGTGGAGAGCATCATCGGTTCATTGAAGGACATCTCCGCCCAGAAGGACTTGGAGGAGAAGCTGCGACGGGCGGAGATGATGGAAGTGGTCGGTACCCTGGCCGGTGGGGTGGCCCATGACCTCAACAACATCCTCTCCGGCCTGGTCAGTTATCCTGATCTTCTTCTCATGGGACTGCCCGAAGACAGCCCGATCCGCAAAACGGTGCTGACCATCAAGCAGTCAGGGGAAAAGGCAGCGGCCATCGTCAATGATCTCCTCACCCTCGCGCGGCGCGGCGTCTCCGTCCGTCAGGTGGTCGACCTCAACGGCGTTATCCGCGATTTCGCCGTTTCTCCGGAATACGCAGGATTGGCGAGCCGCCATCAGAATGTGCGTTTACAGCTCGATCTGGCTGATGATCTGCTGCTTATCGCCGGCTCCCCGCTGCATCTGCAGAAAACGGTGATGAATCTGGCCGTCAATGCCTTTGAGGCCATGGCCGATGGCGGCGTGCTGCGCATCAGCACCTTTAATCGGTATGTCGACCAGCCGATCCAGGGCTATGATGAGGTGAAGCAGGGTGATTACGTCGTTCTCGAGGTGGCCGACACCGGTCATGGGATCAGTCCCACCGATCGGCAGCGAATTTTCGAGCCTTTTTACACAAAGAAGGTCATGGGAAGAAGCGGCACCGGCCTGGGTCTTGCCGTGGTCTGGGGAACGGTGAAGGATCACCGCGGTTATATTGATGTCCGCTCCGAGGTGGACAACGGTTCGGTCTTTATCCTCTATTTTCCGGTCACCCGGGAAAAATTGCAGGAAAAGATCGACACGTTTTTTACTCTGGAGGAGTTTCGTGGAGCAGGGGAGACGATCCTGGTTGTCGATGACGTTGCCGAACAACGGGATCTGGCCTCCACCATGCTGTCCCGCATGGGCTATCAGGTCGAGGCGGTGGCAAGCGGTGAAGCGGCGGTTTCCCGTGTGCACGACCAGGCGGTTGACCTGGTCGTGCTGGACATGATCATGGCGCCGGGGATGGATGGGCTTGACACCTTCCGGGCGATCACCGCGATAAGGCCCGGGCAGAAGGCGATCATTGCCAGCGGTTTTTCCGAGACCGAGCGGGTGCGGGAGGCGCAGCGGCTGGGGGCCGGCGCCTACCTGAAAAAGCCGTATACCCTGGAAAGACTGGTGAAAACGGTACAGGAGGCGCTGCGCGGCTGAACGGTCGGCCAGATGGCATCAGCGCCCGGCGGGTCGATGGATCCCCCGGCCGACACGAATTGGGCGGTTATGGTTTCGCCGGTTTGTGGGCGGTACGCATGGTGCGGGCCAGTTCCTTGATTTCGCCCAGATCCTTGGTCATCTCGTTCCAGCCGTACCAGTAGGCGTAGTCCGGGTTGACGTGGAAGAAGGCCTGGTAGGCGCGCATCCGGTGCTTCATGTACATCTGCACCAGCACCTGATCGATAGAAGACAAACCGTCCAGGTTCTCATTCCAGGGGGAACCGTTGGTGTGCATGAAGGTGAGCAGGAACGGATAGTTGTGCGGGTAACCGGCCGGCTTGGTGATGATGCCGTCCCTGTAGAGAGAGGCCACCGTTTCGATGGCCTCGGCCATCAGTCGGTCGGATTTTTGCAAAATGGCGTCGCCCATCTCCAGTTGTTCCCTGGCGTACTTTTCCGCATGACATTGGGAGCAGGTGCTGATCATTCTGTTGCGTTCCTTTTCCCAGGATTCCTGATCGAGTTTTGCCATCTTCACCGCCTTGACCGCATCGAGAATGGGAGTCGGTTCGTCGGTTTCCGGATTCAATACCCCGAGAGCCTTGAGGATGGTAACCCGATCGGCGGCCGCCTGCTTATCCTCCGGCAGGGGGAGGCGGATGCCGAGAAAACCCCAGGCGGTGTGATTGGCATGGTTGCCGTCCGGCATGTGACACTGCTGGCAGGTCGGGGCCGCGGCATCCGCCGGCAGATCTCCCTCTTTCTTGGCAAAATAGCGGGTGCCGTGCTTGGAACTTGACCACATCTCCCACTGGGGATGGTCGTAGCCCATGTGGCATTGCTGGCAGGCATGGGGGTTCAATGCCTCTTTTTTCGAAAAGGCATGGCGGGTGTGGCACTCGTCGCAGGAGTTGTTCTGGTAGCGGTAGCCCTTGTCGCGCAGCTCCTTTTTCTGCTCCTCGGTCTTGATGCCCATGTTGTGGCAGCCGCCGCAGCCGCGACCGCCCTCGATCAGTTCGTCCGGCGCCAGGTGAGTGGCGGGAATGGCGTTGAGGGAGGTCCAGCCGAAATTGTGCTTGCCGTCGGCGAATTGGTTGAACTGCTCTTCATGGCAACCGGCGCAGATTTTTTCATCCGGCAGTATGGCCAGGGCGGCATCAGCCGAGCTTTTGTGCGTGTCGCCGTGGCAGGTCCGACAGGTCACCTCGCCGCTTTCCGCATGCTTGCTCACCCGGTAGTCGGCCACCTGCCCGGGGGAAATTTTTGCGTGACAGTCAATGCATTCGTCGGCGCCGGCAACAGCGGGCAGCGCCAGCAGGGCAAGAACGAGAGTGGTGGAGAATTTCTTTCCTTTCATCATTTTCCTCCTTTGTCGGAACCGGAAAAGGCCACAATTCCGACGGGTCGTGTTTTGAACCCCTTGTTTTCACTTTCCATCCTGCCATGATTTACGGGTTATTACGAGACCATCTCCTTTGGCAACGGCTTACTTTTTCCCCCGAGGTCTTTTCCGAAATTATGGACCGGGGCGTTAACCATTGTCAAAAAAAAGAGCTGTTCCTCTCCCCTCTTTTTTTCTTACTGCGTGCCTGTTGTCTCGTCAAGCCGGCGGGCAAGCCGGATTCCCTCCTCTTCATCGACAAAGAGCAGCAGGATACCGCCGCCGACAAAAAGCAGGATGACAGCCAGCAACGACAGCCGGGCGCTGCCGGTCAGGATGCTGATCGCTCCCATCAATCCCGGTCCGATGACCGCGGCAAATTTCCCCAGCATGTTGTAGAACCCGAAAAATTCCGCCGCTTTGCCGGCGGGAATCAGTCGTGAATAGAGGGAGCGGCTCAATGACTGCACCCCGCCCTGCACCAGACCGATGGTTGCTGCCATCAGATAGAATTCGCCGACCGTTTTCATGAACATTGCCCAGATCGTGACCAGCAGGTAGACGCCGATGCCGACGAGAATCGACCGGCGGGTGCCGAACCTCTCCCCGAGACGGCCGAAGACGAGGGCGGCTGGAAAACCGACGAACTGGGTGATAAGAAGGGCGAGAATGAGATCGGTGGAGGAAAACCCAAGGGCCAGTCCGTAATCCACCGCCATCCGGACGATGGTGTCGAGCCCGTCGATGTAAAGCCAGTAGGCGGCAAGGAAAACGAGCACCACCCGGGCTGCAGCGATATCCCGGCCGGTCAGGATCAGTTGGCCTATCCCGTCTCTGGTGGCGGCTATCAGGTTTTTTCGCCTGGCTGTTGCCGTGTCCGGCACCCACCGCATAAGGGGCAGGGCAAAGCCAATCCACCAGAACGCCACGGAAAGAAAGGAGATCCGTACCGCCTGACCGGCGTCATCCAGTCCGAAGAGATCGGGCCTGATGGTGGCGGCGACATGCAGGGCGAAAATGAGGCCGCCGCCCAGATAACCGAGGGCATAGCCAAGGGCCGAGACCCGATCCGATTCGGTCGGCGCAGCGACCGTGACGAGCAGGGCATCGTAGAAGACGATGCCGCCGGAAAAGCCGATGATGCCGCCGATATAGAGGTAAAAGGCGGACAACCAGTCCCCTTGCGGCACGAAAAAGAGTAGTCCGCTCATGGCCGCGCCGAGCAGGGTGAAAAAAAAGAGAAAGGGTTTTCTCCCCCCGGCCTGGTCGCTGATGGCGCCGAGCAGCGGGGCCAGGATGATGATGATCAGGCTGCCAATGGAGTTTGCCAGGCCGAGGCGGAAGGTGCTGGCGCCGGCCTCCATGCCGGCGCACCAGTACTGCTTGAAAAACACCGGGAAAAAACCGGCCATGACGCAGGTGGCAAAGGCGGAGTTGGCCCAGTCATAGAAGGCCCAGGCAAGGACGGGTTTGCGCATTTTCATTGTTTTTTTCGTGCCTTTTCGTGACAATATAGGGGGGAGCGATACCGGCCGACAAGACGGAGTGCCGCGTCGGGGTGACGGCAGCGTGAACACCGGGGCAACTGTCATCTTTTGCAATCCTCCGGGAAAAATGGTGAAACAGGTTGGAATCAAACAGAAAAAATTATAACAGCATTGCTGGTAAAATTCTTTACTTTCCCCGGCAATTGATCAAAAATAGGAAAAACGAGCTCTGTGTTGTTTGATCTTCTGTTTGTAACTACTTATCTGCGAGGTGTGATGATCATGAGAATACCGCTCAGTACAGCCATGTGTCTGCTTTTCCTTTCCCTTTTCGCCCTTGCCGGCTGCGTGACCCCCGGCACCCAGGCAACCGTCACCTCCGGCCAGGGCAGCCCGGATATCAACCAGGCCCAGGCCGAGGCCTACAACGGGCCAAAAGCGCGCATCGCCGTTGCCCGCTTCAAGGATAAAACCGGCAAGGGCTGGTGGACCGGCAGCATTGGTGACGGCATGGCCGATCAGCTGACCACCGCCCTGTTTAATACCAATCGCTATATCGTCCTGGAGCGCGAGGCCCTGGAAGATGTTTTGTCCGAACAGGATCTCGGCGCCTCCGGTCGGGTACGATCCGATACCGCGGCCGAGATCGGCGCCATCGAGGGTGCGGAACTGCTGGTGGTCGCCGCGGTTACCGAATTCGAAGGGGCGGCCTCCGGCACCCAGGGCGGTTTGGGCGGCGGCACGGCCGGGGTTATCGGCGGCCTGCTCGGCGGTTTCCAGAAGGCGCACATGGCCATCGATCTGCGCATCGTTGATTCAAAAACCGCCAGGGTATTGGCCGCGACCAGTGTCGAGGGTGAGGCCACCGATGTCAATCTCGGCGGCATGCTCGGCGGCTTCGGCAGTTCCGGCGCCCTGGTCGGCAGTCTGGGAGGATGGAAGAACACCCCGACCGAGAAGGCGCTGCGCATCTGCATCCAGAAGGCGGTGGAGTTTATTGTCAGCAAGACCCCGGCGAACTACTATCGCCACGGTGCGGCCATGCCGGCGGCGCCGAGCTACGCCGCCCCGGTTGCCACTGCTCCGGTCAATGCTGCCGGCAGCGGTGAAACGGTGGTGGCGGTGCCGGAATCGCTCAACATCCGCAGCGGCCCCGGCTCCGAGCATGGCGTGTTGTTTGGGGTTGCCGGCGGCGAACGCCTCTCCGTGATCGACAGGCAGGACAAGTGGCTCAAGATCAGGACCGCTGACGGCCGGGAAGGGTGGGCTGCCGGCTGGCTGACCTCACCGGTCCGTTGACGTTTTACCACCATATCCCTTCTATTTTTTCCCCGCAGGAGGGGCAATGCCCCTCCGCGAGGATGTTTCCCCTGATCATGTAGCCGAACCGGCTGATCACTTCCTTGCCGCAGGCCGGACAATAGGTGTTTTCCCCGCCTTCACCGGGGATGTTCCCCTCATAGACAAAACGCAACCCCTCGGCCAGCCCGATCTCCCTCGCCCGACGCAGGGTGGCAACGGGCGTCGGTTCGCGGTCCGTCATTTGATAGGTTGGGTAAAAGGCGGTGACGTGCCAGGGCATGGCCGGATCCACCTCCCGGATGAAGCGGGCGATGTTGCCCAATTCGCCGTCGCTGTCGTTCCAGCCGGGGATGATGAGGGTTGTCACCTCCACCCACACCCCCAGCTCCCGCATGAGGCGGACTGTCTCGAGCACCGGCTGCAAGCGGGCGCCGCACACCTCTTTGTAAAATTTTTCCGTAAAGGCCTTGATGTCGATGTTGATGGCGTCGAGCAGCGGCGCGAGCTGCCGGGTGGTTGCCGCCGACATGTAACCGTTGCTGACAAAGACATTTTTGATCCCCTTGTCGTGGGCCAGGGCGCAGCAGTCATAGGCAAACTCGTAGAAGATCGTCGGTTCGACATAGGTATGGCTGATGCTGCGGCAGCCGGTCCGCTCCGCCGCAGCCACCACCTCGGCCGGACTGCTGTGATGGCCGGTGATTTCGCCGTTGTTGAGGCGTGGGTACTGGGAAATCTGGTAGTTCTGACAGTGCAGGCAGCGAAAATTGCAGCCCACCGTTGAAATGGAGTAGGAGCGGGAGCCGGGCAGCAAGTGAAAAAGCGGTTTTTTTTCGATGGGATCGATGTTTTCCGCCACCAGCCTGCCATAGACCAGGGTAGAGAGAGTGCCGTTGTGGTTTTCCCGCACACGGCAGGTGCCCCGTTTCCCCTCCTTGATATGACACCCGTGACTGCAGAGGTCACAGATGACTTCCTTGTTCTCCCCGGTGTGATACAGTCTCGCTTCGTGCATGGCAGTCTCCTCCGGCATAAAGTATTTAAAGTGCCTAAAGTGCCTTAAGTGCCTAAAATGCCTAAAGTGCCTTAAGTGCCTAAAGTGCCTAAAATGCCTAAAGTTAAAAGTTAAAGGTGTTAGCTGATTAGAAGGTAGCGCCGCTTCAAGTATTTTAGGCGAAGATAAAATTTATTATACCCCTCCAGGTCGCATGGTGTGAGGTCTTTTTTCCCCCTGCGACAATGGGGAAATTTCCAGGCTCCCTTCGCGTGTATTTACTCTCGAAACATTCTCTGCTACAGTGAAAACGGCAGGGCAAGGGCTTCCTGTCCGTTTTTTTTTTGCACATCATGAAGATCTCTATCCAGGGTGAGGCAGTCAATGAAAGCCGCTTTTTCCGAATATATCAGGGAGCACGTCGTTCTTGGCGATGGTGCGTTCGGGACCTATCTCTATGAAAAGGGAATCGATTTCGGGAAGAATATCGATCTGCTCAATCTCAAGAGTCCAGAGCTCATCTATTCGGTGCATGAGGAGTATGTGCGGGCCGGCAGTCAGCTCATCGAAACCAACACTTTCGGCGCCAACAGCTTTCAACTGCAGAAGGCGGGCAAGGAGGATCAGGTGGTCGAGATCAATGTGGCCGGGGCGCGGATCGCGGTCAAGGCCGCCGGCCATGACGTCTATGTCGCTGGCTCCGTCGGTCCGACCGGGGTCGAGTTTCCCCTGATTTCCGGTGAGATCGGTGAGGAGGAAATCCGCGCCGCCTTTGCCCTGCAGATGACCGCCCTGGTCGAGGGCGGGGTCGATCTGCTGATTCTCGAGACATTCACCCACCATGAGGAGATGTTACTTGCCATTGAAACCGCCCGCCGGGTCGGAAACGGACTACCGGTGGTGGCGCAGATGGTCTATCCGGCCCAGGGCAGAACCGCCAGGGGAATCGATGCCCTGGAATGCGCCCGGGCGGCGCTGACCGCCGGCGCCACCGTGGTCGGCACCAACTGTGGTCGTGGTATCGACACCATGGCCACCGCCGTGGCCCGTTTATTGCCCTTGGCCGGCGAGGGGGTGCCGCTTTCCGCCTTTCCCAATGCCGGGCTGCCCGAGGTCATGGGCCATCGGATGGTTTATCCGGCCCAACCCTCCTACATGGCCCGCCGCGCTGCAGAAATGTTGAAAATGGGGGTTCGGCTCATCGGCGGTTGCTGCGGCACCACGCCGGCCCATATCCATGAGTTCCGCAATACCCTGAAGTTGCGGCACAAAAAACCGATGGAGTCGCGGAGCCCTTCGCCTACCCCGCTGCAACAGATGCCGTTGCCCCCGACCGGGGTAACGAGCAGCGGCCGCGGCGCCTTTCTCGAACAGTTGCCGCCGGACCGACTGCCCGTGCTGGTGGAACTCGATCCACCGACTCATCTCGATATCGACAATGTACTGGCCGGCGCCCGTTCCCTGACGGCAAGCGGGGTGGACGCCGTCACCCTGGGAGAAAATCCGCTTGCCATTCTGCGGGCCGGCAACATCGCCCTGGCGCACCGCATCAGGGAGGAGACCGGGGTGCAGGTCGTGCTGCACCAGACCTGTCGGGACCAGAATGCCCTGGGCCTGCAGTCCCATATCATGGCCGCCCACCTTCTCGGCATTGAGGCGATTCTTGCCGTGACCGGCGATTCGGCCAGCTCCACCGATCAGCCCGGGGTGAGCGGCGTCTTTGATGTCAATTCCTTCGGACTTATCCGCATGATCAGCCAGTTCAATCAGGGGCTCAACATGGCCGGTCAGTCCATCAAGAAGCCAACCCGTTTTTCCATCGGCGCGGCCTTCAGTTTCCGTCCCTCCAGTCCGACCATGCAGATCAGCCGGCTGGAGCGTAAGGCGGAGCAGGGCGCCCATTTCGTTATGACCCAGCCCCTGTTCGACAAAGACGCAGTGGCGGCCATGGTGGAACAGACCAGTCATCTCGATCTACTCATTTTCCCCGGCATCTTTCCGCTCATCTCCGCCCGCAACGCTGATTTTCTCCACAACGAGGTGCCGGGTATCTCCATCCCGGCGGCGATCCGTAAAAAACTGTGGAGTTTTGAGGCAGTGGCGGATCAGCGCAAGGCTGCCATGGAAATTACCGAACAGCTCATTGCCGATATCGCCCCCTTTGTTGATGGTTTGTATCTGATCAGTCCACTCAACAAATGGGAAATCGCCGAAACGTTCGTCCGGCAGATCCGCCGGGCCGGCTGGCATGGCAGTGGCCGGGCCGCCATGAAGAAGACGGCATGACGGGAGCAGCCCATGGTGAAAAAGCGGATCCTGATCGTTGACGATGAACCGATTGTGCTGAAAAGTCTGCACTGGGGACTCTCCGAGCAGGGGTACGCGGTTGAGTGCGCGGAGAGCGGCGAAGAAGGGCTGGCCAGGCTGGAGCAGGATTCCTATCATCTGCTGATCAGCGATCTGCTCATGGAGGGTATGGACGGCATCGAGCTGATCAAGCGGGCGAAAGCGCTGTATCCCGATATGGCCGTTTGTCTGCTCACCGGCTATGCCGATCTCTCCTCGGCCATCGAGGCGCTGCGGCTCGGGGCGGATGATTATCTGATGAAGCCCTGTGAGCTGACCGAGCTTTTCATGCGGGTCGAGCGCGCGCTGGCCCGCGAGGATCTGCGCAAACGGGTGCGCTATTTTGAAAATATTTTGCCGGTCTGCGCGGTCTGCAAAAAGATTCGCGATGACACCGGCAAGGAACCGGGCGAAGGAGAGTGGGTCGAACTGGAACAGTATCTGCGGCGCAAAACCGGGATCTGCATCAATCAGGTCTGTTGTGAACAATGTGCGCAGAAAAAAAAACAAGAGGATTCAGATTCCTCAAACATCCGGTAGCACTGGCCCGTCCAGGAGGTTCTCCGCCTTTTTCCTGATAAGCCGGGCGATTTCCATGTCCTGGAGAAGGTGCAGCAGCCGTGCGGTTTCTGCCCGGATCAGCTCCAGCCGCCGTCGCGCCCCGACTCCATCCTTTGCCCCTCCGTATTTTTTCATCTGTTCCAGCACCATGAGGTCCGCCGCCAGCTCAAAACCCTCCTGGTCCGCGACAATGATGGCCGCCCAGAGCAGGTGAGCGGCAGGCGGGTTGATCTTTGGGTCTCCGGGCCAGAACGGGGGAGGCTGGCGGAGAATGGCCGCCTTTTTGGTCAGCCCGGCGCGCAAACGCTGACCAAGGGTGACGCTTTCCGGAATCATGCCGGCCCGCAGGGCATCAAGCATCTCACTGAACACCCCTCCTCCCTCCCCGTAGCGATGTCTGTGCAACACGGATCCTCACTGCTCCTGCATCTCCCGTATCGCATGAGTCAGGCTTTCAATGGTAAAGGGTTTCTGTAAAAAGGCATTGACCCCGAGACGCATCACCTCTTCCACCCGGGCATCCTGTCGGAAGCCGGAGACCAGCAGCACCTTGACCGCGGGATTGATTTTGCGCAGTTCAAGAAACGCTTCACGACCGGACATGATCGGCATGACCAGATCAAGGACAACGACGCTGATCTGCTCCTGTTGTTCCCGGTAGAGATCGACACCTTGCTGGCCGTTGTTGGCGGTAAGCACCGTATAGCCCGCTGATTCAAGGATGGCCCGGGAGGTTTCCCGCAGAATCTCATCATCGTCAACCACCAGAATTGTGCCGGTGCCTGGATGGATATGAATCTTTTTCTGGTTCTCGGAGTCAGCCCCCTCCCGTTCGAGCAGCGGCAGATAGATGCTGAATGTGGAACCCAGTCCTTCCTCCGAATAGACGTCGATAAAGCCGCCGAGTTGCTTGACGATGTTGTAGGCCATGGCCAGCCCAAGGCCGGTTCCTTTGCTCGTGTCCTTGGTGGTAAAGAAAGGATCGAAAATCTTGGAGACGGTTTTCGTGTCCATTCCCACGCCGGTGTCGCTGATGGAAAGTTGCCAGTAGAGCCCTTCATGGGCTTCTGGGTGGGTTTTGCGGAAAATGGGGTCGGCGCTGATCCGGGCGAGTTCGATGGTCAGGGTGCCGCCCCAGGCATCGTTTTCCCGCATGATGGTCATGGCATGGGAGGCGTTGATGCAGATGTTGAGGATGACCTGTTCGATCTGGGTCGGGTCGGCCATGACATAGGCGGGGTTTGCCGCCGGCCGGACAATGATTCTGATCGATTTGTCAAAGGTGTTGTCGCCGATCTTGCGGACATGCTTGACCGCCAGGTTGAGATCCACCGGCACCATATCCATTTCCTGCTTGCGGGAGAGGGTCAGGAGCTGGCGCACCATATCGGCGGCGCGAAAACCGGCGTTGTTCATGCGGTCCACGTATTCCCGCAGTTCATGCTCAGAGATGATTTCATGCTTGTCCAGCCGGAACTGGATGAGGGAGAGATTGCCGAGGATGCCGCCCAGGACGTTGTTGAAATCATGGGCCAAACCGCCGGCCAGGGTGCCGACAGATTCCATCTTCTGAGCCTGGCGCAGCTGTTTTTCCTTTAATTCGAGCTCAGTGATGTCGTCAACGCGCAAGGTAACCCCTTCCACCCCGTTGGCGATCAGGGGGAAGATGGTGAGATTGAAGGTCTGTACCGGCCGATGTTCCATCTGTTCGCGATGGAGACGAATCGGTTCCCGGTTGGCCTTGCTGGTCTGGATGAGTTGCCGGTATTTGAGAAAAAACGGCGCGATATCCCAGATCTTTCTGCCAAGTGCCTCCTCTGGCGGCACGCCGGTTGCCGCATGGGCGGCGCTGTTCCACTGGGTGATCTCCGAATTCTGGTTGACGGTGACCAGCATGGAGGGCATCGATTCGATGATGTTGTTGAGGTAGTTGCGCATGCGGTCGATCTCCTCTGCCGCCTGTTTTTGTCGGGTGATATCCCGCAGCAGCCCCTCAAAACGAATCGTCTTGCCTTTTTCATCCCTGACCGCCTGGCAGGAAAGAGAGATGAAAATGTGACCGCTGTCCCTGCGCACCATTCTCACCTCGTGATTCCTGACCGAGATCTCGCCGCTGGTCAGTTTGGTGACGATCTCCTGACCCTCATCGGAAGCGAAGATGTCGCTGAACAGATTGCGACCGAGCAGCTCCTCCCGGCTCTCATAGCCGAAGATGGTCACCATGGCCGGATTGACGTCCTGAAACACGCCGTTTTTATCGCAGACGAAGATGCCCTCCATGGCCCGCTGGAAGAGGTGGCGGTATTTTTTTTCCGACTGCTGCAAGGCCTCCTCCCGGGCAGCGATGGCCCGGGTCATGACCGAAAGCGCTTCGGAGAATTTTTCCAGTTCATAGACCCCGCGCGGTGAGGGCAACGTTACGGCGAAGTTTCCCTGGCTGATTCCTTCTGTTGTCTCCATAAAGCTCTTCACCGGTCTGGTCAGCATGCGGGAGAGGAGAAGGCCGAGACCGACGGCGAGCAGCCAGAAGATCAGGGCGGTCAGGGCGCCGCGGTTGTAGATCCGGTCAAGGTGGGCCGTCATTTCTGCCAAAGAGATGGTGACGGTGCTGTAGCCCATCAGCAGGTCACTGAGCAGAATCTCGGTGTTGATGACGAGTCTGCCGGTTGCCTGGTCGAAGTGGATGCACTGGTGCTTTTCCTGCAACAGGCAGATCCCGTGGTGCCGGTGTTCCATGGTGTTGCCTATCCGGGCCATGTCGGTGGCGGCCAGGATGTTCCAGCTGCTGTTGCTGATCTCAATGGAAATGACGTTGGGCATTGCCGATAGTTCGTGGGTCAGTTCCAAGAGGGGGGCGAAATTCTCGGTGATGATGTGGTCAATGGCGGCGACCGAGATGTTGCGGGCGATGGTCAGTCCGTATTCGGACAGGTTGGTGACGGTGTGTTCCTTGAACTGTCGGGTATACAGCGTGGTAAAGGCCCCGGCGAGCAGGAGGGTGACGGCGGAGATGAAAAAGAGCAGGTAGGTGCGGATTCGGCAGGAGACCATTAGTGGCTCATGTCGCCGATGCGGTCGCTGATCTTGCGGAAGTCCTCGTAGTCCGCGTCCTGACAGAGGCCGAATCGTTCAATACCCAGATTTTCCAGGAGTTTCTTGTCGGCTGGGGATGCCGGGGAAATGGCCAGCAGCACGTCCAGGATCTGCGCCACCGTTTCCGGAGTCATGCTGTTCTTGACGACGAAGGGAAAGTGAGGCACCTCCGGCGACAGGGCAAGGACGACCAGGGAGTCGCGCACGGTCTGAAATTGGTCATCTTTCAGGACATCGACCCGGATGACCCCGGCGTCATGCTGTCGGTTCAGGACGGCGAGAATGATGGAGTCCGCCTTGTTCAAAAAAGAAAAGGTCACGTCCTGTTCCGGATCGATGCCGTTTTCCTCCAGCATGGTCTTGGCGAATATGTAGCCGGCGTAGGAATGACGACCGATGGCCGCGATCCGGCGGCCTTTAAGCTGCTCGACGGCGTTGATGCCGCTGTCCTTGCGCACGACGATGCCGCCGTGAAACGAGGGTTCGCCCCTGGCGATGACGTGATAGCCCGCCTCCTGCATCTTGAAAAAACAGGTAACGCAGGGCAACGCCAGGTCATAAAGCCCGGCCTTGCCCCGTTCAATATAGGTATTGTAGTCCGGCGCCGAGACAAGCTCCACCTTTTTGCCAGTTTTTTCCTCAATGCGTTTGGCGATGGGGCCAAAAAGGTCAAAGGTGGTGCGAGGCGATTTGTAGGGAAAGACGCCGAACTTGATGACCTGATTCGGGTCGTGGGCGTCGGCGGCGGGCAGCGGCAGGGAAAGAAAGGACAGAACGGCAAAAAACAGAATAATGGCGGGTGATAACGATAACGGGAAAAAACGGTTCATGGGAAAAGTCCGAAAAAAGGAATGGGGAAACACGACCTCTTTCTTTTAACTTATGGGGTTGGCGCGGACAATGTCAAGCGTCAATGAGGAGGGCAACAGCCCTTTGAAAAATGGCTGTTGCCGGCACAGGGCGGTGCAGGCGAAGGGCGGCGGCTCTGAAAGAGCGAAACGATTCGGGAGATTGGCCAAAGCATTGTTGGCGACAGAGTAATAATTACAGACCGGTTTCCTGTTTTTTTTCAGATTTCGTCCTTGCGGCGCCTCCTCGTCTGTCTTTGCCTTGATAAAAGTTGGCCCAGGAGGAGCTGTTGTTGAGCTGCCAGTTTCTTGGCGGCTCAAAGGGGAAGAGGCCGTCATCGATGCCGGCGGTTGCCGGGTTTCTTTCATAAACCCTGACGTAGAGGCATTTTTTTTCACCGGGATAGACCTCGCACCAGCCGTCCCGGCTGCCGCCGCAGGGACCGTTCAGCAGGTATTTGGCGCAGCCCGACTGGGGACAGAGATAGTTGTGGCTGGCCAGGGTGCAGTCGCCGCAGTTCTGGCAGGCAAACAGCAGGAACTTGGCGAGATGTTCCAGGGCGGCAGACGGCCGGGCCAGACAGGAAGAGTGGAGGGCGAGACAGCCGGTCCGACAGAGAGGGAAAAGCGGGCTGTCCGGCTCAAAGGCAAGATGATGGACAAGCCGAGCCAGCTCATAAACGGGATGAAAGGAGCTGTCAGCTTTGCAGGGAGTGCGATCAATCGCGTTGAGACCGGTTTCCTCGTTTTTCCGGTACAGATAAAATCCCTGCTTTGGCCAGAAGGAAAGTTCGCGGATCAACTCGGCCGCTTGCGGGAGATACTCAGCGGCCCTGGTCAGCATGAAGTCGAAATCCTCCATGCAAAGAGCGACCCCGCCGATGTGAGCGCCGTTGTATCCCATATGGCGGAGCACGGCGAGCAGCTTGGCCGCTCTGGTCAACCTCGCCATTTTCCCTTTGTCGGCTGCCCGGCCTTCTTTCTCCATTTCGCGATAGAGTTCCTCGGCAACAATGCAGCCCGGCACCCCGCCGCGATACATGATTTCCGCCAGGCCAAGGCTGGGGACAAAAACGCTGCCCAGCACCGGTAGATGAAGACCGTGCTGGCGCATGACAAGGAGAACCTCGTGGTACTTGCGGGCATCCCAGCCGAGCTGGGTGATGACAAAATTCGCCCCGGCCGCAACCTTGCGATGGAGCTTGGCATACTGCATGACCTGTTCCGCCTCGGTCAGTTTGAAGGGGGAGACGGCGACCCCGGTGAAAAAGGCGGTGCGCTGATTCTCGTGATGAAGGAAACGGCCCTGATTCATCAGACGCAGCATATCCACCACATGGACGCTGTCGAGATCGAAAACAGGTTTTGGGTGGCCGGCGTAACCCTCCTTCGGATAATCACCGGAAATGACCAGCAGGTTGTGCAGGCCGCGCCGATCCCAGCCGAAGAGCTGGCTCTCCATTTCATTGCGGTTTTTGTCCTTACAGGAGAAGTGACTGATGACGTCAAGCCCCATGGCCTTGATTTCAAGACCGAGCACCTCCGGGGAGAGGGCTGGGCTGCCGCCGGCGTTGTCGGTGATGCTCACCGCCCGGATGCGGCCATCCCGGGCCAGGGCGGCAGCGAGATCCAGGGTGCGATCAATCTGGCGGCTGCGGCCGCCGCGACTCGGCACCAGTTCAAAAGTGATGGTGAACGCGTCCGGATCGAGCAAGGAGCGCTGGAAGGGGGTGCGTGCTCCATCAGGTTTATCTTTACTTTCGGGCGGCATGCTGGTTTTATTTGGTTGAATTGGTTGAATTGGTTGAATTGGTTGAATTGGTTGAATTGGTTGAATTGGTTGAATTGGTAGAGAAAAAAGGAATGCAATCACCGCTGCTGCTCGTTTTTTTGGTCTATCTCTTCATCATCGGGGTGGAACAGTGCGTCGCTCTGGTTAATTTCCTCCATGTCAGGCGGTACGGTGACCGGGTGCCGGTCGGCTTCGCCGGCCAGGTGGACGAAAAGACCCTGTCCCGCATGCGTGATTACACGGTTGATCACAATCGGGTCGGTTTTGTTGCCGCCGGCCTTGACGTGCTTATCACCGTGCTCCTGTTCTTCGGCGGCCTGCTCGACCGTTACAACTCGTGGCTGAACGGGCTCGAATTGTCGCCGACGGTCAGCACCGTTTTTTTCTTCCTGTTGCTTCTCTGGGCAGCCTCTCTTCTCCGTATCCCTTTTGATCTCTATAACACATTCGTCGTCGAGGAGAAATATGGCTTCAACCGGCAGACGTTTTCCCTGTGGTTCAGTGACGCCATCAAAGGTCTTGGTCTGTCGAGTCTCATTATCGCCTTTCTGCTCTGGGTCGCCCTGCACCTCATTGCCTGGTTGCCCCGGCTCTGGTGGCTTTTTCTCTGGGGGTTCATGCTGCTGTTCAAAATCGTCATGATCATTGTCTCACCTTATGTCATTGAGCCGCTTTTCAACAAGTTTACGCCCATTACCGACAAAAAGCTTGAAGAAAAGATCCGCAACATGCTTGCCGGTGCAGGTCTTGCTGTTTCCCGTGTTTTTGTCATGGACGCCTCCCGCCGCAGCAGCCATGGCAACGCCTATTTCAGCGGCATCGGTCATGACCGCCGCATTGTTTTGTATGACACTCTGCTGGAACGCAACAGTGATGAGGAGATTCTCGCCATCCTCGCCCATGAGGCGGGTCACTGGAAGAAAAGACATATCGTGAAGCGCCTGCTGATGATGGAGGTTTTTTCACTGGTTGGGTTCTATGCTGCCTGGCGACTGGTGGAAAGCAACCTGCTGGTGGAAATTTTTCGTATCAGCGAGCCGACGTTGGCGGTGAAGCTGCTTCTTGTCGGTTTCTGTGCCTTGCTGGCCGTTTTCCCCGTCAAGCCGCTGGCCGCCTGGCTGTCACGCCGGCATGAATGGGAGGCTGATGACTTTGCTGTCGAACTCTGCGGCCAACCGACGGCCCTGGCCGGGGCGCTGGTCAAACTTGGTCGGGATAATCTCGCCAACCTGCATCCTCATCCCTGGCAGGTCGCCCTGCATTACAGTCACCCGCCGCTGCCGCATCGGGTGCGAAAATTGCTGAAAATTGCTGGAGATACGATAACATGACACAACGGACATGGCGGCAGACATCGGCGGTTTTTGATGATCGGGCGGCGGAATATGACGCCTGGTTTGATAACAGTCTGCTTTTTGAGATCGAGCTGGCCGCGCTCCAACAGCTGGCGACCCGCTGTGCGCCACCGCGGCTTGAAATCGGCGTTGGTCCGGGTCGTTTCGCCCAGGCGTTGGCGGTGGATTACGGCATTGATCCGGCCTTTGCCCCGCTCCGCCTTGCCGCAGGGCGGGGTATTGAGGTGGCACAGGGGGTCGGCGAGGCGCTGCCTGTCGCCGCGGCCAGAATGGCCACCGTCTATCTCCTTTTTACCCTCTGTTTTCTGGCTGATCCGCATCGGGTCATGGTCGAGTGTCACCGTATTCTCAAGCCGGGCGGCCATCTGGTCCTGGGTTTCGTCCCGGCTGAGGGGGCATGGGGCACGGCGCTCATGGCTAAAAAGGAAAAAAAACATCCTTTTTATCGACATGCAACTTTTTATAAAGCCGGGCAGGTGATTGACTGGCTGCGGCAGGCAGGGTTTGTCGTTGTTGAGGAACGGTCGTCGCTTTTTCAGGATCCCGGTGCTCTCGCCGGGCTGGAAGAATCCCGACCAGGTCGGGATGAGCGGGCGGGTTTCTGTCTGCTGGTGGGCAGGAAATGATGTCGTCGTACCGGAATTCGAATTGCTTGTTTTTGCCGGGTGCCGGCGCAATTCGTCGGCACCGCCCTGTGCCGGCAACGGCCCATTTTTCAATGGACTGTTATTCGTCGTTTTTTTCGTATTCTTCCAGCCAGCTGTTGCGTTCCTTGAGATAGCCGGCAACGAAGAAGGCGGTGCCGGTGACGATGAGCGCCGCGGCGAACAGGGTGGGAATCCAGGAGTTTGAACGGCCGGCCGGGCGACTCGGGTCAGGCAGGTCGCGTTTGCAGTAGCGACAGACAATGGCGTTACTGTAGATTTTTTCCTTGCAGTACGGACATATTTGCATGTTCATGGCGGAAGCCCCGACAGAATTCATGTCACCCGCCAGCCCGTGGCGCGGGATGCGGGAAATGTGCTTTGAATCTATCGTGCCGGAATGCCCCTGTCAACCCCGGATGATGACAAAAAGATCTCCGTTGTTTCCCGTCCGCTGATCTGTTATAAGGGCGGAACCCGGACGGCAGCGGTCTCTTGCCGCACGCGTGTCGTTTTTTTTTTCATGAACTCCGGAACCGTAAACCGGCTCGGTCCCGGCATCATCGTGAATCATAATCAATGACCTGTTGCCCGTGCATATCCTGATTGTCAAGACCAGCGCCATCGGCGATGTCACCCATACTCTGCCGGCTCTGCACGCTCTGCGCCGCCACTATCCCGATGCTCGCATCGACTGGCTGATCGAGGAGGCGGCAAGCGATCTGATTGCCGGTCATCCATCCCTCGATCGTCTCCTTGTTTCCCAACGCAAAAAATGGTTTACCACCATGCGCCAGGGTCCGGGACGTTTGGCTGCTTGGCGCGAGATGGCTGCCTTTATCCGTCATCTGCGCTCCCGGCATTATGACCTGATCATCGATTTTCAGGGGCTGTTGAAGAGCGGAATCCTGGTGGCCCTGAGCCGGGGAACGCGCAAGGTCGGTTTCGGCCGGGGCATGGAGCATGCCGAGTGCAGTTATCTAT
Organism: Thermodesulfobacteriota bacterium; assembly: GCA_049323655.1. GTDB lineage: Bacteria > Desulfobacterota > Desulfobulbia > Desulfobulbales > SURF-16 > DB1. Next base: position 54,285 of record JBMONO010000016.1, on the reverse strand, counting down.
TCCTCAACGAGAAGGTGCCGGCGGTGGATATGAACATCCATGCGGTCCGCCGCGAGCTGCTGCTGCTTGCCGCCATCGGTGTGCCCTGCCCTGAGGTGGTCTTTGATCTGCCTTTGCAGGAAAGTCATTTCCGGGAAATCGCTGCCCTGCTGTACGCCAGGGGTATTGCTGATCCCGGCCGGGTGGCGCCGATCAACCCCCAGGCGACCTGGCCGACCAAGCTGTGGGATAATGAAAGATTTGCCCGTGTCGGTGATTGGCTGGCGGAGCAAGGGCTGTATGTGGTTTTCACCGGCGGCCGGGGTGACCGGTCGGTGATTGACGACATCATTGCCCGCATGGTCAGGCCGGCAATCAATCTGGCCGGCGAGACATCACTCAAGACCCTGGCCGCCCTTTATAAAAAGGCGCCGCTTGTTGTTTCCACCGATACCGGACCCATGCACATTGCCGCGGCGGTGAACACCCCGGTGGTGGCCATCTTCGGGTCCACCGCCCCCTGGCGCACCGGTCCTTATGGCGAAGGCCACCAGGTGATCCGGCTTGATCTGCCCTGCTCGCCCTGTCTGAAAAGGGAGTGCCCGCACCGTCGTTGCATGACGGAACTTGGGGCTGAACGGGTTATTGCCGCGGCATGGAAAATCCTTGCCGGGCCTGTTTCCTGATTCCTGCCGGATTGGTGAAGAAGCCTTCCCAGGCTCTCTTCGCGTCGGCCTCATTCTGTCGCCCATCCTTGAATGAGACGCTCTGCCGGCCCATTCTGTCACGAACTGCTGATTTCGGTCACAGCGCCAATCCGGTTTGTCATGAACACGCCCTCTGCTTCCAGCAAATTTTCGCATGCCTTCCCATCCCCTTTTTTCTGGTCGTGCCGTCAATGGTATCGATGGTTCTGTCTTTTGTTGTTTGTGAGTAGTAATACCTATTTTTTTCTTGACGAAAATCATGGCAAGGGATATTTGTCAGTATAAGTACCTAGAATTGTATTTGACATCCGTGTTTTTTTCCGTATCCTGAAAGAAGAGGGAATAACGGTTATCTGCCTCTTTGTTGCTGTTTTTCCGCACCGTCTCATGCACAAGTCGTTGTCCGTCGAAAAAAGGAGGTCTCCATGCCGAAACACGAAGACGAATGTGTTCAATCCCTGCGCTGCAGCCGGCGCGGTTTTCTGAAGGGCTGCACCATCGCTGCCGCGGCCCTCGGCCTGTCGGAGGCGATGGTTCCGAAGCTGGTTGAGGCGGCGGCCAATCCGCAGCGGCCACCGGTGGTATGGCTCCATTTTCAGGAGTGCACCGGTTGCACCGAATCCCTGCTGCGGGCCTCCCATCCGGATATCGGACGCCTGCTGCTCGACATCATTTCCCTGGATTACCACGAGACGGTGATGGCCGCCGCCGGTCATCAGGCCGAGACAGTGCTCAAAGAAACAATCGAAAAATATAATGGTAAATTTGTCTGCGTGGTGGAGGGTGGCATCCCCACCAAAGACAACGGCATTTACTGCAAGATCGCCGGCCGCACCGCCATGGAGATCATGGCCGAGGTAGGACCGAAGGCCGCGGCGACCGTCGCGGTGGGCAGCTGTGCCGCCTATGGCGGTATCCAGGCGGCGGATCCGAACCCCACCGGCGCGGTGGGGGTTCAGGATCTGGTGCATGGTACCCCGGTGATCAATATCCCCGGCTGCCCGCCCAACCCGATCTGTTTGCTTGGCACCATTCTGCACTACCTGACTTTCAAGCGTCTGCCTCCCACCGATCAGCTCGGCCGGCCGCTCTTTGCCTATGGCCGTAAGATTCACGACCAGTGCGAGCGGCGCGCCCATTTCGACGAGGGCCGCTTTGCCGAACAGTTCGGCGATGCCGGCCATCGGCAGGGCTACTGTCTCTACAAGGTGGGCTGCAAGGGGCCACAGACCTATGCCAACTGTCCGGTGGCGCGTTTCAACGATGTCGGGGTCTGGCCGGTGGGGGTGGGGCATGGCTGCATCGGCTGCACCGAGCCCGATTTCTGGGACACCATGACCCCCTTTTACGAGCGGCTGCCCGGCGTCGCCATTCCCGGTGGTGACGGCATTGTCGCAAGCGCCGAGAGCGCGGGTAAGAAGATTCTCGCCGTCACCGGCGCCGCCATCGGCATCCACGCGGCAGTGGGTATCGGCAAGCGGCTGGTGAAAGGCAAACAGGACGACAAGTAATTCTTCGACAGAAGAGGAGAACTGACATGGCGCAGCGAATCACCATCGATCCCATCACCCGGATCGAGGGACATTTACGGATAGACGCGGAAGTGGAAGGGGGCAAAATCAGCAAGGCCTGGTCATCGGGACAGATGTGGCGCGGCATCGAGGTTATTCTCCAGGGTCGCGACCCCCGCGATGCCTGGCTTTTCACCCAGCGCATCTGCGGCGTCTGCACCACGGTGCATGCCCTCGCCTCGGTGCGGGCGGTGGAAAACGCCCTGGGTCTGGAGATTCCCATCAACGCCCAGTATGTGCGTAACCTGGTCATGTCGATTCATGCCCTACATGACCACATTGTCCACTTTTATGTGCTGTCCGCCCTCGACTGGGTGGATGTGGTTTCGGCCCTGCAGGCCGACCCGGCCAAGACCGCGGCGCTGGCCCACAGTCTATCCGAATGGCCGGGCAACAGCGTCAAACGGTTCAAGGCGGTGCAGGAAAAGGTCAAGGCCCTGGTGGAGAGCGGCCAGCTCGGCCCCTTTGCCAACGCCTACTGGGGCCATCCTGCCATGGTCCTGCCGCCTGAGGCCAATCTCATGGCGGTCTCCCATTATCTGGAGGCCCTCGACTACCAGCGCAAGGCCACCCAGGCGCTCGGCATCATTTCCGGCAAGAACCCGCACGTGCAGAATCTTGCCGTCGGCGGGGTGACGGCGGCCATCAACCTCGACAACGAGGCGGCCCTCAATATGGAGCGCCTTTACTGGGTGAAGCAGTTGGTGGAGGAGGTGCGCGGCTTTATCCAGCAGGTCTATCTGCCGGATGTTATCGCCGTCGGCGCCCTCTACAAGGAATGGCTACCTTACGGCGCCGGGGTGACGAACTATCTCGCCGTGCCGGACATGGTGCTCGACACCAAAGGCACAATCTTTGATCTGCCGGGCGGCACGGTGATGAACGGCGATCTGGCCACCGCCAAGGCGATCAGCAGCTTCAATGATCCCTACTTCAAGGACAATGTGGTTGAGGAGATCGCCCACGCCTGGTACGACGGTGACTGGTCGCGCCATCCTTTTGAGGAGGAGACCGTGCCCAAGTACACCGACTTTCAGGATGACGGCAAGTACACCTGGCTGAAAGCGCCCCGTTTTCAGGACAAGCCGATGCAGGTCGGGCCGCTCGCCCAGCTGGTGGTGGGCTATGCCCTTGGCCACGAGCAGACGGTGGCCGCGGTCAATGACGCCTTAAGCCGGGTCAGCGCAGTGGCAGGCGTCACGGTTGGACCCGAGGTGCTCCACTCCACCCTGGGCCGGCATCTGGCCCGGGCGGTACGCGCCTCGATGCTCGCCGATCTGGCATTGAAGCACTGGCAGCTGCTGGTGGACAACGTCGGTCGGGGTGATCTCGCCATCTTCAATCCGCCGGTCTTCCCCAAGGGCGAGCAGCGGGGCTTCGGCTTCCACGAGGCTCCGCGCGGCTGCCTCTCCCATTGGATCGTCATCCGGGACGGCAAGATTGCCAATTATCAGTGCGTGGTGCCCTCCACCTGGAACGCCGGTCCACGCGATAAGGCCGGGCAACCCGGCCCTTACGAGGCGTCGCTCGTCGGCAACCCGATGGCGGATCCGGAGAAACCACTGGAGGTGCTGCGCACCATCCACTCCTTTGATCCATGCATTGCCTGCGCCGTTCACATGCTCGATCCTCAGGGCCGGGAGCTGGTCAGGGTAAAAGCTGTTTAGGGAGACTGCCATGGAATACGAAAAAAAATACGTGTGGAGCGTCCTCTTCCGCCTCTGTCACTGGGGTTTTGCCCTGTCCATCGTTTTTCTTGCGGTGACCGGCTGGTATATTCATGATCCATGGACCAATACCATGGTGGAGGGCAACGGGCGTTTTCCGATGGCGGAGATCCGGCAGATTCATTTCATCGCCGGTTTTGTCTTCACCGCCTCGGTGCTGGTCCGGCTCTTTCTCTATCTGTTCGGCAACAGCCAGGAAAGACTGGTCGGGCCCTTGCCGGTGACCCGTGCCAATATCAAGAATTTTTTTTCTACCCTCGGCTTTTATGGTTACGTTACCGACGAGCACGAGGAACGGCTCGGCCATAACGCCCTGGCCGGTCTCGTCTATCTGTTCACCTGGCTTGTTGCTCTGCTGCAACTGATCAGCGGCTTTTATCTGCTTTATCCGGAAAACACCGCCTGGCAGGACTGGGGTCTGGCCATGTTCGGCACCCAGCAGCAGGGACGCTTTGTCCATTACCTCATCATGTGGTATTTTCTCCTGTTTACCGTGACCCATCTTTACATGCTGGCGTGGAATGATTTGAAGTCGCCGGAGGGACTCATCTCCTCCATTGTCAATGGCTATAAGTTCAAGGCGAGGCATGACAATTCCGCCAAGGTCTGAGGATTTTTTTGCCATTCAACGCGAACCATGACAAACAGGGGGTGGAGCTGACCGTCACCGGCGTGGTGCAGGGGGTCGGTTTCCGCCCCTTTGTTCATCGGCTGGCGGAAAAGATGGGGTTGACCGGCAGTGTCGCCAATTCCGGCCAGGGGGTGGTGATCCGCCTGGCCCTCCCCCGGTTGTCCCCCTTGTCCGCCTTTGTCGACAGTCTGCGCCGGGAATTGCCGCCGCTCGCCCGCATCGAGTCGATCAGTGCAAAAAGGATTGACTGGAAAGGCGGTGAGGAGGGCTTTTCCATCCTGGTCAGCGCCGATCATGACCGAATCAGTGCCATGATTCCGCCGGACGCGGCCGTCTGCCAGGATTGCCTGCGAGAACTCCTTGACACCGGCGACCGTCGGTTTCGCTATCCCTTCATCAACTGCACCAACTGCGGTCCCCGCTTTTCCATTGTCGAGTCCGTTCCCTATGACCGGCCGAAGACCTCGATGAAGGTTTTTGCCCTGTGTCCGGCCTGCACCGCCGAGTACCATGACCCGGCTGACCGGCGCTTTCATGCCCAGCCCAATGCCTGTCATGACTGCGGGCCGCGGCTCTCCTGGCATGACGGCGCGGGGCTGCTGATAACCGGCAAGGAGCCGCTCGCCGAGGCGGCCCATGCCTTGGGGCAAGGAAAAATCGTTGCCGTGCGTGGTCTGGGTGGCTTGCATCTGGCGGTGGATGCGGCCAATGAGGAGGCGGTCCTGGCCCTGCGGGAACGCAAGAAGCGGAAAACGAAACCGCTCGCCGTCATGGCACGCGACCTGGCGACAATTCGCGCCTTGTGCGATCTAAGCGCCGAGGAGGAGGCGGCGTTGGTCTCTTGGCGCCGGCCCATTGTTCTCTTGCGCCGGACAAAGCGGCAAGAACTTGCTCCTTCCCTGGCCCCTGGCATCAACCGTCTCGGGGTGATGCTGCCCTATACTCCCTTTCATCATCTCCTTTTCCGCGAGCAGGACTGTCCTGCGGTGCTGGTGATGACGAGCGGCAACCGCGCCGGTGAGCCGATCTGCATCGCCAGTGAGGAGGCCATGGAACGGCTTGCCGGCATTGCCGATTTTTTTCTGTTGCATAATCGGGATATCGTCAACCGGGTCGATGATCCGGTGGTGCGGGTCCTGGCCGGCAAAACCGTGGTGCTGCGCCGCTCCCGCGGCTATGTGCCGGAGGCGGTTCGGCTGCCGCGGGACATCGACGCGGTGCTGGCCTGTGGCGCGGAATTGAAGAATACCTTTTGTCTGGCCCAGGGCGGTCGGGCGGTGCTCAGCCAGCATGTCGGCGATCTCGTTGGGCCGGAGACCCTCAATTTTTTTCAGGAAAGTATTGCCAATATGAAAAATCTGCTTGATATACTACCAAAAGCCGCGGTCTGTGATCTCCATCCCGATTATCTCTCCAGCCGCCATGCCGAGGGACTGGATCTTCCTCTTTACCGGGTGCAGCACCATCACGCCCATGCGGCGGCGGTGATGGCGGAACACAACCTCGACGAAGAGGTGATCGCCGTCATCATGGACGGCAGCGGCTATGGCCCGGACAACACGGTGTGGGGCGGCGAGATATTGCTGACGGACTTGAGTTCGTATAGGCGCCTCGGCCGGCTTGAACAGCTCCTCATGCCCGGCGGCGACGCCGCGGCGCGGCAGCCCTGGCGTATGGGTCTGGCCGCCCTCTGGCAGGCCTGGGGGCCGGATGGCTTTGTTCGGGCCCTGGCGGAAACGCCCCTGGCCCGGCTCGATGACGGTAAGCGCGAGATCGTCCGCCAGATGATGACGGCAAAAGTCAACTCGCCGGCCACCTCGAGCTGCGGTCGGTTGTTTGACGCGGTGGCGTCGCTGCTTGCCGTCCGGCAGGTTGCCGACTATGAGGGCCAGGCGGCCATGGAACTCGAATCCCTGGCCGATGAGGCATCCAGCGGTGGCGAAGAATCGCTGACCGCTGATGAGCCGCGTTTTCCGGTTATCCTGGAGGAAAAGCCGGAGCTGATGGTGATTCGCTCCTCCGCCATGATCCGCGCCCTGGTCGCTGCCCTTGGTCGGGGTGTTGACCGCGGCCACCTGGCCCGCCTCTTTCATCACTGGCTGATCGAGGCGGTCAGCGGGGCGGTCGTCCGGTTGGCCGAACGGGAGGGCAGGCGAAGGGTGGTGCTCGGCGGCGGCTGCATGCAGAACGGCCTGCTGCTCGCCGGATTGCTCGCCCGGCTTGAAAAGGCGGGCTTTACCGTCTATTGTGGCGAGAAGGTGCCGGTTAACGACGGCGGCATAGCCCTTGGCCAGGCGATGATCGGCGGCCTGCTGGCGCGGGAAAAGGAACGGGAAGGGCGGCAGATCATCCCGGATGATACAGCGGAGAAGGGGCGGAAGGCATGTCGTTTTGGTCCGTTATGAAGGTGTGCGTGAGATTTAGGTAGAGCGCCTTTTGATGTTCAAGGACCATTTTTCGAATGATTCCGCCGGGTATGGCAGATACCGACCTCGTTACCCGGCGGAACTGTTTGCCCATCTGGCGGCAATCGCGCCCGGCCATGATCGGGCCTGGGACTGCGCCTGCGGCACCGGCCAGGCAGCCATGGGCCTGCGCGGCCACTTCCGTGAGGTGGTGGCCACCGATGCCAGCGCGAGTCAGATCAACAAGGCGGTGCAACAACCGGGCATCAGCTATCGGCTGGCGCGGGCGGAGGACTCCGGCCTCGGGGCGGCGACCATTGATCTGGTCACCGTGGCCCAGGCCCTGCACTGGTTCGACCTGCCCGCCTTTTTCCGGGAGGCGGACCGGGTGTTGAAGGACAACGGCGTTCTGGCGGTGTGGACCTACAATCTGCTGCACATAAACGCGGCGGTTGATGCCGTCATCGGCTGCCTGTATTCCGGTACGCTTGCCCCCTACTGGCCGGCGGAGCGCGGGATGGTGGAAAACGGCTACCGGGACATCCCGTTTCCCTTTGCTGCCGTGGTCGCCCCTCACTTTGCCATGCGGGAAAAATGGGATTTTTCGCAACTGATTGGCTATATTGAAACGTGGTCGGCGGTAACCGCTTACCGGAAAAGCGAAAATCCCTCCGCGCTGGCCGCCATGTTTGCGGAAATCGGCCGGGCATGGGGGGACCCAGCTGGTCGCTGCACCGTCACCTGGCCGCTGACCCTTATCATCCGGCGCAAAGTCAATTTCTCATGAACAGGAATATACCATGTGTTTAGCTGTTCCCATGCGGGTTGTCGCCGTCACCGGCAACAAGGATGATTTTACCGCGGCCCGTACCGCCATGGTCGCGGCCGATGGCATCGACAAGGAGGTGCGGCTCGATCTGGTCGACCGCTGGCCGCGGGTCGGCGATTATCTCATCATCCACGCCGGTTTCGCCATCCATACCCTTGATGCCGATGAGGCGGAGACCAATCTCCGCCTGCTGCGGGAGATGGCCGACGGGCTCGCGGTCCGTTCCGGCAGCGGTGGGTGAGAGACATGCAATATGTCAACGAATTTCGCGACAGGGAGCTCGTCGGTCATCTGGCGGCCGAACTGAACCAGATTGTTGACCGGCCCTTGCGTATCATGGAGGTGTGCGGCACCCATACCATGGCCATCTTCCGCCACGGCCTGCGCGCCATCCTGCCCGTGTCGATCGAGCTCATCTCCGGGCCGGGCTGCCCGGTCTGCGTCACCGCCTCGGCCCATATCGACGGTTTTCTCGAGGTGGCAAAGCGGCCGGGGCTGCGCATGGCGATTTTCGGCGATCTCTACCGGGTGCCGGGGTCGACAAGTTCCCTGGCCAAAGCCCAGGCCGAAGGGGCCAGTGTCGAGGTCGTCTATTCGCCCATCGACGCCCTGACCCTGGCCGAGCGCCATCCGGATGAGGAGGTCGTCTTTCCGGCAGTCGGGTTCGAGACAACGATGCCGCTGGTGGCGGCCACCATCCTTGAGGCCGAGAGAAGAAATCTTGCCAATTTTTCCGTCTTTTCTGCGGGCAAGGTGATGCCGCCGGCCCTTGCCGCCCTGCTTGCCGACCCGGAGCTGGCCCTGGACGGCCTGCTCTGTCCCGGCCATGTCTCCACCATCATCGGCGTCGCAGCCTATGCCCCCCTGGCCCGTGACTACGCATTGCCCTGCGTGGTCGCCGGTTTTGAACCGGCCGACATTCTCCAGGCCCTGATCCTGCTGGTCCGGCAGAAGCGGGAAAATCGGGCCGAGGCGGAAAACGCTTATCGCCGGGCCGTGACCTGGGAAGGCAACGGCCGGGCCCGGGCGGTGCTGGATGAGGTGTTTGAACCGGTGGACACCCCGTGGCGAGGCCTCGGTGTGATTGACGGCAGTGGGCTCGCCATCCGGGAACAGTTTGCCGGCTTTGACGCGGAGCGGAAGTTCGCGGTGCCTCTACCGGAGTCGGTCGAGCCAAAGGGGTGCCTCTGCGGCGAGATTCTCCGCGGCCGGAAAAATCCCCGCCTCTGTCCGCTTTTCGGATCGCGCTGCACCCCCACCAGCCCGGTGGGACCATGCATGGTGTCCAGCGAGGGCACCTGCGCCGCCTATTACCGTTTCGGAGGGGGCCAATGACGAAGAAGACCATTCTTCTCGATCACGGCAGCGGCGGGGTGGCAAGCAGCGAGCTGATCCGCGATATCTTTGTTGCCCGCCTCGACAATCCGGTGCTGGCTGGACTCGAAGACAGCGCCATTGTCGAAACCGACCAGGGACGGCTTGCCTTTTCCACCGACAGCTATGTTGTTGACCCGCTCTTTTTTCCGGGCGGCGATATCGGCCTGCTTGCAGTCCATGGCACCATCAATGACCTGGCCATGCGCGGGGCCCGCCCTCTCTGTCTGAGCCTTGCCATGATCCTTGAGGAGGGGTTGCCGATTGAGGAGCTAAAGCGTATTGTCGCCTCCATTGACGCGGCCTGCCGGCAGTCCGGAGTGACGGTGGTCACCGGCGACACCAAGGTGGTGCAGAAGGGCAAGGGTGACAAGGTTTTTGTCAATACCTCGGGCATCGGTCTGGTGGCGACCGGGCTTGATATCTCCTCCCGCCGGGCCACACCCGGCGACGCGGTCATCCTTTCCGGCAGCATGGGCGATCATGGCATTACCATCCTCAGCCAGCGGGCCGGCATTGCCCTGCAGGGCGAGCTGGCCAGTGATACCATGGCCCTGCACCGCCTGGTTCAGCGAATGCTTGCCGCCGCGCCCGGCGCGGTCCATGTTCTGCGCGATCCGACCCGGGGCGGGGTGGCGACCTCGCTTAATGAGATCGCCGCGTCCGCCGGCGTGGCAATCGAGCTTGATGAGGCCGAAATCCCGGTCAAGGCCCCGGTGGCGGCGGCCTGCGAGATCCTTGGCCTCGACCCCCTTTATCTGGCCAACGAGGGCAAATGTCTCGCCTTGGTTGAGGGGGGCCAGGAAACGGCGGTACTCGCCGCCATGCAGGCCATGGCCGAGGGGCGCGAGGCGCGCATTATCGGTCGGGTGACCGATGGCCCGCCGGGTCAGGTTGTCCTGCATACGGCAGCCGGCGGCAGCCGCATTGTCCGTTCCTTGTGTGGCGAACCGTTGCCAAGGATCTGTTGAGTGACCATGAAGGAGAACAGTGTGACGGCGCGACCAAGAAAAATCGGCATCCTCGGTATCGGCAACCTGCTGCTCGGCGACGAGGGCTTCGGGGTGCATGTCATCCGTTATCTGGAGGAGCACTATACCTTTCCGAACGGGGTACGGCTGCTTGATGGCGGCACCGCCGGCATTTACATGGCCCCCTTTCTCGAGGAGGTGGATCATCTCATCGTCGTTGACGTGGTGGCGGCTGATGGTCCGCCCGGTTCGATTCATATCTTTAGTGGCGAGGAACTGCGCGGCGCGGGCCTGCAGCTGCGCATGTCGCCCCACCAGCTTGGCCTGCTCGAAGTTCTGGAGATCAGCCGGTTGCGGGAGCAGGCGCCGGAGCGGGTGACCTTTCTCGCCGTGGTGCCGGAGACGGTCGCCCTCGGCATGGAGCTGTCGGCGACCATGGCCGGCCAGGTGGCCGCGGTGGCGGAGCTGGTGGTGGCCACTCTCGCGGGAGAAGGAATGCATGCACGAACTGTCGCTGGTCCAGGGCCTGCTGCGACAGCTGGCTGAGTTGGCCAGCAAACATGGCGCGTCTGCGATCAGCCGGGTGACGGTGGAGATCGGGCCGCTGTCCGGCGTGGTCGTTGATTCCTTTTCTTTCGGTTTCGAAGTGCTGGCCGTCCAGGAGGAGCTGACCCGGCGGGCAAAACTGGAAATCGTCGTGCCGCCGCTGCGCTGGCGCTGCTGCCACTGCGGGGCGGAGTGCATGGCCGACGGCGCCATGCCGGAGAGTTGCCCGCACTGCCGGCGGGTGCTGCTGGTTCCTTGCGGCGGGGATGGCATCATCCTCCTCCAGGTGGAAATGGAGTGAGGGGATTGGCAATGTGGGATTACGGATTGGGGATTTGGGGTGCGGTGAAAGAAAATCGCATCCATCAACGTTTCTACTACTGGCAGGTGAACTATGTGTGATGAGTGCGGGTGCGCGGTGCCGGTGCCGAAGGTGGTGGAGGTGCATCAGAGTCTGCTGGCGGCAAACGACGCCCTGGCGCAAAAAAACCGGGAGCATATCGAGGCGCTGGGCGCGGTGGCGATCAATCTGATCAGCAGTCCGGGCTCGGGAAAGACCACCCTGCTGGAAAAGACCATTGAGAAATTGCAGGGTGAGCTGCGCATCGGCGTCATCGAAGGGGACATCGAAACGGAACGGGACGCCGAGCGTATCCGGGCCAAGGGCGTGCCGGTGGTACAGTTGACCACCGGCGGTGCCTGCCACCTTGACGCCGCCCTGACCCACAAGGGCCTGCACGCTTTGGAGGATCAGCTGGCTGGCAAAAAGCTCGATCTGCTCTTTATCGAAAACGTCGGCAACCTCGTCTGTCCGGCCACCTTTTATCTCGGCGAACACCAGCGCGTCGTGCTGGTCTCCGTGCCGGAGGGGCCGGACAAACCGGCCAAATACCCGCGGGCCTTTATCGGTTCGCAGCTCTTTGTCATCAGCAAGACCGATCTACTGCCCTATTTCGACTTCTCGCCAACAGCGGCCACCGAGGATGCCCTTCGACTCAATCCCGGTCTTGCCGTCATCGAGCTCTCCGCCGTCAGCGGAACGGGACTCGACCGCTGGCTCGACTATCTGCGCGGCCTCTGCCGATGATCTTCGGGCTGACCGATGACCTCATCTTCCCACCCCCCTATCTCGCCCGGGAGGACGGTCTGCTGGCGGTGGGCGGCGATCTCTCCGTTGAACGGCTGCTGCTGGCCTATTCCCAGGGGATTTTCCCCTGGTACGGCGAGGAGGACCCTATTCTCTGGTGGGCGCCTGATCCGCGGTTGATTCTCGAACCAGCTGCATTTCATCTGTCGCGGCGAATGGCTCGCATCATTCGTCAGGGAGTGTTCCGGGTGAGCTTCGACACCGCCTTTGCCGCGGTCATTCATGCCTGTTCACTCCCGCGGCCGGGCAAGGAGCAGGGAACCTGGCTGGTGCCGGAGATGCAGGATGCCTATATCCGCTTGCATCAGGCGGGACACGCCCATTCCGTCGAGTGCTGGGAGGGAAAAGAGCTGGTCGGCGGACTGTATGGGGTGGCGCTTGGCCGGATCTTTTTCGGCGAATCGATGTTTTCACGGGTCTCCAACAGTTCCAAGGTGGCTTTGGCCCACCTTGTTGGCCTGTTACGACAGTGGGAGTTTGATCTCATTGATTGCCAGATGACGACTGGCCATCTGATCCGTCTCGGCGCCCGGGAGATTGCTGGCCACGAGTTCTATGCCCGCCTCGAACGTGCTGTTGCCGTACCAGGGCGGCCGGGATCCTGGTCGGAAATTGCGGTCCGGTCCCGTGCTTGACAAGAGGGCTGGGAGAATTATTTTTTTATCAGAAGGAGGCAGCAGGGCGGGCCAAAAAAATGTTTCCGAAAAGGAGGTGTTGCTTCATGTTCGATCTGATTCCGTTTCGGCGTCGTCAGCACGATGTCCCGGATGTCTTCGAAGAGATGGAGGATGCGTTCCGGCGAATGTGGAAAGGCTCGTTGTTTGATGAAGTACTGACGGATGTTGAGAAAAGTTGGTCCCCGCGTCTCGATGTCAGTGAAACAAACGACGCCATCGAGGTTGTCGCCGATCTTCCCGGCCTGGACAAGAAGGATATCGAAATCTCCTTCGAAGGCGATGTCCTGGTCATCAAGGGTGAAAGGAAAGAGGAGCATCGGGAAAGCAAGAAACATGTTCATCGGATGGAGCGTCGTTACGGCTCGTTTTACCGGGCCATGCGTCTGCCCGTTGAGGTCAAGAGTGACAAAATCGAGGCCTCCTTCAAAGATGGTGTACTGACCGTTACTCTGCCCAAATCCGAGGAGGCGAAAAAGCAGATCGCTCACATTGCGATTCATTGAAAAACGTGCTTTCCGGCGATGTGAAAAAACCCGCGTTACCGCGGGTTTTTTGTTGCGATCGGTAAACCATGACAAACCCGTAAAAAGTCTTTTTTCACCACAGAGCGCATGAGGACGCAGAGAAAAAATCTTTAATTACAATTATTTACCTCTGTGCGCTCTGCGATCTCTGTGGTTAATTTGCACTTTTTACGAGACCATCAACCATAATGGCTGAGCGAAAAAAGAAAAAGTCTTTTTTGGTGCGGTTTCAATTGACTCCTGCCAGTTGATCGACGTAAGGTAGATGATATTGCCTTCTTGCCAATCACGATTGAGACCGAGTGAGTAGCTGTGAGCAATCCGCCGAACACCGCTGGCAATCAATTTCCGGAGAAAAAAAATACTGACCGTCAGTCGCATGATACTGAGAAGAGTATTCACGGCCTGACTGAAGCGCTTGCCGAGATGAAAGCCCGGCTCGATCGGGAAATTGCTTTGCGGAAGAACGCTGAGCAGGCCCTGCGCGACCGGGAGCGATTCTTCCGGCTGATACTTGATGCCACCTCGGACGGGGTGTGGGACCGCAATGTTGTCACCGGCGAGGTCTATTATGGTGAGAATTGGGCGCGGATGCTCGGTTACAGCGCTCAGGAAGTTCGGGAAAAGAAGATCAGGTGGGATGATTTGCTTCATCCGGATGACAAGAAAAGAGCGCTGGCCGCTATCCAGGATCATTTTAATGGTATTACCTCCCGTTATGTGGCGGAATTCCGCATGCGCAATAAAGCCGGGGAGTGGCAATGGGTGCTGGCGCGGGGCAAGGTGGTGGAGTGGGATGAGGCTGGCCGACCACTGCGCTTTGTCGGTACCCATTACGATATTTCAGACCGTAAGAAAGCGGAAGAAGAGCTGCACGCCAGTTCGCAAAAGGTCAAGCAGTTTGCCTATTCGGTGGTGCATGATCTGAAAAATCCTGCTATCTCCATCCATGGCCTGGCCCAGAAACTCAAGGACAGATACGGGGAGTCTCTCAATCAGAAAGGCACCGCCTTTTGCGAGCAGATCGTCCGTTCCGCCGAGCAGATCGCTGCCCTGGTTGATAAGATTAATCTCTTTATCGCCGCCCGTGAGGTTCCTCTTTTTCTGCAAAAATTGTCACTGGCCGAGACCTTTGCCATCATCCGCGAGGAGTTTTCCCTGCCACTTGAACTCCGTCGGATCAGCTGGATTGCCCCGGAAGATCCGCCTGATATTGTCGCTGACCGCCTTTCTCTGTTGCGGGTTCTGCGTAACTGTATTGATAATTCTCTGAAGTACGGGGGGGACAAACTCAGTGAAATTGAGCTGGGTTGTCAGGAAACCTCTTCCCATTATATCCTTTATGTGCGGGACGACGGCGTCGGACTTGAACAGGAAGATTCCAAGGGGATTTTCGGCATGTTCAAACGGAAAAAAACTTCCTCCGGTGTTGAAGGTTGTGGTCTAGGTCTGGCCATTGTCAAGGAGATCGCGGCGCAGCATGGTGGCGCGGTCTGGTTTGAAACAGACTGGAAACGGGGCGGAATCACCTTTTTTGTTTCATTCGCCAAATCTCTGCTCCGCGAGTAGGTTTTTTTGGGGTTGCCGAGAGGAATAATTCGTTCCGAGGGAGATTTTTTTTAATGAATAACAAGTGTGACAAACCCGTAAAAAGCCTTTTTTCACCACAGAGCGTACTGAGGACACAGAGAAAAAGTCTTTAATTATAAATAGTCGCCTCTGTGTGCTCTGCGGGCTCTGTGGTTAATTTTCAGTTACGAAATCATCAAGTGTAGTAGCAGGTGAGGGCCGAAAAAGGGGACTGGGATGGAAAATATCATGGTTCAGGTGCAGGAAATTGTCACGTTTTATGGGCTCAACATCATTGCCGCCCTGATCATTTACATTATTGGTAAATGGACCGCCAAGTTCCTTCAGGGTTTTGCCGAAAAGCTGATGAATCGGGCCAAAGTGGATCCCACTCTGATCCGTTTTGTCGGCAACCTCGCCTATATCGGCATGCTGACCTTTGTCATCCTGGCGGCGCTCAATCAGCTCGGCATCCAGACAACTTCTTTTATCGCCGTACTCGGCGCTGCCGGTCTGGCCATTGGTCTTGCTTTGCAGGGGTCATTGTCTAATTTCGCTGCCGGCGTCCTGCTGATCTTCTTTCGGCCCTTCAAAAAAGGAGATTTTATTGAGGCGGCCGGCACGGCCGGCACCGTGGAGGAGATCCAGATCTTTACCACCATGCTTGTCACGCCGGACAACAAGGCAATCATTGTTCCGAACTCGAAGGTTATCGGTGATAATATCGTCAACATCACCGCCAAGCCCACTCGTCGGGTCGACTTTATTTTCGGCGTCGGCTACGAGGAAGATATCGACCGGGTAAAAACGGTGATTCATCAGGTGATGACCGAGGATGAACGCATTTTGAAAGATCAGGAAATTTTTATCGGCGTCGCTGCATTAGCCGACAGCAGCGTCAATTTTGCCGTCCGCGTCTGGGTCAACGCCGATGATTACTGGCCTGTCTTTTTCGATACCAACGAACGGATGAAAAAGAGGTTTGATGCGGAGAAAATCTCCATTCCCTTCCCTCAACGATTCGTGCATATGGTTGATGGGGGGCGGACCGGCTGACAACTGGCAACCGCTGCTTGGATCAGATCTTCCTACTCTGTTCCGCGGCCAGCAGTTTCGGCGGGTGGGGATCAAGCTTAATCAGTCTGGCAAGCAGCAGGGCGATCCCAGGGCAAAAGGGGAGAGCCTGGTGATCGGCGGCAATGGCTGCCGCGGCCTTGGCCGCCATCTTCAGCGCCGCTTCCCGGCGGTTGCCTTCCAGGAGCATGTAGACTCCGGCGGCCCGGATCAGCCCCTGCATCGCCGATTTTTCCCTGCCGGTGGCTGTGGTCCACACTCTTTCAAGCACCTCATGCACCTCAAAGAAAAGTTCCGCGTCCCAAAGGACAAAGGCCTGGCGTAGCGGGTCATTGATCATGTGGCTGTTTATTGTTGACAGGCAGAGGGCGTATCGGCGCCTTCTTTCCGAGATATAGCAACGTTGGGCCGGCGACGCATCGGTCAGGAGTCGTTCGGCCGCAGTGTTGACGGCGTCGTTGGCAAAGGGCGCGCCGTTTTTCAAGGTGAGGCAGAAGGCGCGGCCCAGGGTATTGCGGACGAGACGATCATTCCGGTTCAGAAAGGGATTGAAATTTTCTTTTTCCATGCCTGGTAAACATTACCAGAATATCCGGTAAAAACAACTCGGCACAAGGGGTTTTGATGAAAAAGTTGCTGGATGAAGTACGGGCCTTCCGCGACGAGAGAAAGTGGGAGCAGTTTCACAGTCCGAAAAATCTTGCCATGGCGCTGTTGGTGGAATGTGCGGAACTGGCGGAGCCGTTTCAATGGCTGACCGAGGAACAGAGCCGCAACCTGTCGGCGGCAAAAAGGGAGGCAGTGGCGGAGGAGATCGGCGATGTATTGATTTATCTGGTCAATCTGGCGGAGCGGCTTGATATTGATCCGTTGGAGGCGGCCTGGAAGAAGCTCGAAAAGAACCGGCTCAGATATCCGGCTGAACTAGTACGCGGCAAGGCATTAAAATATGATGACTATCAGAAGTGATGGTCCCGACAAAAGTGATTCGCGGGATGAAAACGTCGCCATCGTCGATGAGAATAACCGGCTGATCGGCAGCGCGACCCGTCAACAGATGCGGAGAAATAACCTGATTCATCGGGCGACTTTTATTCTGCTTTTCAATAAGCAAGGAGAACTCTTTGTTCAGAAACGGACCCAAAGCAAGGATGTCTATCCCGGCTTTTACGAGGTCGCAGCCGGCGGTGTGGTTGGTTTTAATGAGAGTTACGAGGAGGCGGCTCGTCGTGAACTGGCTGAAGAGGTTGGTATTAGCGGCTGTCCGTTGGAGAGTCAGTTTGATTTTTTCTGGAATGATGAGGGCAACCGGGTGTGGGGGCGAGTCTTTCTCTGCTGTCATGATGGGCCGTTTGTTCTGCAGGAATCGGAAGTCGAGTCGGGCGCGTTCCTGTCGCTTGATGCGGTGTGGAAGATGGTGCGGAGCGGAATGCCCTTTACCCCGGACGGCATTCATTGCCTGGATCGTTATCTGAGCGAGTGTTTGCCCAAGGATGTCGAGCCAGGGGTGCTGAAGAGCCGATAAAAATCCGTTTGACTTTCGTTATTATCTTTGATTGCATGGATAATTATTAGCAGAACATCAGTTTGGCCGTACGGCGTGGTGGCCCTGGCATTGCTGAACATTTCCCTTTAAGGAGGATATATGACTTCGTCTTTACCTTTTTGTTATTCGGCGGAAGAACTTTTTTCGTGGATTTCGGGGCGGCCCGATTTCATTCTGCTTGACGTGCGTAACGAAAAAGAGTTCGCCAACTGGTATGTGGAAGGCCCCGCCCTCTTTCCCTATATCAACATCCCGTATTTCAACTTTATGGAGGATGTCAAGGAGAGCGTCGCCCTGATTCCCGCTGGTCAGAAGGTCAGAATCGTCTGCGCCAAGGAGGGCTCGGCCAAATACGTCGCCGAGCAACTCGTGGCCCATGGGTTCGACGATGTCGGCTATCTGTCCGGGGGTATCGTTGCCTGGGGCAACGTCCTTGCCGCCCGTTTGGTCAATGGCAACGATGCCCCATACAAATTGTACCAGATCATTCGGCCGGGTAAGGCGGCCTGCAGTCATCTGCTCGTTGCCGACTCTGAAGCCATGGTTTTTGATCCGTCCCGCAATATCGATTTTTACATAAACCTTGCCGCCGGGCACGGGGCGCGCATCGTCAAGACCTTTGAAACCCACCGTCAGGCTGATTATATCTCCGGTTCGATCGCTCTGGCCGCCAAAACCGGGGCAACCATCATGGTCAAACAGGAGGATTTTCTCGGCGCCGATTTCGCCTACACCGCCATCGAGGATGGCCAGCTCTTTTTCTGCGGCGCCGACGGCCCTACAGTCAGGGTCATTCACACCCCGGGTCACACCATGGGCAGTACCTCTTATCTCATTGACGATCGATACCTGCTGAGCGGCGACACGATCTTCATCAACACCGCTGGCCGGCCCGATCTTGGCGGCAAGAGCGACGAATGGTCACGCTATCTCTATCTGACCTTGACCCTGAAGGTTCGGGATCTAGCTGACGATATCATGGTGCTGCCCGGTCATTACACGACCTGGGACGAGGCTGACGGCAATGGCATTTTCATGGCCAGTCTCGGCAAGTTGCGCAAGAACAATATCGCCTTTCATCTGCCAAACGAGCTGAAGTTCGCCGAGTTTATCGAGGCAAATCTCAGGCCGCAACCCGGGGTTTATTCCCAGATCCGCCGTGTCAATGGCGGTTGGTTGAAGGTGGAGCCGGACGAGGCCAATGTTATGGATCTCGGTAAGAACGAATGCGGAGCAAGCAATTACGGCAAGGTGGGGATAAGTGCGGAAAAGAACAGGGAACTTGGCTGAGATGTGATGATGTGAAATTCGTGATAAAAAAACAACATGTTATGGTGGAACCATGAGAAAAGGTGTTGTGCCGGTGGCGGCGCTTGCCGTGGTTGTCTTTGTCGTCGGTCTTTTCGGGCTTTTGCTGCCCGGTTTGCTGGCCGGCTGGTTCGTGCAGATAGGTGTTCTGCTGGTCTGTTCTCTGTTGGTTGCCGGCGTGACAGGTTGGCTCGGCCAGCGGTTCTTTGCCGGGGTGCTGGCTGATGGTGCCCGGCTGGCGGATGCAATGGCTTCCGGCGATCTGACCCGCGGAGGTGACCAGATTCGGAAAAACGACCCGCTGGCCGCCGCCTTTGCCGGCATGCGGAAAAAATTGCAATCAATCATCGCCGGGATCAAAACGGACAGCGCCGATCTGACCACCACCTCGGCCGAACTCAACACGGTGGCCGGTGAGATGCTGCGCGGTGCGGTCACCATGAGCGACAAAGCGGCCCGGGTGGCCTCTGCCACCGGTGAGATGAGCAGCAACATGACCGCTGTTTCCGCTGCTGCCGAAGAACTCAGCACTAATATGAAGATGGTGTCGGACAATGCCGCTCAGTCCGCCGACAACATGACCAGCGTGGCGGCGGCGACCCGGGAAATGAATATCACGGTTGAAGAGATTGCCCGCAACACGGAACAGGCGCGTTCCGTTGCCGGCCAGGCGGTGCAGAGCGCCCATGATGCCTCTGCCAAGGTGGATGCGCTTGGGGCGGCAGCCCAGGAGATCGATCAGGTCATTTCCACAATCGAACAGATCGCCGAACAGACCAAGCTCCTCTCTCTCAACGCCACCATCGAGGCGGCCCGGGCCGGCGAGGCGGGCAAAGGCTTTGCCGTGGTGGCAAACGAGGTCAAGGAACTGGCCAACCAGACGAGTACAGCCACCATTGAGATCGGCAGAAAGATCAACGCCATGCGCGATACCACCGGCGGCACCATCGAAGAGATCGGCAAGATCAGCGAGGTGATCAATCATATCAACGAAATCGTCTCTTCCATCGCCACCGCGGTGGAGGAACAGGCGGTGACAACCCGGGACATCTCCGACAATATCGCCCAGGCCTCCGACGGCATCAAAGAGATGACCACCGCGGTTAACGAAGCGGCCCTGGCGGTGCAGGAGGTAAATGAAAATATCGTGCAGGCGGCGCGGTCGGCACGAAGTATCGCCGAGGATATCGAGGACGTCAACCGGGAAAGTTCAACCATCAAGGATATTGCCGCCCAGCTTAGCGCCAGCGCCGGCGAACTTGACGGTATCGGTCAGGACATCAGCACCTCGCTCAATCTCTTCCGCTTGCCCAAAGAGGCAGGAACAACGACCCGAACCGGCAAAAGGCCGCTGATTCGTTTCAACGAGGCGCTCGACGTGTTGGTCGAGGAGATGAACAGTCAGCATGTCCGGATTTTTGATTACATGAACCAGGTTCATTTTGCCCTGAAAGATCGAAAAAAACAGTCGGAGATTCTGCCTATCCTCAAAAGTCTCAACAGCTACACGATTCAGCATTTTGCCAATGAAGAGCGGTGGATGGCCTCCATCAGCTATCCGGGGATCGACGGTCAGAAAAAGGCCCATGCCTATCTGCTCGGAAAAATTGAGGATATCGTCGCGAAAATGACCGCGGGCGAGGAGGTTAACCTGATCGAAGTGATGACCTTTCTTAAGAAATGGTTGCAGGATCATATTGCTGGCACCGACAAGAAATACGGTGAATTCTGTCGGGAGAAAGGAACCTGTTGATCCGCGGCGTAATGGCGGATCAACGCGGTTTCTTGGGCGGGGCCTTTTTGTCGAGTTCCGCCAGTCGCTTTTGCAGCTCTTCGGAGAGCGCCACCCGGCCTTCGAGAACGCAGCCGCGGCGGCCAGGGATGCACTCGGCATGGAGCATCAGGCATTTGTCGGTGTTGTAGTCGTAGTTTTTACAGGAAAATGTCATTGTCGTGTATCGCTGTCACTTGTGCTGAACGATGGTCAGAATCTTCGCCCCCCCCCATGCAGCCCTCCTCCCTTCACTTCGTTCGGTGTTCAATTGGCATCTTTCAGGCTAAATCCATCCATAATCCCCGCATCACCATGGCTGTTGCCGGTGCGGGAATTTTCCGTGGTTCCCTTTTGGTGTCAGAGATGGATGGGGGCACAGGTGTACTCTCGCAGGACGTGGTTGTCAGCCTTTTCTTTGCAGATGGCGTTTGCTCGCCAGGCGATTGGTCGGCCGATAGTCTGATGGCGGAAAATCACCGGCAGGCGGTAGTGCAAGCACCTTTACCCTCCTTCGTCACCAGATACTTTTCATCCTGCTGCAGGGAGGGGATTTGCTTCGGCAGCATCACCTGCATGAGGGTTCCGCCGCGGCATCACCCTTTGTTCAGAATGTCTTCGGCCCAGGAAAGCGCTGCTGCCACTCGTGGAAAGCCGATGGTGGAGATGAGCAGGAGCAGACTGTGTTGAATTTCCTCACGGCTAGCGCCCGCCTCCAGCGCCCGGCGGGTGTGGGAATGGACCGATCCCTCGGACTGCACTGCGGCAGCTGCGCCGAGCTGGACCAATTCCGAAGTTTTCCGGTCAAGGGGACCGGCGTTTTTTACCGTGGTTCCCAGTGATTCCAGGGCGGTGAAGATTTCGGGAAAGCGTTTGGTGAGATTGGTGTGATGTTTTGGGCGTTGCTGTTCGGACATGGCTATGCTCCTTCGGCTGGAGGAAAGGGGTGCTGTCCCGGCAATAATGTTTTCCGGTCGGCAGGGAAATGATTTTTCGTGTTGACCGCGCCAGGGGATCTCTTTACAATCGGACGAATCACTGATGATCTCGTAAAACCCGCAAACCATGGCAGACGGGGAAGTGAAAACAACGAGTTACAAAACACGGCCGTTGGAATCGTGGCCAGTTGCGCTTCCGACACTCAATGGCCGACTGTGATTGTCCTGCCGGGCACCGATCTTGGTCCGCTGCATGCTGGCTGCTGATGTGGATATATTTTAGCATCACTTATCCGCTGTTGGCAAGGTGATATCGAATGGGGCCGGATATCGGTTGACCTCGTCTTCCGTGGGAAAGAAATGAAAACGCACCTTCAACTTGATATCCTGCCCCAACCGGACGACACCACCTGTGGTCCCACCTGCCTCCATGCAGTTTATCGCTATTTCGGCGACCCAATTGATCTGGATCGGGTGGTGGCCGAGGTGACCCATTTGGAAACCGGTGGCACGTTGGCGGTTTGTCTGGCCAACCATGCCCTTAAGCGGGGCTATGCCGCCACCATTTTTACGTATAATCTCCACTTTTTCGATCCGACCTGGTTTCATCCCCATGGTCAGGATCTTGCTGCCAAACTCGTCGCCCAAGCGGAGCACAAGCGCAAAAATCCTCGTTTGCGGGTGGCCACCGGCGCCTATCTGGAATTTCTGCGCATGGGCGGCAGGATCTATTTCGAGGATCTGACCCGCAGCCTGATCCGCTGGTACCTGCGCAAGAACGTACCGATCATCACCGGACTCAGTTCCACTTATCTCTATCAGTCCATGCGTGAATTCGGCCGTGACGGTAGCGAGGACGACCTGCGCGGCGAACCGGCCGGTCATTTCGTCGTCCTCTGCGGTTACGACAAGGAGGCCAGGACCGTCCACGTGGCTGATCCCTATCACCAGAATCCTCTGGCCGCCGAGCGTCATTATATCGTCAATATCGACCGGGTGCTGTGTGCCATCCTCCTCGGGGTTCTGACCCATGACGCTAATTTTCTTGTTGTCCACCCGCACAAAAGGTGAGGGAAGAGATGCAAACCCTTGTTGTTGTCAATGAACCGACCGACTGGCCCCTGGCAATAGAGGGGATTGAACTGGTCGCCGCCCGTTCCTATCTTGCCGATCCTTCATTTGCCGGGCTCAGCAAGGTCATGGTCTTTAACCTCTGCCGATCATATCGCTATCAGAGCACCGGCTACTATGTGTCACTGCTGGCCGCAGCCCGGGGGCACAAGCCCTTGCCTGATATCACCACCATCCAGGATCTGAAGAGTCAGACCATTATCCGCATCGCCTCGGAGGAACTGGACGAACAGATCCAGAAGAGTCTTGTTCATATCCGATCCAAGGAATTTGTTCTCAGCATCTATTTCGGTCGCAATCTCGCTCGTCAGCATGACAAGCTGAGCCACCACCTCTTTCAACAGTTTCAGGCTCCTTTTCTCCGCGCCTTTTTCGTTCACAATGAGAAAAACCGTAAATGGTTTCTGCAGAGCATCAGTCCTATCCCGGCCGGGGAGATTCCGTCCGAGCACCGGCCCTTTGTTGTCGAGGTGGCGCGGGATTACTTCATGGGACGACGGCGGATCGTTAAGCGGCGGCGGCACTACCGTTACGACATGGCCATTCTCCATGACCCGACTGCGACCGAACCGCCCTCCGACAGCCGGGCCCTGCACCATTTCGTCCATGCGGCGGAGTCTCTGGGCATCGACACGGAGATGATCACCAAGGACGATTATGGTCGGTTGCCGGAGTTTGACGCCCTCTTCCTCCGGGAGACAACCAGTGTCAATCATTATACCTACCGTTTCGCCCGGCGGGCGGCTGCCAAGAAGCTGGTGGTGGTCGATGATCCGGAGTCGATCCTCAAATGCACGAACAAGGTTTTTCTTGCCGAGATCCTTGCCCGGAACCGGGTGTCTATTCCGAAGACGGTCATTGTCCATAAAGATAATACCGATGAGGTGTGCGAGTCGCTCGGCCTGCCCTGCATCCTCAAACAGCCCGATTCCTCCTTTTCTCAGGGGGTGATGAAGGTGGAAAGCGCTGAGGAACTGCATTCCCATGTCGGTCGTCTACTCGACAGATCCGATCTGATTATCGCCCAGGAGTTTCTCCCCACTGAATTTGACTGGCGGGTCGGTATTTTTGACCGACAGCCGCTGTATGTCTGCAAGTATTTTATGGCCAAGAAGCACTGGCAGATCATCAAGCGCAATGCCGATGGGACAAAGAGCGCTGACGGCAGTTACACCACTCTGCCGGTGGAGCATGCGCCGGCAGGTCTGATTCGCACCGCACTCAAGGCGGCCAACCTCATCGGTGCCGGCCTCTATGGGGTCGACATCAAACAGATCGGCGCCAAATTTTATGTCATCGAGATCAATGACAATCCTAATATCGATGCCGGGGTTGAAGACGCGGTGTTGAAGGACGAACTCTACCTGCGCATCATGCGGGTTTTTCTCCGCCGCATTGAGCTGAAAAATGAATGGAGTCCGGCATGGTGAGCTCTCCCCTCCATATCCTGCAGGGCTTTGGTGTTGAGCTGGAGTACATGCTCGTTGCTGACAAGAGCCTCGATATTCTGCCTGCTGCTGATCGGCTGCTTGCTGACGCGGCCGGTGAGATTACAAACGAGGTGGAGATGGGTGACATCGCTTGGTCCAACGAACTGGCGCTTCATGTGGTGGAGTTCAAGACCAACGGGCCGGTTGACTCGCTTGATGGCGTTGCGGCCCGTTTTCAGGAGAACATCGGTAAGGCCAACGACCTGCTCGCCGGTTTCGGCGCCCGGCTGATGCCCACCGCCATGCACCCATGGATGGATCCGCTTCGTGAGACCAGGCTATGGCCGCACGGCAGTCGGGCTATTTATGAGGCCTACAACCGTATCTTTAGTTGTCAGGGGCACGGCTGGTCCAATGTCCAGTCCACCCATCTCAATCTCGCTTTTGCCGGTGATGACGAATTCGGCCGGCTTCATGCCGCCATCCGTCTGCTGCTGCCCATTCTCCCGGCCCTTTCTGCCAGTTCACCCATTGTCGAGGGCCGGCCGAGCGGTCTGCTCGACACCCGGTTGGAATACTACCGCTTCAACCAACGGCGCATTCCATCCATCAGCGGTGCCATCATTCCCGAACCGGCCTACACAAGAAAAGCCTATGAGGAGATGATTCTTCAACGTAATTATCGTGATATCGCTCCTTTTGATCCGGAGGGACTATTACAGGAGGAGTGGTTAAATTCCCGCGGGGCGATTGCCCGTTTCGAGCGCTCGGCCATCGAGATCCGGGTGCTCGATATTCAAGAGTGCCCAGCCGCCGATCTGGCGGTGGGCTCTCTGATATGCGCAGCGCTGCGCGGCCTTGTGACGGAGCGCTGGCAGCCGTTTGCCGAGCAGGCCGCCGTTGCGGTGGCGCCGCTCGCCGAAATTTTTGTCAAGACCATCAATGAGGCGGAACAGACCGTTGTCGCGAATCCCGCTTATCTCGCCCTGTTCGGCATTATGGAGAAAAGGCTCACTGCCGGCGAAATGTGGCAGGCGCTTGCCGAACAGACGATTGCTGATGATCATCCCGGGTGGCATGAGATCAATTTTCTTCTCCGCCATGGACCGTTGGCCCGACGCATCCTTGCGATTACAGGGGCTGCACCGGACCGGAATCGACTGCGCGAGGTTTATGGCGAACTCTGCGCCTGTCTTGCCAGGGGCACGATGTTCTGTCCATAAAAAAGACTGCCGCATCGAAATTATACGGCAGGCAACGCCGGGGACTGGAATGTGGGCTCTGAGAGAAAGGATGAATCGCGCCTATGAACACAAGAGAGTTGCGAGATCGACATTTCCCTCTTTACAATCGGATCGAGACGCATATAATAAAAAGTAGAGGGCGAGTCTGACATATAAAAAAAAGAGAGCGGTCAACGCATCGTATACTTGAAGAGAGACTCAGCCCGGAAAAGCAGGGTCAGGACGCTGGCCCTGCTTTTTTCATTATGCACCTTCCGTGGCCCGCGCCCCGCAGATCGTCAGGGAGACGAAGAAGAAGAACTTCGTGACCCCGATGGTGATGCTCCCCTCCTTTTCCGCTACGACGACTTCACGGGCTTTCCAGACAGTGATATTTTGACAGGATATTCGTTCAAAGGAATCTTGCGTCGTTTTGTTTGGTTTCCCCATGCGGACCGCAGGGGTTTTTACCTTGACTCATCAGCCGTCAGCCGCCGGACGGGGCTCCAGATAGATGGTCACATCGCCGTTTTTGCCGGTGATGTGCCGACGTGCTGCCGGAGTGAAGGTGATGGTCGCCGCTTTCTGCCGATTCATAACGCAAACGTACTACGGATACCCTTTTTTCACCAGCATTACCCAACTTTCCGAACTAAAAAAAGTTTTTCCCATGATGGTTTTTTTGTACCATTGGTGCATATGGTACACTCGACGACAATAACACTGAATAACTGACGAGGAGCCGTTCCATGCAAGAGAAACTGGTGATCGCCATGGCCGGTTTGCCGGCCCGTGGAAAATCGACCATGGCCATGAAAATTGCCCGCACTCTGGAGCTTGATGATGTCATGGTGCGGATTTTCAACAATGGGGCATTGCGCCGTAAGTTGTCAAAGGAAGATACCTCTTCGCCGGATTTCTTTTCGCCGCAGAATCCCAAGGGTATGCATCTGCGGGAAAAGTGCGCCCGCATGAATCTGGACATGGCCAGGGCTTATCTGGATGATGGCGGCCAAGTGGCGATCATTGATGCCAGCAACGTCACCCGCAGCAGGCGTCGGATGATCGAGGAAACCTTTCCGGCAACACCGATTTTTTTTATCGAATGCGTCAATATCGACGAGGAGGCCAATGAGGCAAGCCTGGAGCACAAGGCGTCTCTAAAGGAGTTCAGCCACCTGACCCCGGCCGAGGCCTTTGACAGCTTTTTCAGGCGGGTTTCCCATTACGAGTCGATCTACGAGCCGCTACACGAAGAGCGTAATCGGGTCTTGGTCGACTCCTTCGAGGGATGGATCCTGCAGGAGAAGATTACCGAAATCGTCCCCTTTTACGACCGGATCCGCGACATTATCACCACCCGGATCATCCGGAATCTCTTTCTGGTCCGGCACGGTGAAACATTCTATAATCTTGATGATCGGATAGGCGGCGATTCCGATCTGACCGCCAGGGGGCTGGCTCAGGCTGAGGCCCTGGCCGACCATTTTGCCACCATCGAAATTCCCATTATCTTTACCAGCAACCACCGCCGCACCCTGCAAACCGCGGCGCCCATCGCCGCCCGGCAGCAAAATTGTTCGGTGATCGCCCTGACCGAGTTCAACGAAATTCACGCCGGCATCTGCGAAGGATTGACCTACCGTGAGATCCGGGAGAGGATGCCGAAGGTGGCCGCGGCCCGCAATCGCAACAAGTATCGGTATGTTTA
The DNA here is from genome assembly GCA_049323655.1 of Thermodesulfobacteriota bacterium. Classification (GTDB taxonomy): domain Bacteria; phylum Desulfobacterota; class Desulfobulbia; order Desulfobulbales; family SURF-16; genus DB1. The sequence continues at coordinate 27,496 of JBMONO010000016.1, read as the reverse complement.
TCCGGAAGGAGAGGGGTATTGCACCATGGAGGAGCGGGTGCATCGCGGCTTAAAAAAAGTTTTTTATCTCAATAACTATGACGATAACATTATGATTGTCGGACATCGGGCGGTAAACCGCATGATCCTGTCCGATTTTGTTTTCAGGCCCAAGGAGGAGGTGCCCTATATCTACATGCCGCAGACCCGTTATTATCATCTGCAGATTGATCCCTATAAAAAACAGTTTGAACTCAAACTTTATGCCGGAGCTGCATCACGTAAAAACTGAGGGGAGGAGGAGATGGATATCAGCTGCCGGAGTTCCGGAAGGCAGCGTTCGGCTGAGCGGTAATCGGTGCCAGAGACAGGGGATGGGCGTTTGCGCGCCGCATCCCCTGTCGACATTGGGGGCAGGATCTTGATGTCCGTATCCGGACGTGGTTATTTCTTGGCCATGGGCGGGGAGGGAACATCGTTGCCATGGCACTCCATGCAGTTCATCTGCGAGGTGATGCCAAACTCCTTGACAGGCGCATGGGTGCTGCTCGGCTCATACTTGCCGTCTTTCCAGTCGTTTAGCAGTTCAACAAGATGGTAGGCGACGCTGGCGGCAACCCGGGCGCAACGGTCCTTCCGCTCGGGACTGCCGATGGGATAACCGGAGGCTTTCATCCATTTGCCGACCGAGACATGGCACAGTGGCGATTCGGCGGTGGTTTTGACCAGTTCGGTGGCGACTTTCGGTTTTTTCGGCACAAAGACCGGCATTGAGGTCTCCGAATACCATTGGAAGATATCCTCACTGATGTGGTGGCCTTCGGTGGCGCCGGCGATGCGCGGACCGATGATAACGTTGGCGACAATGGCCGCACCGGCGTTGGAGCCGCAGGTCATACCCCAGCCTACCATGCCGCCTTCAAGAAAGACGAAGGCATCGACCGGAAAAGAGGTGTACGGTTCTCCGACCTTTTCCCGCAACTGACTGAAAACACTGTTGATGACTGCTTCGCCGCAGAAGCCGCGATACCATTCTTCATAAGCAATCTCTGCGGTTTTGGCCGGGTCGAGTTTGACATAGGGCCATGGCCATTTTTCCGTTGGGCCGCCCACCGCCCTCGCTGTGCCGAGCAGGCCGCCAAAATGCGACATGGCCGCACCCGCTGCGAGAACACCGGTGCCAATCATCATCTGACGTCGTGTGACGCCCTTGCAATCCATGTTTTCATCGGTTTTCATGCCTTCTTCTCCTTTGTGTTTTTTGGGTTTGATTTTCCGCCGTTGTGCGTGACTCCCTGTGCTGCATTGTGAAAAATACCTCCCGGTGGCTGCTCCCGGGAAGAAGTGATCAGTGTTTATGTCACATTGTGCCATCGTGTTTTAGCAAACGTACCACTTTGTGTCAATATGGAATTCTTTCGTTTTGTGAAAAAAATATGAGAGGCTTTTTGGGGGTGAGCCTAGATGAACGAGATGAGATTTTTTTTAAGAAGTTATATAGAATTTGTCAATATTTAATATTGAATTTTTCGAACAATAAGGGGCTGCGCGTTTCAGTCTTTCAGGTATCATTGTTCAAGAGGGCGAGCAGGGCTTCCAAGGAGAGTCTGTGGCTGCGGTCGCTGCCTTCGAGGAGAGTATCTGCCAGCTCCCGTTTGTTACGGTGCAGGGCGAGAATTTTTTCCTCGATGGTGTTACGGGTGATCAGGCGGTAGACGGTGACGGGATGAAGCTGGCCGATGCGATGGGCTCGGTCCGAGGCCTGATCCTCAACCGCCGGATTCCACCAGGGGTCCATGTGAATGACATAGTCGGCGGCGGTGAGATTGAGGCCGAGACCGCCGGCTTTGAGGCTGATGAGAAAGACATCGCCGTCGCCAGCCTGAAAATCGGCGACTTGTTCCTGTCGTTTGCGGGCCGGAGTGGAGCCGTCGAGGTATTTGCAGGAGATCTGCAGTTCGTCGAGAAAGGCGCGGATGAGGCGCAGATGTGAGGAAAACTGGCTGAAGACAAGGGCCTTGTGACGGTTTTCGATGAGTTCGCGGATGATGGTACCGAAGAGTTCCAGTTTTGAGCAGTGGACCGTGCTGTCCGAGACGATGAGACGGGGATTGCAGCAGGCCAGGCGCAGCTTCATGATCTCCGCCAGGATCTGCATGTGGCGCTGCGGCTGGGTGCTGTCCTGCCGTTCGATCGTTTCCAGGGCGTGACGGCGCAGTGCCTCGTAAAAGGCGGCCTCTTCTCTGGTCATGTCAACGTGCAGGATCACTTCGGTGCGAGGCGGCAGCTCTTCGAGGACCTGGCTTTTCAGACGGCGCAGAATAAAGGGCTGGATCAGTTTTTTCAGCTTTTTGCGGGCCCGGTCGTCCTGTTCCTTTTCAATGGGAACGGCAAAGCGACGGTTGAAATGGTCGAGCGAGCCGAGCAGTCCTGGATTGATGAAATGAAAGAGATTCCACAGTTCGCCCAGGTGATTTTCAATGGGGGTGCCGGTGGTGATCATGCGAAAGTGTCCCTTCAGCTCCATGGCAGCCCGGGATCGTTTCGTTGCGATATTCTTGATTGCCTGGGCCTCGTCTAAAACAATGACCTGCCATTCCCGGGTGGCGAGCAGTTTGTGCTCCTGCTGCAGCAGGCCATAGCTGCAGATCGCGACGTCAAAGGGACCGAGACCGGCGATCAGGTCGGCCCGCTCCTTGCCGCCGAACAGGACGCCGTTCAGAGTAGGGGTGAATTTCCTGATTTCCTCTTCCCAGTTCATGCAGACCGAAGTCGGGGCCACCACCAGGGAAGGGCCGTTGCGAGCCTCGCGCAGGATGATGCCAAGCGTCTGGACCGTTTTTCCGAGACCCATGTCGTCTGCCAGGCAGGCGCCAACCCCCCAGTGATGGAGGCGGGACAGCCATTTGAACCCTTCAATCTGGTAGCGGCGCAGTTCGGCCTGGAGAGTGGAGGGAATTTCCGGATCAAGGTCGTGAGCCGCACGCATGCGCTGCAGCCGTTCCTGCCACTGGCTGTCAGCGCTGATGAGCCCGCCGTTTTCCGTGACTTGGTCCAGAACGCCGGCGGCCAGCGGATGAATGCGCCTTCTCCCGCTTTTGGTTTCCTCGGTGTAGCTGTCCAGTTCGTCGAGCTGGCGTCGCAACTCCCGGGAAAGGGCGAGAAAGCCTCCTTGTCCAAGGGGAATGAAGCGCCCGCGGCTGGCGCTGCTGGCCTCCAGCAGCTGTTTCATGTCAAGAATCAGGTCCGGAGAAACGGTTAGTGCGGCGTCGAGTTCAAACCAGTTTTTTTTCTGTCGGATGTGGAGATGGAGATCACTGAAGGTCACCTGCCGGCGGATGGCGAGGCGTTGACCTTCCGGCCACTCGACGTTGACCATATCCCCCAGCATTTCAATCTCGACCAAGGCTTCAAGGCAGTCCTGGATGTCGTCGATCAGCCATTCCCAGTCCTCGTCGGGCAGCCTGGCCAGGGTGGGACAGAGCGATTCGATGCGCTGGCAGTTGTCACGTTCCTCCTGGAGATTGCGAAGCGCCTGCAGGCGTCTGCCGTTTATCTCGGTAATCACCCCGACAGCGCCCTCTCCCGGATGGAGATAAGGGCCGTTGTCGATGAATGGCCGCACGAGAAATGAGATGCGGAATCCGGTGCCCACCGGCAGCAGCTGAATGATGATCCTGGCCGAGGCACTTACTTTTTCGATGTCTGCCGCGCTTTCGTCGATATCGGAATGGATGGTGAGGCAGGAAGAGAGGTTGCCAAGGGTGGTCAGTACTTCGTTTTTTGCCGACAAGGGGACACGCAGACCGTCGTCGCCGATGATGTTGATGATTCTGCGTTGTTTCGGCGAGATTGTTATGATGGAAAAACGTGTCGGTGTCTCCGGCAGGACGAGAACCTTTTCGTTGCCGATGGGATGGGTAAAGGTGAGGCGAAGATGATCGCCATCGATGGTCGCCCGCAGCTGTGGTTCTCCTTTGATAAATTCGACGATACTGTGCGGCGGCTGGGATGAGAAGAGCAGGGGGTGGCCGATCAGGGCCGGCAAAGCCTCGTCCATGTCGAAGGTGAAGCTGGTCATCCGGTGTGTTTCATGCGGGCGGAGGGCTGCGCGCACCTTGCGGTCCTGATCGGTCATGAAGTCGAGAGCCTCGCCGCTGCATAGACGTTTCAGGGAAACCGTTCTGCCAAGACCCCAGTTGCCCTTGGTCGTCATTTTTTGCTCCCTTGGTTCCAGGGAGAGAAAACCGTCCCGAAACTCCACCAGCCAGGCAAGACGACTGCGGGGGTGACGGTCTCCCTCCTCTGTCCGGCTGACGAGATTGAGTGCCTTCAGCGCCCGTTGCCAGGTTTTTTCATGGGGAACAGCGGCGAGCAGGGGAGTAATGCCTGTCTGCTGCCGCATGTGCGAGCTGAATTCGGTCAGTTCGGGATGATCGCAGACCTGTTCAAGCAGAGTGGCGTATTCCATCGCCAGCCAGGCAAAACCGTTTTCCTTGGCTAATCTGAAAAACTGAAGCATTTCGTCCCGCTGGGAGGTCTCGATTACGCCATTCAGCCAGTAAGTGCCAAGCCCCACGAAAAGGGAGGCTACGCCGTTTCGTTCCGGTGCATTCCAGAGCTGAACAGTGCAACCGGGACAGAAGGATTCTGTTTTTGCCTTGGCAACGGCGGCAAGAGACCGGTAAGCGGGAAGCAGTTCGTTGGCCGGTTGTGCCTTTTCCAGATGGCTGACAATCGTGATAATCTCTGCGTAGTTGGTAAAATCACCGCTTTGGAGCAGGGTAAGAAGATAGATAAGACCTTCACAGCCGGCAAAAAAGGCGGTATTGTCTTCTCTGTTCTCCCGTAGAAGACGCAGGGCTGAACGGAATGCAGCGTTTGCCTCTTCGGTGCTGCCCTTGAGAAACAAGAGCCAGCCCCGCATCCCGGAGGCGTCGGCGCAGGTGCCGGCCCGCTTCGCCTCCTCCTCTGCCGCGATCCGTTCGCCGCGCAGCAGCAGATGCAGGATGCGCAGATAGTAGACAGCCGGCCAGCCTGGCTCGGGGATGAGCTGTAACGTCAGCTTCTCTCTTAGGTAAGCAAGGGGCGAGTCAAAGGGCTGGAGGTCACGCAGACAACGCGTACTGATTTCATGCAGGCAGTGGAGCTGAAGGTGCGGCGGCAGGGTGGAAAACCATGCCGGTTCAAAGGGGTTGCTGACGATCTCCGGCAGGGGCGAATCCTGCTCGGTGGCTCCCGGACATTCATAATAGGCCAGCAGATGGTGATTGAAACAGTCGAAGTCTCCGGTGTAGAGGCCGATGCGCATTTCCCGGAGATGACGGTCTCTTTTGCCGGGCAGTAGGTCGGGTTCATCGTCCTGGAGAGGCAAATGACTCCGAACGATAGCGGCCATCAGGATAAATCTGCCTGCGGCCTGCGCCTTTCTGCTGACGATTTCACGGATAAGGGGGTTGCAACGGCCGTTCCAGGTGAGCAGTAGCTGCTGCTGTAAACGGCGCAGGATAGCCGAGGGGGGGGCCTCGCTTTTTGTTGCCGGGGAGGTGCTGCGCTGCTGATAGTCGCGGAAGCAGTCGATAATGTCGGCGGTGGAAATCGGTTCATAGATCACGGAGACGAGTTCCAGTATCTCCTGCTCGCTGGGCGCCAGGGCTGCGAAGCTCTGCAGAAGCCGGTTTCGGTCGTCGCTAAAGGAAAATGTTGCCATTTTGTCAGTATACCATATATTGTCGGAATCGTAAAAAATCACAATTCCGACGGGCGGTGTTTCGCAGCTCGTTGTTTTCGCTTTCCCGCCTACCATGGTTTGTGGGTTTTACGAGACCATCAAAAATTGAAACGGTCAACGCCTGCAATCCTGTACTTTTTCCACACCTGCCGAAGATTTATGGACATACTCTTCCTGGGAGTCGGCGAGGCCTGCGATGATCGCTATGCCAACACCTCGCTGCTGGTAAAAGGCGCCGGCGGCGTCACCTTTCTGCTTGACTGCGGATTTTCCGTTCCCCATCTCTTTTTTGCCGAATGTTGTGACGCTGACGCGCTCGACGCTGTCTGGCTCTCCCATTTTCATGGTGATCATTTTTTCGGCATGCCCCTGCTGCTGTTGCGTTTGTGGGAGATGGGGCGGACCAGATCGCTGCTCATCCTCGGTCCGCCGGGGGTAAAGGAAAAGGTCGTGGCCGCCATGGAACTTGCCTATCCGAATTTCCTGCCGCGGCTTGCGTTTCCTCTCACCTGGCTCCCCTTTGTTCCGGGCCGCGAGCGCGAGATTGGCGGCTGTTGCTGGTCGTGCGCCGAGAATGACCACAGTCAGCCCAGTTTATCCCTGCGCATCACCGATGGGGCGAGCACCCTCTTCTACAGCGGCGATGGCCGGCCCACCCCGGCTTCGGCCAAGCTGGCAACAGGCTGTGATCTTATTGTTCATGAGGCCTTCTGGGTCGATGAAGAAGCAGAGGGACACGGCAGTGTGGTCGGCAGCATCAACTTTGCCGTTCAGGCCGCGGCCAGGCGGTTGGCGCTGGTCCACCTCAATCGGAAGTACCGACGCTTCCGGCGCCAGGCGATCGATGACCTCATTGCCGCGGCTGCGCTTCCCGTTTTTCTCCCGGAGCCGGGCGACATGGTCTCTCTGTGAGACGATCAGCCTTCGCCACCCTCTTCGAGGGACGGTGTGTCCGGAATCGCTTGACTCCGGCGCGCCAGTGACTATATTGAATGTCGGATAATAAATTTGTCCGGAAAGCGGCGTTTTCTGCCGCGGAAAGGGCGAACACATAACGACTGACACTGATTGGAGGAAACAATGTACGACAGCAGCTATGGTAGAACGATACCAGCGGCCCAGGCCCAGACTCAGGCATCGACCGTCTTCCTGGCCAAGGTCTTCAACTGGATGGCGATGGGATTGGGTCTGACCGGCATCATCGCTTTTTTTGTCGCCAATTCCGCCACGGCCATGCAGATCTTTATCGGCAACCCGCTCATGCGCTGGGGCATCATCATCGCGGAGCTGGGTCTGGTCTTTTATCTCTCGGCCCGAGTCATGCGCCTGTCGGCTCGGGCGGCGACCGGTCTTTTTCTTCTTTACTCCTCCTTGAACGGCATCACCTTGTCGGTGATTTTGCAGATTTATACCGCTACCTCGGTGGCTGCCACCTTTTTCATCACCGCCGGCATGTTCGGTGCCATGGCGGTTTACGGCCTGGTAACGAAAAAGGATCTGAGCGGGATCGGCTCCTTCATGTTCATGGGGCTGATCGGCATTATCATCGCTTCCATCGTTAACATTTTTCTGCAGAGTTCGATGGTAGCCTGGGTGGTTTCCGGTCTCGGGGTAATTATCTTCACAGGGCTTACCGCCTATGACGTGCAGAAGATTACCCAGATGGGCGCCTCCGGCATCATGCAGCAAGGGGAAACGGCGATTCGGCGCATGGCGATCATGGGAGCTCTGGCCCTGTACCTCGATTTTATCAATCTCTTTCTCAGCCTGCTTCATTTTCTCGGCAACCGTGATTGATCGACTGATGCCGATGCCGGTTCCCTGTGATGCCCTTGGAGAGAGCAATAAAAAAGGAAGCTGACCTGCTGGTCAGCTTCCTTTTTTATTGGAGAGATTGCCCGCCTGGAGTTACAGTTTCCCCTGTTTTTTCTCGTATTTCTCCTTTAGTATACGCAACTTCTCCAGATACTGTTCCCGGTTGCGAAGATCGGTGACCACCCGCATTTCGTCAAGAAGGGAGGTGATCGGATAGCGGATGTCGAGGCCGAGGTGATTGACCCCAGTATCGTTGGCCTGATCGAGCACGAGGATGCAATAATACTTTGCTAAGGTTCGCAAGGCGATTTCCCGGCGGGCAAGATAGGCCTGACCGCCAAGAGTGTTGAGGAAATATACCGAATAGGTGTAGAGTTCCGGCAGGGGCGACGAGATGGCATAACCGATGCGACGGCAGTCCTGCTGCGGATCGATGAGGGTGTAAAAATCAGCCAGTACCGTTTCCTGGGCCGCCTTTTCGTGGGCCATTATTTTTTTCAGATTAAACATGTTTTTGGGGCCGAGAATCCGAAAAAAGTGAGCCGCATTCTGGAGGATTGAGAGAAGATTGTCGGTTTCCCGGACGATTTTCGGTGGGTTGGCAAGAAGTTTGGTGATGATCTGGTTGAAATAGGTTTTGCTATCCACGCCGAGCTGCAAATCCGTTACATATTGCTGTTCATCAAGATGCGCGAAAAACTGATCGATGCGATCCGCCGCCGCCCGGCAAGGGTCGGTCGGCGGGGTGATTGCCGGCGTCTCTCCGGCGGCACCGGCATCAACGGCGTCAGACTCTTCTGCGGGTGGCGTCATGCTGGCGGCAGGGGGGGGAACCTCATCAGTCAGCGGACTCTTTTTTTCGAGATCAGCAACCTTGTTGTCTAATTTCTGCTGTTCCTGCTCAAGGGAAATTGCCGGTACGGTATCACTGTGTCTGCCGGTTTTAAAGTAAAAGAAGAGAGCCAGCAGGGCGAGAAGAATAAGGAAGAAAAAGAACAGAACAGTGGATTTGGAGGATTTTTTCGTGCGTGTCATGTGGGTCTCTTGGTCATTTGGGGGTTGTCGTTGAAAAGAATTTATCCGCAGAATGATTTTCTGCCTGGATCGGGAGGGGGATGTTTGTTATGATCTACTCTATCCCGCTTTTCATTACGAGTCAAACAGAATTCTTGTTACAACATCCTTCTCTTCGACCCTTTCACCGGGCCTGACCGGTTCAGGGATACCGGGAGGAGGAAGATCCGTGGAATATGGCATGTCGTTTGACAGAATAAAGATCCTGCTTGTCGATGATTCGGCCGTCATGCGGCGCATTGTTGCCTCATTTCTGGTGAAAATGGGATGCGTGCAGGTGGAGGAAGCTTCCGGGGTTTCGCAGGCGATGCATTCGATTGATATTGAAAGGCCGGATTTGATTATTTGCGATTATGCCATGCCCGGCCAGACCGGTCTTGATCTGTTGAAAAGGATACGGCGTGATCCGCGAAACAGCAAGGTGATTTTTATCATGATCACCGCCGAGGCGCAACTCTGTCAAATTCTCAGCGCTTTCCGGGAAGGGGCTGATCAGTATGTCACCAAACCTTTTACCCGGGAGTATCTGCGTTATATCCTCGAGCGGGCACTTGAGGATTTTTAACGCCTTTTATTGAAAACGACAAAACAAGATGGTCTCGTAAAAGCCCGCCAACCATGGCAGGCGGGAAAGTGAAAACAACGAGTTGCAAAACACGGCCAGTCGGAATCGTGGCTTTGCGATTCCGACAAAACAAGATGGTCTCGTAAAACTGAAAATTAACCACTGAGACCGCAGAGCGCGCAGAGGCAACTAATTATAATTAAAGATGTTTTTTCTGTGCCCTCAGTGCGCTCTGTGGCGAAAAAAAAACTTTTTACGGGTTTGTCAAACAAGACAGGCGGCTGAAAAAAATGATTTCGTGGCTGAAAGGCAATAATAAGGAAAACTGGTTGGAGATCTCTCTGCCGTTCGTTGCCAAAAGTCCGGCAATGAAGATAAAATGGCTGAAGAGGGTTTTGAGGAAAAGATCCTTGTCAAAGGACGAAATCACCCCCTATGTACGTTTGCTGGTGCAGGATCTCAGTCTGGAGGAGGAGGCCGAACTCGTCTCGCTTTTTCAGGAGCTTGATGAGGAAATGCAGTGCGGCCTTCTCGCCGCAGCCGATATCTATGACGCCCCCAAGGTCTTTCGTCTCTGTCCGCATCCGACCCGGCGCCATGTGGAGCTTGCTCTGCTGAAACAGGTGCCGCCCTATGAGAAAAAGAAGCAGCTTGTGATCGACCGGGTTTTCTATGCAATCAGTGATTATTCGCGGGAGTTGCTCGACGAGGTGGTGCGCGATCTTATTGCCAGGGGAAGCGCATCGCCGAGTTTACGGGAAAATTACGAACGATTTCAGGAAATTCTAGAGGACGAGGAGTTTCTTCTCTCGCTGTATCCCAACGCACGCTAGGAAGGGAGCGGCCAGCCATCTGCCTTTTTCCACAGACGGCTGGCGCAGATGTTGCAGAAAAGTTCGGTTTATTTCTTTTTCTTTTTGGCGCCCGCCGCCGCCCTCTTGGATGCCTTGAGCGGGTTTATTTTCGTAGTGCCAACCGTGATTTCCGGTTTTTTGTGGGTGGCGAAATTGCAGATGCCGAGGCGCCATTTGGACTCGGGATGGGCATAGGTCTGACAATATTTGGTATCGTTGGCCTCGATGATTCGATCGCAGCCTTCACATGCCTCGATGATCGGATTGAAAAAACCGCTGGTGTGTAAATCGTTTGCCGCTGGCGCGTTGCTTGCCATGGGGAGTTCTCCTTCTGTTCAAAAAATATTTCGATCCTGAAAAAAGATTGTATTTTTTTTACGTCGATTGCTTCATGAAAACACAACTATTTAAATGAATAGGGGAGTGCTGTCAATAGAAAAAGTCTTGTTGTCGCTGCAACCGAGGAGGTTTTACCCAGCCCGGTGCAGGGTGAATGCGAGGGGAGATCGCCGCTGACTTTTTCCCCATGAAGGAGCCGATCCGACGCTGGCAAAGAAAAACCGCTAAGAAATCGAAAACATTGTTAATTGTGTTGTTTTTCCAATAATCTTCTTATAGAATTTGGTATTCTTGGTGATGCCGCGCTCCCTCCCGGCAGCAAGTCTGCAGAGGGAATGGGCGCAGATGAGACATCGCCGCATGACTCACCGCACAAAGGAATAATCGCATGCCTGTTTATACATGGAAGGGAGTCAACTCTTACGGAGAGAAGCGGCAGGGTAAGCTGGAGGCGCCCAGCGAAGCAGCGGCCCTGGCCCAGTTAAAGAAGATCCGGATCAAACCCACGGTGCTTAAGGAGGCGCCGAAGGATCTTTTCGCCAGTATCCCCATGTTTCAGCCCAAGGTAACCGGTAAGGATGTGGTCATCTTCACCCGCCAGCTCTCCACCATGATCGACGCCGGTCTTCCTCTGGTGCAGAGCCTGGAAATTCTGGCCGGTCAGCAGGATAATCCCACCTTTAAAAAACTGCTCAACGCTATTCGTCTTGATGTGGAAACCGGTATGACCTTTGCCGACTCCATGAAAAAACATCCCAAGGTCTTTGACAATCTCTACTGTAATATGATCGACGCCGGTGAGATGGGCGGCATCCTTGACACCATTCTCAACCGGCTGGCCGCCTTTATGGAAAAGAGCATGGCGCTCAGGAAAAAGATCAAGGGCGCCATGACCTATCCGATCATCTGTCTTTGCATCGCCCTCGTCATCACTGCGGTTATCCTTATTTTCGTTGTACCGGTTTTCGCCAAGATGTTCGCCGACTTCGGCTCCGCCCTGCCGGCCCCAACCCAGTTCGTCGTTGATGCCAGCAACTTTGTCAAAGGCAACTTTTTTCTTATGTTCGTGGCGCTGGCGCTGGTGGTGGTCGTTATCCGGAAGATTTACAATACCGAACAGGGTCGGAAAAAAATTGATATCCTCCTGCTTAAAGCGCCGGTTTTCGGACCTCTGATCCGTAAGGTGGCGGTGGCCAAGTTCACCCGCACCTTGGGCACCATGCTGCACAGCGGCGTGCCGATCCTCGAATCGCTCAGCGTCGTCGGGAAAACGGCAGGCAACAAGGTTATCGAGCAGGCGGTTTTTCGGGTGGCTGACAGTATCACCGAAGGCCGTTCCATCGCCGAACCACTCGAGGAAACCGGCGTTTTTCCCAGTATGGTGGTTCAGATGATCAATGTCGGTGAGTCAACCGGTGCACTGGATACCATGCTGGAGAAGATTGCGGATTTTTATGACGAAGAGGTTGATCAGGCGGTGGAAAACATGACGGCCATGATCGAACCTTTCATGATGGTTTTTCTCGGCGGTCTGATCGGCGGTCTGGTTATCGCCATGTATCTGCCTATTTTCAAGATGGCCAGCGTTGTCGGTTGATGTTGACAAAATGTGAAAGAAACAGAATAGTTGTGTGTTGTACACCGTCCTGACCCTGCCCGGCTGGTGACGGAAAGCCAATGAAGATATTCTTGTGAGGAGGAGAAGAAGAGATGGGTGAGATAGTAGGTGTCATCGGCCGCGAAGTCATTGATTCACGGGGGAATCCCACCGTGGAGGTGGAAGTGCATCTGGAAACCGGAGTCATGGGGCGGGCCATTGTCCCGTCCGGCGCCTCGACCGGCAGCAGGGAGGCTCTCGAATTGCGCGATACCCGCAAGAAACAGCGTTTTCTCGGCAAGGGGGTCTTGACCGCGGTCGCCAATGTCAATGAAAAGATCGGTCCGCTGCTCATCGGCTTTGATTCGACCCGTCAGGTTGCCATCGATACGGCGATGCTGAACCTGGATGGCACTGAAAACAAGAAAAATCTCGGCGCCAACGCCATTCTCGGGGTCTCCATCGCCGTGGCCAAGGCCTCGGCCCTGGAGCTGGGGCTGCCGCTTTATGCCTATCTCGGCGGGGTCAACGCCAAGGTTCTGCCGGTGCCGATGATGAATGTCTTAAACGGCGGGGCCCATGCCGACAACAATGTCGATATTCAGGAATTCATGGTGATGCCGGCCGGCGCCTCCTCCTTTGCCGAGGCGCTGCGCATGGGGGTGGAGACCTTTCATGCCCTGAAGGGGGTGTTGAAAAAGGCGGGGCATCTGACCTCGGTGGGCGACGAGGGTGGTTTTGCCCCCAATCTCCGTTCCAACGAGGAGGCGATGGAGTGCCTGTTGGAGGCTATCGGCAAGGCAGGTTATGCGCCGGGCAAGGATATTTTTATTGCCCTCGATGTGGCCGCCAGCGAACTTTATGACGCAAAGAAGAAGAAGTATGTCCTGGCTGCGGAAAAGTCGCCGGAAAAGAGTGTGGAAGAGCTTGTCGATTTTTACGAGGCATGGGTAAAAAAATATCCGCTCATCTCCATTGAGGACGGGCTCGATGAAAGTGACTGGAAGGGCTGGAAGCTGCTGACCGACCGCCTCGGAGATAACATCCAGCTGGTCGGCGACGACGTCTTTGTCACCAATACGAAGATTCTTGAGAAGGGGATCAGAGAAAAAATCGCCAATTCCATTCTGGTTAAGCTCAATCAGATCGGCACCGTCACCGAGACCATCGACGCGGTGGACATGGCCCATCGCGCCGGCTATACAGCGGTCATTTCCCATCGTTCCGGCGAAACCGAGGACACCACCATCGCCGATCTGAGCGTTGCCCTCAATACCGGGCAGATCAAGACCGGAGCGCCGTCCAGGACCGACCGGGTGGCGAAGTACAATCAGCTGTTGCGTCTCGAAGAGGAACTTGGTGCTGCGGCGCGATTTGCCGGCGCCGGTTGCATGAAGAATCTTCGCTAGCCGCTGTTTTGTGCCCTGCCGTGCGCCCACCGGCAGACCGGTGACTTCCGGTCACCGATGCATAATGGTGCGAACAGACGATTGTTGAATAAACCAGCGCGGCTGGCCCGCAGCGACCAGCCGTATCGACACCTGCAAGTCCCCGTTTCTCGCCCGGGCAGCGGTCCGGACGAAAGGGGGGTTCAGGCAAAACAGGATGGAGGTTTCGCGACATGACCCTGACAAAGGCGGATCTGGTGCAACGGATTTATCAGACCCATAACCTGACCAAAGCCCAGGCAACCTCGATTGTTGAAACATTTCTCCGGATATGCAAGGATTGTCTGGCCGATGGCGACGACCTGCTGATCAGTGGGTTCGGCAAGTTCAATATCAAGGAAAAAAAGGCGCGCCGCGGGCGCAATCCACAGACCGGCAAGGAACTTATCTTGGCCGAAAGAAAGGTGGTAACCTTCAAGCCTTCTGGTATCCTGCGCGACCGGGTGAACGGCGTCCTCTGAAAGACCCTTGATAAGACCGCTTCCGGCGTAAACCTGATCCCTGATCAGGTGACGGGTTGGTTTTTTCCAATGAAAAGACCGCCCGTCTTTTTTTCGGATACCGTTCTGGCCCCGGCCAGAATGACGGCGCGCAAGCAGAAGGGGACACCCATGACAAAAGTGACAAAATCTCTGGCGGAACTTGCCTCCCTTGTCGGCGGGGAGGTGATCGGTGACCCCGGGGTGGTGGTTGCCGGCATGAATGATTACCGTTCAGCCGGGGCCGGGGAGATTACCTTCATCACCAAGGCGAAGCTGATCGGTGAACTGGCCGAAAGTTCTGCAGCGGCGGTAATTGTCCCCCCTGAAGTGACCGAGCCGCCCTTGCCGGCAATCCAGGTGGCTGATCCGAACCTGGCCGCCGCCATTATTCATAATCAGTTGTACCAGCGGCCCCTGTCGCCTCCCGGCGTTCATCCCCGCGCCGCGGTCGGGGCGGCGTGCCTGCTGCCGGACTCTGTCTCCGTCGGACCGCTTGCGGTGCTCGGCGACCGGGTTGTGCTCGGCGAGGGCGTCATCATCGAGTCCGGCGTGGTTATCGGTGATGACGTCGAGATCGGCAGCCACACCATTATCGAGGCCAATGCCGTCGTCCGTTCTGGCTGCCGGATCGGCAGCCGTGTTGTCATTGCCAGCGGCGCGGTGATCGGCAGCGATGGTTTTGGTTATGCCACCGATGCCGCCGGCAATCACATCAAACGCCCCCAGGTCGGCATCGTTGTCATCGAGGATGAAGTGGAGATCGGCGCCAATTCCTGTGTCGATCGGGCGACTTTCGGGGTGACAAAGATCGGGCGGGGCAGCAAGATCGACAATCTGGTGCAGATCGGCCACAATGTCGAAATGGGCGAATCATGCATTGTCGTCGGTCAGGTCGGCCTCGGCGGCAGCAGCAGGATCGGCCGCCATGTCGTCATGGGCGGCCAGGCCGGCATCGGCGATCATGTGGAAGTCGGTGACCGAGTCATGATTGCCGGCCGCTGCGGAGTGAACAGCAATGTCGGCCCCGGCAAGGTGGTGGCCGGCTTTCCTGCCATTGATTACAAGGAGTGGCTCCAGGCGGCGACCGCCTTTTCCCGCATCCCGGGGCTGCTCAAGGATGTCCGCCGTCTTGCCAGGCAGGTAGCCGAGCTGACGGAAAGCGTGAACCTGCAGGAGGAAAAAGATGAGCGCAGAAACAACGCAGTATGATATCGGCGATATTCTCAAAATACTGCCGCACCGCTATCCCTTTGTTCTGGTCGATCGTATTCTGACGCTGACGCCGGGCGAATCGATCCGGGCCTTGAAGAACGTCACCATCAATGAACCTTTTTTTCAGGGCCATTTCCCCACTGAACCGGTGATGCCGGGAGTCCTCATCATGGAGGGGATGGCCCAGGCCGGCGCCCTGCTCGCCTATCTGACCGATCAGGAGAAGATCGGCAACAACCTCGTCTACTTTGCCGGCATGGACGGGGTCCGTTTCCGGCGCAAGGTAGTGCCCGGTGATCAGCTGATCTTTGACCTCGTCGTTATTAAGCGCAAAGGCAAGATTTTCAAGATCGGGGGCAAGGCCATGGTTGACGGCCAGGTGGCGGCCGAAGCGGAACTAATGGCCACCTTTTCGTGACCGTCGTGTTTTTCGCCGAAGAAAAGCTGGAAATTGCGGGGCCCCTGTGGTAGATAGTCTCTCTTTTCACTGTTCGGTGTCATTACGCCACCTGGTGTCGGACCCGGCAAACTCTTGCCGCCGGTGCGCCGGTCGGCATTCATCAATGCCCAGACAATACAATGACAATTCATCCCACCGCCATCATCGATCCCGGCGCTGAACTCGACTCGACGGTCGTTGTCGGCCCCTGTACCGTTATTGAAAAAGGGGTCAGGATCGGTGCCGGGACGGAGATCGGTCCCCATGCCCATCTCTCCGGCGCGACCACCATCGGCGCCGGCAATCGGATCGGCGCCTTTACCTCCATCGGCGCTCCGCCGCAGGATATCAAATACAAAGGCGAGGAGACCCGCCTGGTTATCGGCGATAATAACATTATCCGCGAATACTGTTCCCTGCACCGGGGTACCCCTTCCGGCCACGGGGTCACCACTATCGGCAGCAGCTGCATGCTCATGTCCTATGTCCATGTCGCCCATGACTGCATCATCGGTGACCACGTCATTCTTGTCAACAACGCCACCATGGGCGGCCATGTCCAGATCGGCGAGCGGGCCACCATCGGCGGCATGTCGGCGGTGCATCAGTTTTCCCGCATCGGTGAGTACGCCTTTGTCGGCGGCATGTCCGGCATCAGCATGGATGTGCCGCCCTATGTCATGGTCGCCGGCATCCGCAACGACATGCAGGTGCGGGGCATCAACCGTATTGGTCTGAAACGGGCCGGATTCAGTCCTGATGAGATTCGCAAGCTGGGGCGGGCCTTTACCCTGATCTTCAAGACAAAGAATCTGCTCTTGCAGGATGCACTCGACAAGGTTGTCGCGGAGCTGCCTGATTGCCCACCGGTGGCACGGATGGTCGAATTTTTCCGGGTGGCCAACCGCAACGTGGTTCGTTTGAGCAGTGATGAGGAGTAGGATCGGGATCATTGCCGGCGGTGGACAGTTTCCGTACCTTTTTGCCGAGGCGGCAAAAAAAGAGGGCCGGGAGGTGATAATCGCCGCCCATCAGGGCGAGAGCCATCCGGACCTTGCATCGGTGGCCGACCGTTTCTGCTGGGTCAAGCTCGGTCAGCTCGGCAAAATCATCAATTTTTTCCGGACCGAAGAGGTTCGGGAAACCGTTTTTCTCGGTACCATCACCAAAACCCGGATCTTCCGTGATGTGCTGCCGGACCTCAAAGGGCTCTCCCTCTGGAACAAGATCGATGTCAAGCAGGATGACGCCATCCTCAGGGCCATTGCCGGTGAGCTGGAAAAGGAGGGGATCCGGGTGCTCGATTCCACCCTCTATCTGCAGCATCTCCTTTTCCCGGCCGGATTGCTCAGCAAAAAGAAACCGAGTCCGGACCAGCGGCGTGACATCGAGTTCGGTTTCCGCATTGCCCGGGCCGTCGGCGGCCTTGATATCGGCCAGTGTGTTGTGGTCCGCGACATGACGGTGGTGGCGGTGGAGGCCATCGAAGGCACCGATGCGACGATCCGGCGCGGCGGCACCCTGGCCGGCGGTAAAGCGGTGGTGGTCAAGGTGAAGAAACCGGATCAGGATTTTCGTTTCGATCTGCCCGCCACCGGACCGACCACCATTGAATCCATGCTGGAGGTGAAGGCGGCGGTGCTGGCGGTGGAGGCCGGTCAGTCCCTGCTCTTTGATCGGGAAGCTATGCTGCGCCGGGCCGACAAGGCGGGCATCGTCGTTGTCGGCGTCTTCGAGGAAGCCGACGGCACCCTGGTTTTCTAACGTTACCGCCATGAAAGCAATGATCCTGGCCGCCGGCTTCGGAACCCGCCTCCGACCCTATTCCCTGGTGCGGCCGAAACCGCTTTTCCCGGTGCTCGATCGCCCCCTCGTTCTCCGGCTGATCGATCAGCTTCATGATAGCGGTTTTGATTCCATCCTGGTCAACTGCCATCACCTCAAGGAACAGATTGTCGATCTGCTTTCCGGCCGTGCAGGAATTTCCCTGCAACAGGAGTCGATTGAACTGGGCACCGGCGGCGGCATGCGGCTGGCCCTCGATTTTTTCGGCAGCGAGCCGGTGCTGGTGACCAACGGCGATATCTTTCACACCATCGATCTTGCCGCAGTCTATGCCGACCATTGCCGCTCCGGAGCGGCAGCCACCCTGGTCCTCCACGACTGCCCGCGCTTCAACAAGGTTGTGCTCGACGAAAACGGTATGATTGGCGATTTTGCCGGCAGTGGCGGCCGGCAATGGGCCTTCACCGGCATCCAGGTTCTTGACCCAGCCCTGCTCACCATTCTACCGGCCGGGGTTTTTGCCGGCATCATCGACTGTTACCGGCACTGGATCGCGCACAAAACACCGATCCGCGGCCTGGTCGTCCGTGACCATTACTGGACCGATATGGGCACCCCGCAGGACTATCTCGATCTGCACGCCACCCTCCTGGCCGGCAATCTCATCCCGCGGCAAACTCCCTTCTACCATGGTCCTGGAGTGGCGGCGCCGGCCGATCTGCAACAGCTCGACTGGCTCTGCCTCGGCGCCGGGGCCCGGGTCGGTCGGAACTGCCGGCTGCAGCGGGTAGTGGTCTGGGATGGGGCCCGGGTGCCGGATCACAGCCGGTTGAGCGACGCCATCGTCTGTTAGCCGGCGCGGGCGATCCAGGAGGCATGGTCAACCCTTTGGTGCCCGGCCAACGATGACAAACCCGTAAAAAGTCTTTTTCACCACAGAGCGTACTGGGAGCACAGAGAAAAAAATTTTAAATTACAATTAGTTACCTCTGTGGTCTCCGTGGTTAATTTTCAGTTTTACGAAACCATCAATTTTATGGATACCGGAAAAAATGAACGGCAGCGCATTCTGACCCTGTTGGCCAGGAGCAGGCAGGGGGGGACGGACCTTGCGGCGGTTGATCTGCGGCCGATGTCCGGCGACGGCTCGGATCGTGTCTTTTATCGAATACGCTTCAGTGACGGCCCTTCCTTTGTCGCAGCCTTCCCTTCCCGCACCCTGGCCCGGGGCAGGGAAGAGCAGGCCGCCGCCTTTGCCATCGGCGTCCATCTTCATGGTCTGGGTGTGCCGGTGCCGAAGATCGTCGCCTATGACCGGGAGAGCGGCCTGCTGATCTTCGAGGATCTCGGCGATGTCCATCTGCACAAACTGGTCAGCTCGGCGCAATCCTTTGCCGAGGTGCAGCCGTTTTATGAGCAGGCCATCGAAGGACTCGTCCGCTTGCAGGTCACCGGCTGCACCGGTTTTGATCCGCGTTTCTGCTGGGATACGCTGCGTTATGACGAGACGCTGATGCTCGAACGGGAGTCGGATTATTTTCGCCAGTCCTTCTGTCTCGATTACATGGGTAAAATTGCTGATGATCCCGGCCTTCTCATCGAATTTCGGCAGCTGGCCCGGCGCGCCGCCCAGCAGCCCAACCATTTTCTTCTTCATCGCGATTTTCAGTGCCGTAACCTGCTGGTTTATGGTGGAGCGGTGCATATCATCGACTATCAGGGCGCCCGTTTCGGCCCGCTGGCCTATGATCTCGCCTCGCTGCTCATCGATCCTTATGCCGGTCTCGCCGAAGAACACCAGGACGCCCTGCTCAGCCTTTATCTGGATCGTCTGGCCGGGCATGTCGGCGTTGAGGCGGACGCCTTCCTCGACGGCTATCACTGCCTTGCCCTGCAGCGTAACCTCCAGATCCTCGGGGCCTTTTCCTTTTTAAGCGGCCGGAAGGGTAAGCCTTTTTTTGAACAGTTCATCCCGCCGGCCCTTGACTCGCTGAAAATGCTTTTGCGTAAACCTCAGGGAAAGGAGTATCCTGTTCTGGCCGCTCTGGTGGACGAGTTGCACGATCAGCTTGCCCGCGCCCGATTCTTCGATATGGATAATGAACATGATGGATAACCGCTCCTGCCCCGTTGTCGCCCTGGTCGGCAGACCGAATGTGGGGAAATCGACCCTCTTTAACCGGATCACCCGCGGCCGCAAGGCCATCGTTGATCCGACCCCCGGGGTGACCCGTGATCGCCATTACGAAAAGGTGACGATCGATGACCGGCATTTCATGCTGGTCGATACCGGCGGCATCGAGCTTGACCGCGACGAAACCATGAGCAGTCTCATCCAGCAGCAGACCATGCAGGCCATTGACGAGGCCGATTTCATCGTGCTGCTGCTCGATGCCCGCGGCGGGCTGCTGGCCGAGGATTACGAGGTGGTGCGGATGCTGCGCCGCATCGACAAACCGGTTTTTCATGTCGTCAACAAGATCGATGGGCCGGAACAGGAAATGACCCTGCTTTCCCAGTTCTATGAGCTGGGCATCGATCGTCTTTGGCCGGTTTCCGCCGAGCATGGCTATGGGGTTCTCGATTTTCTCAATACCCTCTCCGCCGCCATGCAGCCTGCCGAATCAGCCGAGTTGTTACCCGAGGATACCATTCGCATCGCCTGCATCGGCCGGCCCAATGTCGGCAAATCGTCCTTGATCAATCGTCTGCTCGGGCGCGAGCGGATGGTGGTCTCCGAGGTGCCCGGCACTACCCGCGATTCGGTCCATACCCTGCTCGAGACCAAGGCCGGCAGATATCTTCTCATCGATACCGCCGGCATTCGCAAAAAAGGCAAGGTCACCGAGAAACTGGAAAAGTTCAGCGTTCTCCGCTCCCTTGCCGCCCTGGAGGAGTGCGACATCGCCCTGTTGCTGGTCGATGCCGGCGAGGGCATCACCGAACAGGATGCCCGGGTGATCGGCTATGCCCTGGAACGTGGCAGGGCCTGTCTCGTTCTGGTCAACAAGTGGGATCTGGTAAAGGGGGATGCCAAAAAACAGAAGTGGATCATGAACGAGATTGCCATGGCTCTCCGTTTTATGGAGTACGCCCCGGTCCTGAAGATCTCGGCCCTGACCGGCACCGGCGTTAAAAAGATCCTGCCGGCGGTAAACGAGGTCTATGAACAGTACCGGATGAGTTTTTCCACCAACCGCCTCAACACCCTGCTCGGCCAGGCGGTCGAGGCCCATGTCCCGCCGATCCACAAGGGCAAACGGCTCAAGCTTTATTACACCACTCAGGTGGGGGTGAAACCGCCGACTTTTGTCATCTTTGCCAATTATCCGAAAGGGGTCCATTTTTCCTATCAGCGCTTTCTGGTGAATCAGTTCCGCGACGGCCTCGGCCTGAGTAAGGTTCCTGTCCGTATCGTTCTCAAGGAAAGGCAGCGTAAAAAGTATGAGTGAAGTGTCAGGTTTTCTTCTTTTTTCGTATTGTTATAGGTCCGGCGCCCGCTGCTTTTGTCTCTTTTTGCCAACAGTCTGCTCTCTTTTTTTCAGTAATTTTAATGAAATACTTTGTGAATGTGTAAAAAAGCATATAAGATAAGAGGAAAAGATGGAAGGCAGGTCCCGGCCGGCTCACCTTTCGGGTGGCGTCGGTCGGAAAATGCGAAAAACAAATGAAGAGTCCGGTATGTCTTCTCAGCTTCTTTCACCATACAGACACCAGCAAAAAACCCTGCTGTTCATCGGTGAAGACAGAAATTACTGTCGCACCCTGCTTCACGCCCTGCGCCAGGCGGATTTTGTCGTCCGCCGGGTGCCGGTTGGCGAAGAACAGCAGAATTTTATCGAGACCCCCAGTATTCACGGGGTCATCATCTGTTCCACCGACCATGACCCTCTGGACGGTATTCATTTCCTCGAACTGCTCCGTTCCTTCCGGCGGGAGGTGCCCCTCTTTTTTGTCGCCCAGCACGGCTCTGAGGAAAAGGCAATCGCGGCCCTCCGTTTCGGCGCCACCGATTATTTTTCCGGCGCTGAACCGGCCGAGGAGATGATTCGCGGCATCAGGCATCATCTCCACGACGTGGCGCCGGTTTATGATGTCGCTGCCCCGGTTAAGAGCAAGGTGCAGATAGACGAGCCTGATCTGCTCGGGGTCAGCCCGGCGATGGAGGAGGTCAAGCGCTATCTGCTCAAGGTGGCGGGCCGGGACAGCACCGTGCTGCTGACCGGCGAGACGGGCACCGGCAAGGAGCTGGCCGCCGAGTTTATCCACTGGCACAGTAAGCGGCGCAATCGTCCGCTGATTCGGATTAATTCATCCGCCATGCCGGAGCAACTGGTGGAGAGTGAACTCTTCGGCTATGAGAAGGGCGCCTTTACCGGCGCGGTCAGTGCCAAGGCCGGCAAATTCGAACAGGCGAACGGCGGCATCCTCTTTCTTGACGAAATCGGCGAGATGTCGCTCTTTGCCCAGGCAAAGATCCTGCGCATCCTGGAAAACAGGAGGATCTACCGGCTCGGTAGCGGCCAAGGCGTCGATATTGATGTCCGGGTCATTGCCGCCACTAACCAGAATCTCGAAAATCTGGTGGAGCGGGGGCTGTTTCGCAAGGATCTCTTTTACCGGCTCAACGTGGCCCGCGTCCAACTTCCTCCCCTGCGTGAGCGCCGGGAGGATATCCCCTTGCTTCTGGCGAAATTCATCAAGGAATTCAATGCATTGTTCGGCATGCACCTGAACGGCTTCACCGAAAAGGCCTGGTTCTCCCTGCTGAAATATGAGTGGCCCGGCAATATCCGCGAATTGAAAAACATCCTGGAGGCCACCTATATCAACGGCCCGGTCGGCACCATCACCTTTGACAGTCTGCCCCGACCTTTTCAGGAGATCTTCACCACCGGCGGTTTCCGGCCCAAGAGCGAGCGCGATCAGGTGCTCTCCGCCCTCTTTGCCGTCAACTGGAACAAAAGCAAGGCCGCTGAAAATCTCAACTGGTCCCGGATGACCCTCTATCGCAAGATGGCCAAGCATCAGATCGTCCAGCACCGGACCGTGCGGACCCCGTTGTTCGACACCAATCAGTAGGACTCCTTTTCCCGCGCTGTACCATCCCTTGTGACAAAAGGCCGGACAATACCGTACTCGGGCTGATCTCCTTGCGGCAACGTCGTTGCCGGGTCGTTGTCAGGGGCTTTTAGCTGCCGAGTCTTCCCTCTTGCCGGCGCGGTTGTGACATCTTTCCCCCTTCCTCTCCTCTTTCCGCTTCTTGTCTTTCTCTGTAATGTATTGGATTTTCGGCATTTTTCTTTTTTGGCTAGGGTGGCCCGATTCTTGACTCTTCATCCAGCATGCCCGGTGATCCGCGCCGGACGGCGAAAGAGAAGCAGATCGATTTAGCAGGCGTTCAGTTCATCACGGAGGAAATAAGCATGAAACAGACGGCAGCGCAGCAGCGGGCGGAGGAACGCATTCTTGCCCGGCAGGCAGGCAACCGGATCTTCTGGAACGATGCGGGCACGGTACCCGCATTCATCATGGGCGCCCTCTCGCCCCCCTCCAGCGACAGTGCGGAGCAGATCGCCCGCCGATTTCTCGACGACAACCGCGATCTCTTCGCCATGGCAACAGGGCTGGCCGAGCAGTTGGAGGTTGCCGGGGTGGAGCGGGACGGCCAGGGCCATTTCCACGTCTCGCTTGCCCAGTATATCGCCGGGATCGCCGTGCATGAGGGCTCGATTCAGGTCCACATCGATCCGGCCGGCGTGGTCACCGCATACAAGGACAACCGGCTGGCCGCGGCGCCGGTGGATATGCAGCCGCGCCTTGCTGCCGGCGAGGCGGTCCGGTTGGCGCGGGAGGATCTCGGCGCCGATGATGCGGCGGAACGGGCGAGTCGCCTCTGTCTGTATCGCGACCGTGACAAAAAGGTGCATCTCGCCTGGCATGTTGAACTGGAGGTGGCAGGTGAGCACGGACCGCGTCATTTCTTCATCGATGCGACCGATGGCGCGCTGCTCTATCGTTTTTCCGAAAATCGGGGGGTCATGAGCCGCCGCACTTACAGCGCCGGCAACCGGGAGGTGCTGCCCGGCACCCTGGTTATCAGCGACGAGCAGCAATCAACCGATGCGGTGGTGCAGGCAGCCCACGACAACGCCCGGGAGGTTTACAGCTACTATCATGGCACCTTTGGTCGTGACAGTTATGACAACAAGGGAGCGCCGTTGATCTCCACCGTTCATTTCGGTCAGTCTTACAGTAATGCCTACTGGAGCAGCTCGCGCCGGCAGATGGTTTACGGCGACGGTGACGGTATCCGCTGGCTGCCGCTTGCCTATGCCCTGGACATCGTCGGCCACGAGTTTACCCATGCCGTCACCTCGAATACCGCCCGTTTCGTCTATGCCGAGCAGTCCGGCGCCCTTGACGAGGCCTTTGCCGATTTTTTCGGGGTGATGATCACCAACGACGAGGAGATCGTTGACTGGCAGATGGGGGAGGGGGTCTATACCCCGCTGCGCAGCGGCGATGCCCTCCGCGATCTTTCCGACCCGCCCCGTTTCGGCCTGCCCGATCACATGGACGATTTCATCCCCCTGCGGGCCGGCGAGCAGCCGGACCCGGACAAGAACGACATGGGCTGGCTCCATTACAACTGCGGCATCCCGGCCAAGGCCGCCTATCTTGCCGTGGCCGGCGGCGAGCATCACGGCATCCGGGTCAAGGGGATCGGCCGCCGCAAGGCGGAGCAGATTTTCTACCTGGCCATGACCGAGTATCTGCGCAGCGCCACCCTGAGCCGCTGGACCTTCGAGCAGGCCCGTTTCGCCACCCTGAACGCCTGCCGCCAGCTCTATGGCGACAGGGGCGAGGAGTATGCGACCATCAAGAACGCCTGGGCCGCGGTTGGCATCGGCGAGCCGGCCACCGGCTTCTCCCTGGTGACCCATGAGGCGGCGCCGCAGCTCGCCATCCCGGACAACGATCCGGCCGGGGTGACAAGCGTGCTGACCGTTGCGGCCAATGGGGTGATCCGCGAGATCCGGGTCTTTGTTCTGGTGCACCATTCCTATGTCAATGATCTGCGGGTGCGGCTCTGCTCGCCCGCCGGTGAGGAGGTGGTATTGCACGATCGCAGCGGTGGCGCGGCCGATGATCTGGTCGAGGAATACACAACGGCGACCACTCCGGGCCTCGGCCGTTTTGTCGGGGCCGCGGCGTCGGGCGAGTGGCGGCTTGTTGTCTCCGATCATGCCCGTGTCGATACCGGCACCCTGGAGCGCTGGGAACTGGCCCTGGCAGTGGAGGAGCTGACCAGCCGGACGTTAACGGCGGAGGAGGTGGTCGAAGAGCCGATTCCGGACAACGATCCGGCCGGCATCACCTCGGCCCTGACCATGGCTGCCGCCGGTCCCATTCTCCACCTCGATGTCACGGTGGACATCGCCCATACCTGGGTCGGCGATCTTGTCATCACCCTGGTCAGCCCGGCCGCAAGGGAGATTGTCCTCCACAAGCGCGCCGGCGGCAGCCGTCATGATCTGAAAAAAACATACAGCAGCAAGGATGGCGGCGAACTGGCGCCGCTCATCAACACCGATCCGGCCGGAGTCTGGCGGCTGCGGGTCGTTGATCTGGCCGGCCAGGACAGCGGCGTTCTGCACCGCTGGTCGATGACGGCGATCTGTGCAGGCAGCTGAGACAATGAAAAATATCTTCCGGAAATTGCGAATGAAAAAATTCTCCTGGCAATTTTTTCCTTATTGATGGATATCTTCACGATGGAGTAGAAGAAAATGAGGCACGGCCCAGGGGCGCGTTTTCGCGACCCTGGCCTGACTCATCCAGGGGGCTGGTGAGGCCGAGGAGTTCCCGGATGGTCCGGAGTGATGCCGGCGGCCCGCGCCGCTTTTAAGGCAATCAGGCAAGAAATCGAGGCAGGGGTAGCTGGTGAATGGACTCTTGGCGCGAGCCAGGCGCATCTTGCCCCGTTGCTTTCGGCATGGAAAAAAAGGTTCTAAGCGATGAAAACAGTCTGTTTTGGAGCGTATTTCCATGATTTTTCAAATGGTTAATTAGGTCCGACCCTGATATCGCCGGATCGGTTTCCGTGGGCGCCACGTGATTTGAACTATTGGTCGTAAGGATAATACATGAAATGGATTGCAATCAGTTTGAATATTATTTTGATCGGGATGGTAGTTTATCTATTTGCAACAAAAGGTGGCCCTGCAAAAGATGAGCTCTTTCTTGTGGTCGTTTTGTTTGCTGCACCGATATCTAGTTTATTGGCTTTGTTTTTAAAAGGTGGCGAAAGCTGGGTCGGGCTCTATTTCAAGCGAAAAGCTCTCGAAGAAAAAAAGAAAATCGAAATGTTAGGCAAATAGAAGTAATGGTAAAAAAGCCCAACAAATCATTCCAGCGGAACAAAAGAGGCTAGTTTTTTGAAAGTGATTTTATTCCGTGTATACGGTAGCTTTGGCCAAGTCCGAGCTGCTCTTTTGCTCCGCTGAATTCAGTCGTTATGTGTAAAAAAAAATGAAAGAAGAAGCTATGTCTCTTTTGAAAACATGGAGTGATTTATACGAATTACATGAGGAAACAAATCGAGGAGGCTTAGTTAAAAAGCTATACAAGGGCCAACCACTTAAAGTCTCATGGATTTATTATGCAACAATAATAGTTGCTATCGCTTTGACTATTTTAATTTTCAATTTTAGCGCACAGAATCCATCTGTATTATTGCTAGCAGTTTTCGAAATTGCAGCTATTTACGCTTGGATAAACTTCTTAATAGAAAATAATAACAAAGAATTAATAACTGCAAATAATCTCAAAAAACATGGTTTTTATCAGAGACAAAAGCATATCAGCTATCTGCTATTCGCTGAAAAGCTTAACCAATCAAATATAATAAAAAAAGACGATGTTGACTTGTTGGTAAGCTGGGAAAGAATAAGGAATGAAAAACACAACATATTTTCATTTTTCCACGCCCCAGTAGTAATAATAGTCCTCACTATGACAGCAGGCGTATTAACCGAATACTTCAAGGTACAAATTGAATCAGAAAAATTACTTCTTAAAGCTTTCCTGTTTCTAATATTTTTTGGCTTATTCTTTGTGTGGTCTTTTTCAGATACAATGCAAACTAACAAAAAGATCAACAATGAAATATGCCAATATCTTCAATGGTGGAAAATAGATAAAATCACATAGTGGGAACGGGGTCGGACCGAATTAACTTGCTGATTTTATACAAATAAAGCTGAAATTTGTCCTGTTTTTGAGCCTTAGAAACCGCTTTTTTGGCTGAAAAATAGAGCTGTAACAGGCGATGTCCGTGCCGAGAGCGAATAGATACTTCATTCCAGGATATGTTTGACATATTACCCACCGATGCCACCAGAAAGAATTTCTGTTTCGTTTTGGGCGGGATCGGCAGGTTTGGATTCGGTGGCTTTTTGAGGCGAAAAAAACCGTGGGAACGGGGTCGGACCGAATTAACTTGTTGATTTTATATAAATAAAGCTGAAATTTGTCCTGTTTTTGAGCCTTAGAAACCGCTTTTTGGGCTGAAAAATAGAGCTGTAACAGGCGATCACCGTGCCGAGAGCGAATAGATACTTCATTCCAGGATATGTGTGACATATTGCCCACCGATGCCACCAGAAAGAATTTCTGTTTCGTTTTGGGCGGGATCGGCAGGTTTGGATTCGGTGGCTTTTTGAGGCGAAAAAAAGGTACGATTTTGAGGTTCTGAATTTTACGGTCACCTCAAGTATGATGAACGCGTAAAAACTCAATAAGCCATTTGGTGGCCAAAATTATCATGAGCCTCACTGAAGGCCCAGAGTGTTACAAAAAGTGAAACAAGTAACATTATTTGTTCCTTGAAATAGCCAATAACATCAAAAATGGCCCGTCCAGCGGGCGCAAAGGGTTTGCTGCCGCCATTTTTCTTCTTTTGAAACGCGGCGGCCCTGAAAAGGTTAAGGCCAAGCGCCTTGAGCATCGCGGCGAAGGTGACAGCTTTTACACGGAACGGGGTACGGAACGGGGTCGGACCGAATTAACTTGCTGATTTTATACAAATAAAGCTGAAATTTGTCCTGTTTTTGAGCCTTAGAAACCGCTTTTTGGGCTGAAAAATAGAGCTGTAACAGGCGATCACCGTGC
>JBMONO010000015.1:0-17548 GCA_049323655.1 Thermodesulfobacteriota bacterium | reverse complement strand
TGATGGAATCGTAAAAACTGAAAATTAACCACAGAGACCGCAGAGCGCACAGAGATAACTGATTATAATCAAAGATTTTTTCTCTGCGTTCTCTGTGCGCTCTGTGGTGAAAAAAGACTTTTTACGGGTTTGTCCCTATTGGTCTGGTTGCGGATTGGCGGCCGGATTGTCATCGATGCCGCCGTCTTTCTCCGGAGCCGGGTAATCGGGCAGCAACTCGAAGGGCAGGGTCAGGGTGTCGAAGAGAAAATCCACCGCCGCCTTGCCAAGCGCCGAGGGCGACAGCACGGTGATCTCCGCCTCCTTGAGGTTGCCGGTAACCCGCACCGGATAGGTGAGGATATGCCGTTTTTTGCCGCCGATGATCCGGCCGATCAGGGGGACAATGTTGATGAGCTTGTCGATTGACTTGAACGGCACGATGTAAACGGTCAGATCGGTATCAAGAGAGTGGAGATTGATGGCGCCCTGGGCCATGATATCCATGCCTTCCCCTTCCATCACCGCCCGGTCGAGGAGAAGCCGGTTGTCGGCGACATGGCCGTCGATTGCCAGCAGCTTGTAGTTGAAACCGGTGGAAAAGAGGCCCTGGTAGAGATCGGTGAAGTTGACCAGGGTGAATATCTTGGAAAGCAGGGTCATTCGTTTCAGCACGCCCCCTGCCGCGGTCAGATGAAAGGATCCGGCGGTCAGGGTTCCGTTTTCATCGGTCAGTTCGGCGGTGACCTGAAAGGGGCCGGTGATGATTTCATGCTCCACCCCGGCACAGGCGATGACCTCCTCCAGCAGGGGCTGGCCTCCGGCCGGGTTTTTCAGAAAAAACTTCTTGCTGCTCCGTTCCCTCCCCCACTGCAGAGAGCCGTCGATCTCCAGGCCGCAGAAGTTCGCCTCTTCGAGTTGGAGGGTGACCGCGTCCGATCCGGAAAAATCAAAGGTGCCGGCCAGCGGCGTCAACCGGTACCTCCGGCCTTTTTTCTCCTTGACCGTTTCGGTGAAAAGAAATTCGTCCGCGCGCAGGGCAATGGTGCCGGTCAGTTTTCGGGAGCCCGATTCTCCCTCGGCTCCGGCTGCTTGCTCCTTCTTCTTTTTTTTCAGGGTAACGGACAGGTCGTCGATGAAGCGGGAGATGGTCTCCTGGGAGAGGCTGACCGCGCTGAGGGCGAGATCGGTGCTGATCTCGTCCGGACCGATCCGGACGGTTCCCTGCACATTTGCCCTTTCCTCTGCAAAGAGCACCTCCATGTCATGGAGGGTCAGTTGGTCCCCGTTGCCCTCAAGGGAGAGCCGGCTGATCTGCAGCTGCCGGAGTTGATCGCCCCACAGCCAGGCCAGGTTGCGGGCCTCGATCCGGCCTTCCAGGCTGAATCCCTGTTTCTCCCCCCTGGGCAATTGCATCCGAAAAAAGCCTTCCAGATGCCCGTCAAGCAGAGAAGGGCTGCTGAAAATGGCGGCGACGGTTTGTCTGTTCAGCGCGCCCTGGAAGCTGATCAGGGGGGCCTGGTCACGACCGTCGCCGCTGATGGTGATGCGTCCGTCCTCCGGATACCTGAAAAAATGGAGACTGGTGGTCTGGTGCCGACCGTCACGGAAGACGATGTCCAGCACCGCCTCCACCGGCTTGCCGTCCAGGGTGGTGTTGCCTACCCCGCCGGCAACAGTCAGCTCGTCATCGCTGAGGCTGACCTTCATCTTTTTCAGTTCGCAGGGGGTTTTCGGGAAAAACGGATCCGGAATGCGTCCGGATTGCTCCAGCCAGGCGCCGGCCTCGCTTGACAGAATGCCGGACAGTTCCAGCCAGCCTTGCCACTGGTGGAGAAGACGATGAATGAGACCGGCGGCAAAGGTGAACTCACCGGCCAGCATGGTCATGGTTCCCGAGGAAAAGGCAACCGTGTTTTCATCGAGGGTGACGGCCGCCTCCGCAATGACCAGCTTTTCCGGCAGACCGGCGGCGGTAATCGTCATTTCCCGCACCGCCCCGGCCAGTTGATAGCGCCATGTCGACGGGGAGAGCAGAGGACCGGACGCCGTCCCGCTCTCTATGCTGATGGTGCCGGCAACGCTGGAGAGGTCGCGGAGGAGGTCATCGGCAATGACCGGATAGGCGGCCAGTTGCCGATGCAGGGTTTCGGCGTCGAGTTCCGCGCCGAGCTCTTTGACGGCAAAAGGAATGAGCGGATCATCCCAGGAAAGGGCGCCGGAGCAGTTGTCGATCCGGTGCGGTCCGGTTTTGCCCGCCACCTGGCGCCATTCGATCTTTTTATCGGTGATATGGAGCATGCCGCCGGCAAAGCGAACCGGGGCGTCGAGGCGTTCGTAGACCACCTCGGCGCCGGCCAGGTCGGGGATGCGGACATCGACGGTAAAATCGCGCAGATCGTCGCCAATGGTGAGATGACCCAGGCGACGGCCGCTGGCGGAGAATTTCAGCACCTCCTTTCTGAACAGGTCATGGTGGATGAGATGATGGAGGGTGGCCGGCAACTCGGCCAGGTCGGCGTCGATGTCGAGGTCGAGGCGGAAGAGATGGTTGTCGTCGGCCAGACCGAGGGCAAAGGAACCGTTTGAACCGTAATGGTTGCCGAGTCGGCTGGTCAGGCCGGATCCGGAAATCACCCCCTTGTCGATGAGGATGGGGCCGGAGGACTGGCTGAGATCGAGATCAACCTCAGGAACATGGATGTCGGCCCGATCGACATCCACGGCAATGGTCATGGCCGAGATGTCGGCAAAGGCGGCCAGCGGCGCGGCAAAACGGTAGTGTGCCGATTTCGCGCCGCCGCCCCGGACGATGTCGCAGACCAGGGCGGTGGTCTCGTTGTCGCCGAGCAAGGCGAGTAACCGCTGCCGGATATCGTTGAGATTGATGGCGCCGCTGGCCAGGTCGAGCCGGTACTCCGGAGTTGGTGAGCCGGCCGGCTCGATGCGGCTGACCGAGCCGGAAAAGGAGAGGTCCGGTTCGCGCAGGTGCAACTCATAGATGCGGGCGGAGAGATCGGCACCGTTTTTTTCCAGCAGGAGACTGGCCTTGTCAAAGTCAAAGGACACCGCTTCGTCGAGCCGTTGCAGGGCAAAGGAAGGGATGCCGCCGGCAAAGAGGAGCTGGCCGCTCTCGCTGCCCTGGCCGCGGATATCGCAGGTAAAATCGACCCGGGACGGCAGCGGCCGGAAAAGCGGTCCCTCGGTTGCGACAAGCTGCTTGAGTTCAAAGCCCTTGCTCTCCAGAGTGCCGGCATAGGCGAGGGTGTCGAGATCGAGGGCGCCGGAGAGTGAAACGGCAGCGGCGAAGCTGCTGCGAGCAGTTAAGGAAAAGGTCAGGTGACCGGCCTGGCGGCGGACAGTGCAATCGATCGCCGACAAGGATGCGGGCCTGATCGGGAAAGGCCCGCTGGGGGAGGGGGAAAGCTGGAGGGCGCCGTTCGTCACCCTGATCTCCGGCAGCGAGGTGAGGAGCGGCAGGCCCTGGTGGGTGTCGGCGAGAGAGGTGGTGATCGTTGCCTCCGGGGAGAGCAGCGAGATGCCGCCCACCGCGACTTTACCGGACAGCAGGGCGCGCCAGGACGGATAGATGCGGCTCTTGGGCAGGCGCAGGCTATACTCCCGGTGAACGATGCGCGTGTTCAGCAGGGTGAGATGCGGCAGCGGTCCCCAGCGCCAGCGGATGCGCTCCACCGCGATCTCCGCGTCCAGCCCCTTTTCCGCCTCATGTACCAGCCGCGTCTCGATGTCCTCCACCTTGACAAGGCGCGGGGCGGCAACCGCGAACAGGCCGAGCAGCAGGGCCAGGCAGAGGAGAGCGAGATATCGCGGACGCATCGGCAATGGTTATTCGATACTGCGCAGCATGTCGTCGATGAGGGCAAGCCCGCCCTGCCAGAAATCGGGATCGTCGAGATCAACGCCGAAGGGTTTGACCAGTTCGTAGGGGGAGAGGCTGCCGCCCTGGGCAAGCAGATGGAGATAGCGGGGAACGAAATTCTCCTTATCCAGCTGGTACAGCCGGTAAAGGGCGAGCACCAGCAGCTCGCCGAAGGCGTAGGAGTAGACGTAGCCGGGCGAGTGGAGAAAATGGGGGATATAGGACCACCAGATGCGATAGTTGTCGGTCAGGCTGACGGAGTCGCCGAACATCTCCTGCTGGGTGGCAAACCACAGTTCGGCCAGTTCGGCATCGGCAAGTTCGCCTTTTTCCCGGCGGGCGGTGTGGACCAGATGTTCGAAGCGGTTCATCGACACCTGGCGGAAGACGGTGGCAAAGATCGATTCGAGCTTCTGGCAGACAAAGGCCTTGCGCTCCCGGGCCTCGGTGAGGGCGGCCAATTGGTCATGGAAGATAAGCAGTTCGGCAAAGACCGAGGCGGTCTCGGCCAGCACCAGCGGGGTGTTGCTGTTGTAATAGCCCGTCCTGGCGGCCAGGTACTGGTGGACGCCATGGCCGAGTTCGTGGGCCACGGTGGAGACGTCGCGGATGTTGCCGGTATAGTTGACCATGACATAGGGATGCACCTCCGGCACACAGGGGTGGGCAAAGGCGCCGCCGCGCTTGCCCTCGCCGACGGGGGCGTGGATC
This sequence comes from Thermodesulfobacteriota bacterium, assembly GCA_049323655.1. GTDB lineage: Bacteria > Desulfobacterota > Desulfobulbia > Desulfobulbales > SURF-16 > DB1. The sequence continues at coordinate 12,978 of JBMONO010000015.1, read as the reverse complement.
CAGTTACGGTCAAAGAAAAAGGAGGCGATTTCCGCCATTTTCGGGGAAAAGGCGCGCAGGCCGCCGAGTACCATTTCCCGGCACTGCGGCCAACCGACGGTGGCGCCGGGCAGATGGGGCAGGGGAGCGTAACGGTCGTAATCGCGGAGTTCGTCAAGGCCGAGCAGCTCTTTTTTGAGCCGGTAATAGCGCTGGACGATGTCATAGCGCGAGGTCACCGCCCCGGTCAGGGCCTCCACCGTCCTCTCCTCCAGCTCGTTGGCAAGATTCATCGAGCTGATCCAGGCCGGGTAACTGCGCAACCGGTCGCTGATCATCTTGTCGGCGAGCAGGGTATTGAAGATATGGGTGAGGATGTGGAGCTGGCCGGCCAGTCCCTCGGTCAGTTCAGCGGCCGCCCGGCGGCGTACCTCCCGCTCCGGGCTGTAGAGGTCGGAGAGCACCTCTTCCTCGGTCCGTTTGTTCGGGCCGAACTGGATATGACCCAGCACCTTCTCAAAGAGGTTAATCCAGCTGCTCCGTCCCACCGGCGCGATCTCGATGAGCAGGGTCTCTTCCTCCCGACTCAGCATGTGGGGGGCGTAACGGCGGATGGTGGCGAGGTAGTGGTGGTAGTGGGCGGTTTCCGGGGAATCGAGAAAGAGCCGGGCACTCTCCTCCGCCATCTTCGACCATTCCAGCTCGAAAAAGACCGTCTCGCGGGCGACGCGGCTCGCCGCCTCCTTGATCCGCTGAAGAAAGGCACCGGCCTCGGCGTTCTTGATCTGGGTGGTGAAGTTCAGAAAGGCAAAGGTGGAGATCCGGCCCATGAAGCTGTCGATCCGCTCCAGCCGCCGCACCAGCCGGGCGAAAACGGCCGGTTCCAGCTCGGCCAGCCGGCCGGCGAAGGATTCGCGGACCAGTGCCGCCTCCTCCTCACAGAAGGCAAGGTCATCGGCAATGGCCGGATCGTCGACGGACTGGTAGAGGTCGGTGAGGTTCCAGAGGACACCGGTTGTTTCGAGCTGTTCGTTTATCTGTTCAGACATGGGGGAAGTCCCTTATTCTTTTTTTCAAATGAGCAGTTTTTTTTCTCTTTGTTTCGTATTTTTAGCCCACATTACCGGAAACAGCGGGAGAGGCAACGATTTTTTTTGCTTCCCTGGAAATGATTTTCAAATATATGATGTTCTCTCAAAAAACCGCAAACCATGGCAGGCGGCAAAGTGAAAACAACGAGTTAGAATGCACCGCCGATCGGAATCGTGGCTTTTTACGATTCCGACAAATAAGGTTGCAGCCGAGTACAAAGCGGGCTATACAAAGAAGCCGTTCATAATAAAAACGGATTACCCTGCACGGACCCGGTTTCGTTCGGGCCGTGGTTTTCTCCGGACGGTGTCCCGGCGCGGTTCTTTATTCGTAACCGTTCAAACCCTTTAGTGAAATTCCTCCATGTCATCAGCAACAACGGTTTCCTACGACGAATCGAAGATCAAGACCTTAAGTTCGCTCGAACACATCCGTCTTCGTCCCGGCATGTACATCGGCCGCCTCGGCAACGGCTCCCACCCGGACGACGGCATCTACATCCTTCTTAAAGAGGTGATCGACAATGCGGTGGATGAGTTCATCATGGGCGCCGGTAAAAAGGTGGAGATTGGCATTGATGGGCAGGGTCGGGTCAGGGTGCGCGACTATGGCCGCGGCATTCCCTTGGGCAAGCTGGTGGAGTGCGTGTCGGTGATCAACACCGGCGCCAAGTACAACACCGATGTCTTTCAGTTCTCCGTCGGTCTGAACGGGGTGGGCACCAAGGCGGTCAACGCCCTGTCGCGGGATTTTTCCGTCACTTCCTTCCGTGACGGCCGCTTCGCCCGGGCTTGTTTTGCCGAAGGGGTCCTCCGGGATCAGGAGGAGGGGGAGAGTACCGAGAAAAACGGCACCCTGGTTCAGTTTCTGCCCAACCCCGATCATTTCGAGGATTTTACCTTCAATCTCGATTTCGTTCGCAAACGCCTTTGGCGCTATGCCTTTCTCAACGCCGGCCTCAAGCTCTATCTCGACCGGGAGTGTTTTTATTCCGCCAACGGCCTGCTCGATCTGCTGGCCGGCGAACTCGACGACGAGGGCAAGCTCTACGAACCGCTCCACTACAAGGACGACACCCTGGAGTTTGCCTTCTGCCACACCGACGGCTATGGCGAGAACTATTTCTCCTTTGTCAACGGTACCTACACCAACGAGGGCGGCACCCATCTCTCTGCCTTTCGCGAGGGGATTCTCAAGGGGGTCAACGAGTTTACCGGCAAGAAGTATTCGGGCGAGGACGTCCGGGAGGGAATCGTCGGCACGGTGGCGGTCAAGATCAAGGACCCGCTCTTCGAGTCGCAGACCAAGAACAAGCTCGGCAACTCGGAGATCCGCGGCCCCATCGTCAACCGGGTCAAGGAGGTGGTCTGCGACTGGCTCTATAAGGACAAGGAGGTGGCCGAGGTCCTGACCGGCAAGATCCAGCAGAACGAGAAGGTGCGCAAAGAGCTGCAGAACGTGCGCAAGGAGGCCAAGGCCAAGGCCAAGAAGGTCGCCATTCGGGTGCCCCAGCTCAAAGACTGCAAGTATCACCCGAGCAAGGAGCATCCCTCGCCGGAGGGCCGGGAGAACATGGTTTTCATCACCGAGGGTCAGTCCGCCTCCGGCTCCATCGTCAGCGCCCGCGACCCGATGACCCAGGCGGTCTTCTCCCTCAAGGGCAAGCCGATGAACGTCTTCGGTCAGTCCATGGCCCTGCTCTATAAAAACGAGGAGATGTACAACATGATGCGGGCCTTGAACATCGAGGAATCGGTGGGCGGTCTCCGTTACGACAAGGTCATCCTCGCCACCGACGCCGACGTCGACGGTCTGCATATCCGCAACCTGCTGCTGACATTTTTTCTCACCTTTTTTGAAAACCTGGTCAAGCGCGGCCATGTCTACATCCTGGAGACGCCGCTTTTCCGGGTGCGCAACAAGAAGGAGACCCGTTACTGCTATTCGGAAAAGGAGAAGGCGGCGGCGGAAAAGGCGCTGGCCGGCCGGGGCAAAAGCGAGAGCCGGGTGGAGATCACCCGCTTCAAGGGGCTCGGCGAAATCTCGCCGTCCGAGTTCAAGCAGTTCATCGGCCCAGGCATGCGCCTGCAACAGGTCAGCATCGACCGCCTTTCCGACGTGCCGCTGCTGCTCTCTTTCTATATGGGCAAGAACACTCCGGAACGCAAGGAGTACATCATGAACTACCTTGTCTGATTCCCACATCCCCACTTCGTGAAACCCGATGGACACCCAGACTGATTACGGTTCCCTGCACAAGCTGTTTGACGAAAACTTCCTCGATTACACCTCCTATGTCATCAAGGAACGGGCCATTCCGGATGTGACCGACGGACTCAAGCCGGTCCAGCGTCGCATCATGCAGACCCTGTTTGCCATGGATGACGGCCGCTTCAGCAAGGTCGCCAATGTGGTGGGCGAGACGATGAAGCTGCATCCCCACGGCGACCAGTCCATCTTCGGGGCGTTGGTCAACCTGGCCAACAAGGGCTATCTCATCGAACGGCAGGGTAACTTCGGCAACATCTATACCGGCGACGGCCCGTCGGCGGCCCGCTACATCGAATGCCGCCTCACGCCGCTGGCCCGCGAGACCCTCTTCAACAAGGATCTCACCGAATACGTTGATTCCTACGACGGCCGCAACAAGGAGCCGGTGGTGCTGCCCGCCAAGCTGCCGCTGCTGTTGCTGCAAGGAGCGGACGGCATCGCCGTCGGCATGGCCACCAAGATCCTGCCGCACAACTTCTGTGAACTATTGGCGGCGCAGAAGAAAATTCTCAAAAATGAGCCCTTCCAGGTCTTTCCCGACTTTCCCCAGGGCGGTCTGATGGATGTCAGCGGTTACGAGGACGGCAACGGTCGCATCCGCTGCCGGGCGAAAATCGTTGAAAAGAACGACAAAACCATTGTTATCAAGGAGATTCCTTACGGCACCACCACCGGTTCGCTGATGGACAGCATCGAGAAGGCGGCCAAGTCGGGCAAGATCAAGATCATCTCCATCAACGACTACACCGCCGAGGAGGTGGAGGTGGAGATCAAGCTGGCCCGCGGTCTCTACGCCCAGGATACCATCCGGGCCCTCTACGCCTTCACCGACTGTGAGGTGTCGATCAGCCCCAACCTCACCGCCATCCGCGACAACCGGCCGGTCACCCTGTCGGTTGCCGACCTGCTCCGTTTCAACACGGCAAAGCTGAAAAACGATTTGGAACGCCAGCTCGTCATTGACCTCGACCGGCTGCGGGAGAAGCTGCATGCCCATCTGCTGGAGCAGATCTTCATCGAGGAGCGGCTCTACAAAGAGATCGAGGAGTGCGAGAGCTACCCGCTGGTGGTGGAGACGGTGGAGCAATCGCTTCTCCCGTTCCGGGAGCGGCTGGTGCGCGACGTCAGCCGGGAGGACATCGAGCGGCTGCTTGAGATCCGCATCCGCCGCATCTCCCGCTACGACATCGACAAGAAACGGCGCGACATCAAGGAAACGGAGAACGCCATCCGCCAGGTGGAAAAGGATCTGAAGGACATGGTGGCCTACAGTCTCCGCTATCTCGACAAGCTGCTCGCCACCTACGGTCCTCTGTACCCCCGCCGCACCGAGATCGCCACCTTCAGCGAGGTGGAGGCGCGCAAGGTCGCCCTCTGCAACCTGACGGTCGGCTACCATCAGGAGAGCGGTTTTCTCGGCCATCAGATCAAAACAGACTGCGACCGCGCCTTTGCCTGCTCGGAATACGACAAGATCCTGCTTATCTTCACCGACGGCACTTACAAGGTCATCAACGTGGCGGACAAGGTCTTTGTCGGCTCCGGGCTTGCCTGGTGCGGGGCGGTGGATGAGAAGCTTGTCTTCAATGTCGTCTATCGCGACGCCGACGAGGGCCTGAGCTATATCAAACGCTTCCGCTGTCCCAAGTTCATCCTGGAAAAGGAGTATCACCTGTTCGGCGGCAACAAAAAATCAACGGTCCAGTTTCTCTCGCTGGGCGAGGGCGGCTGCTTGCGGATTCACTACAAACCGTCGCGCCGGGCGAAAAAGAACTTTGAGGATGTGGCCCTTGACGAGATCCTGATCAAGAACGCCGCGGCCAAGGGCAAGCGGGTCTCGACCCGGCCGGTCCGCAAAATCGTCGAGCTGGCGGAAAAGGCGGACGCGGTGGAGGGTGGGGAGCCCAAACTCCCCACCCTGTTCGGGGAAGACAAGAAATAACAGGGCCTGCTACTGTATTTTCATCCCTTCGATTTTCGGGGCAGGCAACCCTGCCTCGGACACCCTGGTCATCACCACGTCGTCCTTTGGCACGTCCTGGTACATGCCGACCGTGGTGGTGGGCACCGCAACGATCCTGTCCACCACATCCATGCCTTCGATCACCCGGCCGAAGACGGCGTAGCCGAAGCCGGCCATCGTTTTGCCCCGGTGGTCGAGGCTCTTGTTGTCCGCCACGTTGATGAAGAACTGGCTGGTGGCGCTGTAAATGTCCTGGGTGCGGGCCATGGAGAGGGTGCCGCGGCTGTTTTTCAGGCCGTTGTCCGCCTCGTTGATGATCGGCGCCCGGGTGGCGCGTCGTTTGAGGCCCGGCTCGAAACCGCCGCCCTGCACGACAAAGCCGGGGATAACCCGGTGAAAAACGAGACCGTTGTAAAAACCGTCGGCCACATACTGACGGAAGTTGGCGCAGGTGACCGGCGCCTTGTCGTCGAACAGCTCGATGGTGATGGTGCCCATGGTCGTTTCCATGATAATGTTGCCTTTTTGGGTGGGGGGCTCGGTGCCGGAGGCGGACAGGGGCAGGGCGAAAAGCAGCAGCAAAACAAGCAGACGGCGGATCATCGGTATTCCCTCCAGATTTTTTTCTTCATCGACCGCGGCCAGCGGTCAGCCATTGTAACTCTCTACTCTGTTTCATTCTTTTTGACAACTTCGAGATCACCGGTCAACAGGCATCGGGAAAAACAATTTGATTTTTGTCACCTCCGCATTTATATTTCTGCAAATTTTACGCCAGAGGGCATATGAAACTTCAGCAAAAACATATTGTTTCCGATGGGTTACTGAATCCGGCCATGGTCAGCCGCATCTCCCGGGGTGTTGCGCCGGTGGTCGGTGATCAGTCCCGTGTTGAGGGAAAAAACAGTTTGGCAACCGCCATTATCAGGGTCAGTTCCATTATCGCCGGTTGCACCCTCCTCTCCCTTATCGCCCTTTTGCTTTTCCGTTCGACCTCTGCCGACAGCATCGAAAAACCGGCGCCGTCCATTGCGCCGGCCGCGGAGGTGACGGGTTACAAGGTAGAATCAGCCGACGAACTGCTGGCGACACTGCAGGGCAGCAACCTGTGGGAGATCGACAAAGAGGTGCCGGCGGTGGTCTTTGCCAATCTGCCCGCCGATCTCGAACAGCTTGATGTGCCGACCAAGAAAAAGGCATTTCTCAATACCCTGCTGCCCATCAGCCTGATTGCCGTGGCCGAGGTTGCCCAGGAAAAAAAGATGCTGACGGAGATTCTCGCCAAACTGGAACACAGCGGCGACACCCTTCTTTTTGACGAGGAAACGGTCTGGCCGCAGGGAATCAAGGACGAAGAGATCGACATTCTTGAGCATCTCTGCCGAAAATACCGCACCACCTCAAAACAGATGCTGGTGAACCGGGTCGATGTCGTCCCGGTCAGTCTGATTCTCGCCCAGGGCGCGCTCGAATCATCCTGGGGCGGTTCCCGTTTCTGCCGGGAAGGCAACAATCTCTTCGGCGTCTGGACCTGGGGGGAAGAGGGGATGTTGCCTCGGGAGCGGGAAGATGGGGAGTCGCACAAGGTGGCGACCTACGACTCCCTCCTCGAATCCGTCCGCGCCTATCTCCTTATGCTCAACCGGTTGCCCGCCTATGCCGATTTCCGCGACCTGCGGAAGACCGGCTCAGCCAGTTCGCTTGATTTGGCCGACGGCCTGCTTTACTACTCCGAGCGTCGTGATTCCTATGTCGATGACCTGAAAAGGCTCATTGTCGCCAACGGCCTCCAGAAATTCGACGGCATGGAACTGGCCGCTGACTTCCAGCCCGCCCTTCCACCCGAGACCATCAAACTGGTCCTTCTCGATGCGGCAAAAAATGCAAGCCTGTAAAAAATGCGTCAAGGCAATGGGTTGGCGCCCATTGCTTGCACTTTTTCTTATTTTTACTTTCCTTCCGGACATCCTTTATGCCGGGCAACAGGGGCCGGGGGTGACGGTACTGATCTATCACCGTTTCGGTGAAGAAAAGTATCCCAGCACCAATGTCAGTGAGGAGGGTTTCCGCGAGCAGCTCGCCTACCTGATGATGAACAACTATCAGGTCCTGCCCCTGGCCGAGCTGGTTGATTCCCTCAGGAACCACACCCCGCTGCCGGACAAGGCGGTGGTCATCACCATTGACGACGGCTACCGCAGCACCTACGAAAAGGCCTGGCCGATTCTCAAGTCCTTCGGTTACCCCTTCACCGTCTTTCTCTATGTCCAGGGGGTCGAGGAGAAATACAAGGATTTCATGAGCTGGGAGCAGATCCGCGAGATGAAGGCGGCCGGTGTCGATTTTCAGGATCATTCCTACTCCCATCCCCGGCTCATCGACCGGCCGCCGGGACTCGACGACGGCGGCTATCGGGCCTGGATCAGGGCCGATCTGCAAAAGGGCCACGACATCATGGCCGAACGGCTGGGGGAAAAGGGGCGCTTTTTTTCTTTGCCCTATGGCCTCTATGATGAGACGGTGCTGACCGAGGCCAAGGCCATGGGCTATGAGGCGATCTGCACCCAGGACCCGGGCTCGATCAGTCCGGCGACCGATGTCATGCTCATCCCCCGTGAGCCGATTCTTGGCAATGACTGGTCAACCATCGCCCATTTCGAGGAGGTGCTGGAGCGGGTGGATATGCCGGTGACGGTCATGGTGCCGCCGCCGGCACTTGGTGAGGATAAGGTGATCGGAACATTCGCGGCGACCCTGCTCGACCCGCAGCGCTACAAAGCGGAGACCCTGGGGATTTACGTCACCGGCCTGGGCTGGCGCAAGGCGCGGCTCGACGGTAATGTTGTCTCCATCGTTAATGACCGGCCCCTGCCGCAACGGGTTTCGCGGATCACCGTCAGTGGTCGGGAAAAGGAGAGCGGTCGGCTTGCCTTTCGCACCTGGATGGTGGTCCGGTAGGGTGGGCGATGATCGGCCACCGGCGTGGTGTTCCGCGTGGGCAACGGTGGGGCCGTTGCCCACCCTACGAAGGTGGCAATAAAAAAAACAAGCCATTGGCACGGATGTAGGGTGGGCAACCGTCAGGTTGCCCACGCGGCAAAGCGATCGGCAAACCGCATGGGCAACAATGGGGCCGTGCACCCCACGGGCGGCGTGGTTTGATTTCGCGGATTTGCAGGAGCACGGGTAGGGTGGGCACGGGTGTTTCGTGCCCACCCGGTTGAGCTATTTCCCGAATCCGCATATCGGATAAACGCACTGCTTGCAGGCCCGGCACAGGCCGCCGTGGCCGAGCCGGGCCAGCTCCTCCCGCCCGATCTTCTCGCCGCTCAATACCCGCGGCAGAATGAGGTCAAATACGGTGATGCGGTGAAACATGCCGCAGGCCGGCAACCCCAGCACCGGCGCTGCGCCGATGACGCCGACAAGAAACATGGCGCCGGGCAGCACCGGGCTGCCGTAGCAGATCTCCGTTGCCCCGGCCCGGACAATGCCGGCCCTGGTCACGTCATCCGGGTCCACCGACATGCCGCCGCTGGTGACGATGAGATCGGCCCCGTCGTCGAGACACTCCCGGATCGCCGCGGCGATCAGTTCGGCATCGTCCGGGGCGAAACAGACCTTTTTCACCTCCGAGCCGAGCGCGGCCAGCTTGTCGCGCAGCACCGGCTCAAAGGCGTCCCGGATCCGGCCGGAAAAGACCTCGCTGCCGGTGATGACGAGCCCGGCCCGGACCCGACGCAATTGCTTTATTGCCAGTATTCCGCCCGCCTCACTGGCGATGCGCGCCGCCGCCGCCACCGTCTGCCGCCGGCCGATCAGCGGAATGAGGCGGGTAGCGCCGACCTGCTCGCCCTTTTTCACCGGGATGTTGTCATGCAGGGTGGCGCACATCACCTCGCCGAGCAGGTTGAAGCGAAAGAGGGCGTCGCTGTTGACCTTGAGCAGACCGTCGCTGGCGGCCAGAAGTCCGATCTTGCCCTCCACCGGCCGGCCGGCCGGCACCACCCCGTCCCCGGCCAGGGCATGGGCCAGATCGCGGGCCGCCTCGTTTTCGTGGATTTCATCCTCATCGAGGGTGAGGATGTAGATATGCTCCTTGCCGAGCCGGCGCAGATGCTCGATGTCCTCGGTGCGGATGATGTGGCCCTTGCGGAAGGCCGGGCCCTTGAAGGCCGGATCATCCGGCGCGCCGGTGCGGATCTCCGTGATGTCGTGGGGCAGCACCATGCCCACCGCCTGTTCCACCGGAATCGTTTTCGCCGGCATCCGTCATCCCCCCTGTAAAGGCTGATAATAGCGACCGCGGGCGCAGTTCTTACAGAGGATGCGACCGTCCTGCTCCACCTCGCGGCCGTCCTGCACCCAGTCGCCGCAGTCCTGGCACTGCACCCGCTTCATCGGTCGGCCCGGCAGATCGCAGGCCGGGATGCTGACCGTCACCCGCTGCACAACAAAAAGTTCCTCCTCGGGCATGACGCGATAGGCCTCAAGCTGCTGCCGGTATTTGTCGCCCAGAGGCGTGGCGTGGCGTTTCGCCTCCTCGCGCGCCTCTTCCCGCGCCGTCACCCGCACCGCCGCCCTGCTGTCGAGATTGACGAAGGTGGCGGCCATGATGCCGTGGTCGAGCCATTTCAGCGAACGCTTGCCGAGGGTGCAGCCGGTGACCGACTGGATGGCGTCGGTGGCGCAGCGGTCGATCTCGACCAGGACATAGAGGCTCTTGCGCTGGCTGCCCTTCGGATCGCTGATGCCGATCTCCCGCAGGCCGATCATCGCCATCCGCACGCCGATGACCTGGCCCGGGCAGAGATGACCGTGGATGCGGGCCGATTCTTCCAGCAGCGCCTCGAAGCCGCTTCCGCCTACCAGATACGCCTCGGCCCGCTCGTCCATTGTTCACACCTTTTTCAGATGGGGATGGTTGAGGTCAAGGGCCTTGTCCCACTGGGCGATGCGTTCGGCCATCTTCTCGTAAAGCCCGCTGACATCGCCGTCGATGGTCACCGAGGTGATCCGGTCGCCCTGGCTGATGGCATTGACCACCGCCATGTCCTCCGGCCCGGCCACAGCGCCGAACACCGCGTGCTTGCCGTCCAGCCAGGGGCAGGGCACATGGGTGATGAAGAACTGGCTGCCGTTGGTGCGCGGCCCGGCATTGGCCATGGAGAGCATGCCGGGTCGGTCGTGGCGCAGCTCGCGGTCGAACTCGTCCTCGAAACGATAGCCCGGCTCGCCGGTGCCGGTGCCGAGCGGACAGCCGCCCTGGATCATGAAGTCGTTGATGACCCGGTGAAAATTCAGTCCGTCGTAGAAACCGCGGCGGGCGAGATTGACGAAGCTCGCCACCGTGAGCGGCACCTGGTCGGCAAAGAGGATGAGGTTGATGGTGCCCTTGGCTGTCTCCATTCTGGCGATAATCTGATTTTCCGGCATGATTTAATCCTTTTGTTCTATGGAAAAGTTGAGTAGTTTCTGTCTTTCGGGTCCGACCTTTTCATATAGCCCATATGGACCATTATTTCAACAAGGGACCACATGCCGCTGACCCATAAAAAACAGGAGCGCCCATGGATTTTCCGCAGCTCACCGAGGAAGAGGAGATCCGCGACATCTTTTTCGGCATCATCAATCGCTTTATCGGCCTCTACACCATTGACTCCCAGAAACACTCGCAAAACGACAGAAGCGAGTATCCCTTCGTGCCGATGGATACCCGCCAGCTCTTCGACCAGCTTTATTTTGCCGCCGGCTACCTGAAAAAAAACAGGCCGGCGGCCGGCCCCTTCACCCTGCTTGATATCGGCTGCGGCATCGGCAATGTCATGCTCTTTGCCGAGCAGATGGGTTTTGCTGTCGCGGGCTTTGAAAAGGACGACTACCCCTTTCGCATCGCCCGCCGGTTGATGGGCGAGGAGCGGGTGACGAAAGACGATCTCTGGCTCTATGACGGCTACCACCGTTTCGACGTCATCTACTACTTCCGGCCCCTGTCCGACGGCGAGGCCCAGCGCCGTTTCGAGCGAATGATCGAGGAGAAGATGGCGCCTGGCTCCCTGCTCATCGCCAACCGCAAGATGAGCACCGAGATCGACGTTGATCCCTGTTTCTGCCGGCTGCACCCGGAACTGCCGGTCTGGCGCAAAAATCCGGGCAGCGCGGTGAAGTAATTTTTTCTTTCGTCGCAGCACCTTGAATTGCTTTTCTTTTTTCGCTATGCTTTCACTGAATGTATCTTTCCAACCGCAATGAAAAGGGTATGCTGATGTCGCAGGAATCAATTGAAGAGATCGCCGTCAAGCAGAACTACTACGCCTCCCATCTGGCCGATGTCAACAAACAGATGGATGTCGTCTCCACCGAGGATATCTATAACAGAAACGGCGTGCTTGTTGTTCCCAAGGGGATGCGGATCAACAACGAGGTGGCGCAGAAGATCCTCGGCCACAAGCTGGAAAACCCGCTGGAGGAACAGATCCGGCTCGGCGAATCCCTTACCCTGCCGCGGCTGCGGGCTGACATCGACGCCCTGCTGACCCGCTATGCCGATCTCCAGCAGCTTCACGTCCGCAATTATTTCGACAAACCCTTCGACAACCTGCTCGGCCGGATCAGGCTGAGCCCCATTCTTTTCCAGAAGCTCACCGTGCTCCAGCGCCAGATGCCGCGCGAATACGACAAATCCCTCTTCTGCGGCTGGCTGTCGGCCCTGATCGCCTATGAGATGCGGCTGGAGGCGACCCTGGTCGGTCATGCCTTCATCGCCGGCCTGGTCCATGACATCGGCCTGCTCAACGTCTCACCGGCCATCCTTAACAAGCGGGAAACCCTCACCCCGGAGGAGTGGCGGGCGATCCAGAGCCATGTCGTCGTCGGCAAACTGGTGCTGGCCAGTGTCCGAAATCTCCACCCCAGCGTTGCCGTTGCCGTCCTCGAACATCATGAGCGCTGCGACGGCAGCGGTTATCCGACCGGCAGGACCGAAGAAAACCTCACTGTTCTCGGCCAGATCGTCGCCATGACCGACAGCATGCAGTCGATCCGCATCAATCAGTTTGCCAAGCTGGGCCGCAACATGCGCGACGCCTTGCCGTACCTGCACATGAACGCCACCATCCATTTCCAGGCGGTTTACCAGGCCATGTGCTCCATCCTCAAGAAATCAGCCCTTGCCCCCACCGCCATCAATCCTTTTCCTTCTCAGATCGAGTATGTCCGCCATCTCCTCAAGCGGGGCATCCAGCTCAACAAGGTGATGGCCATCCTCGAACCCCTGGTCCAGATGACCGCCGCCCACAAGGAGCAAAAACGCTGCGCCATGAAGCTGTGGAAGGTGAGCCAGCCGGTGGCGCAGATGATCTACTCCTCCGGCCTGCTGGCCGACAGCCTGCTCGAATGGCTGCGCAAGCTCGATGCCACACCGGAGGGGATGCCCCTTCATGAGCTGTGCGAGGTGGAGCTGATGCAGAACGAATTGTACTGGCAGCTCAGGAAGATGGCTAAATCCATCAATGAATGTCTCGACGCCAACCATCCGGAGATGGAACCGGCAAGCCGCCAGACATTGTCGGAGTTCGCCGGTCGTTTGCAGGAAATTCTCGCCGGCTGAGGTTCCGCGTGGGCAACGGTGGGGCCGTTGCCCACCCTACGAACGCGGGCAATAAAAAAAAACA
>JBMONO010000014.1:0-102135 GCA_049323655.1 Thermodesulfobacteriota bacterium | reverse complement strand
TGTGGCAGCGGGAGACGGTCCTGGCCCTCGGCGTGCAGGGCACAAAGGAGGCCGTGGCGCTCGGTCTGCCTGAGGAGCGCTATCTGGCGGCGATCCGACTCTATTTCTGCGACAACACGAGCCTTGCCCTTGAATATATCCACGACGAGGATTACGCTGAGGATGAGGGCGGCAGCAACGCCGGCGCCGACGCCGTCACCGTGCAGCTTGCCGTGGAGTTCTGAGCGGGCAGACGGCGGCAAACAGAAAGAGCAACGAGGTCAGGTCGCAAAAAAGCCATCCAGACTGCTGCGCAGCGCGGCCAGTCGCGCAGCAAAGGGAAAATCATCCCGTTCCATGGCGGCCAGCTCGATCTGATTGGCGGTCTGGGCAAGATCGTCGAGGGAAAAGTTGAGGAGGATACCTTTCATGCCGTGGGCGGCATAGGCCAGGGATTCGAGATCATTGACGGCCAGCGCCCCTTCGGCGGTGACCAGATGAACTTCAAGGCTTTTCAACGTGCTGCCGAGGATGTCGCGGATCTTTTCCGGTGGCAGCCGGTACTCATCCCGCAGCTTCGCCCGCATCCTGTCAAGCACTTCACCGGCGGAGACCGGCCCGGCGGCAGCGGTGTCAACCTCGACACTGCCCCGGCTGCCGGTCAACCGTTCGATGACATCATACATGGCAGCGGCGCTGAACGGTTTGGTGAGAAAATCATCCATGCCGGTCTCCAGACACTGCTCCCGATCCCGCTGCATGGCCCGGGCGGTCAGGGCGACAATGGGAAGGCGCCGGCCGGCGAGATTGGCACTGATCCGCTCCAGCATTTCCGCACCATCGTTTTCCGCCAGAAAGGGATAGAGTTTCAGCGCCGCCTCCACCGCACCCTTTTCACAGAAACGGATAACGCGGGTGGCGGTGAAGCCGTCCATGACCGGCATCTGGACATCCATCAGCACGATGTCATGACGCATCTCGGCGAGCTTCTGCAAAGCCATCATGCCGTTTTCCGCCTCCACGACCCGATGCCCCCTCTTTTCCAGCAGCAGCCGGGCCAGATCACGGTTCACCTTGTGATCCTCCACCAGCAGCACGTCGATCGGTCGCGCCGCGGCTGACAGCGGCTGCCGTCCTTGCCGTTCTGTCGCCACCTGGCGACCGCTGATGGCGGCCTGGATGCAACGGGCCAGTTCATCCTTTTTCACCGGCTTCATCAGAAAAAAACAGCCCTTCAAGTCCTGACAACGTTTTGATATCCCCCGCTCCACCGAGGAGGAAAGGAGAATGAAGGGCACCATCGCCTCGCCCAGGCCGGCGCTCAGCTCCTCGGCCAGCTGCAAGCCATTGAGCGCACCCATCCGGAAGTCGAGAATGAGTAAACGGTAAGGATGGCCGGCCCGGCTGGCGCGCTCCACCTCCCGCCGCGCCTCCTCGCCCGAGGCGGCCTCGGCCACCGGGAAATTCCAGCTCCGCAGTATCTCCTTGAGAATATAGCGGTTGGTCTCGTTGTCATCCACCACCAGCACCGGAAAGTGAATCGTTTCATCGTGAAAAACATTGACCGCACCTTCCGAAAGGGCGGGGCGGACGCGGACGGTGAAATGAAAGACACTGCCGCCGCCGGGATTGGCTTCCATCCAGATGCTGCCGTCCATCATTTCCACCAGCTTCTTCGTGATGGCAAGTCCGAGACCGGTGCCGCCATGCAGACGGGCCACCGAGCTGTCGGCCTGGGTGAAACTGTCAAAAATGAGCTGCTGCTTCTCCGCGGTAACGCCGATACCGGTGTCGGACACGGAAAAATGCAACCGAATCATATCGTTCGCCGCTGGTTTCTCGGTCTGCTGTTCCACCCGCACGACGATTTCACCGGCAGAGGTGAATTTCACCGCATTGCCGACCAGATTAAAGAGGATCTGACTGAAACGAAGCTGATCGCCGATGATGTCGGTCGGAATGTCGGTCGGGATATGGGCGAACAGCTCGACCTTTTTGGCGTGGGCCTGGGCAGCGAAGACCTGCATGGAGTTCTCCACTGTTTCCCGCAGATTGAAGGGGCGGATCTCCATTTCCAGTTGACCGGACTCGATCCTGGAAAAATCGAGAATATCATTGAGCAGGCCGAGCAGATTTTTGGCGGAGTTCTCGACGGTCTGCAGATAAGTGCGCTGCTCGTCGCTGAGATCGGTTTCCAGGGCCAGGGCGGTCATACCGATAATGCCGTTCATCGGTGTTCTGATCTCGTGACTCATGTTGGCAAGAAACTCACCCTTGACCCGGTTGGCGGTGGCCGCCTGGTCCCGTGCCTCTTCCAGGGAGAAGATCAGCGGATTGACGATGGTGAGCAGGATGACAATCCCGAGCAACAGGACGATGATGGTGACGGCAAGGAGGGTGTAGCCGGCCCGGACAAAGGCGGCCTGCAGTTCGACGATGGAGATCTTGGCGGCCAGCCCGTAGCCGCTCTCCTGCAGGGAGGTGAAGGCCACCAGCACCGGCACGCCGAGATGATCCACCACCTGCCGCACCCCGGTTTTGCCGGCCAGGGCCTCGCCGATCGGTTTTCCGGCCAGTTTTGCCATGGGCGTCGGCTTCATTGCAAGCCCGCTGGAATTGACAAAAAAGGCCGTATCACCCACCCGGTAGGCCAGGACGAATTCCAGGCTTTCCGCCCGCTGCTCGCTGCCGTCGGCGGCCAGGGAAGCGAGCCGGGACTCCTCATCGGGCTGTCCCACCGCCCGGCGCAGCAGCTCCGGAAGAAAATTCATCCCGCCTTTGCCGACCCCGCTTTCACCCCTGGCAAAAACAGGATCACGGTGCAACGCCTCCAGCAGACGCGCCCGGCTGATCGCCATTTCAAGCAGACGGATACCCTGCTCGCTCACCGCGGTTTTGTAAAGAAAATAGAGGCTGCCGCCAGCGACCAGGCCGACGAGCAGGACAATAGCGGCGCTGAAAAGGGCAATGATCTTCTGGCGTTCGGACATCAGCAGAAGGTTCTCCCGGGCATGAGAAACTCTTCAAGATCGGCGGCGGACACCGGACGGCTGATGAAAAAACCCTGGATCTCGTCACATTGGGCGCTACGGAGAAAATCGAGCTGTTCCCTGGTTTCCACCCCCTCGGCCACGGTCTTGAGGCCAAGACTGCGGGCCAGGGCGATGATCGCCTTGATAATGGCGGCGTCATTGGGATCGGTGGTAATATCCATGATGAAACTGCGATCGATTTTGAGCGCGTCCAGGGGAAAACGTTTGAGATAGCTCATGGAGGAGTAACCGGTGCCGAAATCATCAACCGAGAGGCTGACCCCGATCTCCTTGAGGCGTACCAGGGTCTCGTTGACCTGATCGACGTTCTGCATGATGGAGCTTTCAGTCAGCTCGAGTTCGAGACCGGAGCCGTCGATGCCGCTCTGCTGCAGGGCCTGCTGCACCACCGGAATCAGGCTCAGCTGTTTAAACTGCAGGCCAGAGATGTTGACCGCCACCCGCAGTCCTTGCAGCCCTTCATCCCGCCACTGCCGCACCTGCCGGCAGGCCTCGTTGATCACCCATTCGCCCATGGAGAGGATGAGTCCCGACTCCTCGGCAATGGGAATAAACAGCGCGGGTGCCACCAGTCCCATCTCCGGATGGAGCCAGCGGACCAATGCCTCCAGTCCGGCCAGCCGGCCGGTCCGCAGGTCGATCTTGGGTTGATAATAGAGGACCAGTTCATTTCGCTCCAGTGCTTTTTTCAGGGCGGTTTCAATGTTCAACCGTTCCATGGCCCGGCTGTTCATCTGCTCGGAAAAAAACTGGAAGGTATTCCTGCCGTTTTCCTTGGCATGATACATGGCGACATCGGCGTTGCGCAGCAGGGTATCGACATCGTCGCCGTCACTCGGGTAAATGGTGATGCCGATGCTGCCCGACACATAGACCTCCTGGCCGGCGATTCTGATCGGCCGGCTGAGGAGCTCAAGGATACGGCTCGCCACCCGGGCGGCATGTTCCTCCTCGGCGATGGAGGTCAGCAGGATGGTAAATTCGTCCCCGCCGAGCCGGGACAGGGTGACCCCCGGTTTTTTCGGAAAACAGGCCTTGGCAATAATATCGGAGGAGCGCACACTGTCGCCGAGACAGGTGGCGATTTCCTTTAGCAGTTTGTCGCCGGCGCTGTGGCCCAGGGTGTCGTTGATCCGCTTGAAACGATCGAGATCAAGATAGAGAAGGGCGACCTTGCAACCGTCACGCTGGGCGCTGAACAGGGCCTGGCCGGCGTATTCCAGGAAAAGCTGGCGGTTGGGCAGACCGGTCAGCGAGTCATAGTGGGCGAGGAAACGGATCTTTTCCTCGGCCGTGATCCGCTCGGTGATGTCCTGCACGGTGCCGTGCATGCTGACCACCGCCCCCTGGGAGTCGTGGACGACATCGGCCTGCTCATGGACGGTGCGCAAAGAGCCGTTCGGCTGGATGATGCGGTAATCGATACTGTAGGGTGTCTTGTCGACCAGGGCCTTTCGTACCGTTATCTTCACCTCACCCTGATCATCAGGATGAACACAGGCAAGAAAGGTCTCGTAGCTGGTTTCACTCTGCTCGGGATCGAGCCCGAAAATGCGGTACATTTTCTCGGAAAAGAAAAAACTGCCCTTGTCCCGGTCCCAGTCCCAGCTGCCGAGACTGGCAATATCCTGGGCGATGGAAAGCCGTTTTTCACTGCGCCGCAGATTGCAGAAGGCCCGGCTGGCCCGCAGAAGATAGCGGACCCGGTGGGCGAGCAGCGGCCAGTTGACCGGTTTGGTAATAAAATCAGTGGCCCCGGCCTCAAAGGCATTCTGGATGGACTCATAATCGTCGAGCCCGGTGACCAGGACAATGGCGATATCCTGACCGCCGGCGGATTTCCGCATTTCGGCGCAGGCGGTAAAGCCATCCATGTGCGGCATCTTGACATCCATCAGGACCAGATCAGGGGAAACGCGCTCAAAAACGTTCAAGGCCTCCAGCCCGTCGGCCGCCTCGTGAATGACAAGTCCGGCATCATGCAGAGATTGGCGCATGAGCAGGCGTTGGGCGATATCATCATCAACGATGAGCACAACCGGCTGCCCTTCGATCTCTTTGCTCTTATCCATCGTCTTTTTTCTCCAGCTCTTTCTCCAGGGCGGCGACAACGTTCCGGTACAAGGCATCGAGATGATCAAGATAGGCAGCAGCCTCGGTTGTCCGGTTCTCACGACCGAACTCCTCAAGCTTGCGACAGAGTCCGGCGAGATCGGCGGCGCCGAGATTGGCGCTGCTCGTCTTGAGACTGTGCGCCGCCTCGCAGAGTTCCCCGCCATTACCGCGATCCACCGCCTGGCGGACAGCTCTCAGTATTTCCGGAGAATTCTCCATGTACAGATGAATAATCCGGTCCAGCACCGACGGCGTTCCGGGGCTATTCATGGATTTGATCATATCGAGCCGCTCCCGGTCAAGGAGGAAATGATCAGCAGCATCGCCGGACGGCCTTTCCGTTGCCTCCGGGACAGGGGGCTCTGTCGCGCGCATTCGACCGGGCAGCCAGCGGCTCATCGCCTGTTGCAGATCAGACATATAAAAAGGCTTGCTGAGATAATCATTCATGCCCGCCTCACGGCACTCCTCCTTGATGCCGGACTGGACATCGCCGGTCAAGGCAATAATCGGCACCCGTTTGCCGCCGCCGCGCCCGACCTCGAGGCCGCGGATCTCACGGGCAGCGGCAAAGCCGTCCATCTCCGGCATATGGCAGTCCATCAGGATCAGGTCGAACTCCTGCCGGGAAAAAACATCCACTGCCTGGCGACCGTTTTCGGCGACCTCAACCCGACAGCCCATATGCTGCAGCATTTCCCGTGCGACATCCTGATTGACCGCGTTATCCTCAACCAGCAGGATCGTGGCGTCACAGCTGACGTGTTCGGAAGAAAAAACAGCACCGCTGCTGGCCGGTTCGTCTTCCTTATTCAAAACCTTTTCCAGCAGATTAATGAGACAGTCAAAGAGCAGGCTCTGGCGAACCGGTTTGCTCAGATAGAGATCAACCCCGGCCTGGGAGGCCTTCAAAGCCTCTTCGTCGAAGGGCGCGGAACTGAGCATGACCAACAGGAGATTTTTTCGATTATATTCGGCCCGAATCCGCCTCGTCAGCTCAATGCCGTCCATCTCCGGCATGTGCCAGTCAAGCAGGACAATATCAAAAGGTCTTCCCGTTTCCCCGGCCCTGGCCAGAAGCTGCAAGGCGACGTTGCCGTTCTCCGCACTCTCGCTGCTCATACCCCAGGAGCGCACCTGATTCTTCAAAATGGCGCGGTTCAGGGGATTATCATCGACAATGAGCACCCGCAGACCAAGCAGATTCTGCATAAGCTGCTCATCGTCCTCCACCTCATCGGGCAGCCGCCGCAGAGAGACCCTGAACCAGAAGGTGGAGCCCCGGCCCGGCTGACTGACGACGCCGATATCGCCGCCCATCAACCCCACCAGCTTTTTGGAGATGGCGAGGCCGAGGCCGGTGCCGCCATATTTGCGGGTGGTGGAACTGTCCGCCTGGGAAAAGGCATCGAAAATCCGCTCCCGGATCTCCTGGCTGATCCCGATGCCGGTATCCTCCACGGCAAAAAGAAAGGTCACCTCCTGGTCATTTTCACTGACAACCTCGACCCGCAGGAGCACCTGACCGACCTCGGTGAATTTCACCGCATTGCTGAGCAGGTTGACAAGGATCTGCCGCAGACGGTTCGAGTCCCCGGCAAAGAGCCGCGGCATGGCGGCCGGCAAGACCGGAATCAGCTCCAACCCCTTGAGATGAGCGGCCTCGGCCATCATTTCCGCCGTGTCCTCCACCAGTTCCCGCAGATCAAAGGAGTGTTCCTCCAGCTCCAACTTGCCGGCCTCGATCTTGGAAAAATCGAGGATATCGTTGATGACCCCCATGAGGGAATCAACCGCCCGCTGGATGGTCTGGGCAAAACGGAGTTGCCGGTTGTTGAGTCCGGTACCGCGCAGCAGCTCGGTCATGCCGAGAATGCCGTTCATCGGTGTCCGGATCTCATGGCTCATGGTAGCGAGAAATTCGCTTTTCGCCCGGCTGGCGGCCTCTGCCGCTGCTTTCGCCTTTTCCAGATCAGTGACCACCAGCTCCAGCTCCCGATTGGCGCGGGACAGTTCCTCGGTCCGCAGTTCCACCATTTTCTGCAGAGAGGAGCTGTACCCCTGCAACTTTCTGTCCCGACTCTGAATCTCGCTCAGCATGGCGTTGAAATGATCGATCAGGACCCCGAATTCGTCATTGCCTTGTTTCGCCACCCGGACGGAATACTCTTCGCCGCCGGCCACCTGCCGCATGGACTCCATCAGCTCACGCAGGGGCGCGGTGAAGAGGGTATGGAGCCGGGCGGCAATGGCCATGACGACGAACAAGGTTACCGCGGCAATGGCGAAAACAACATAAATATAGGCGTTGAGCCGCCGTTTCATCTGACCCCGGTCGTCAACGAGATAGACGGCTCCCACTGCCTCATTGTTTATCAGCAGTGGCCGCACAACATGCAGATAATCGCCGGAATTGATGAGGAGCCCGCCGTTTTTTTTCGCCAGATCAACGATCTGTCTCGTATCAGGAAACATCCTGCCTATCGCCGCCGCCCCGACGGCAGCTTCCTCGCCGCCGCGGTCATAACGGCTGAAAACACCGCCTTGCCGGTCATAGAGCACCGCAGCGACGATATCGGATTTCAGTCGCAGGGAACGGAGGGCTTCCGCGCCGCCAGCATAATCACGGGAGATGACCGCACTGACGCTGTTTGCCGCGATGATGTCCGCTATGGTGCTGACCTGGGAGGCGAGAAAACGATTGGCAGTCTTTTTTTCGTAAAGATAGAGAGACGAAGAAATAAAAAGCAGCCCGGCACCGGCGGCCAGACCCATCAGGACAAAAAATTTTGTTTTGATGGAAATATCGCGAAATTTTCGCACGCACAACTCCCTTACGACAGCTAATCGGCAGCGCTGGACCGGCCCAGTCGCCGGCAACAGGCATGAATATTTTCAGGCAGAAGAGTGACAAACTGCCACGAAATATTATAGCAGCAGGGAACAGAGCCAAACAAGCGTTTCCATGGTTTACGACGAAAACAATTGACGATTTTAAATATCCTTTTACAATCGGCCCTGAAAATATGCCCGCGCCGTAATGACGGCAATGATCTCCCCCCCGCGACCACACGTGCCGGAAGCAGCTTCCGGCGCCGCCGATCAGGAGAAACTGCGATGCCCAGCCAGGGGACAACACCCCGCCGCCTGACACCGGTGACAACCGCCTGTTTTCTTCTCTTTTTTCTGGCCGGCTGTGTCATCCACGACACCCCACCGGCGCTGCCGCTCAATCCCCCTGTCAAATTCAGCGCCACCGGTCAGCAGCCCCTGCCGGATAAATGGTGGCATGTCTTTGCCGATGAAACACTCAACAACCTGATCGAACGGAGCCTCACCGGCAATTTTACCTTGGGCATTGCTCGCGCCCGGCTGGAACAGGCCCGGGCGGTGGCCGGCAAAAGCGGGGCCGAGCTTCTGCCGGCAGTCTCCACCGAGGCGGCGCTTGCCCGCAGCGCCCAGCGTTTTTCGGAGACGAAGGAGAGCACATTCACCACATCCTCCCTCGGGCTTGCCGCGAGTTACGAAATCGATCTCTGGGGTCGTCTCCGCGCCAATGAATTCGCCGCACGGCTCGATCTGCAGGCCGCACACGAAGACCTGCAAACCGCAGCCGTGACCCTGTCCGCCGAGGTGGCGATTACCTGGTACCGCTTCCTGGAACAGCAGGGGCAGATCTCCCTGCTGCGCCGGCAGATTGTCACCAACGAAAAGGCCCTCGACCTGGTGAGCCGCCAGTTCGGCAGCGGCCAGGTACCGGCAACGGATGTGCTGCAGCAGCGCCAGGTTCTGGAGGGATCGCGGGCCGCCCTGATCGAGGCCGACACCGACCGCCTGCTCCTCGTCCACCAGTTGGCCGTGCTGAGCGGCGATGATCCGCTTTCTTTTTGCCCGCCGTCCGGGACGGAACCCGCCATCCTGCCGCCCCTTCCCGCAGCAGGTCTGCCGGCAGACCTGCTGCGGCGCCGGCCGGACATCCGCCGCGCCTCTTTTCGCCTGCAGGCCGCTGATCAACGAATCGCTGCGGCGATTGCCGACCGTTTTCCCCGCATCAGCCTCACTGCCGGGGCGGAAACAAACGGTGAGCCACGCCAGCTTTTTTCCAACTGGCTGGCCACCGTGGCCGGCAACCTGGCCGCTCCCCTGCTGGACGGCGGCCGACGCGCCTTTGAGGTGGAACGAACACGGGCAGTTGCCGATGAAGCCCTGCACAACTATGGCCAGACCATCATTGCCGCCATCCGGGAGGTGGAGGACGCCCTTTCTATCGAAAACCAACAGCGACGGTTGCTGGAAAATATCGAAAGCCGCCTCACCCTCTCCCGTCTGGTTACAAAGCAGACCAGAGAACGCTATGTCCACGGCGCCATGGAATTTCTCCGTTTTCTTACCGCCCAGCTCAACGAACAGGAGCTGGAACGCGGTTATCTGCGGGCCCGACGGGAGCTGATCGAGGCGCGCATCACCCTCTGCCGCGCCCTGGCCGGGGGATGGGAAATTGACGGCAATCCGCCCGACCACGACCATCAGGCATTCCGCCAGCACCACTGACCTTTTCAACGCCGAACCCCGGACCATGGACGATCATCTTTCCAGCAAAAAGAACCTGACCATTTTCGCCCGCATTGCCATCATTGTTGCCATCCTGGCCTGCGCCTTGACAATCGCCGGCTACTGGCTGAAAAACCGCCCCCGGGCCGAACGCAGGATACCGGAAGCCAAGCCCGCCCTCGTCCGCACCCTGCAGCTTTTTCGCGTTGATCACCAGACCACGATGCACGCCATGGGCACGGTGGTGCCGTCCCAGGCCATCGAGCTGGCCACTCGGGTCAGCGGCACCGTTGTCCGGCTTGCTCCGCACTTTCTGCCGGGCGGTCGTTTCAGCGCCGGCGAGGAGATACTCCTGCTTGACCCGGCGGATTATGAACTGGCGGTGGAGCAGCGCCGGGGCGACGTGGTCAGGGCCGAGTACGAACTCAGCCTCGAACAAGGCAGACAGGCAGTGGCCCGCCGTGAATACGAACTGCTGGGCGAGACGGTGGAAGAGGTCAAGGAGGCCCTGGTCCTGCGGGAACCGCATCTGAAAGCGGCGGAGGCAGCCCTCCTTGCCGCCCGGGCCGCCCTGGCCAAAGCCGAGCTCGATCTGGCCCGCACCCGCGTCATTGCCCCTTTCAACGGTGTCATCGAAAAAAAACATGTGGGTCAGGGCTCCCAGGTCACGGTCGGCACCACCCTGGCGTCCCTGGTCGACACCGATGCATTCTGGGTGGAGGTCTTTCTGCCCCAGGATCAGCTCAGCTGGCTGTCCCTGCCCGATGCCGCCCGCAGCGAGGGCCGGTCGGTTCGGATTTACAACCCAACGGTCTGGGGGCCGGACACGTTCAGGACCGGCACGATCCAATCGCTCTCCCCCGCGGTTAACCCGCAGAGCAAAATGGCCGGCCTGCTGATCGCCGTTGCCGACCCTCTCTGCCTCAACGACAAAAACACTCAAAAACCCCGACTGGCCCTCAATGCCTTTGTTTCAGTGGAAATCGCCGGAAAATTGCTGCGCGGCGTCTATGCCATCCCCCGTGACGCCCTGCGGGAGGGCCGCACCGTCTGGATCGTCACCCCCGACAACCGTCTCGATATCCGCCCGGTCACCATCATCTGGAGCGAAGAGAAGATGGTGTTTGTCAACGATCGCCTGACCGACGGCGACCAGCTCGTCACCAGTGCCCTGGCCGCGCCGGTGCAGGGCATGGAAGTACGCAGAGAAACGGATCAATCCACGGCGGAGAGTCTCTGATGGCCAGCGGTTCCACCCGACAAAACAGCGGCGCCATCGCCTGGATGGCCGGCCACACCGTGGCCGCCAACCTGCTCATGATCGCCTGCCTGGTCGGCGGATTTCTTTTTCTGAAATCCATTCGCCAGGAGGTTTTCCCGGAATTTGAAATGGACATGATCCGGGTGACTGTTCCCTATCCCGGCGCCAGCCCGGACGAGGTGGAAAACGGCATCATCCTGGCCATCGAGGAGGCAATCAGCGCCCTCGACGGCATCGACGAAATCAGATCCACCGCTGCCGAAGGCATGGCAACGGTCGTCGTCGAGGCCCTGGCCGGCACCGACATGAACAGGCTCGGTCAGGACGTCCAGAGCGAAATCGACCGCATCACCACCTTTCCGGAGGATGCGGAACAACCCCAGGTCCGGGTGCAGACCAGCAAAAGAAGAACTATCTCCGTCGTCCTCTCCGGCCCGGCGTCGCCCTCTTCCCTGCATGAACTGGCTGAACAGATGCGGGACCGGCTGCTGCAGGATCCAAAAATCACCCAGATCGACCTTGCCGGCGTGCGACCGCTTGAGATCAGCGTCGAGATTTCCCAGGAAAATCTACGGCGGTACGGGCTGACCATCGACGCCCTCGCCCAGCGCTTACGAAACGCGTCCATCGACCTGCCGGGGGGCGCCATCAAGACCCGGGGCGGCGAAATCCTCATCCGCGTCACGGAACGTCGCGATTTCGGTCGGGAATTCGCCCGCCTGCCGATCATCACCGAAGCGAACGGCAGCCGGCTGACCCTTGAACAAATCGCCACGGTCAGTGACGGCTATCAGGACACCGACTATTACGCCACCTATAACGGTAACCCGGCGGTCATGCTCAATGTTTACAGCGTCGGCGACCAGACGCCCATCGAGGTGTCGGCAACGGTCCGTCGCCATATTGCCGAGGTGCGACCGGAACTGCCCGACGGCATAAAGCTCGATGTCTTGAGCGATCGCTCGGAGATGTTCGCCCAGCGCATCGATCTGCTGCTGCGTAACAGCGCCATGGGCCTTATCCTCGTCCTCCTCTCCCTGTCGCTTTTTCTCGAATTGCGGCTGGCCTTCTGGGTGATGATGGGCATCCCCTTTTCCTTTATGGGCTCCTTTTTCTTCCTGCCGCTGCTCGGCGTTTCCATCAACATGATCTCGCTGTTCGCCTATCTCATCGCGCTGGGCATCGTGGTGGACGACGCCATTGTCGTCGGTGAGAACATCTATCATCATCGCCAGCGCGGCCTTTCCCCACTGGCCGCGGCCATCCGGGGGGCCCGGGAAATGGCCACGCCGGTTTCCTTTTCCATTCTCACCAACATCGCCACCTTCATGCCCCTCTATTTCATTCCGGGCACGGACGGCAAAGTTTTCCGGGTCATTCCCCTGGTGGTATGCACCGTTTTCATCGTTTCACTGCTGGAAAGCGTCTTTGTGCTGCCGGCCCACCTTGCCAATCTGCCGGACAAGGCAAGAGGACGCTGCAACGCCTGGCTGCATGGTGTCCAGCAGCGCTTCAGCGCCGGCTTTCTCCACTGGGTGCACTCCGTTTATGCCCCTTTTCTCAAGCGGGTCCTTGCCTTTCGCTATATCACCACCGCCATTGCTCTGGCCGTGCTCATCCTCACCCTCACCTATGCAATAAGCGGACGAATGGGTCTTGAAATGTTTCCCAAGGTGGAGTCGGACTTTGCCCGGGCAACCCTGACCATGCCCTATGGCGTTGCAGTGGAGCAAACCGCCGCGGCAACGCAGCGGCTGATCGCCGCTGCCCGGCAAACCGCTGAGGAAACCGGCCGGGCCACGGAACTGGTTGAGGGCATTTTTGCGGAAATCGGTGAAGACGGGGCGAACAGGGCGAAGGTTACCGTTTATCTCACCGACCCCGACAGACGCGACGCCATTCTCTCCACTGCCCTGTTTGCCGATCGCTGGCGCGTTCTGACCGGCGATATTGCCGGCATCAAGGCGCTGCGTTTCGAATCCGACGCCGGTGGTCCCGGTTCCGGCCAGGCCCTGACCGTTGAACTCAACCACCGCAGCCTGCTGATCCTCCGTGAGGCGAGCGGCAAACTGGCGACCGGTATGTTGCAGTATCCCATTGTCAAGGATGTGGATGACGGCTTCACCCCCGGGAAGGAGCAGCTTGATTTCACCCTGTTGCCGGCGGCGCACAGCCTTGGCCTCACCGCCCGGGAGATCTCCCGCCAGCTCCGCGGCTCCTTTTACGGCGCCGAGGTACTGCGTCAGCAACGGGGCAGAAACGAACTGAAGATCATGGTCCGGCTGCCGGAAGAACAGCGGCGCTCCATCGCCGGCATCGACGATCTTTTTGTCTTCACCCCGTCCGGCCGGGAAGTGCCCCTGCGGGATGTTGCCGAAATTAGCCGGGGACGGGCCTATACCGAGATCAATCGCCGTAACGGACGTCGAGTGGTACAGGTCCAGGCCGATGTCACCCCGCGCAGCAGGGCGGGTGAGGTTTTAAACGATCTGCAGCACACCCTGCTGCCCCGGCTGGAGGCCGAATATCCGGGCCTGCGTTACAGCTTCGAAGGGCGCCAGGCCGATATGCGGGAAAACATGGCCACCCTCAAGACAGGATTCTTCATGTCCATGCTGGTGGTCTTTTCCATGCTGGCCATCCCCTTCCGCAATTATATCCAGCCCCTCATCGTTATGACCGCCATCCCGTTCGGCATCATCGGCGCCATTTACGGCCACCTGCTGCTCGGCTACTCGTTGAGCATCATGAGCATGATGGGAATCGTCGCCCTCTCCGGCGTGGTGGTCAACGATTCCCTCGTTCTCATTGTCCGGGCCAACGAACTGAAAGACATAGGCGACCGGCAGCCGGTCCACGTCATCCTCGAGGCGGCGATCCAGCGATTTCGGCCCGTCATCCTCACCACCCTCACCACTTTCGGCGGTCTGGCGCCGATGATCATGGAAAGCTCCCGGCAGGCCCGATTTCTCATTCCCATGGCCATTTCTCTCGGTTTCGGCGTGCTGTTTGCCACACTCATCACCCTGGTGCTGGTGCCATCCCTGTATGTGATCGTCGAGGATATCCGCACTCGCTTCCGCCGCGCCGGATAATGGAACCGTCGTCTTGCCGCAACAAGGCACGGCTATTGCAGAACACATCCCCAATTTCATGCGGCAAACTGTCACACCCTCTTTTCTTCAACCCAGAATCCTGATAAAATGATGCGTCAGCAAACAGATTGTTCCGGCACCCCGCTGCCGCCCCTCCCTTGTCCCGTCGGCGTCGCCAGGCAGCGACACGAGGTCCGCACCATGAAAAAATTTTTACGCTTCTCTCTGGAAGAAAAAATGGTGCTCGGCTATCTGCCGGTCATCCTCGTCATCATCGCCATAGCCGCTGTTTCCCTGCATGGCCTGCACAAGATGAATCGGATCAACGACGCCATCCTGACCGGCGACACCGAGCTGATCCAGCTCGCCGGGCAGATGGCGGACACCCTGCTGGCCCAGGAAGGTTATGGACGTCGTTTCCTTATCCTGCGTAGTGATGAGATGCGCCAGATGTTCGACCGCAAAAACGATGATTTCAAAAATCTGACTGCCCGGTTGGCCGCCCTGCCGAAGGACAAAGGCCTCCCCCTGGCCCGGCTGATCGCCGCTCATGACGGATTCGTCGCCTTTTACCACGAGGAGTTCAACAGAGAGGAGACGACGGAGGAGGCCGAAACGACAGGGCGTGACCCTCTCCACAAAAATCGTCTCGACGAACTGCTGGGACTGCTCGCCGCCATCGAAAAGATCGGCAACGACAGCCGCCAGGAAAAAATGGAACGGTTCGGCGATATCGGCGCATCCATCTTCCGCACCACCCTGCTTCTTTCCCTTTTGGGCATCACCATCGGACTGGGGACGGCGATGGTCATCACCCGAGGCATTGCCAGGTCGGTTCGGCGATTGAAGGCACACACCGAGTTTGTCTCCCAGGGCAGGTTCGACCAGCGGACGGAGATCGACAGCGAAGACGAACTCGGCGATCTGGCCAGGGCGTTCAACGCCATGACCCGCCGGCTCGGCATGCTGGAGTCGATGTATATCGATTCCAGTCCCCTGACCCGCCTGCCGGGCGGCCTGGCCATTGAAAACATCCTTAAGCAGCGGCTGGAGGAACACCGGCTGCTCGCCTTCTGCATGATGGATCTGGACAACTTCAAATCCTTCAACGATCGCTACGGATACGCCCGGGGCAACGAGGTGATCAAGGCCGCCGCCGAGATCATTGTCAGCGCAGTGAGTGGCCATGGCCAGCGGGATGACTTTGTCGGCCATATCGGCGGGGATGATTTTGCCATCATTGTCAGGCCGGACCGCGTTGTCCCAATCTGCGAAACGGTGATCCGCGAGTTCGACCGGCGGGTTCTCTCCTTTTACAGCAACGAGGACCGCGAACGCGGTTACATCGTCGGCCGCACCCGTCAGGGCATGGAAATCCGCTTTCCGATCATGACCATCTCCATTGCGGTGGTGACCAACGAACATGCCCGGCAGATGAATCATATCGAAATCTCCGAGATCGCCGCGGAACTCAAGGAACATGCCAAATCCCTGCCCGGCAGCGTTTACGTCGTCAACCGGCGCAAAGAACAACCGACCGACAGCGAACAATGCGATCGCTTTGTTCCGCGGGTGATAAAATAAAAGAAGTGCCTAAAGTACTTGAAGTGCCTAAAGTACTTGAAGTGCCTGAAGTACTTGAAGTGCCTGAAGTGCCTAAAGTACTTGAAGTGCCTAAAGTACTTGAAGTGCCTAAAGTACTTGAAGTGCCTGAAGTACTTGAAGTGCCTGAAGTGCTTGAAGTGCCTGAAGTGCTTGAAGTGCCTGAAGTACTTGAAGTGCCTGAAGTACTTGAAGTGCCTGAAGTGCTTGAAGTGCCTGAAGTACTTGAAGTGCCTGAAGTACTTGAAGTGCCTAAAGTACTTGAAGTTGCGGTACGCATCTGATCAGATAACACCTTTAACTTTAGGCACTTTAGGCACTTAAGGCACTTTAGGCACTTAAGGCACTTAAGGCACTTAAGGCACTTTTAATAATCTCCAAGGAAAGACCCGTTCATGACATCAAGGATTCTCGTCGTCATCCTGCCTGCCGCCCTTCTCCTGCTGAGCGGCTGCGCCGGCCGCCAGCCGCAGCCCGACCCGCTCGATTATTATCTTGCCCTCTCAGGTCCGCAGATCAGCGCGGAAATCGAGGGGCTGGAAAAAAATCTCGCTGCCAATGATTCCCGGCCGGCCGAGGCGCCTGCGCCGGAATACGTTTATCATCTCGCCATGCTCTATTCCCACGTCAACAACCCGGCGCCGGACTACGGCAGAGCGGCAGAACTCCTGGACAACTACATCGCCGGCCTGCCCCACGGCCCCAAAAAATATCGGTTGCTCCATACCCTTGGTCTGCTGCATGTCATCGACCACAACCGCCTGACAGAAGAACAGTGCCGAAAACTAAAAGAGGAACGGGAATTCCTGCTTGCAGACCGGCAGTTCCTGGAAAGCGACAATGCCGCCCTCAAAAAAGAAGGCGCGGCCCTGCGTCGCACGGTCGATCGCCTGAAAAAAGAAAACAAAAAGATGAAAAACAGCATCGAACAGCTGAAAATGCTCGATCTGACCCTGGAAGAAAAAAAACGGGCCATCCAGTGAGCGGCGTGAGAGGATAAGATCCCCTTTTTCCGGCTTGACAAAGAGTTTCTCCGGTTATACACCGAAAGAAAGAGAAACCGTCAGACAAACCAGAACCGACACAACCGCCCCCTGCGCCGGTTGCCCCATCCGCCACCCCATGCCGCTGAAAATCCTCGTCGTTGACAACCATCCGGTGATGCTCACCCTGCTTTCCCGTTATCTGGAGGGTCGAGGACATCTCGTCCGCACCGCGGAAGACGGCATCACCGCCCTCGACATCCTTTCCGTCTTCAGCCCTGATCTCATCTTCCTCGACCTCATCATGCCCGGCATCAGCGGCAAAAATCTCTGCCGGATCATCCAGGGGGATGTGAACTTTTCCCATACCCGCATCGTTATCCTGTCGGACGCCGTCGTCGAAACGGATGAGGACATGACCGCCTGGGGTGCCTCCGCCTGCATCGCCAAAGGTCCCTTCACCCTGGTCGCCACTCATGTTCAGGCCATCCTCGACAGACTCGAAAACCGGGAACCCCTCGATTTCCCCGAAAAGGTGCTCGGCCGCCATCAGGTCAGCCACCGCCAGATCACCAGAGAACTGCTGGTCAGCCGCAATCACATGGATCGAATTCTTAATAACCTCGACGAAGGGGTGCTGGAATTCGACCGGGATGGACGCATCCTCTCTGCCAACCGGAGCGCCCAGCGACTCTGCGGACTGCCGGAGGAAAAACTGTTGGGCCGGCATGTCCTGCCTGTTGTCGACGAAAAAGAGAACGCCATACTGAAAAAACTGACAGACGAGGCCTTTGCCTCCGGCGTCAAAACCCCCTATCCGGAGTTGCTCCGGCTTAACGGCCGCACGGTGACCCTTGACCTGCTGCCAGTGCCTGACGGGGCGAAGCTCTCCATGATGATGATTCTCCATGACATAACGGAGTATAAAAATACCGAGGAACAGTTACGGCAACGGGAAAGACAGTACCGAACCCTGGTGGAGACCGTGCCGCACGGCATTCAGGAAAACGACGTCAACGGCATCATCACCTTCAGCAACGCCATGCACCATCGTCTTCTCGGCTACGAGCCAAACGAGTTGATCGGCAAACCGATCTGGCACATGGCAACCTCCGAACACGAAGCGGACGCGCTGCGTAGCTACCTCGCCTTTCTGATCAGGGAAACACCACCACCCACCCCATACACCTCCTGCAACCGGACCAAGGACGGCCGCCTCATCGACGTTCAGGTCGACTGGAACTACAAACGGGATGAAACGGGCGCCGTCGCCGGCTTTATCGCCATCATCACCGACATCACGGAGCGGAAAAAAGCTGAACAGGCCCTGCGGGAAAGCGAGGAGCGCTATCGTGATCTGTTTGAAAACGCCAATGATCTCATCCAGATTGTCCGGCCGGACGGAAAACTGATCTATGTCAACCGGTCCTGGCGCCAGACCTTCGGCTACAGCGACGCCGACATCGATCATCTCACCATTTTCGACCTCATCGCCCCCGACTGCTCAGGCCAGTGCCGGCAGACATTCCTTCAGGTGCTGCGGGAAGGAAACGTCTCCGCCATCCACGCCGACTTTATTGCCAAAAACGGCGGCAAAATCATCATGGAGGGATCGGCCAACTGCCGCAAGGATGCGAACGGAAAACCGCTGATCATCCGCTGCATCTTCCGCGACGTCACCCGCCAGAAAGAACTGGAGGAACAGCTGCGCCAGTCCCAGAAAATGCAGGCGATCGGCACCCTGGCCGCCGGCATTGCCCACGACTTCAACAACCTGCTCTCCGCCATCATGGGCTACACCCAGCTGACCATGATGCAGCAGCCCAGGGAAAGCAGCGCCCATCACAATCTGGAAAAAGTGATGCAATCGTCAAAACGGGCTGCTGACCTGGTGAAACAGATCCTCACTTTCAGCAGGCCCTCCAGCGAACACCGGGTTGGCATCGCCATCACCCCCCTGGTGAAGGAGGCAATCAAACTGCTTAGTCACAGTCTGCCCGCCACCATCAGCATCGAGGAGCATATTACACCGGACTGTCCGGCAGTGCTGGCCGACGCCACTCAGATTCAGCAGGTTGTCATGAATCTCTGCACCAATGCCTACCACGCCATGCGGGAAAAAGGCGGGACGCTGACCATTCGCGTCGACGGGGTGCAGGTGGACAGCGTCTTCCGTCAACTCCATCCCGGCCTCGCCTCGGCCCACTGTCTCCGCCTCATGGTGCAGGACACCGGCCCCGGCATCGATCCGGCCATCATCGACCGCATCTTCGAACCCTATTTCACCACCAAATTACAGGGTGAGGGGACCGGGCTGGGGCTGGCCGTGGTCCACGGTATCGTCACCAATCATCACGGCGTCATCACGGTGGAAAGCGGATTGGGCGAGGGCGCAACCTTTACCGTCTATCTGCCCGCCCACAGCAGCTCCACTCTCACGGTCGGGGATGAAGGAGAAAACGAGCTTCCCAGCCTCGATGCCTCCATTCTCTTCGTCGACGACAACAATGATCTGGCCCAGCTCGGCCAAATGGCCCTGGCAAGCATCGGTTGCCGGGTCAACGCCTTTACCGACGCCCAGGAGGCCCTGGCCGCCTTTCTCGCCGCCCCAAACGCATTTGATCTGGTCATCAGCGACCAGACCATGCCCGGCTTGACCGGCTCGGAACTGGCCGGCAGGATTCTTGCCATCCGCCCTGATCTGCCGGTCATCCTCTGCACCGGCCACAGCGACATCATCGATGAAAACAGGGCTCGTGCCATTGGGATCAGGGCCTTTCTCATGAAACCGCTGCAGCTCCACGAACTGGCCCGGACCATCCGGGCGATTCTGGCGGCGCCGAACGGCAAAGCAAATAGCGCCTAAAGCACCTAACTTTCTATCACCCTATACACTTCAGACACTCTAAGCATTCTAAGCACTTCAGGCACTTCAGGCACTTCAGGCACTTCAGGCACTTCAGACACTTCAGACACTTCAGACACTTTAGGCACTTTAGGCACTTTAGGCACTTCAGACACTTCAGACACTTCAGGCACTTCAGGCACTTTAGACACTTCAGACACTTTAGACACTTCAGGCACTTTAGGCACTTCAGACACTTTAGACACTTCAGGCACTTCAGGCACTTTAGGCACTTCAGACACTTTAGACACTTCAGGCACTTCAGGCACTTTAGACACTTCAGGCACTTTAGACACTTTAGGCACTTTAGGCACTTTAGGCACTTTTCTTGCCTTTTCCCCCGCGGTCGTGATACACATATGATCATATTACCCGAGTGATGCCACCATGTCGCCATGACAACAGGGAGATCCCTATGCCGTCTGATTTTTCCTTGGAAAAACTTGCCCTGTCCCTTGATCGCGACCTCTTTTTCCGCACCCTGATCCGGGAGCTGGCCGGCCTTCTTGAAGAGGTGATCGGGCAGGAAGGAGCGGAAGGGTACATCAGTCTGGTCGGCCAGAACATGGGCTGCTGGCTTAACGGACTTTACCGGCAGGCCATGGGCGTCGAGCGACTGACCCCGGCCCAGGTGGCGGCGATCCTCGTTGATCTGAAACGACGCATCGGCGGCGGCTTTTTTCTCCTGGAGCAGAACGACGTAAAGATCGTGCTTGCCAACGAATCCTGCCCCTTTGCCGAAAAGGTTATCGACCGGCCATCCATGTGCATGATGACCTCCAATGTCTTTGGCGTCATTGCCGCGGAAAACCTCGGCTACGCCAAGGTCGTTCTCCAGGAAACCATCGCCGGCCGCTGCATCCGCTGCCTGGTCACCATCTTTCTGACACCGACCGAGGAAGCCCACGTCATGGTCGGACGCGAATACTTCGGCGGATAAAGGAATTTGCCCGTGCCACCCTCCCTCCGGCAGATCACCGATTGCTTTCTCGCCTTCACCGAGGCAACTCAGGCACCCTCCTTCCTCCTGGACGCCACCGGTCGGATTCTGGCGACAAATGGCGCGGCGCACCGCCTGTTCGGTCTGCAACGCGACACCATTACCGGCACCCTTCTTACCGGGTTGAGCGCCGACAGTGGAGACAAGGTGCACCGCTACCTGCACAGCTGTGCTCGCACCTCAAGTCCGGTGCCCGGGGTGATCACCCTGCGCACCCCGGACGGCGAGAGGAAAACACCCTGTTACGGTTTTCACCTCAACCTGCCGGCGGACGGTCACCACGGCCTGGTCGTCCTGCAGATCGTTTCGCCGGAAAAATCGATCGACAAATTCCTGGCCCTGAACCGAACCCTGGAGGAACTGCGCGCCTCCCGCCTGGAACTGCTGCACAAGTCGGAACGCCTGGAACAAGAGATCAACGAACGGATCAGGGCCGAGGAGCAGCTTCGCCTTTCCCACAACCGGCTTGCCGCCATCCTCGACAGCATCGAGGCCATTGTCTATGTGGCCGACATGCACACCTACGAGCTGCTCTTCATCAACCGTTACTGCCGGGAACTGCTGGGAGAGATTACCGGCTCGATCTGCTGGCAGACCATCCAGGTAGGCCAGACCGGCCCCTGTGCCTTCTGCACCAATTCATTCCTCGTCGATGCGGCCGGCAACCCCGGTGCACCTTACATCTGGGAATTCCAGAATACCCGGACCGGACGCTGGTTTCACATCACCGACCGGGCCATCCGCTGGGTGGACGGTCGTATCGTCCGTCTGGAGATTGCTCTTGACATCACAGCCAAAAAGGAAGCGGAAGAAAAGATCAGTGCAGCCAAAAAGGAGTGGGAACGGACCTTTGACGCCATCGACGAGGCGATCACCATCCATGACGGCAATCTCACCATCCTGCGGGCCAACCGGGCCGCCGGCCAGCTCTTCGGCCTGCCGCCCGAAAAACTGATCGGCCGGAAATGCCACGATCTGTTCCGTGGGGCGGCCACCCTCTGTCCCGGCTGCCCGGAACCAGCTGTCAAGGCCGGACGGACAGCCGCCAGCGCCGAAATCTGCCAGCCGAAACTGGGCAGAACCTTTGCCGTCTCCTATTCTCCCATAATTGATGAGGAGGGGAGAGCCGAGCGCTTTGTCCACATCGCCAAAGACATCACCGAACAGGCGCAGCTGCAGAGCAAACTGCGCCAGGCCCAGAAGATGGAGGCAGTGGGCACTCTGGCCGGCGGTATTGCCCATGATTTCAACAACGTGCTGTCGCCGATCATCGGCTTCACCGAGCTCGCCCTGGCCCAGCTCGGGGCCGACCATCCGGTCGCCCCGGACCTTGCCCAGGTGCTGCAGGCCGCCAAACGGGCCCGGGATCTGGTCCAGCAGATCCTCGCCTTCAGCCGGCAGAGCGCCGGGGAACGCAAACCCCTGCAGATCCACCTCATTGTCAAGGAGGCGATCAAGCTGCTGCGCTCCTCTCTGCCCAGCTCCATCGACATCCGCCAGCAGATCGACCCGGAGAGCGGCATCATCCTCGCCGATCCCACCCAGATTCACCAGATCCTCATGAACCTCTGCACCAATGCCTATCATGCCATGCGGCCCCAGGGCGGCGGCGTGCTGACCATCGCCCTCTCGCGGCTTCAGCTCGGCGGCCCGGAGGGAAAAACAGCGGTGCCCGGCCTCCCCCCCGGCCCCTACGTCGAGTTGATGGTAAAGGACACCGGCTGCGGCATGGAGCGGATGATCATCGACAAGATCTTTGATCCCTATTTCACCACCAAACCGCAGAACGAAGGAACCGGTCTCGGTCTTGCCGTGGTACACGGCATCGTTGTCTCCTGTGGCGGCCACATCTCGGTTGACAGCGAGCCTGGCAAAGGTACCGCCTTTCACATCCTCCTGCCGGCCACGGAAAAACAGACGGTGCCGGCGGAAATCATTCTGCAAACGGTCCTGCCCAGAGGCCGGGGCGAGAGGATCGTCGTGGTGGATGATGAGGAGATCATCATCACCCTGCAGAAAAAACTGCTGGAAGAGCTGGGGTACCGGGTAAAGGCCTTTGTCGTCGCAGAAGAGGCGCAGCGCCTGATCGCCGCCGAACCGGACGGCACCGACCTCCTCGTCACCGACATGACCATGCCGCGGCTCAGTGGCCTCGATCTTGCCCGGCAGGTCCACGCCGTGCGACCCGACCTGCCGGTTATCCTCTGCACCGGCTTCAGTGAGCTGATCACTGAAGAAACCGCCAACCAGGCCGGTATTTTCCGCCTGCTAATGAAACCGGTGCCGACCCGGGAATTCGCCCGAACGATCAGAGAGGCGCTGGACGCCGGACAAACGCCTCTCTGACGGGCCGCAGTCGTTCACCGAGACCGGACATCCGTTGGGTCCGGCGCTCCACCGCCTGCCGAAATCCCTCTTCCCCGGCAAAAAGGACGACCCCCCGGCGTGCCCGGGTGATGGCGGTGTAGACCAGTTCCCGGCCGGCGAAACCGGCGTCATCGGACGGCAGCACACAGGCGACATGATCATACTCGGAACCCTGGGCCTTGTGCACGGTCAGGGCAAAGGCGGTCTCATGCGCCGGCAGCCGCGTCGGCGGAAAGACGCGGCAGTCGCCCGCTTCTCCGGGAAAGAAGGCCATCACCCTCCCTTCGCCCGGATCACGGAGAAGAACGCCGGTATCGCCATTAAAGAGCCGGACAGCGTAATCGTTGGCAGTGACGATGATCGGCCGGCCATGGTAGAAACCGCCGGCGCTTCGGTCAATGATCCCCTCTTCGACCAGCAGGTTCTCAACAAAAAGATTAATCCGTTCGATGCCGTGCGCACCACGGCGTTGGGTGGAAAAAATACGAAAGCGATCAAAGGCCCTCACCATCGCCGCCGGTCCGGGCTCCTGCAGGGCCGCGCCATAATGACGCCGGACCAGCCTTCCCAGCTCCTCCTCCATCCTGTCCAGCGCAAAAAACATAACATCCCCCCGGCCCTGGCCGCTCTCCCGCAGCAGGGCCAGGGCCTCTTCTCCCCGTCCGCTCCGGACCAGCGGGGCAAGCCGGGCCATGCCGCTTTCCGCCGGATAGCGATAACTCCGGCGCAGCTCGACGATATGATCGTCCATCGCCGCGCCGGCCGGACAGCCAGGGACCGGACAGCCGGCCGCCACGGCGAGCCGCGCGGCGGCGGCACTGCTCACCCCGGCTCCCTCGCCGCACAGATCGGCGAAAACCGAGCCGGGATTGACCGAGGCGAGCTGATCGCGGTCACCGAGAAGAACAAGCCGGGCGGCGGGCGGAATTGCATCGAGCAGCCGGGCCATGAGGGCGACATCGATCATCGACCCTTCGTCGATCACAACCAGATCAACGGCAAGCGGATTATCCCGGCTATGGCGGAAACCTGGCCGATTGGAACTGGCGCCGAGCAGTCGGTGGATGGTGGAGGTTTGTTCAGCGACTGCGGCGCCGACCGGCCCGGCCCGGCGGATCGCCTCCTGCAGCCGCGCTGCCGCCTTGCCGGTGGGCGCGGCAATCGCCACCCGCCGTGGCTCAGCAAGCCCAAGTCGGAAGAGCAGGGCCAGCAGACCAGCCACAGTCGTCGTCTTACCGGTGCCCGGCCCGCCGGAGACAATGGTGAGCCCCTGCAGAGCCGCCATGGCCGCCGCCACCCGCTGCCAGTCGGTGCCACCGTCGCCGGCCGGGAAGGCGCCGCTTTCCAGTAGGGCCCGGCCCACCTCTTCCGGGGTCGGCGCAGCGGCGGGGCTCGCCAGCCGCCGGTGCAGATGGCCGGCAATGGAACATTCAAAAGCATGGTAACGATGCAGATAAAGCCGATCCTGTTCACGAATGAGCGGCAGATAGTCGCCCGCTTCACCGATGGCGCCGCCCGGACCGGCCACGGCCGCCAGTTCCACGGCGAGCCCCGGATACCGGCAACAGATCGGCAGTCCGGCCAGACAGGCAAGATCGAGGCAGGCATGGCCGTCGCCGGTGCAGGCGCTGACCAGGGCATAGAGGAGGGCGGAGCTTTCATCGCCGCCGAAGCGGGCGATCAGCATCCGGGCCAGGTGGTAGTCGATGGGCCGGATAACCCCCTGCTCCCGCCAGTTGTCGAGCATCTTCATGACCATCCTCTGCTCGGCAGCAGCACCGCTTCCATCCGGGCGACAAGGGCCGGGGCGGGCCGGTCGAAAAAAACGCCGGTATCGGCACCGTTGCCGGGATCGATGCCCCGGAGGAAAAGGTAATAGACCCCGCCGAAATGGCGCTCGTAGCTGTAGTCGGGCAGGCTGTTAGCCAGATGGAGATGGAGGGCCAGGGTATAGAGATGGTACTGGAGGTAATAGTCGTGTTCCGTCATGGCCCGCAGGACGGCCCGCTGGTCATAGGCCGCGGCCGACTGCCCGAGAAGATTCGATTTCCAGTCGATGAGATAGTACTTTTCCCCCCAGCAGAGGACGAGATCGATAAAACCATGCAGAGAGCCGTGGCGGGGGCTGAAGGTGAGCCGGGTGCTGCGCCGGGCGAAACTGTCGCCGTGGAGGCTCCCCGTTGCACCGACAAACAGGGCGGCAAGATCGGCCGGTCTCACCCGCTGCAGGGGGAAAAAAAACTCAAGCTCGTCAGCGCGCCGGTTCCGATCGATATCGGCGAGGGTAAAACCGTCGAGGGGCTGCCGAACGACGTTTGTCAACATGGCACAGAGGGCCGGGGCAAAGTCAGCGGCAAAACCGTAACTGCGCAATCCCCGGTTGACCAGCTCCCGCACGGTCGTCTCATCGGCTTGGGAAAAATCGAGATGCTGGAGGAGATCATGCATGAAGGTGCCGGCCCGGGCGCCGCCGACAAAGGAGAAGATGGAAAAGGGCTGCCTCTCTAGGCTTTCGGGCTGGAGCAGGGATTGGGCAGGGAAGGCGCCAAGATCGTCGCGATCCCGACGGCCGTCGCCCTCGCCGTGCTGGTCGCGGGTCAGGGCCGAGAAGCTGGTGATCTGCCGGGCCGGCGGCACGACGCTGTTCCAACGGACAGGAGAGAGTGATTGCCCTTCCTCCACTTGGATCAGAACCGGCAACTCGCCGGGCCGGGGCAACGGGCAGACGGCAACCGCATCCGACGCCTCGGCGAAATAGGCATGGAGGCGGGCCGCCACCGCCGCCGAGGTTTCACACCCCTCGTAAAGGGCCTTCATCTGCCCGGCCGGATCAACCGGGTCAAGCGCCGCCCCTTTGCCGTGAAAGAGATAGGCGGGCGCCGAGGTATGGGCCCCGGCCCGACCGTCGAATTTATCCCAGAAGGTATAACAGCGATGGCGGGCCCGGGTCAGGGCGACATAAAAAAGGCGG
The DNA here is from genome assembly GCA_049323655.1 of Thermodesulfobacteriota bacterium. Classification (GTDB taxonomy): domain Bacteria; phylum Desulfobacterota; class Desulfobulbia; order Desulfobulbales; family SURF-16; genus DB1. Next base: position 76,253 of record JBMONO010000014.1, on the reverse strand, counting down.
AGATTTTCCGACAGGTTCTCGCGGAAAGACCAGCCCTGCCGATCGGCAAAGGCATTATCATCGAGATAGAGCACGATGCGGCCGTCACTGTCGTGACAGAGGTTTTCGCGGACCTCCGATCCCCCCCAGACAAAGGGGGCAAAGACGATGGGATATTCAAGCCCCTTACTCTTGTGGATGGTGACGATGCGTACCGCGTCGTCATCGCTTTCCAAGCGCAGCTCCATCTCCTCCTCCCGCAGAGAGGCATCGCGTCGCCAGGACACAAACCAGTCAAAAAGCTCGCTGACGCCGAGCCCTTTTCCGACCTGACGCAGATGAAGAAGCTCGGCAAGATGTAAAAAATTGGTCAGGGAGCGTTCCCCGCCGGGCCTGGCCATGAGCCGGGTCCGCACCCCGTGCTCGGCCAGCAGGCGCCGGAACATGGCGAGAAAACCGCCGGTCCGGCAGAGATCGTGGTAGCCGCGAAAAGTCAGCACCCAGGCATCCCACTGCCCCGGGTCAGCCGCCGCCTGCTGGATATGGGAAGCGGTGAGGCCGAACAACAAAGTGGCCAGGGCGCCGCAGATGGCAGCCATCCGTCCCGGCGCAGCAATCCCGGCCAGCAACAGCTCCATGGCCGCCGCCTCCTCTGTATCAAAAACGCTGGCCGAGCCGGACACCACCGCCGGAATGCCGTGCCGGATCAGGAGCTGCTGCACCGGTTCCATCTGCCTTCTGCTGCGGACCAGCACGGCGAAATCGGAAGGCCGCAGAGGGCGCGCCGTACCGTCGGACAACCGCAGAGATGCCCGCCCCTGGCCGGCCAGGGTGAGGAGCCGGTGGATTTCGGCAAGGATCGCCCGGTTGACCAGCTCTGCGGCCCGGGTTGTGGACTGCTTCTCCTCGCCAGTGCCATCCTGGTCGCCGCTCCAGATGACGAGCGGTGGTCTTTCCTCCTCGCCGACAATAACGAGCGGCGACGAGGAAAGGGCCGCTTTCACCGGGGTAAAACCGATCTGCGGTTCGGCAAAGGGATTGCCGTCCGGGCGTCCGGCAAAAACAGCGTTGACCCCTTGCACCAGCAGGGGATCGGAACGATAGTTGTTCGGCAGGGTGTAGCGCCGGTCAACCCGGGCCGCGGCCTGCAGGTAGGCATAAACATCGGCGCCGCGGAAGCTGTAGATCGCCTGCTTTGGGTCACCGATGAGAAAAAGAATGCGCCGGCCGGCAAACAGGGTGCTGAAAATGGCGTACTGAAGGGGATCGGTATCCTGAAACTCATCAATGAGAGCCGCCTCGTAGCGGGTGCGGATCGCCTCGCCCAGCAACCCGCCTCCGCTGCCCGGCTGCCGAATGAGCCGATCGCGGAGGCGGACGAGAAAATCATTGAATGTCAGGATATTCTCCTTTTTTTTCCGTTCCGTCAGCCGCTGCTCGACAAAGGAGAACATCCGTTCCTGCAGAAAAAGAAGGCGGGCCCGACAGAGGGTGCGAAAGGCATCCGCCGCCCGGATCAGCGCCGCCGCCAGATCGAAAAAGGGATGGATGGGAATGACACCGGGTTTGCGGGCCTTGGCGCGCAGTCGGTCGGTGGTAAAGAATCCCAAGGCCTGGCAGGTCGACTCATCGATGATCGCCGCTTCGCTCCGGACAAAGGCGGAGATGGTCCGCGCCGCCTTCTCGACCACATCGCGCCGGTAGGCGCTGCCATCGAGTAGTTTACGATCAAGGGCCAGCCAGGTCACCGCCTCCCTCTCGTCCGCCGGCCATCGGCTCCGCAGGTCTCGACAGAGGGAGACCAGCTCGGCATGGGCGCTGTCGATCGCCGCCCGCTCCGGCGGCGACGCACCGCCGGCAACCACCAGGGCCGGATTGCGATTCTTGATCCCATACAGCCGAAAAAACTCGCCAAGCCGGAAATGAGGCAGCGCGGCCAGGACATGGGGCGACTCGTCGTAGACATGGCAGCGCCAGAAATCGCGCAGGCAATCCATGACCAGCTCGGAGAGATCGGTGACAATGGCGCTGTCGTAGAGCGAACCGCTGGCAAAGGCGTGATCGACAAGCTGGCGCTGGCAGAAACCGTGGATCGTATAGATGGCGGCCTCGTCGAAGTCGCGCAACGCCCGCCGCACCCGCTCCTCCTTGTCGGCAAGGAGAATGGCCGGATTCGCCTTCATGGCCGCGAAGATTCCCTCCCCGCCCTCCTGCCGGCCGGCAAAGACCTCCCGCGCCTGCTGGAGAACGGTGCAGAGACGCTCCTTCAGCTCCTCGGTGGCGGCGCGGGTAAAAGTCACCACCAGGATGTTTTCCACCGGAATGTTTTTTTCCACGATCATCCGCAGAAAAAGCGCAGCAATGGTATAGGTCTTGCCTGTTCCGGCGCTGGCCTCAATGAGATTGGCGCCGTCAAGCGGACAGGTGACAAGATCAAGCTCTTCCACGACAGCCTTCCCCGAAGAGCTGCAGATGTTGATAAAGCGGCCCACCGATCTCCGCGGCCAGGGCGACAAAAGTCGCATCGACCACCTCCTCCTCACCGAAACAGTGCCGGAGATAAGGATCGACCCGGCCGGCGCCACCGCCGCCGCGCAGCTGGACGGCAACAGTGTCGCGCTTAGCTCCTTCAGCCAGGGCCAGAGAATAACGGGGCAGAAAACGAAGCGGACAGCGCTGTCCCTGCCGGTAGAGCAAGATCAGTTCGTCAAGGAGGCGGGCTGCCTCCGCCACTGGGCTAAAACAGACGGCACTGCAGTCGATGCCGGCGCAGACGGTGCGCTCCACCTCCACTGCCGCGGCATTGGCGACCAGATGACAGATCCAGGCCGCGATCAGCATCTTTCTGTCCGCCACCACAACGCTGCCGTTTCTCTTCTGTTCCGCGCCGAGCCGGGCAGGCCGATAGAAGAGCTGAAAATCCGGGAAAAGCCGGTCCAGCACGCCGCGGATGACAATGCCGGAGGGCAGGGTCAACGCAACCGGGCGGGGCGGCAGCGGGGTGGAGACAAGCCCGGCCAGCCAGCGACGAAAATGGACCATTTCCTCGCGCAGCGCCCCGGTCCAGCACTGGCCAGGGGCGCCCAGGGGCAACAGGGCGCGCTGGTGGAGGCGACGCAGGGTCGTGTCCAGAGCCGTCCCCTCTTCCCCCGGTCGCGGCAGTAACTCTGCCCTGACCCGGTAGGCTTGCAGGCCGTCAGTCTCAAACGGTTCATGATCGGCAACGGCCTGGGCTCTCTCATCAAGTTCGATATGCAGCACCCGGGTATAGAGAAAGCGGACCGGATGGGCAAAAAATCGCAGCAACTCCTCCAGCCTGATCTCGACCAACTCCGGGCCGGCGGCAAGCGGTCCGGAGGCGAAGAAAGAGGAGGACGGTCGCCGATCAAGCCCGGCTGCCGCGGCCCGGCAATTTTCCTCGGAATAACTGAAGAGACGCCCGGCCTGGCGAAAATACTCACGGTTGAACGATTGCAGCCGGTGGCGGACAACGAGCCCGGCCCGCTCTGCCTGGGAAAGGCGCAGGCGCAGCCCGAGGTAATCAAGCAGCTCACCCACCGGCGCGGCCGGCGGCACTGGGCTGTTGTCGACGATGCTCTGGCCGGTATAGCTGATGTACAGGATATCCCGGGCGGAAATCAGGGTTTCGAGGAAGAGATACTTGTCGTTCTCCTTGCGCGACCGATCGCCCAGTCGCCGCTCGATCCGGCTGAGATCATATTCAAGGGACCGGTCCAGGCGGGGGAAGACGCCGTCGTTCATGCCGATCATGCAGATCACCCGGAAGGGGATGCTGCGCATGGGCAGCATGGCGCAGAAGGTGATGCCGCCGCCCATGAATCCCCGGGCGTGCAGGGTGGCGTTATGGCGCTCGAAGAGACAGGTGCGCACCGCTTCCAGAGAAAGGTGGAGCGGCCGCCCTATCAACTCCTCCTCGTGGGCCAGGGCGGCGAGCTCGGCCTCCAGAATGAGCCGGTCCGCCTCATAGGGCGGACCGCCGGCAAAAAAGGCGTCAAGCAGCTCGCCCAACAAACTACTCCAGCTGCCCAAGCTGCCCCCCTCCGCCTCGCAGCTCGTGATCCGCTTGCGGAACCGGGTGAGGGTGTCGTAAAAATCAAGAAACCTGCCGAGCAGGACGGCGCAGCCCTCATCCACCTCCGGGCAGGGAAAGGCGCCGACCACTTCCCGGCCCTTCTCCACCACCATCGCATAGCCGAGCAGCAGCCGTTCACGGCCCGCCTCCCAGGACAGGTCGTGAGGCGGCAGCCCCTCACCGACCACCATCTCCTTGTCTGCCCCCCAGCGGATGCCGGCCGCCTCAACCCAGGTGCGCACCAGCTCGCGCTCGTCGACGGTGAAAAAAAAACGGGCGGCAACCGCCTCGATATCGAGCAGCCCCAGCACCTCCGAGGCGCGAAAACGGCTGCGCAGGACGGTCAGCAGATGGAGAAAGGCGTCCATCAGCACCTGGAGCCCCGGCGCCGGCAGGTCGGCGATGGCATAGGGCAGTTTTGTCGCAGTGGAGTAGGATGAGTCAAAAACGACGCGGATAAGGGGGGCATAAACCGGCAGTTCCGGGGCCATGACCAGGATGTCGGACGGGGTCAGGGTCGGGTCCTGCTGCAGCAGATGGAGAAGCTGGTCGTAGAGCACCTCCACCTCCCGCAGAGGGGAGTGACAGGAATGAAACTGGATGGAGAGATCGCCGGCAACAGGGGGAACGGCCGGCGTCTCTTCCGGATCGACGAGGTCGAGCAGATCGCGCTGAACGAGATGGAGGAGGCTGTCAGCCGGCCCGGCCAGGAAACACTCCTCGACCTGGTGGCGCTCGTCGTCGAGGGTCAGCATCATGTTGAAGAAATCCCGACCGAGGATGCCCTGGGAGGCGAGCAGCGGATTAACCTCCTCCAGCAGCAGCTCGTCACGGCCGCGGCCCGCGGCCCTCTCCTGCCGCCGAATCTCCCGGGCGCTGCGGATAAAACCCCAGTACTCGCGACAGGGCTGGAGCAGATAGATGAAAACCGGTAGATGGCGCGCCACGGCGGCGAAGATATCGAGATAGAGAGGCGGAATGACCGCCACTCCGAAAAGGGTGAGGCGAGCGGGCAGGCGGGCCGCTACCACCATGTCAGGATCCGCCATGCGCCGGAGAAAATTGCGATGACAGCGGGCCCGGCCGGCGGGCAGGCCAAGCCGACGCCAGAGCATCTTCTGCCACCCATAGCCCGTCGCCCCGATCAGCCGCTCATCATGGGGGTCACGCCCCTCTTCCCAGGCCAGCACCAGATCCGGCCGGTAAATCTGATACTGATCAAAGAGATCGGCGATTTTCATTGCCAGCTGGTAGAGCTTGACGCCGCTTTCGTCATCGGCGAGATAGTCGGCCACCGGCGCAAAAACATCCCGAGCTGCCGGTTCTCGGCAGAGCTCGGGCAAAAGCGCCATAATGCGCCAGGCCGTGATCGCCGGATTCTCCGGCTGCCAGGCGCCATCGGGCAGAACCAGGCTGAAAAGGCGCTCCACCACTGCATTGGGGTAAAGAAATTCCATGCCGGCACAGATGCGGTTGCGGTCGGCCAGCCACAGGGACAGCCAGCGGCCCATGCCGGCGGTCTGGACCACGACAATCTGCCGGTCAAAAGGCGAACGAGCCGCTCCGGCCGCGGCGACGGCAAAGAGATCGGCCAGTTTTTCCAAGCGGTTACTGGTGTAAAAGGAAAGATTCACGTTTCATCCAAGCGCTCTGCGGTCTCTGTGGTTAATTTTCAGTTTTACGAAACCATCAGGACTTACGATTCCGACAAAAATAATAGCCGAGTTTTATTCATAGTCACTTTTCCTGAATGCCGCCGGGTATGATGATCTGCTCAGCGGCGCAGCAGGTCGCTGATGATTCTGTCGATGTCGTGCAGCTGGAAGGGCTTGACAATGGCGGCGGCGAAACCGTATTCCTGGCAATGGGCCATAATCGGATCGTTGGAATACCCGCTGGCGACGATGACCCGCGCCGCCGGGTCCAGGGTGCGGATGAGGCGCACCGCATCCTTGCCGCCCATGCCGCCCGGAATGGTGAGATCCATAATGACCAGATCAAATGGCATGCCGCTCTCCATACCCTGCCGATAGAGAGCGACGGCCTCAGCCCCGTCCCGGGCCGGGGTGACGTGATGACCGAGCCTGGCGAGCATGGCGGCCGCGACATTGCGCACCATATCCTCATCATCCATAAGCAGGATTTTCGCCCCGGCAACCTGCGCTGCCCCCCCATCCTCATCCTTTTCTTTTTCCGGCGCCATGGAGGAAACCGGCAACAGGATGGTGAAGAGAGTCCCCTGCCCCGGCGCAGACTCGACGCTGATAAAGCCGCCGTGTTTGCTGATGATGGAATGGGTGATGGCCAGTCCCAGACCGCTGCCGTCCTCCTTGGTGGTGAAATAGGGATCAAAGATTTTTTCGACAACGTCTGCCGCCATACCGGGACCGGTGTCGCGGATGCGGATGCTGACATAGCGGCCCGGCCTGGTCAGGACCTGGTCTGGGGCCACACCGGCCACGACGTTTTCGCAGCGGACCTCGATGACGCCGCCTGCCGGCATCGCCTGTTTGGCGTTGATGATGATATTCTGAATAACCTGACTGATCTGCCCCTTATCGATATTGACCAGCCAAAGATCATCGGCGATGACATACTGGCAGCCGACGTTGCCGCCATGGAGGACGAATTCGGCGGAATCGCGGATAATCTCAGCAATGGAGGCGGCTTCCCGGACCGGCTCGCCTCCCTTGGAAAAGGTGAGCAACTGACGGGTCAGCTCCTTGGCGCGCAGCGAGGCCTTTTCGGCGCTACCGAGCAGGAAGCGGGTCTTTTCCCCTAAATCGGCATCGAGCAGGGCCAGATTGATGTTGCCGAGAATGGCGGCGAGGATATTGTTGAAATCATGGGCAATGCCGCCGGCCAGCACCCCGACTGATTCGAGTTTCTTGATTTTGAGCAGCTCCTTTTCCATCCGCTGTTTTTCCGTCACATCACGGAAGACAAGGACCACCCCGACAATCTGCCCCTGCTCGTCGCGGATCGGCGCGCCGCTGTCCGCCACCAGCCGCTGTCTGCCGTCCCTGGCCACGAGAACTGTATGATCGGCAAACTCGGTGATGCGGCCGGAGACCAGCACTCGCTCCACCGGGTTGGCACAGCGTGCTCCGGTTCTGGCGTGGATGAGAGGAAAGACCTCGGCCAGCGACCGGCCGTGCGCCTCGGCCTGCGACCAGCCGGTCAGGGTTTCCGCCACGCTGTTGAGCAGCACGATTCGGCCCTCGGTGTCGGTGGTGATGACACCGTCGCCGATGCTGCGCAGGGTGACGGCAAGCTGTTGTTTTTCCGCGGCCAGGGCATCCTCGGCCAGCTTACGCCGGGTGATATTGATGGCGATCTCCATCCGCACCAGACGACCGTCGGTCCACTCTATGGCCTGGTCCCGGCACTCATACCATTCCCTGGTGGCGGTGTTGTGTATGAGGGTGACAATGGTGCCGATCGGTTTTCCGGCCGCGTCCAGCAGCTTGTCGTTGGTGCAGAAGGCGCACGGCCCGGTTTGCCCGTCCTGCAGCGCCTGCCAGCAGATTCTGCCCTCCACTTCACCCCAGACCTCTCTGCCGTATTTATTGATGAAGAGAATCTCATGGGTTTCCATGTCCGCCACATAGACCAGGGCGTCCAGGCTGTCCACCAGGGTACGGAAACGGGCGATGGCTGTGTTTTTCTCCTCCTCCGCCTTCTTGCGTTCGCTGATGTCGCGGACCACGGCGAGCAGCCGGTCGTTATCGCCGATTTTCACCAGACTGATGCTGACCTCGGACCAGAAGAGCCGGCCGTCACAGGCGCGGGACTGCCAGTCGAAGCGTTGCGGGCCTTCCAGCCTGACCGCCCTGATCCTGGCCAGGGCGGTGTCGAGGCTATACGGAGGGGTGCCGGAACTAAAAACGCCGATATCGCTGCTAAGCGCCTTTTCCCGGCTGCAAGCGAACATCTCGCACATCCGTTGATTGACATCGAGAATTCTGCCGGTGGCGGCGTCGTGGACAAAAATCGCCTCACCCACCGCGTTGAAAATGGCGGCAAAGCGCATCTCACTCTCCCGCAGGATGCTGACCTGGTCGGCGATGGCAGCAGACATGACGTTAAAGTGATCGGCCAGCTCGGCGATCTCGTCGCTGCCGGTGATCCGGATGCGGGCAGTGTAATCGCCCTGGGCCAGCCGCCGGGTTCCCTCAGTCAAGGCGCGGATATGACGGGTGATGAGATAGCCGCCGGAGGCAAGGAGCAGCAGACTGAGCAAAATCTCCACCGCAGCGATGATCATTCCCTCCCGCACCACCCGGTCCTTGGTTGCGACCATGGAGGCCAGGGAAAGGCCAAAGGAGACAGAACCGACCTCGTTGCCGATAATGGTGAGCGGCAGGCGGACATCGTAAGTGAGATCGAGCATGGCCTCAGTGACGCTGTGGTCCTCGCCGGGCAGCTCGTCGGCCAGGGAATGGGCGGTGGAGGCGATAACACTGCCGGTGGGGTCAAGAACGGTAACGTAATTGATCTCGGCGGTGGGCGAAGTGGTCAGCCGGGCAATAATCGCCTGCACCTCGGCATGATCCCGCTGGAAGACACGACCGGCCAGGGCGGCGTCCAGCAAGGGAGAAAGCGACTCCAGCCGCGCCCTCGCCTGGGATTGCACCGCCTCATCGAGGAGCCGGAAGCTGTTGAAGAGCAGGGCGGAGAGCATGATCAGCTCGACGGCGATGGCGGCGACCACCAGTTTGAAGCGTAGCGATCGACGCCAGGGAATGGTGCCCGGCCGACTCCCTATCATCGCATCACGGCTCAACAAGGACATGAACGTAAGGATCGATGCGTTCCATGGCCTGCTCATCCGGAGGCAGGAACGATTCGTACTGACTTTTCTGGAGAAAGTCGCGTCCCTCGGCGGTTTCATGAAAATTGAGCAGCGATTGGCGCAGGCGTGCGACGATCGCCGGTTTCGCCTGAGGCGGCATCATCACCAGAAAGGAGGGCGGCGCCGGTTTCTGGGCCCGGAAGATCTCGCCGAGCTGGCGATGCTGCTCCGTGTCAACATGGACCCATTTGTCCCAGAGCAGGGTGGGCGTTGCCCCGGCCGCGGCCTCGCCCAGAAAGACGGATTGCACCACATTGGAAAAGGTGGCGGTCTCCATCACCTGGAAATCCCGTCCTGGTGCGAGGCCTTTACGGGCAAGGGCCTCTTCGGCCTGCAGATAGGTAACCGAGCGGCGGTTGCCGACCGCCATCTTTTTGCCGCGCAGATCTTCCAGTTTCGCGATGCCGGAATCCTTGCGCACCAGGATCACCGTGGCGGTCTGCTGACCGGACATGACAACGAGCTGCCAGCCGTCCCGCTGTTGAGCCAGGCGCCCCATGTGCGGCGCGGTGAGGATCAGATCATATTTTCCCTTGGCGGTGCGTTCCACATAACTCATGAAATCCGGGGCCGACACCATGGTGATCTTCTGGCCAAGCGCCTCTTCCATCCGTCTGACCAGGGGAGAAAGCTGCTCTACCATCTGGCTCGGCGAGAGATAGGGAAAGACGCCGAGGGTGAGGCCGGTCTCGCCGGCAGCGAAACCGGACGACGGCAAAAGGCTGGAGAGGGTGAGGGCGACAATCGCCCCCAGGATAAAGCGGACAATACGGGGCATGAAAAGTCCTCCTGATTATGCTGAAAAGGTGCGAAGGGGACCGGTTCATCGTGCCCAACCACACCACAGCGCCAGATCCGTACGCGATTCCACCATCATAGTCCAAGCCGGACTTGACAATCAAGAACGAAAAAAAGGCGAAAAGAGGGGGCCCCCCTTCCCGCCTTGTGGCCGATCCCCGACAGCCATGCCCGCGTCAGAAGAGAGAGGTGCCGGTGATCCGCTGGAGCGCCTCCAGATAGCGGGCGCTGGTCTTGTTGATGATGTCGGCCGGCAGTTTCGGCGGCGGCGGCGTTTTCGGCCAGTCAAGGGAGGAGAGGTAATCACGGAGAAACTGCTTGTCGAAACTTGCCTGGCCCCGCCCGATCTGATACTCATCCTCCGGCCAGAAACGGGAGGAATCAGGAGTGAGAACCTCATCGATCAGCATCAGTTTCCCCTCATGCCAGCCGAGTTCGAACTTGGTATCAGCGATGATGATCCCCCGGCTGCGGGCGTAATCGGCCGCTTTCCGGTAGAGCTCGACGCAGACCCGGGCAATCTCCGCCGTCTGCTGCCGGCCGACGATCTCCTCCATCCTCTCCAGGGAGATGTTTTCATCGTGCAGTCCCTGTTCCGCCTTGGTGGACGGGGTGAACAACACCTCGGGCAGCTTCTCGGACTCCTGCAGTCCAGCCGGCAAGGCAAAGCCGCAGACCGTCGTGTTTTTTTTGTAGGCACTCCAGAAAGAACCGGAGATATAGCCGCGGACAATGCACTCCACCGGCAAGGGTTTTGCCTTTTTCACCAGCATGCTGCGGCCGCGGAGCTGATCGGCGTAAGGGGCGCAGGCAACCGGATAGTCAGCCGGGTCGGCGGAGATGAGATGATTCGGGATGATATCCTTAAGATAGTCAAACCAGAACAGGGAAAGACTGGTCAGCACCGCGCCCTTGTGGGGAACGGGGTCATCCATCACCACATCAAAGGCGGAGATCCGGTCGGAAGCCACCATCAGCAGTTTGTCGTCCACTTCATAGAGGTCACGCACCTTGCCGCGATGGATGAGGTGCAGATTCGGGAAATCGGTCCTGGAAATCAGAGAAGTCGTCATTGTTGTTCCTTAGAAGATTATGGGCAGAGGTTCCAAATCACTGTACCGGGTTGCTCTCAGCGGAAAAACCATTTTTTTATATCCGATTCACTGAAAAATTTCACCACCGGCCGCCCATGCGGACAGTGGGAAAAGATATCCGCCTCCTCCATCCGGCGGACCAGCTCCTCGCCTTCGGCGGCAGTCAGCCGATCATTGGCCTTGACCGCCGCCTTGCACGCCATGCGGGCGAGGATGTCATCCATCCGCCGGGCCGCCGCCCTCTCGCCGGCCTCGCTGCCGAGAAAATGGTCGAACACGCCGCTGACAATCTCCAGCGGGCCGAGATGGGCGAGGATAACCGGCACCGCCTTGATAACCCAGCTCAGGCCGCCGAACTCCTCGATCGCCAGGCCGAGCCGACGGATCTCGCCGCCATGGCGTTGCAGCACCTCGGCCTGGGCCGGGGTGCACTCGATCATCTCCGGAAAGAGCAGGGCCTGACCGGGCAACTCGCGTTCTTCGTACTGTTTTTTCAGCTTCTCAAACAGCAACCGTTCATGGGCCGCATGCTGGTCAATGACGCAGATGCCCTCCTCGGTTTCACACAGCAGGTAGGATGAGCGAAACTGACCGACATAGGTAAACCGAGGAGCGGATCGCAAGCCGGGCAAGGGCTCCGGTCGGATTGGCTCCGGCGGAAGCGCCATGGCAGGGGCGGACGCCGTCACGGTCGTTGGGGCGGCCGAAGGCCGTGCCGGTGACGGAACGGAAAATCTGCTGATTGGCGGCGGCTCGGCGACGAGGGGCGGCTCCCAGGTCGGCATCGACCCGATAACCGGTTCGACTTGCCCAACCGGGGCAGGGGGCAATCCCTCCGTGCCGCGCCGGGGCGGGCAAAGCGCAGATGGTTCTGGTCTCTTTGCCTCCGCCACCGGCAGAGCTGCGGCTGGCGTCTCCTCCCGCTCCGGCCGACCAAACAGGGAAAAACGAAGCTGCTGCTGATAATCCGCCATGGCCCGGCCGACGCTGGCGACCACCAGACGATGGACCCGGCCGCTCTCGCGGAAACGGATCTCCTGCTTGGCAGGATGAACATTGACATCAACCTGCCCCGGATCGAGATCAAGGAAAACAACGCCGCCGGGCAGGCGGCCCTTCATGAGAAAATGGTGCATGCCCTCGGCCACTGCGTGGGCCATCATCCGGTCCCGCACCGGCCGGCGGTTGACAAAAATCCGCAGCCGGGCCGCCGCCGGGCCGCCCTCGTCCGGGGGCAGCAACAGACCAGAGAGCACCATGTCGTCCGCGCTGCCGGCAACGGCGATCAGATCCTTGCACAGACGCTGGCCCATGATCCGGCGCACCCGCCACTCCAGAGTCTCGCTGCCGGCGGCATAGGAAAACGACTCCCTGTTGTCAACCGTATAACTTACCCCGAGAGATGGATATGCGAGAACGCAGTTGAGCAGCATATCGTCAATATGGGCCAGTTCGGTGCGGGCACTTTTCAGAAACTTGCGGCGGGCCGGCACGTTGCCGAACAGATCGCGGACCTCCATGATGGTCCCGGGCGCGCAGCCCATTTCATGCACCTTGTGCAACTGACCGTAGCGAACCTCGACCCGGTTGCCCAGCGCCGCATCGGCCGGCCGTGAGGTAATGGTGAGCCGGCAGACCGATGCGATGCTTGGAATGGCCTCACCGCGGAAACCGAGGGTGGCGATTGCCCCGAGCTGTTCGAGGCTGTGCAGCTTGCTGGTGGCATGGCGTTCCAGGGAAAGGAGGATATCGTCCTGATCCATGCCGACGCCGTCGTCAATGACCCGGATCAGCCGGCTGCCGGCGCCCTCCACCTCCACCGCGATCCGGCTGGCCCCGGCGTCGATACTGTTCTCGACAAATTCCTTCACCACCGATGCCGGTCGTTCGACCACCTCGCCCGCGGCGATCTGGTTGGCGAGATTTTCCGGAAGAATCTTTATGTTCGACATCGATCACCAAGGCGCCAGGCGTCCTGCACCGTAAAAAGACACCTCATCATCTCTTTGCCGAAATCGTAAAAAAGCACGATTCAAACGGGCCATGTTTGCAACTCGTTGTTTCATTTTCTCGCCCCTATGGCTTGTTTTTTGCGCGACCATCTCTATTCGACAAACCCGTAACAAGTCTTTTTCCACCACGGAGCGACCTGAGGACGCAGAGAAAACATCTTTAATTACAACTAGTTACTTCTGCGCACTCTGCGGTCTCTGTGGTTAATTCTCATTTTTTACGATTTCATCCTATTTGAGATAAGCATGAATATAGAGATCCATCCAACTCTGATCCCACCACTCAACGGGGTTGACGAGAATACCGTTGACCAGCATGCTGAAATGAAGATGATCGCCCCCCGCCATGCCGGTGGTGCCGGTATTGCCGATGATCGCCCCCTTGTCCACCATGTCGCCGACCGCGACACTCATTGCGCTCAGGTGGGAATAAAGGCTGCAGACGCCGAGGCCGTGGTCGAGGATGATCATGTTGCCGTAAATGCCGAGGTAGTCGGCAAAGACCACCCTGCCCCGATTGGCGGCCTGCACCGGGTAGCGTTCGGTGGCGGCGATATCCATGCCGAGATGCACCTGCTTGTCTACCTCCCTGCCCTGATAGAAATAGGTGCGATGGTCGGCGTAACCGGCCCGGCCGCTGCCCTCCATCCGGCCGAAACGCCCCTCCCACAGCCGCTCCGGGGTTGAGGTTCGGCAGACCTCCATGATCCTGTTGTTGTTTTCGATACGCACCGTATTGTTGACAAAGAGAAACTGATCCAGCAGGCTGCCGCTCATCTGCGGATAATGCTGGGCAAACTCCGGCATTTTAGCCTGAAGAAAATTATCGGAAATGGGAATGCTGTCCTGCTTGAAATTGCTCTTTTTCAGGAGCATGGAAAACGAGGCGTTGCCGATATTGCCGGCCTGATCCACCGCCTCGATGTGCGCCTGATTGATTTCAGCGGTATCATAGGAGAGGGCGATGATGGCGCCATACAGTCCATCCTTGGTCGGGATGGGAAAACCCGGATGATAGATATCATTGAGCAGCACCCCGTGTCTGGCAACCGCCTCACTGACCCGGTAAGTTATCATTCCCGCTCCGCCCGGCTTGATATAGCGGGAGGAGTCGACGAGGCTGACCAGGGGCGGTTTGGTGTCAAGCGTCACCGCGAAAACCTGCTCGGTTCTGTTGCCGCGCAACAGGCCCCAGAATGAAAAATCCCGGGCGAGAAAGAGAAGCTCCGCCGGGCCGTCCTGCAGCCCGAGGCCCTTGCTGTCGATCACAGCCTCGGCCTTGATCTCATGCTGGCCGGCTGAGCGGAAATAGCCCTGTCGCTCAAATTTTTTCTCAAACACCGGCTTTTCCACCCCGGCCTGGCGCACCGCCACCCTGATCTCACGGATGCCGCTCTTCGTATCGCTAACCGTAAAGGCGATACGCCGCTGCCCGCCGATCAGATCGAGCTTGCCGTCAATGTCGATCCTGGGTTTTTCCAGCTCAAAGAGAAGAAAAAGGACAACGGCGGTGGCGATAAGCAGCAAGACGGGCAAGAGAAAAAGCAGCCCAGGTTTTTTATTGAGGCTTCGATCCATTCCTGAAGATTTTGCCATGACGTCAGACTCCTGAACACTCCGTATAAAAAAATGAAAAAAAATGAGGGCCCCCGGCGATGGGCGGGTCGGCACAAAAAAAGGCATGATGGTCAGCCATCATGAACGATGAATTGACAACGTGGCAACATTACCATATTTCCGACTAAAATAAAACCTTTGCCTCCGCCTTTCTTTACATTACACTCGGGACGGCGCCGGCGGCGTCATTGGCCGCTCTTTCTTTCCGCCCATCATATGCTCATGAAAAAACATTTCCACACCATCATCATCGGCGCCGGCCCCGGCGGGCTGTCCTGCGCAACCTTGCTTGCCCGGGCCGGGGTTGACGTCCTCGTCCTCGAACGCAACAGCGTCATCGGCCCCAAGGTGTGCGCCGGCGGGGTCACCTGGTCCGGCCTGGCCCGCCACCTGCCTCCCCATCTGGTGGAAAAGGAATTTCCCTGCCAGCATGTCCGCTCGGCCTGTCAACGTATCGTGGTCAGCGCCCGAGAACCTATCATCTCCACGGTGGATCGGGCCGCCCTCGGCCACTGGATGGCGGAGCAGGCGCAGCAGGCCGGCGCCGTGATCCGCACCGGCATCCTGGCAACCGAAATCGGCGCAAAGACCATCAGCACCAGTGCCGGTCGCTTCAGCTGGGATTATCTGGTCGGCGCCGACGGCAGCGCCTCCCTGGTCCGCCGCTTTCTCAAGCTTCCCAGCCAGCGGATCGGTGCCGGCATTCAGTACCTGGTGCCAGGCGACTTCACCGAAATGGTCTGGCAGCTCAATCCGGCCCGTTTTGCCAGCGGTTACGCCTGGATTTTTCCCCACCGGCAACGGGCCTCGATCGGCGTCTTTGCCGATCGCCGCGTCATTGCTCCCCGCCGACTGCTGGAAAATTTGCACGCGTGGATGGAAAAATGTGGTATAGAAAGAAAGGGGCTGCGACAGGAAGCAGCCATTGTCAATTCCGATTATCGGGGCTGGCGCTTCGGCAACATCTTCCTGGTCGGTGACGCGGCTGGGCTCGCCTCCGGCCTTACCGGGGAGGGCATCTATCCCGCTGTCTGCTCCGGCCGGGTTGTTGCCGCGCACATCCTCGATCCGCAAGCCGATGACGGTCCGCTCCAGCGGCTGCTCGGAAAACACCGCATGCATAACCGGGTGCTCGACATCTGCGGCAAAAACCGTCTCCTCGCCTCGACCATCCTGGAATTACTCGTCACATCCCTGCGGCTGCGACTGCTCCATTTCCGCGCCCTGGAAATGGGCGACTAGCAGGTGGACGGCTGAACACCTTAACCATTTACAAACACAGCAATCACCATGGACAACAACGGCACAAAGAAAAAGAATATTCTGCTTTACAACCTGCTCTTCCTTCTCTTCTGCGGCGGCGCCTTTCTCTTTCTCTGGAACGCCCCGGAGGAAACCACCGCCTTTCTTCCCCATGACGAGCTGCATGAACGCTTCTTCCCGATGGACAAAAAGGAGGCGGAAAAGTTCTGCGAGGAATGTCACAATCCGCAAGGGGAATCACCGCTGCCAGCCGAACATCCGCCCAAGTACCGCTGCCTCTTCTGCCACAAACGAGCCCCGAGATGAGTGCGGATTGCGTCCTCCATCTGCCCGGCCTGGCAGAGACCCTGCATTTTGGTCGTCACCTCGGCCGGACCGCTCGACCGGGGGACATTTTTACCCTGTCCGGTGATCTCGGAGCAGGCAAAACGACCCTGACCCAGGCCATCGGCAAAGGGCTGGAGGTGCCTCAGGATCAGTATATCACCAGCCCCACCTTCAGCCTGCTCCATGAGTATGACGGCCATATTCCCCTCTACCACATGGACCTCTACCGGCTCGGCGGCCCGGAAGAGATAGAGGACCTCGGCTTTGAGGAATATCTTTACGGTAAAGGACTGACCGTCATCGAGTGGCCGGACCGGCTCGGCTACCTCCTCCCTGTCCACCGGCTCGCCATCGAGCTGACCATGATTTCACCAACCACCCGCAGCGCCCGGCTCACCGCCCATGGGAATATGCTCCCGCGCCTCTCCTCGTTTCTGCCTCAATAAAAAATTTGACTTTTCTTCCACGAAAAGAAAATAATATTTTTTATTTATAAGTCCTTTTGCCGACATGACCTCCTTGATGGAAACCAAACAGGAAATAACCATTCTCATCGTTGACGATACCCCGATCAACCTGAAGCTGCTGCAGATCGTCCTCGCCCGGGAAGGTTACCGCATCCTTGTCGCCCGCAACGGCGTGGAGGCCAGGGAAATCGTCCTCCAGCATCAGCCCGATCTCATCCTGATGGACATCATCATGCCAAAGGAAAGCGGTTTTGAGGTGCTGGAAAAACTGCAGGCCAACCCGAAGACCAACAACATTCCAGTGGTCTTTCTTACCGGCAACGACGATGTCGCCTCAAAAATCAAGGGGTTCGAGCTCGGGGCGGTGGACTATGTGGTCAAACCGTTCAATACCACCGAGGTTCTTGCTCGAGTCCGTCTCCATCTCAAGCTGAGCCTCGCCACCAAGGCCCTCGTCCAGCGGCAGACGGAAAAATTCAAACAGCTCCATGACGCCCAGGCGGCCCTGCTGGTCAATCCGGCCGACCTGCCCAAGGCAAACTTCGGCATCCACTACTCCTCCCTGCACGAGGCAGGCGGTGACTTTTACGACGTTCTGCAGGTTTCGGACAATATCTGCGTTTATATGATCGCTGATGTCTCAGGCCATGATATCGGCACGAGCTTCATCACCGCGGCGGTGAAAGCCCTGCTGCAGCAGAACTCGTCATTAATCTACAGTCCGGCGGACAGCATGAAGATGATGAATAGCGTGCTCATCGACATTCTGCCGGAAGGGAAATACCTGACCGCGGTTTATGCCCGCCTCAACCGACAGACCCTCATCATGTCGCTGATAAATGCCGGTCATCCGCCGGTTCTTTATGTGCCGGTGGACGGCGACGCCCAGTTCATCCCGCTGCGCGGTACGCCGGTTGGCATCCTTCATGACGCCTTTTTCGAGGCATGTGACCTGAAGGTGAAACAGGGCGACCGCTTTTACATTTACTCGGACGGCCTTCTCGAACGGGCCTCATCCAGGCAGGTGTGGACATCGCTGACAAACGAGCTTATTCCGATAGCGGAAGAATTACGGCAAATCCCGGTTTCGCGTGCAGCGGAGATCCTCAAACAGCTCGTCTGCGACCAGAAAAGCGAACCTGACGACGACATCGTCATCATGGCCATCGAGGTCTGACCATGGAGGATTTTGCCATCACGGAAGAGTCGCGTGCCATCTCCTGCATCTTCGCCTCGACCTTGGCCAATGTCGACAGGACGGTCGAGATAATCAAAAAATTTATCGCAGACCGCCAAATCAACTGTAATATTTTTGAATTTATTTATATCCTGAGAGAGGCATTAAACAACGCGGTCCTGCACGGCAACAGACAGGATCCCGCCTTGCGGGTGCAGTGCGCCGTTTCTTTCAATAATGAGGAAATCGCCGTCACCGTGTCCGACCAGGGAACCGGCTTTGACTGGCGAGCACACCTCCGCAAGCAGAAGGTGGCTGAAAACGCCCTCTCGGGCAGGGGCATCCATTCCATGGGCAATTACGGTTTCACCATACGCTACAACGATTCCGGCAATACCCTTTATTTAACCAAAAAAATCATATAGAATCATGAAAGGTTCCGTCCTGGCCGCAGACCATTCACAGCAAGGGAAAACACCATGAGCCACATTGAACGAAAAGATGGCGTCGTCGTCATGAAACCCGGAGTCGATATCGTTGCCTCGCAATGCGCCGGGCTGAAAAAAGAGTTTCTGGAGATCATCAACAGCGGGGAAAAGAAGATCACCATTGACCTGGCCGGTACGGAAATGATCGACTCATCCGGTATCGGTCTGCTCATCTCCATCCGCAACAGCATTGTCAGTAACGGCGGCGGTGAGATCGAGCTGATCAACCTGACCGATGATATTCGTCAACTATTCAAGGTCATGCGACTGGACAATCATTTTACCATTCGTTAATCAAGCGGTCCGGGCGGATCCCGTTGCCGCCCCACCGCAATCGGCTGCACCAAACGCCGAGGAGAACATGTCATGCCCCTGATTGAAGATGATGAAACCCTGCTGGCCTTTATCGAGGAATCCAAAGAGCATCTGGACGGCATCGAGGCTGACCTGCTCGCCATCGAGGAAGCGGGCGCCAACATCGATACCGATCTTGTCAACAAGGTCTTCCGCGCCGTCCATTCCCTTAAGGGCGGTGCCGGCTTTCTTGGCCTTGACAAGGTCAAGGAACTTGCCCATGCCTCGGAGAATCTGATGAACCTCATCAGGAACGAGGAACTGGTGCCGACCCCGGCCATTGTCAGCACCCTGCTCGATGCCGCCGATCTGCTCGGCTCCATGATCGAAAACGCCGCCACCAGCAACGAGGTGGATATCTCCGCCCACCTGCAGGCCTTGCAGAACGCCGTCTCCAGTAATCTCGCCGAAGAGGCGAAACCGACCCTTGTCAACACCCTGCCCCTCGGCACCCCGGGAAACCCCAACCTTTTTGCCGTCACCGAATTTGAACTCAACGCCATCCGTAAAGGCGGCAACAATCTCTTTGTCCTCGAATACGACCTCATCGCCGACATCGAACAGCAGGGCAAAACGCCGATGAGTGTCATCCGCGAATTGCAACAGACCGGCGAACTGGTGGACAGCAAGGTCGATATCACCTCAGTTGGCGATCTCGAATCCGATTTTGGCGCCATGCGTATCCCGTTCTTTGCCCTTTATGCCACCATCATGGAAATCGACCTGCTCACCGGCTTCCTCGGTCTTGACCCGAGCAAGATCCATCCGGTGGAGCTCGACAACACGCTGACCGGCACCGGCAGCAGCGTCGCGCCGCCGGCAGCCGCCAGCCGACCGGATTCGGCCCCTACCCAGGCCCCGCCAGCGCCCAGGGCAACGGCTCCCTCTGCCCCGCCGGCAGTTCCTGCCGTGCCCAGGGAGGAAACACTGGTTCGCGAGGAAGAGTCGTCCGCTTCCGTTGCGGCCAGATCGGCAAAGGAGCCCCCGCAGATCAAGGCCGAGACCAATCTGCGAGTCAGCGTCAAGATCCTCGACAATCTGATGACTTTAGCCGGCGAACTGGTACTGACCCGCAACCAGCTCGTCCAGGCGGTGGCCACCCGCAACCAGCAGGGCGTCGATACCGTTTCCCAGCGCCTCGACCTCGTTACCTCCGAACTGCAGGAGGCGATCATGTCCACCCGCATGCAGCCGGTGGGCAACATCTTCAACAAGTTCAAGCGGGTGGTCCGCGATCTTTCCAAGGATCTCGGCAAGGAAGTCAATCTGGTTATCGAAGGGGAGGATGTCGAACTTGACAAGACCATCATCGAGGCCATCGGCGACCCGCTAACCCACCTGGTGCGCAACTCGGTGGATCACGGCATCGAAACACCGGCGGTTCGCGCCAAAAACAAAAAGCCGGAAATGGGCCTGCTGCGACTGTCCGCCTTTCATGAGGGAGGTCAGGTCATTATCGAAATCGAGGATGACGGTGCCGGCATCAACACGGAAAGATTGAAGGCCAAGGTGCTGGAAATGGGTCTGCATGACCGGGCCCAACTGGAGGCCATGTCCCACAAGGAACTGGCCAAGCTCATCTTTCTGCCCGGTCTGTCCACTGCCAAGGAGGTGACGGACGTCTCGGGCCGCGGGGTGGGAATGGATGTGGTCAACACCAACCTCTCCAGGCTCGGCGGGGTCATCGACATCGAGACCGCCATCGGCGTCGGCACCACCATTTCCATCAAATTGCCGCTTACCCTGGCCATCATTCCCAGTCTCATCGTTACCTGCCAGCAGGAACGGTTCGCCATTCCCCAGGTCAATCTGGTCGAACTGGTGCGGGTGCCGGCCGGCCAGGTCAAGGACCGCATTGAGAAGGTCGGCGACGCCCTGGTCATGCGGCTGCGCGGCGAACTGCTGCCGCTGGTTCATCTCCGCGATGCCCTCGCCATCAAGGATCCTGTCTTTGTCGATCCGGAGAGCCGGGAGATCCGCCAGGAACGGCGCCTGAATATCTCCGACCCGCGCGGCACCGGCAAAATCCCGAGCGACAGCGAAGAAGAGGGGCAGACATTCGAGGAAAAACGGTCCGGCCGCGACCGCCGCACCAGTCCGCTCAGCGCTTTCAACATCCTCGTCCTCTCCTCCGGAGATTTTCACTACGGCCTCATCGTCGATCAACTCCTCGATTCCGAGGAGATCGTTGTCAAACCGCTGGGTTCCCATCTGCGTGGATGCAAGTGTTACGCCGGCGCCACCATTCAGGGCGACGGCCGGGTGGCGCTGATCCTTGATGTGGTCGGCATCAGCAGCCAGATGAAACTGAACCGGGTGGCGGACAAGGTCAAATCCCAGCAGATGCTCGGCAAAGAGAAACAGGAAGGCATGGAAGACTCCCAGTCCCTGCTCATCGTCATGAACGGGCCAAACGAGCAGATGGCCATTCCCCTGGGCCTTATTTCACGCATCGAAAAAATCCGCACCGATGACATTATCATCACCGCCGGTCGCCGCAACATCCAGTACCGGGGCGGCACCCTTTCCCTGTTCGGAGTGGAGGAGGTGGCCAATGTCGGCATGCGCGACGAGTCCACGACAACCTGTTATGTCGTCGTCTTTCCCATGGCCGGTCGGGAGGTCGGCATCATGGTCAGCGAAATTGTCGACATCCTCGACGCCAAGATGAAGATCGACGACATTACTCATCGTCAGACCGGCATTCTCGGCTCGATGATCATCTTCGACAAGATCACCCTGCTCGTCGATCTCTACGGCGTGGTTTCCGCCATCATGCCGGAATGGGCGGTCTACACCAAGCCACAGACCGCGGAGCTGGGCAGCGCCCGCCGTAATGTGCTGATCGTTGAAGACTCCAGGTTCTTCATGAACCAAATCACCACCTTTGTCAGCGAGGCGGGCTATACCACCTTTACCGCGGAAGACGGGATTGAGGCCCTCCAGGTGCTGGAACAGGAGGACATCCATCTGGTGCTGACCGACATCGAGATGCCCAACATGGACGGACTGGAGCTGACCCGACGCATCAGAAGCGACATGCGCTGGGCGGAAATTCCCGTCATCGCCGTCACCTCGGTGGCCGGCGAAGCGGCTGAGGCCAGGGGACGTGAGGCCGGGGTGGATGAATATCTGATCAAGCTTGACCGCGAACAGATCAGCGCCAAAATCGACTATTACATGAAACAACAGGGAGGAGCACGGTAACACCATGCAGAAATCCGTTGACAAGGCAGCAGAAGGAACACAGGAACTGGCGATCTTTCAGATTGATGACATGTCCTGCGGCCTCGACACCTCACGAGTTCGGGAAATCATCAAAAATACTCAGATCACCAGGGTTCATCTCGCCCCGGACTATGTCAGCGGCGTTATCAATCTGCGTGGCGAAATCGCGACCGTCATTGATCTCCGGAAAAAATTCGGCCTCCCCGTTTCCGAGACCCCGGAGAACCTGGAGATAGTCGTCGTCCGTCAGGGCGCCGAGAATATCGGCTTTCTCGTGGACCGGGTCCGTGACGTCATCTGGGCGGAAAACAGAAACATAACCCCGCCGCCCTCCAACATCAGCGGGGTCACCGGCATTTACTTTGAGGGGGTATACAAAATGGAAAAGGAGCTGGTGGCCATCCTCAACATCGAGGAACTGCTGAAGATCGGTGAATAGGCAAGAAGAAGACAGCCCCCAGCAAATTTTATTGCTTAGCCATCCGAATACTTTTTGCCCCTGCATCATTTCCTACTTGTCAAGCACCTCGCGAATGGCGGCGTCGATCTGCTCCGCGGTAAAGGGCTTGGCAAGGATCTTGCTGATTCCCACGTCAAAGGCCTCCTGATGATCGGGGCTGTCACCCTGGGTGGTGACCATGATGATCGGCAGTTCCTTGGCACCATACAGAGCCCGCAACTGACGGGTCAGTTCGATGCCGGTAATGTCCGGCATGTTGAGATCAGTAAGGATGACGTCCGGTTTTTTTTCCGTCGCCTTTTCAATGGCAACGGCCGGGAATTCGAAGAGCTGGGCATCCATACCAAGCTGAAAAAGGGTGTTTTTGTAAATCGACAGGATCATGCGGGAATCGTCCACCGCATAGACCAGCAGCTTGGCGGCCGCACTCCGCACCTCCCTGGCCGCAAGCTTGTCGGCCAGCTCATCATGCCCCTTCTGGCGGAACAGCTCTTCATAACGCTTTTTCAGGTCCGGATGAGCCTTGGTATTTAAGAACTTCACCGCCAGATTCCGAAAGATCTCCAGCTCAATCACGTTCAAAACAATCTTGTGGGATTCGGATGCAAGAAAGGCCTCCGCCACCTGCTCCGCCTCAGTCCCGCCCTGCATGATCAGGTTACGCACACCGGCGATCAGCACTTCGTCACAGTTCCACTCTATCGCCCGCGCCGCGGCGATGCGCACCTGATCGACCCGATCGGCAAGCCCCTCGGCCAGGACATAGGCACCCTTGGCGAGCGGCATCATGCCGAGCGCCTCATAGGCGGCGAACCGCACGTTGGCGTCTGCCGGCTCATCATGGAGGAGTTTGCGCACCGCCCGCACCGCACTGATATCGCCAATATAGCCAAGAACATTGAGGGAGTGAACCAGCAGATCCGGGTCGGTGCTGCCGAGATTGGCGACCAGCATGGGAATCGCCTTGGCGCCGATCCTGGTCAGCCGGCTCTTGACGTGGTTGCGCACATAGGCATGGGGGGAATTTAGCTCCCGGTTGAGCTGCTGCAGGGCAAGGCTGTCTTCGAGATTGGCCAGGGCATCAATGATGATGATGTCGAGATCGCTGTCCGTGCCCATCCGTTCGGCCAGGCGCTGCACCGAGGTCGGGGTATCGATGTTGGAGAGGGCGTTGATGGCGGCAATAACCAGTTCACGATGACCGGAATAGAGGAAATCACTCAAGGTGTTGATCGGCCCGGGGTCACCGATACTGCCCAGGGCAATGAGACAGGTTTTCATGACCTGCGGATCATCGGTGGAGGCGAGAATATCCTCGATTACCGGCACCGCGTCAACCAGCTGGATTTCTCCGGCAATCTCCACCAGCACCTGTTTGTCTCGAAACTGCTCACTTTGCAGCAGGACAAGGAGCAGATGCGGCGCCTTCATGACCCGACTGAGCAGCAGGCTGCGAATGACCGGCCGGGGAATAACAAACTGCCGGTCGCTGACCAAAAGACGGGCCAGCATGGTGATGACAATTTCACCATCCTCGCTGCCCAGGACAGCCATGAACTGGTTCTGGCCCCGGGCGTCGAGCTGATCGAAATGATTAAGCAGAATGGTGCCCTTGATGATGTCGTTTTCCCTGATGACATGGCGAAGCTCCGCCAGAAAATCGTCCAGATTGATGGTGGTCATAGTTCCTCGTAGATTATTCCAGGTAGCCGCCCTGATGTTTGACAACATTATACAGTGCAATGGAACTGTCCGGATCCAGGGAGAGATATTCGAGCCCCATGCCGAATGGTCGTCCGCTTTCCGCCCCCACCACCCGGATAACGCGGCACTGGGCCCGCAGCTCAATGCGCTCCTCTCCACACTCCAGAACAATGGTCAACCAGCCCACCGTTCCCACCGGCAAAGGCTCCGTGGTACGGAGAAAAATGCCGGACATGCTGATATCCCTGCACTCATGGTCGGTGCGTCGTTGATCTTCCGTTTCGAAAACGGCGCGCACAACAAATTCCACCCGGGGCCGTTTTCGTTTTTCCGCTGATTCCATCATCCTGATTTTCCCTACCGCCTGTCCCTCGTCATAGGCTCGACCGCCCGGAATCTGATGCGTTGCTGATGTGCTGTCATGAAAACCGTCAGCCGTCCTTGTCGTGGATTTGCGATCGTTCTATTTCAACGAATAAAAAACCGTATTGTGATATTCACGTCGCACAAAACGGTCGGTGACGCCGAAAAGGGATTCAGTGGCGCCGATGATCAACGCTCCATGTGGATGGAGCTGAGCCGCCAGTCGTTCAAACAGGGATTTCCGGTTGGCCAGACTAAAATAAATGGCAACATTACGACAGAAGATGATGTCGAACTTGCCCATGGAGACAAAGGATTCCATCAGATTGATCTTACGAAAAAAGGTCATGGCCCGCAATTCATCCTTGACCCGCAGATTCTGGCCATCGGGGACGAAATACTTGTTGATGAGCGGGCGGGGAAAGCCGCGACCGATTTCAAACTGGGAGTAACTGCCCCGGCTCGCCTGCGTTATCGCCGTATCGGCAATATCGGTACCGGTGATCTTGATCCGATACTGGGAAACGCTGCTGCCGAGGAGCTCGTGGAGCGTCACCGCAATGGTATAGACCTCCTGGCCGGTGGAACAGGCCGCACTCCAGATGGCGATTGTTTTGCCGGCGCCTGGGCGTGCGGTGTTGGCATCAATGACATCGGGAACAATTTTGTATTTGAGCAGCTCAAAGGGCTTCTGATCGCGGAAAAACGAGGTTTCGTTGGTACTGATTGCATCGATCACCCGGTTGGCCAGCACCGGATCGCGTGACGCGTGATTTCGCAGGTCGTCATAGGAAGAAAAACCCTTTTCCCTGACCAGGGGCTGCAACCTTGATTCCACCAGATAGGCCTTGGTCGAATCAAGAACAATACCACTCTTGTCGTGGACGAATGCGGCAAGACGGGCTAGTTCTTCCGGCGAAATCTTCATTATTTGACCCGATTGACAATTTCCGCCGAAATCTGCTGCAAGGGCATCACGACGTCAGTGACACCGGCCTTGATCGCCTCCATCGGCATACCGAAAACCACGCATGACTCCTCGTCCTGGGCAATAACCTGGGCGCCCTGCTGCTTCATCAGCCGCAGCCCCTTGACCCCGTCCGCCCCCATGCCGGTCATAATGACGCCGAGGGCCCGGTTGCCGTAAACCGCAGAGACAGACCGAAAAAGATAGTCAGCCGCCGGTTTGCAGTGATTCTCCGGCGGATCGTCGGTGAGCTGAAGAAACTCGCCGGCCGCCTTTTTCACCACCTTCATTTGCCGGCCGCCCGGTGCGATATAGACATGGCCGGCCTCCAGCCGCTCCTCACCCTGGGCCTCGACTACCTTGACCAGGCTCTTCTGATCCAGGGAATCGGCCAGCGCCTTGGTAAAGACCGGCGGCATGTGCTGCACCACCACCACCGGCACGCGCAGGTTCTTCGGCAGCCGGGGAATGACCTCGGCCAGGGCATTGGGACCGCCGGTGGAAATGCCGATGGCGACCACCGCCACCCGGCCAGCCGGTTGCAGGGGCCGGACCGGCGCGGCAGTCATTGCCGGCTCGGAAGTCGCGGGGTGGAGACGGGGGGGGACCATCGGGGTCGAGCGCACAGATGTCGCCGCCGGACCCTGAACACCCGGTCGGGCCGGACCGGCAAGGGCGGGACGCAGCAGACGACGGGTGGCCACCGACTGCACTACCGGTTTCAGTTGACTCAGCAAGGCCTGACGATTTTTCTCCAACGAGCTGCCGTCCGGCTTGGCGATAAAATCAAAGGCGCCCCGCTCCAGGGCCTTAATGGTGACGGCCGCGCCTTCACTGGTATGGGCGCTGACCATGACCACCGCCACATCGGATTTTATCTTCTGCAGTTCGAGCAAGGTGGCCAGGCCATCCATCTCCGGCATCTCGAAATCAAGGGTCATCAGATCGGGCTTGAGCTGCTCAAGTTTGGCCAAGGCGATCTTGCCGTTGTTGGCAGTGCCCACCACCTCGACCTCGGGGATCATGGCCAGAACATCACTGACCACCTTGCGATAGAGCACCGTATCATCGACGACCAGCACCCGTACTTTTTTCCCTGTCATTTCTTGTGCTTCCTTTGTGCTGCAATCACTGCCAGCAATTTTTCCCTGACGATCGGTTTGACAAGAAAAGCATCCATGCCGGCAGCAAGACACTGCTGTTCATCCTCTTTGCGCGC
This sequence comes from Thermodesulfobacteriota bacterium, assembly GCA_049323655.1. Classification (GTDB taxonomy): domain Bacteria; phylum Desulfobacterota; class Desulfobulbia; order Desulfobulbales; family SURF-16; genus DB1. The sequence continues at coordinate 49,788 of JBMONO010000014.1, read as the reverse complement.
ATGGGCGGTGAGTCCGACAATATAGAGACGATTGGGACGTCCGGCAAGACTCACATAGCTGCCCCGCTCCGCCGACGCCTCCAGCTCCCTGATCCTGCGGGTGGCAGTATGCCCGTCCATGTTAGGCATCTGCACATCCATCAGAACAAAATCATAATAATTATTTTTCAGCATTTCCAGCGCTTTTCCGCCATCACCGGCAATATCGGCGGAACAACCCGCTTTCTGCAACAAGAGGGACGCCAGGCGTTGATTGACAACATTATCCTCCACGATCAGAACGTGCAGGTCGGCAGGGGCGACGGCCTCGCCGGCAACTGCGGGCCGACTGCTGTCCACCGCCTTTGCAACCGTTGCTTTGCCGTTTTCCTGGAGTCGGGAAGACCGTTCTGTCTCCGCCAGGTGGGCAGCTTTCGGCAGAGAGATGACAAAACTGAAGGTGCTGCCCTGGCCCGGCTGGCTGTCAAGCTCCACCCTGCTTCCCATTATGGCGACAAGCTGGCTGGTAATGGCCAGACCGAGTCCGGTGCCCCCGTATTTTCGCGTTGTCGAACCATCCGCCTGGGTAAATTTTTCGAATACCGCCTGCTGCCGATCCAGGGGAATACCGATGCCGGTATCCTGCACCGAGAAACGCAGCGTCACCGCTTCTGTGTCCTCCCGCACCTTTTCCGCGATGACGGCAATCTCCCCGCCTGCGGTAAACTTCATGGCATTGCCCACCAGATTGATAAGGACCTGCCGCAAACGGTGCTCATCGCCGACCAGACTGTCAGATGATCCGGCATCACAACGGACCGCCAGTCGGTTCTTTTTCAGGGCCGCCTGGGAACGGAACATGGCATCAACGCTTTTCAGGAGTCCTACCAGAGAAAAAGGAGCCACATCGAGTTCCAGCCGGCCGGCCTCGATTTTGGCCAGATCGAGAATGTCATTGATCAACACCAGCAGGCTGCTGCAGGACTTGCGGATGATTTCGGTAAATTCGCGCTGTTCATCGGTCAATCTTGTTTCAGCCAGCAGACCGCTGAAACCAATGATGGCGTTCATCGGCGTACGCAACTCATGACTCATATTAGCGAGAAATTCACTTTTCAACCGGCTGACCTGTTCCAGCCGGGCGTTGGTCTCGCGCAGTTCCTTGGTTTGTCTGGCAATTTCACTCTCCAGTTTCTTGGCATACTCCTGCTCCTTTTCCCGGATCTGGAGAAACTGCTGATGATTTTCATCGAGCAGCTTCATATGCTTGCTACTAACCACCTCCATGCGTCGATTCAACTGTTCATTTTCCACCACAGCCTCCCGGTGGCGGCGACGGAGCAGGGCAAGGTCGATGGAATTGCGACAGAAGACGGCCTCCAGATCATTGTCCGCAAGATCTGCCTGCCAGTGATCATGAGAAAAGCAAAGGAGGGCATCCTCCTCGGGCAACCGCAGGCAATGGAGCCAGCGCCCGTCAGCAAGCACCCTGCTGCGAAAACCGCCATCATCGTGCCGATCGGCCTGCAATTCGACCAGGAGTTCCTCGGTCAGGCCGGCCAAGGGGCCGCCGACCATCGCGCCGTTGTCGCCGATCAGGACGATTTCCGCCCCGGGCAGCACCCCGACAAACAGGCGGTGCAGATCGAGCAGCTCTTCATCAGCGGCGACAAAATCGGCAAAAACGTCATCAATGAGCCTGTTCATCCGCCCTCCTGCTCCATCTCGTAAAGTTCACGGGCCTTGGCCATCTCCTCGGGCAGAGCCTTAAGCAGCACCTTGTAATCTGTCAGCCGGCGTTTCAGATGATCGGCAAGATAAGGCGGCAAGGCGTCGGCCCGGCCACTCACCACCCCGTAATTAATCTTGCACGCCATGAATTCAGCAAGCTGGAGAATGGCGATGACGCTGGGGACGGGAAATTCCTTGTCATGGCGGTGATGGAATCGGATCGCCTCGATCACTGCGTCCGGCAAACGCCACTGGGTCGCCAGGAGCCGGCCGATCTTGGCGTGATTGGTGCCGATAAGCCTGTCCTCCAGGCCGGTCATCGATTCTTCGTGGGGATTTCGCTGATAGAGTTCGCACACCTGGCGCAGCTCTGCGCCGGTAAGCTGGTCCTCGACAATGAGACCGATATCGTGAATGATGCTGGCCAGGAAAACATCCTCTCCGTCCTGGCCGAAAATACGGCGGGAAATCATCTGAGACAAAATGGCGACGGTGGCTGAATGGGTCCAGAGATTCTTGCGGGAAAAGGATGAACCATCCCCGCGGTCCGTAAAGAGATTGCGCAAGCCCTCGATGGCCACCAGATTGCGCAGATGTTTCATACCGACAAAGATAACCGCCTTGGCAATGGATTCCACATGACCGCTCAGGCCGAAATAGGGGCTGTTGACCAGACGGAGCAGGCGGACCACCAGAACCGGATCAAGCTTGATGACCTCCTCGAACTCCTGCATGGTGGCGGTTTCGGACCCCACCATCTGGGTCACCCTGATGGCGACATGGGGCAGCGTTTTCAAATCGTTGAATTTATCGACGAGCTGCTGGGCGGATGGCATAAACGAACCTGGGTAAGGAGGAAAGCGGCTTTAATCGTGCAGCACCACGTCTGCTTTGTCGTCGGCCTGATTGGCCATACCGCATGGAGGTGGTCTGCCTTGTTTTGCCCATCTGCAACCCTGTTAAAAAAACAGGGTGTGCAGGGCTCTTTTTCGGCTTCTCCCTGAACTGGCGAGCAATGCGAAAATGGTCAACAGGCCGGTACCGGTTACTGCCGGACCCATATCCCGTCACCCTGGCACAGTTACAGACCTGAATTCACCGAGCGCAGCATCAAGGCGGCCGAGAAGCTCCTCCATCAGCACCCGATCGCCCAGTCGCCCGGCCTGTTCCAGGTCAGCGGCAACGGCGCGGACCCCCTCGATACCCAGACTGGCGGCAGCACCCTTGATACTGTGCGCCGCATCCGCCGCCTCCCGCAATGCCTCATCCTCCATACACTGCCGGATCCGCCCCGCATCAACAGCAGACGATTCATGAAACAGCTCGATGAGCTCCTGTAACAATTCTTCGTCGTCGCCGGCCTGCTCCAGGGCAAAGGCACGATCCCACCGCACATCCGTCATACCCGGTTTTCCTCCCTCAACCGAAGAGGTTGTCATCATTTTTCCTCTCCTCTCCCTTGCCGCTGCCTCTATAGTGTATGCAGATCAGGAATGAAATTACCATTTTTATGCACGCCATGATCGAATTTTTTCCTCTATGGCGACGAAATCGATCACCCCCTCCCGCAGCAGCACAGGCTCATCGGCAGCAAGGCCGACCAGGGTGGAACCTTTGCCGCCGGGGGTGCGACCGCCGTCGAGAATGCAATCAACCGACGGGCCGAAAGCGGCGACGACTTCGGCGGCCGACACGGTGGCCGGTTGGCCGGAGATATTGGCGCTGGTCGCGGTGATGGGATGACCGACACGGCGGACCAGCAGACGGGCGCTCGGATGGGAAGAAATCCTGGCCGCCACCGTCCCGGTATTGCCGGTGACAAGTGGCGACAGGGCCGAGCGTGCCGGGAAAACCAGAGTCAGGGGACCGGGCCAGAATGCCATCAACGGCGCATAAAGCGGCGGAATACAATCGGTGAGCAGGCCCAACTGACCGGCCTCCTCGACAAGCAGGAGAATAGGCTTGGACGACGGTCTTTGCTTCAGGGCAAAGAGACGGGCAACCGCTGCCTCGTCAAAGGGATTGACCGCCAGACCGTAATACGTTTCCGTCGGAAAGGCAACAACCCCACCGCGCCGTATCCAGTCGACCGCCTCGTCGACCCGCTCTTCGGGGATTATTGCCGATCCCGTCAGCGTGCCATTCTGTTTCTCTTTCTCCACCATCAGCTGCCCCGACGACTCGCCTCACATCTGCAGCCTGGCCGCCTTTTCTTCGACCTCGCGGGCCATTTTCGCTTTGAAGGCAACCATTTTCTCCATCAATACTTCATCAGTCACGGCCAGAATCTGGGTTGCCAAAATGGCGGCGTTTTTCGCGCCCGCCTTGCCGATGGCCATGGTCGCCACCGGGATACCCGGCGGCATTTGCACGGTGGAAAGCAGGGAATCAAACCCCTGCAAGGCAGAGGCTTCAATCGGCACGCCGATGACCGGCAGGGTGGTATGAGCGGCAAGAACGCCGGCCAGATGGGCGGCCATGCCAGCGCCGGCAATGATCACCTTGAGTCCCCGCTCCCGGGCCGAGGAGGCATAGCGACCCGCCCGTTCCGGGGTCCGATGAGCGGACGCCACCGTCATCTCCCAGCCGATCCCCACCTCCGTGAGAAAATCGCTGGCCGCCTTCATCACCGGTAGATCCGAATCACTGCCCATGACAATGCCAACCCTGACCGTCCGTTTTCCGCGTGCAAGCGCCTTCATGCCGATATCTTTTCGGTAAAAACAATTTTTCCAGGAGATCTTTTCGACCGCCGCATAGGCCCGGTCTATCGCCGCTTGCAGGGAATCCCCCAGGGCGGTGACCCCAAGCACCCGGCCGCCGTTGGTGACAATTTTTTCCTTTTTCAGGGCAGTACCGGCATGAAAAACCACCACATCATCGCCAGCCGCCTCATCCAGTCCTTTGATTTTTTTGCCTTTTTCATAGGCGCCCGGATAGCCGCCCGCAGCCATGACCACGCAGACCGCCGGGCGCGGATCAATCACAAGGCTGATTTCCCCAAGCCTTGCCTCGATCACCGCCAGCAGGACATCGACCAGATCGTTTTGCAGCCGCATGAGGAGCGGCTGCGCTTCGGGATCGCCGAAACGGCAGTTGAACTCCAGCACCCTGGCTACCCCCTGGTGGATCATCAGCCCGGCATAGAGCACTCCTTTATACGGACGCCCCTCCGCCTCCATGGCCCTGACCGTAGGTAGCATAATGGTTTCCATGACCTGACGATGAATCTCATCGGTCACCACCGGGGCTGGCGAATAGGCACCCATGCCACCGGTATTGGGACCGGTGTCGCCGTCAAAAGCCGCCTTATGGTCCTGGGAGGTGGGCAACGGCAACACGGTCCTGCCATCGGTGAAGGCCAGAAAAGAGGCCTCCTCGCCCGGCAGGAATTCCTCGATCACCACCTGACTGCCCGCCTCGCCAAAGGCCTTATCGGTAAGAATGAGATCGACCGCCCGACGCGCCTCGTCAAGGGTTCGGGCCACCACCACCCCCTTACCGGCGGCCAGACCGTCGGCCTTGACCACCACCGGCGCTCCGACTTCTTCAAGATAGGCAAACGCCTGGTTTCGCTCGGTAAATGCCCGGAAAAATCCGGAAGGAATCGCATACTTTTCCAGCAGAGTTTTGGTAAAGACCTTGCTGCCCTCCAGCACCGCCGCCTTGCTGTCAGGTCCGAAAATTTTCAAACCGGCGGCGGTAAAGCGGTCAACGATACCAAGAGTCAAAGCCTCCTCCGGTCCGACCACGGTCAGATCAATCTTTTCCCGCAGGGCAAAGGCCAACAGGCCGTCAACGTCGCTGGCCCTGATATCGACACACTTCGCCAGGGTGGTGATGCCGGCATTGCCGGGCGCGCAGTAAATCGTCTCCGTCTTCGGGCTCTGGGCAAGTTTCCAGACCAGGGCATGCTCCCGACCGCCGGAACCCACAACTAAAATTTTCATCCTCTCTCTCCTGTGCTCATTTTTCCATACACAATAAAACAGATCCAACCGACCAATCAGTGGCGGAACCGTAAAAAGCGACGATTCCGGCGGACGGTACACTGTAACTCGCTGTTTTCACTTTCCCGCCTGCCATGGTTTGCGAGTTTTTTTGCATGACCATCAATCATTCCGGCACCGGGATACCCGGGGAATTCGCGCGGTTGGCCTCAATCTTCTTTATTCAATAAATCAATCAGTTAGCAAATAAAAGACACGATACAGGCGGCTTTTCGCGCAACCCCGCAATTTTACGCTTGACAGAGTCATATTCGATCTCTATGATATGTCAAAAAATGAATCATTATTCATAAAAAATGCATATTTTTGTCTTATCATGACAGCGTGTGCATTCTCCATTCTCATTTTTTTCCCCAAACCAGAATCATACTTTAAACAAAAGAAAAAAGTAAGTCAGCGATTTTCTTTAATTACAAAAAAACGGAATCGGTTGGCAACAGCACTTTCGAAACTAAAGCAAACAATAGTTTTCTACTGATGAGAGTTTCAGATAAGCATCAAAAAATCACCCAGGCCGCAGTCAAGGTATTTGCCCGCAAAGGCTTCTTCAATGCCAGAATTTCCGACATCGCCAAGGAAGCCAAGGTGGCGGACGGTACTATCTATCTCTATTTCAACAACAAATACGATATCCTCATCTCCCTTTTTGAGGATGAAATCGGCAAGATCATCGTCAAGGTGAAACTGCTCCTGGAAAACGAGACCGACCCGGCCAAAATGCTGGAAATCTATGCCAGGCACCATCTCAGCCTACTGGAAGACCAGAAGGAACTGGTGGAGGTGCTGCAGATGGAACTCAGACAGAGCAACAAGTTCATCAAGGAGTACCGCAACACCAAATTCATCGAATATATCGATATCATTTCCGATATTGTTCGTAAAGGCCAGGAGTCCGGTCATTTCCGCCAGGAGGTGATGCCCGGCGTGGTCAAACGCGCCTTTTTCGGGGCGCTTGACGAGATGTCACGCCTGTGGGCGCTGTCGGCCAAACCCCATTACACCCTTGAGGAAACCGCAAAACAGATCAGTGATATTTTTCTGCACGGATTGACCACCCGCGACAACTGATCGGCTCGGGCCTCAACCCGACTGCCACCGCTCACACCGACGACGACAAGGCGCTATCTCCCCTGGTCTCAGGCAACAGCACGCCATTTTTGTGTCGTCTGCGGATGACGGAAGAGACGCACCCTTTCGCCATCCAGCCCCTGCCCCTTACTCATCCGACCCCTTTTCGATATCGAGAATCTCCAGCTGCCGGATACCGGACGGGGTTTTCACCTCAAATTCATCTCCGATTTTTTTACCGAGCATCGCCTTGCCCCACGGCGACAACACGGAAATACTGCCCTTTTTCACGTCCGCCTCTTCCGGGCCAAGCAACTGATAGACAATTTCCTGGCCGCTGTCGAGATCCTCTACCGTCACCACCGTTCCGAATACGACTCGATCACAGCTTACCTGAGAGCAATCGATCACTTCGGCCCGACCCAACTTGTCCTTCAGCTCCATGATCCGGCCCTCGATATGACTCTGCCGTTCCTTGGCGGCATGATACTCGGCGTTTTCCTTCAGATCGCCATGGCCTCTGGCCACCTCGATGGCCTTAATCACCTCGATGCGATCGACACGCTGCAAACGGGTCAATTCCTCCCGCATCCGCGCGTAGCCGCCTTTTGACATCGGTACCCTCTCAATCATTCATTAACCTCCAGGTCCGGAATCATCCGCCCGTCTTTGATGTGTTGTGGCGAACAAACAAAAAAGATGGCGTCGCAAAAAGTCTTTTCCCGCCGAGAGCACAGAGGACACAGAGAAAATACGAGCAATGCAGCCGGTTATCTCTTTGTGCTCCGTGGTCTCAGTGGTTGATTTTCAGTTTTTGCGAGACCATCAAAAAAAGAGAGATCCGGGAACGGATCTCTTCACGGAAACCAGCAGACTGGTTTCATCATCAACCGCTGCGAAACAGGAAAAATGTCTGCACAGGCTTGAGCCGCAACACGCCTGTCATCTATCTATCCCACCACCGACGCAGCCCGGCAACACCCTGTACGCCGCTACTCTTCCAGAAAAATACGCACCCGACCTGCTACCAGCGATAGACGGCAGTCAGACTGAGATCCTTTGCTCGATATTCATCAGACAGTACCAGTCGAGCCGCGGATTCAAGCATCCAGTTTTTTGACAGCTCAAGGGAAAACCCGCCCCTGACCGTTTGCAGCATATGGCCGTTGGCATCATATTCGACAAGATATTCGGCACTATAATAACTTGGCGTGCCGCGTTCAAGAGTATCCGCGGATAATTTATGGGTCCACAGGACGGCATATCCATTTTTCCAATAATTTCTCGGGGTCCAGTAGGGATGGTCGTCAGCGGCAAAGCCGTCATCCAGTAACGGTCCCCGATCGTTGCCGCCTTCCTCGGTATCCATGAAGCGGTAATTGAAGCGCACCTGCAGGGAGGTTGGCTCAGGCAGCAGAATATAACTGGCCCAGAACGAATACCCCATCATATTATTACCGTCTGAATAGGTCGTGTAGTCGTAATCACCACCGGTCAGCAGTCGCGGCAGAATTCCGAGGAAAAGTCCTGCCCGGAGATTTTCCGCCATAACAGTGCGGCTGAGGCTGGCCACCGTGTCGTCCACCACATCCCGTTCATAGCTGACTTCGCCCCGCAGTCGGTCGCTCACTCTGCCTTTCAGCCCGCACTCAATCAGACCGGCATCAGCGTAGTCCCCGTCAAAGCTCTCCACCCCGCCGCCCAGGGTAAGGTCAAAGCGATCGAGCAGGTTTTTGTCAAAAGAGACAAAGGCCCTTTGCGATCTCATCGAATCATCCGCGTCCGCCGAACTGTAACCGATGGTCGAAAGCGTCACATCCACGTCATTACCCGGCTGCATTGAGGCCCAGCCGCCAACATCAAGGGCATGTTTTCTGATGGACTGATAGCCGTCCCAGCCATCCTCGGTTGCATAACGATAGGCGGCGGTAAACCGCGGCTGTCGTTTGAGCCGGTTCCGCTCAATGGCCTCCTGCAGGCCGGGGTAGTGAGGATCGATCTCCGCCAGGCGCTTATACAAAAGCGCTTCATCGCCAAGCTGATCGAGTCTGCTGTGAATGCCGGCAAGATCGAAAAACAGGGACTGATCCTCGGGGTAGCGCTCCGTCAGCTGCCGAAAGAGGTCAGCTGCCTGAAAATCATCCCGCTGCTCGACAAGGCGTCGGGCGGCCAACTCACCGGCAAAGCGCTGTTGCCACCTATAGCGGGAAAAAAGGGACGCTGCGATTTTTTTCAACTCACGGTTGCCGGGCGCAACGGCAAAGGCCGGTGTCATTATACGGTCAACAAAGAGATCTTTGGCCGGAGGGGCGAATGTCAGCCGCTGCCAGAGCGAGACCTCGGTCTCGGCAGGCACGAACAGCCCCTTGCCTTGTGCCTGTTCGATCAGCAGATCACGGACCGCCGGGATTAGATAATTTTCATACACGGGCAACGACTCGCCCCAGTCGGGCTGTCGCCAGAAAATTCTCGCTTTGAGCAGCTGCATGTCTGCCCGGTATGGTTGGGCGGCGAGAATGGTGTCGCAATAGGAAAGAGCGGTTTCATCCAGGCCAAGGGTGAAGGCGGCACGGGCGCCGAGAACCTGTAACGCCGTGTTTTCCGGAAAGTCACCGAGCAGATCGTTTATCGCGGTGAGGGCCTGACGATGATTGCCGGCCACGGCCAGGATCCGGGCAAGTCGAAAACGCGCAGTAAAGGAATCGGCTCCCATGGCGACGGCGAGTTCCGCGCTGCCGATCATGTCCTCTTTCATCCCTGCCCGTCGATAGGCATCATGAAGCCGCATCATCCTGCCGAGATCACGGTCGGCGGCCGCCAGCAGCCCACTACGAACAACCGCAAGGCGGGCATCATCCCCCTGGGCTGCGACAATCTTCTGCAGCAGGACGCGACTGTCTAGGTCGCCGGCATCATGCTCCATCAACAGGCGACACTGTCGTTCCGCCTCGTCATACTCCTCCAGACCGAGCCAGGCGCGGGCCAACTCCAGCCTGGCCAGGTCGGCAAGCGATCTGCCGTTGAAAAAAAAAGTCGTACCGGCTCCATCTTCCGCCATCGCCTCCAGCAGAAGGTGTATTCTTTTCCGGGCCGCGGAAAACTTGCCGGCGTGAGTCAGGAGTCGGCCCTCCAATAACTGGGCCAACCAACGTCCCGCTTTCTCACCTCCGGCCTCTGCCTGTTGAGCAGCTGACAAGGATTCGAGTTGTTCAAGCCAGAGGGCTGCTTCACCAACATATCCCGCCTTGAGCTGCAGATCGACAAGACAGCCAAGAATTTCGACATCAGCAGGATGCTCAAGCAAGGCGAGGCGGAAAACCTGTTCCGCCTCAAAAACAAGAAATTGCTGCTCATAGGATCGGGCAAAGGCAAGCAGAAGCCGGCGCCGCAGTTCCGGTTCCTCGGTGGAGTCGAGTAATTGCCTATAGAGATTGTGGGCGGTCTCGTAATGACAACCATCCCGGAAACCATTGGCAACCCGCAGCAGATATTCGGGAGATAAAGATTCGTCATCAACTTGTTTAAGCAAGGTTGCGGCCAGTGACATCCGACCCATGGCGGCGGCCAGCTCCAAACATTTAACCCGCAGCTCCGGCGTCGCGGCACCGGCGTTTGCCAGGGCGAGATAATCGTTCAAGGCGTGATCCGGCATAGAGAGTCCCTCAAAAACTTCGGCCCGCAGCCGGAGCAGGTCGGGGTCATCAAGCTGCCGTTCCGCAACCGGCAGGAAAACCCGCTCAGCCCCGGCCAGGTCGTGCCTGGTAACAAGGGCAGCGGCAAGACGAAGGACCACTTCCATGTCAGCGGGATCCCGGCGGTTGAGTTCAATCAGAACAGCAATCAGCTCGTCGTGTCGTCCCAACCGAATCAGCAGGGCCATCATGGAACGATACACGGTCGTGCTGTCCGGCGAGATCCCGGCAAGGCGAGCCCAGGCCGCCAGCGTCCCGTCATGGTCGCCGACGGCAAGCAGAGCGCGGGCCAAGTCAGCCAGTACCTCGGCATCATCCGGGTTTCTTTCCAGCAGGCGGCGGTAGAGGGAAATTGCCTCATGATGACGGCCCGCTCTTTCATAGAGCGAGGCTGCCCGACGCAATTCAGCAGTCGCCGGAGCAGGCTCCAGGGCGAGATAGCGTTCGAGAGCGGCCAAGGTATCAGCGTCGCGACCGAGTTCGCCAAACAAGGCGACCAGCCGCCCCAGAATCTCTTTGTCGTCGGGGCGCAGGGCAAGGTATCTTTCGTAAAAGAGGACTGCCTCGGCAGGATTTCCTGCGCGAAGATGCCCTTCGGCAACCCGGGCCAGGAGCTCGGGATTGTGCTCATCAGCATCGAGCAGTGCGCGCAGATGGACAAGCGCCGCTTGCCACCTCTCGCGTTTTTCGTAATAGGAGGCGAGCCAGCCATGCCCCTCGCGGTCTGCCGGCAAGGCCGCTACCACCTTTTGCCAGCACCTGGCGGCTACATCCTCATCCCCCCCCTCGTCATGGGCCCGGGCCGCCAGTTTCCAGTCAGAGGGATCGGCATCGGCCCGATCGGCCAGCCGGAGGGCCAGCGGCTGCGCCTTGGCGGCCAGCCCGAGATCCAGGTAAAGACGGACCAGACGTTTCTGCAGATCGACGTCATCACCCCGCCGCTCATAGAGGGCTTCAAGTCTGGGCAGGGCCCGGCCCAGATTACCAAGAGAGAGCAACCCCTCACTGAGTCCGGTCAGGGCAACAATATTGCCAGGATCCTGGCCGGAGGCCCGATCGAACAGCTCTACCGCCCGACCGTAATAGCCCTTTTTCTTCATGGTATAGCCCAGGCCGTTGAGATAATCAACCTGGTCGGGGAATTGCTCCACCAACGTTTCGAGCTGCTCAGCGGCCCGATCAAACTGCTTAAGGGAAAGAAGCAGGGAGGCATACTCCCAACGGGGATCGACCGCGTCACTCTTCAGATCGAGCAACCGGGAATAAGCGGCAGCGGCAGCGGTATGGTCGCCGGTCGCGGCAAGACGGCGGGCATCCTGCCAGACCCGCAGCCAGGTCGGCCCCTCCTCCCTGGTCAGCACGATCTCCAAGGGGGCGATCCGCGGCGAGGCAAAAAAATCCTCAAGAGCAGAGCCGGCAATGCCGTCCGCGGCGCAGAGCAGCAACATCGCCAGCACCACCCCTCCCTGCCGCACGAAGAAGGAGAAACGGGCAGTCCCTCTATTCGTGATAAAATGCGCGGATGCGATCGACAACATACTCCTGCATGGATGAGGTCAGTTCAGGATAGATGGGCAGAGCCAGGGTTTCCGCGGCGGCCTTTTCAGACTCGGGCAGGTCGCAGCGACTGCATGGCAGCTCAGCAATGCATTTCTGACGGTGCAGGGGAATCGGATAATAGACGGCGACCCCGACCGACTCCTTCAGGAGAAATTCCCGCAACGCGTCGCGCCGCTCGACGCGGACAACATACTGATTGTAAATATGATAATCCATGCCGCTGCCGACCGCCTGTTCCGCATAGACAGCCTCCGGCAGGCGAACCAACCCCTGTTCAACCAGACCGGCCTCCCTGAACAGGGCGCTATAAAGGGTGGCATTCTGCCGTCGGGCCGCATGCCAGGTCGGCAGATATTTCAGTTTAATCCGCAGAATCGCCGCCTGCAGAGCATCGAGCCGAAAATTGCCGCCAACCACTGCGTGCTGGTACTTGCTGATATCGCCATGGACCCGGATCAGCCGCAGGTCATGGGCCAGCTTGTCCCGACTCGTCACCACCATGCCGCCGTCGCCCATACCACCGAGATTCTTGCTGGGGAAAAAGGAGAAACAGCCACAGTCGCCCATGCTGCCGGCCCGGCGCCACTCGACCGTGCCGTTGCTTGGCAGCGGATAGCATGCGCCAATGGCCTGGGCCGCATCCTCGACCACCGGAATGTTATGCTGCATCGCCAGCTCCAGCAGCGGCGCCATGTCGGCGCACTGGCCGAAGAGATGAACAGGCATGATCGCCCTGACCCGGTCCGCGGTATGCCGATCAGCCAGGGCGGCGGCTGCCTGGGCCGGATCGATGTTGTAAGTCGCCGGGTCGATATCGACAAAGAGTGGCTGGGCGCCGAGGCGCAGGATGCTACCCATGGTGGCGAAAAAGGTGTACGGAGTGGTCAACACCAGATCGCCCGCCTTGATACCAAGGGCCATCAGACTTGCCAGCAGCGCGTCGGTACCGCTGGAGACGCCGATTGCTGCCGAAGTCTGGCAATACGCGGCAACGTCTTTCTCAAAGACGTCGATCTGCGGGCCCATGATATAACAGGTGGAATCAACCGTTTCGGTAATGGCCGCCATGATCTCGTCACGGAGGGAATCAAGCTGGGCTTTCAAATCAAGTAAGGGGACGTTCATAATAGTCGTTGGTTGGTTGATTGGTTGATTGGTTCATGGGTGATTGGTGAGGAGGTTGAATGGCGGTCACCTCGGCATCGGACCGACCCGACGACAGCATCCGACAAGAAAGCGGGCGACGTCGGATTCCATCACCTCACGCTGTGCATCTACACCTGCCACTGCTTGTCGACATGATCGAGGAAAAACCCGATATCCGGCACTTCCTGCTCCAGATACTTCTTCATCTTCTTGAGCAGATTTGACTCGATCTGCCGCACCCGTTCCCGGGAAATACCGAACTGATCGGCGATGTCCTGCAGGGTCAGCGGCTCGTCACTGAGCAGCCGGGCCGCCAGAATGGTCTGCTCCTTCTCGTTCAAGGTCCCCTGCAGCGTATCGAGAATCTCGGCCAACCGCTCCTTCATTTCGATATCCGCCACCGTCTCCTCGACGGAAGGGCCCGTGGCCGGCAGGAAACTCTTCTGTTCGTCGTCGGAATCCTCGCGCACCGGACTCTCCAGGGAGACGTCCCAGTTGTCCATGCGCTGGCTCATCTCGATGACCTCGCTCTCTTTCACCCCGAGACGCTCCGCCAGCAGCTTGGTTTCCGGCTTGAAGCCCTGTGATTCGAGCAGCTTCTTTTCCCGGTTGAGGCTGAAAAAGAGCTTGCGCTGGGCCTGGGTGGTGCCGATCTTCACCAGCCGCCAGTTGTCCATGATGAATTTGAGGATATAGGCACGGATCCAGTAAGCGGCGTAATAGGAAAACTTGACGCCGCGATAGGGATCGAATTTTTTGACAGCCTGCACCAACCCGACATTGCCCTCCTGAATGAGATCGAGAAAATTCTGCATCCAGTATTTCTGGAAATCCATCGCCACCTTGACCACCAACCGCAGATTGGCAGTCACCAACTGATAGGCAGCCTCCGGGTCACGGGTCTCATGGAAGCGCTGGGCCAGCTCCTCCGTCTCCTCGCGGGTCAGCAGGCGGTGCTGATTAATCTCCTGCAGATAACGGTGGAGCCCGGGATGACTTAAGGCAGGCAGATGATTGTCATCCGGCAGGGCGAGCAGAGGATGATAGGAAGGCTCCTCGTCCTCATTCTCAAAAGTATTGTCTCTCTCGGTATCTTCTGTCATGATTCTCTATAGGACGGCATGGCCGGCCGCCGTTTCTTTCTTGACAAGGCGAAGCCGCCACTATATATCCACCTATTCCGGCGCACTTTCCGCCTTCACTGGCCATTGTGCCCGCAAACAAGAAATCGTACTCCATTTTAGCAGATTCCGCCAGAAAAACGAGGGAAAGACGGACCGATGCAGCAAAAAAATATCCGCAATTTCAGCATCATTGCCCATATCGATCACGGCAAATCGACTCTCGCCGACCGGCTCATCCAGAAATGCGGCATGGTCAGCGATCGGGAGTTCAAGGATCAGCTCCTCGACAACATGGACATTGAACGGGAGCGCGGCATCACCATCAAGAGCCAGACCATCTGCCTACCCTATACCGCCAGAGACGGCCGTGAGTACAGTCTCAACCTCGTCGACACCCCCGGGCATGTCGATTTCAGCTACGAGGTATCCCGGGCTCTTTCCTCCTGCGAGGGAGCATTGCTGCTGATCGACGCGGCCCAGGGCATCGAGGCACAGACCCTGGCCAACCTCTATCTGGCCATGGAAAACGACCTGGAAATCATCCCGGTCATCAACAAGATCGACCTGCCTTCCGCCGATCCGGACGCGGTGGCGGCGCAGATCGAGGAAGACCTCGGCCTGGACGGGAACTCGATCCGCAAATGCTCGGCCAAGACCGGCGAAGGGGTGGATGACGTGCTGGAGGCCATCGTCACCCTGCTGCCCGCCCCGGAAGGCGATCCGGAGGCCCCCCTGCAGGCCCTGATCTTTGACGCCACCTACGATTCGTTTCGCGGCACCATCATCTCCTGCCGCATCGTCAACGGTCGGGTCAAGGCCGGCGACACCATCCTCTTCATGTCCAACAAGGCAAGCTACCGGGTTGAAGAGGTGGGTCTCTTTCGCCTTGAACGGGTGCCGCAGAAAGAACTGAGGGCCGGCCAGGTCGGCTATATTCTGGCTGGCATCAAAACAGTGAGCGACACCCGGCCGGGTGACACCATCACCCTCAAGGACAAACCCTGCGCCAGTCCGCTGCCCGGCTTCAAGGAGATCCAGCAGGTCGTCTTTTCCTCCATCTACCCGATCTCCACCGACGACTATGAGAACCTGGCCGCGGCCATGGAAAAGCTCACCTTGAACGACGCCTCCCTTTCCTACCAGAAGGATTCTTCCTCTGCTCTCGGGTTCGGCTTTCGCTGCGGCTTTCTCGGCCTGCTCCATCTTGAGGTGATTCAGGAGCGTCTGGAACGGGAATTCGACATCCCCCTCATCCTCACCGTGCCCTCGGTCTGCTACCATTTTTATCTGCAGGACGGTACGATGAAGGAGGTGGACAATCCGGCTTATTTTCCCGACCCCGGCTCCATCATCCGTACCGAGGAACCCTTCATCAAGGCCACCATCCATATTCCGGAGCGGTACATGGGCGCAGTGATGACCCTCTGCATGGAACGGCGCGGGGAAAACACCCATTATCACTACCCCATGCCGGGCCGTATTGAATTTACCTGCGAACTGCCCCTGGCCGAGGTGATCTACGATTTTTACGACCGGCTCAAATCCATCACCCAGGGCTACGGCTCCTTTGACTACGAGCTCATCGATTACCGGCAAAGCGACCTGGTCAAGCTCGATATCCTGGTTAATGGGGAACGGGTGGACGCCCTCTCTCAGCTGGTCCATCGGTCCAAGGCCCGGGAACGGGCCCTGCACGCCTGCGAACGATTGAAAGATGAGATTCCCCGCCAGATGTTCAAGATCGCCATCCAAGGGGCGATCGGCGGCACCATCATCGCCCGGGAAACCATCTCCGCCCTGCGCAAGGACGTTACCGCCAAATGCTATGGCGGCGATATCACCAGAAAGCGTAAGCTGCTGGAAAAGCAGAAGGCAGGCAAAAAACGGATGAAAACGGTGGGTAACGTCGATATCCCGCAGAGCGCCTTCCTCGCTGTGCTCAAATCCGACGAGCGGTAGCCCCGGAGGGCACGGCAACGCCATGGATGCCATCGAGGTCGAGGTCTGCAACAAACTGTTTGCCTCTGTTGCCGAAGAGATGGGAATCATCCTCGCCCGCTCGTCGTTTTCCTCCAACATCAAGGAACGCAAGGATTTCTCCTGCGCCATTTTCGACCGACACGGCAACCTGGTCGCCCAGGCCGCCCACATCCCGGTTCATCTCGGCGCCATGCCCCGCACCGTGGCCCATGCCCTTTGCTGCCACACCTTCGCCCCCGGCGACATCCTTATTATTGTCAACGATCCCTTCCGCGGGGGCAGCCATCTGCCGGACATCACCCTGATGCGGGGAGTGCATGATCCGGACGGTCGTCCCCTCTTTTATATTGCCAACCGCGCCCACCATGCCGATGTGGGCGGCAAGAATCCGGGCTCCATGGGCTTTTCCCGTCATCTTGGCGAGGAAGGGGTGCTGATTCCGCCTACCATGCTGGTCCGGCAGGGCACGATAAACGATGCCTTTATCAACGGGTTTCTCCGCCAGGTACGCAATCCGGAGGAACGACTGGGCGACCTGCGGGCTCAACAGGCGGCCCTGGAAAGAGGCCGGCTCCGCCTGCTCGACATCGTTGCCCGACGCGGCGAGGAAAGGCTCTTTGTCCTGCTTGACCAGCTGCAACACTATGCGGAAAAACTGATGAGGGCCACCATTGCCGGGCTGCCGGACGGCACATATGACCAATACGTTGAACACACCGGTGGAGGCGCTGGAGCACAGCTATCCGCTGCTGGTGGAAAAATATGCGATCAGGCGGGGATCGGGCGGGCAAGGTCACTACCGGGGCGGCGACGGCATCATTCGCGTCTACCGTTTTCTTGCGGACGGTCACGTCTCGCTGCTTACCGACCGGCGCAGGGCGGCGCCCTATGGTCTGCATGGCGGGTCCCCCGGCAAGAGGGGAATAAACACCATTTCCCGGCAGGGCAAAAAGAAAAGACTTCCCGGCCTCGTTACCCTGCGGGCAAAAAAGGGGGACCGCCTGATCCTCCGCACGCCGGGCGGCGGCGGTTGGGGGCGGGAAAGCGCATCAGCCGCCACGCGGCGGACGGCTGATGACGCACGGTGCTGACAGCGTCACATGTGGCATTTCTCCCGCAGAATACAAACCCCTTTTTTCTGCAGGATCTCGTCAATCTCTTCCCTGCTGAGCACCTCGTTGTGGTGCATGCTGAGATAGACAATACAATCTGAACAGACATTCATGGCCGACCGGTAATCATTGAGCTCATCGGCCACCTCCCAGCAGGCTTTTCCATTTTCACGGGCGGAACATTTCTCATTGCCGCATTGCATGATATTCCAGCAACTGACTTTTCCTTCTGACGACATACTCTCTCCCTCAGTTCCCACAAACTGTGCAAGCATTGTCACCTCTCCCCCAAAAAATTTTCGTCGCGGCGCCCTGCCGATCATCCCGGAGCCTCCATTCCGAAATAATGCGCATGACATAGAATCGGCCACTACCACAATATGGCAGTAAACCACTATTCGGCGAACTGTTCAAGTCTGGAAATCAGATTTTCCCGTCCCTCCCCTGTTTTTGCGGAAAACAGCACCCGGTCGTTTGCACCGATCCCGAAGCCGGCATCGAGCAGAACTGCTTGCTGCATCCTTTTGTTAGCCGTTAATTTGTCCTGCTTGGTGTAGACCAGGAGCAGGGGTATCTTTTCGGTTTTCAGCCAGGTCACCAGTTCACGATCCTGGTTTTTGACCTCATGGCGGATGTCAATGATCACCACCACGCAGATCAGGTTCGGCCGGTTGAGCATGTAGGAGGAAATGAGCCCCCTCCAGTCATTCTGCACCCGACGCGGCACCTTGGCAAAGCCGTAGCCCGGCAGGTCAACGAGGTAAAGCCGTTCGCCGGCGGCAAAAAAATTAAGACTCTGAGTCTTGCCCGGCCGGGCGCTGACCTTGACCAGATTGCGCCGGTTCAGCAACCGGTTGATCAGGCTCGATTTGCCGACATTGGAGCGCCCGGCAAAGGCGATCTCCGCATGATCGGCGGGCGGCAACTGGGAGGTATTATGCACGCTTTTGACAAATACCGCCTCACCGCCCTGAAAGAGAGACATACTCAGATCACCTTGTTCAAGGCGTACTCAATAATCCCCTCGGCCCCGGCCTTCAGCAGCCGCGGCACCAGATCCCGCACCTGGTGCTCGGAGATGACGGTTTCCACGGAAAACCATTTCTTATTATAGAGAGGGGCAACAGTGGGTGCATTCATACTCGGCAGCATGGCGATCACCCCTTCAAGCTTCTCATCAGGCACGTTCATCTTGAGGCCGACAATCTTGTCCGCTTTGAGCGCGCCCTGAAGCAACATGGCGATATTCTCGACCTTTTCCCGCTTCCAGGGATCGGTCCAGGCCGTCTTGTTGACGATGAGCTGGGTATTGGAGGTCATCAGCTCATGGATGACCCGCAGGCCATGGGCGCGGATGGTGGATTCGGTTTCCGTCACTTCGACAATGGCGTCGGCCAGCCCGGAAACCACCTTTGCCTCGGTGGCGCCCCAGGAAAACTCAATCTCCACATCGATATTTTTTGCGGCAAAAAAGCGCCGGGTGTAACTGACCAGCTCGGTGGCGATTTTCTTACCCTGCAGGTCCTCGACGGTGCGGATTGGTGAATCGCCCGGCACCGCGATGACCCAGCGGGTCGGTTTGCGACTGACCTTGGAATAAACGAGATCCTCCACCACCACGACATCCGATTCGTTTTCGAGGATCCAGTCCTTGCCGGTGATACCGGCATCAAGAATGCCGTTTTCGATATAACGTGACATCTCCTGCGGCCGACAGATGGAACAGGACAGTTCCGGGTCATCCACCTCGGGGAAATAGTTGCGGGAAGAGAGCTTGATCTGCCAGCCCGATTTGGCGAACAGTTCGATGGTGGCCTTTTCCAGACTCCCTTTGGGAATACCGAGCTTCACTTGCTTCATTTTGTATATACCTCCCGGGGATCGAAAAGCGGTTCGCCGATGACGACCAGATTCCCCTCCTGCAAACGCCGAAAAAAACAGCTGCGATAGCCCTTGTGACAGGCCGCGCCGCCCAGCTGTTCAACCTTATAAATGACCGTATCCTCATCGCAATCAACGAGAATGTCCCTGATGAGCTGCACGTGACCGGACGTTTCCCCTTTGAGCCACAGTTTCTGGCGGGAACGACTCCAGTAATGGGCCTTGCCGGTGGCGATGGTCGCCGCCAGGGCCAGGTCGTTGATGTAGGCCAGCATCAGCACCTCACCGCTCTGATAATCCTGAGCGATGACCGGCAGCAGCCCACCGCTCTTCTCAAATTTCAGTTTCTCCATTCCTGTTTTCCTGTTTACCCTGACGCTCTACCCGTTTTCTCTCCGTTTCCAGAAAATGAATCATGCACGATGTCCGGAAACGGCAGTACTCCCCCGGATGAGAACATATTGCCTGGTCAGAATCAACTTTTTGCTTGTACTTTTCACACAGTAATTCCATCATTACACCAGATCGGCCGCCCGTGTCCTTTTTCAGCGCCGGCTCCTGCGGTCGGAACCGCACTCCAAGGTATGCGGATCACGAGCGTTTGTCAAGTTTGGTGGAAAAGGAAAAGAAAAAGACCTTATCCACGACTCCTTCATTTCCCTTGAATTTCGTCACAACCGCTGCTACAGTTTTACATTATGAATGAAATCAACACCCCCCATCGTATTCTTCTGGTTGATGACGAAGACGTCATCTGTGACACCTTCACCCGCCTGCTGACCTATGCGGGCTATGAATGCCACGCCGCCAACAACGGCCGCCAGGCCCTTGATCTGCTCGGAAAACAGCCGTTCTCCCTCATGCTTTCCGATATCAATATGCCGGAGATGAGCGGTATCGAACTGCTGGAAAAAGTTCGGGTCAAGCACACCGATCTGGCTGTGCTGATGATCAGCGGGGTCGATGATCGGGATGTGGCCATCAACTGTCTGGAGATGGGGGCCTACGGCTATATCATCAAACCGGTGCAGATGAATGAGCTGGTCATCAATGTCGCCAATGCCCTGCATCGCCGGGAGCTGGAAATCGAGAACAACAGATACAACCAGCAGCTGGAGGAACTGGTCGCCAATCGCACCATGGAGCTCCATCTGGCGCGGGAAGAAACCATCATGACCCTCGGCAAGGCGGCGGAGTTTCGCGACAATGAAACCGCCCAGCACACCATGCGCATGAGCCATTACTGCCAGCTGCTGGCGCGCAGATCGGGCCTGCTGGAAAAGGAATGCGAACAGATCAGGCTGGCGAGCCCTCTCCATGATATCGGCAAGATCGGCATCTCCGACACCATCCTGCTGAAGCCAGGTCGCCTGACCGACGCGGAGTTTCGCATCATTCAGCTCCATCCGGAGATCGGCTACCGTATTCTCTCCGAGGCAAAATCTGAGCTGCTGCGGCTGGGGGCCTCCATCGCCTACACCCACCATGAAAAGTTTGACGGCTCTGGTTACCCGCGAAAATTACGAGGGAAGGAAATACCCATAGAAGGGAGAATCGCCGCCATCTGCGACGTCTTTGACGCACTGACCACCAACCGGGTCTACAAGGATGCTATTCCGGTTGACCAGGCCGTTGCCATTCTCGTTGAGGGCCGGGAAAAACATTTCGATCCGGAGCTGCTCGACATCTTCCTCACCAACATCGACGCCATCCTCCACATCCGGGAGGCTTGGGCTGACCCTGACTAAAAAAATAAGGATTCCCGCGTCTCCACCCGCCGCCTCTCAAGAGACGATCCGAAATTTTTCCACCAGCTCCCGCAGGCTGCCGGCCAGCTCGACCAGTTCAGTGGTCGAGGAACTGATCTTGCGCAGCTCGGCTCCTCCGGTCTGGATCTCCGCGTCAATGAGCCGGATGTTTTCCTTAACGAGCGACGCCTCGGCAGAGAGCTGGGCAATGGCCTCGGCAACATGCCGTACCCCGCTGTGGGAGTGAGAGACCTTGCTGGTGATCTCACTGTTCATCCGTCCCTGATTTTCCACCGCCGATGAAATCGTGCTCGACGAGTCGTGGGCTTTGCGCACGATCTCTGCCACATCGGCAATGGCCCGCACCGCCGTCTGGGTATTCTGCTGAACAGTGGTGATCTGGGCAGCGATACGATTGGCTGCCTGAGCACTCTGGTGGGCCAGCTCTTTGACCTCGCCCGCCACCACCGCAAAACCCTTACCCGCTTCGCCGGCCCGAGCCGCCTCGATGGTGGCGTTTAAAGCCAGCAGCTTGGTCTGCTCGGTGATATCGTGAATGACCTTGGTGATCTCGCCGATCTCCTCTGTCCCCTCATGCAACTGCTCCATGGATTGCCGCGCTTTTTCAGACATCTCCAGGGCCTCCCGGGTAATGGCGCCGCCCTCCTCCGCATGACTGCCTATTTCGGTTACCGATGCTGACATCTGGGTGGAAGAGGAGACGACCAGCTCCATGTCACGCAGCATATCGCCGGCAACCAGGGAGGCCTGTTCCGCCTGGTTGTTCATTTTATTCGCCGCATCGTTGACCCCGGCGGAATTGGCGATCATACCGTCGGAACTGGCGGCGAGCTGCCTGACAATACTGGTCAACTGATCGGATGAATGGGCAAGACGGCTGGAATTCCCCTGAATCTGGCGGATCATGCCGGCCAGATTCTCCACCATCCGCTGCAGAGAATGGCCGAGCAAATCATGCTCGGAATAGACCGTGACCTCGCAGGTGAGATCTCCCGCGGCAATGGCCTCGGCCAGTTCGGCCCGCTTGCGCAAACCGGCGATCATCAGATCCATGCTGCGACCGAGATTACCCACTTCATCCTGTTGCTGCAGATCGAGATTTCGACGGACGTCGCCCCGGGCAACCCGGTCGGCCATGGCGACACAGGCAAGGATCGGCCGGGTGATCGACCCGGCGACAAAAACGGAGAGGACAACACTGATGACGATGCCGGCCAGCCCGGCGATCCCCATGACCAGCGCGGCGGTATCGATCTGCTGCACGGTCTTTTCCCGGATCTGCGCCATCCGTTCCTGGCTGAGACGGATATGTTCCGCCTGAAAGGCGCGCAGAATGCTCAGGGTTTCCTCCAGGGTTCGATTTGTATCCTCGCGCAACTTGTGGAAGACGGCGGTGTAGCCGGCCCACATGTCCCAGAAATCTTCCAGATTGTACTGCAATTCTTTAGGTAACTCCTTGCCCGCCTGTTCGAAGGCCTGCTCAATGGACGTTTTCGCCCCAGGATCCGGGCTCGCCATGTCGGCACTGACCATATCGATAATCGCCAGAATCTCCTGTGCCTTTTCCGGAGAGCAGGAGGACGTGAGGCTGTCGCGAATCTCCCGAATCAGGCCGAGGGCATCGGCGCGCTGCTTGTTCAGAGTGGCAAAGCGAACACCGGCGGCATCAATGAGCTGTTCCAGGCGACCGAGAGCCGCCGCCACCTTGTCCTCGCCGGCAATGCTCTCCATGGTTTTCAGTTCGGCAATGGTCGCCTTGGCTGCCTTCTTGTCATCCTCCCTGGCAAAATAAAAATAACGACTGGCCGTCTGCTGGGTCTGACCAATGAGCAGCGTCAGGCCGGTTTCCGCCTTCAGGGTCTTTTCCGAACTGGTAACAATCTCCGCCACCGTGTCACCGAGGGAATGAAAGTCCCTGACACTCAAAGCAACGATTCCGACCAGAAAACAGACAATGATAAAGGACGGGATAAGAATTTTTACTTTGAGCGAGCTGCGCCATGACACCTGGCCCCTATCTCTCTGTGTCTTCATTGTGCACACTCCAGTAACAGGAAAGAAAAAAACCTCGTGCAACAAAGTATAGCAAACCTCTCCGGCATGTGTGCGACTTTTCCGGTGACGAATCAAAAAAAAAAAGACCGTCCACGCCCTGCATGAACGGTCCTGGTCATCTCCATCCCGCTGCCGGATCAGAAACGGCAATCCATCAGGAGATAGTAGTTACTGAGTTCGGCGTCGGTTTCCTGCGGCTGCCCAAGATGGGAACCGCTGCCGGTGTAATCGTATTCGACAAAGGTGTAACCGAGCCGGAAAAAGAGGTTTTCGTTGACCGGCTGGATGTAATAGAGTTCATAGGCGTCGCCGCGGGTGGCCAGTTTATTGAACATCTCGGTGCTGGCCATGGTCATGCTCATCCAGTATTTGGAACCGTGGTTGTACTCAAAACCGAGCTTTGGATTCTTCAGGGTCGGACAGGTCAGGGTATAGCGCAAACCGGCAAAGATGCTGGAACCGGAACGGTCGTCTCCACCGTCCGGCGAAAGCAGCCCCATGGTGAAGGAGCCGGTCGGCATCCCGAAGAAAGAGGAATAGTCGAGGAAGTTGCCGTTAGCGTCCGTGCGGTTGCCGGCCCAGGACAGGAAGAGGTCGAAATTTGAATCCAGCAGATTGCCGGCCTGGAGATGGACGCCGTAGAGATCCATGTCGCCGAGACTGATCGGGCCGTCTATTCCCATGAAGGAACTGGGCAGGTCGGTCATGTGGGCGTAACTGAGCACCAACAGACTGTTCTGGAGGCCGGGAATCTCACTTTCAAGAAAGCTGGCGTACATGTCGGCATCACCGGTGTTGCCGTCATCAAAAAAAGAGAAGCTGCTGGAATCATCGTCATCGCTGTGGTAGCCCTTGCCGTAGGCCAGGCGCCAGCCCGCGTTTTTCAAACCGGTATAACGCTCCAGGCCCAGGGTGACGACAATACCGTCGTTTTCCGCATCAAAAAGAAGCGAAGGATAGGTGGCCTGGCGTTGCCGGTTTTCCCGATATTCCACCGGCGGTCCCTCGGTTGAGGGATGGCGACCGATGGTGACCGCCACCGGCAGAATGAAGTCCGGCACCCAGTCGATATAGGCGCGGTCAAGCTTGACGCCGCTTGTGCCCGGCCGGTGGGCACGGTTCATATCATTATAGAGGGCGGTTGAGGTGATATCTGAATCTCCCCAGTTTTTGTAGACCGTCATCCGACCGTGGAAGCTCAGGGTTGGATTGATCCTGGCGTCCATGTTGAGGCGCAGGCGGTTGGTCCAGTTATTGTCGTCATACTCCTCGTCACCGTCCGGCATCACCATTGCCAGTCCGCCGGTCGGGGCGGGACGGAGAATCGCATCCGCAGCGGACAGCTCGGACAATTTGTAGTTATCGACCCGGGTGCGCAGCTCGGCCCCCCAGTTGATGCGATCCTGCAGTGCCTTGGTCTCCACCGCATCAAGGGTATCGTAAATGCTGTTGACGTCTCCTGCCAGCTTGTCGTACTCCTCCCTCGATACTCCCGGGACGGGGGCAATCGCCGGAGCAACCGGCTTTTCTTCCAGTATATCGACTCTTTTCTGCAGGGCGTCAAGTTTCTGCAGAATGGCGTTATAGGTCTCGGCGGGCAGGGTCACGGTGTCCCCCGTTCCACCGGCGAATACCGTGCCGGACCACAACAGCAGGGCTCCGGCGCTCAGCATGTATTTTTTCATCTCATTATCTCCATTTCAGGCTTTTACTTGGGAATGGCGGCCGTCTCCGGACGATCGCTGTCCGCGGCAAATTTTTTCAGATACGCGACCACCTCGGTCAGCTCGTCGGCGCTCAATATTGGCGACAAATCAACGCTATGCCGGTTGCGGTCAAAAAACTTCTCCCAGACCACCGCCGCCTTGTCCGCCGGATTAACCGGCGCGGCCTGTCCTCCCTTCTGATGACAGCTGCCGCATTTTCCCCGGAAAAGCGCGCTGCCGTCCGCGCTGGCCGGACCGGCAGTCATTGCCGTCACCAGCACCAGACAGCACATGATTCCCCATTTCATTTTTTCCCCCTTTTGCTCGTATTGTTCATCCGTGATTGACGCCCGGCAGGCGCTGCGTTTTTTGTCGCACGCCGACCGCCCTTCCGCTTGCCATGCCATGCAATGGCTTCATATGATAAACATTTTTTCTCATTTTCTCAGCATCGATTATGTTATATAGTGGCCGTGAACATCTGTCAAACCATCATCGCTTTTTTCTCACTCTTTGCAGATTAATCCCCGTGACCCAACAAGCGGCAGCGACTATTACTTTTCTCAGATCTCTTTTTCAACAGGCACGAAGCACGGCCCTGAAGATACTTGGCGACGACCGCATCGTCGCACAGTGGGGCGATGTGGATATCGACCGCTATCGATCCGTGCTGACCGTACTTGGCATCGACCACTGCGCCCTTTTCCTGGCAACGCAGAATATTCACAAAAACGCCCGTGCCATCCTGCAGGACCTTGTCAAATGGGAAAACCGATTAAGCAACCTGGAAGCGGACATCCGGCTGGGCAACCGGCCGGAGCGGGATACGGCCGCCGAGGCCCTGCTCCTGAAAAGCGATTGCCGCGACCTGCCGCACCAGCTCGACATCCTGCGACGTCAGAACGCTCTCCTTTCCGACGCGGCGGTGACCATCCGGAAACATCTCGCCCTTGACAATCTCCTTGCCCTTGCCACGGTGCTGGAAGACAAATCGAAAAAGAGCAGGGAAATATTCGACAAGGGCCTGCTTGTTTTTCGCCTGGTCACCGACAATCGATCTCTGATGGGAAACGGGGACAATATTCACCGCCTGACCCACAAAGCGAAAAAACTCGAAAAAGACCTCGATGCCATAGAGTTTCCCCGATTGCCGGAACTCACCCGGGTTGCCCTGCGCTGCCGTCTCGATACCTGCCGCACGGCCCTGAACGAGATTCTCCTGCGCGCGGCGGCCATCAACCGGACCCTGTTCCCCGAACTCAGAAAAATACACAACATCGAAGAAGGCCAGAAGCGGACCAGGGAAAACGACCTTGCCGAAACCCTGGCACGGCTGGAAGAGAATGCCCGTAAACTGCGCGGTACCATCAGTGAGTTCGAATACAAATCCGACATCATCAAAGAGGCGCAGGCCATCTCCCTTCTTCTTGACAATCTGACCGTTTTCCTCGAAGCCTTTCGCGATTCGTATCTCCCCCATCTCAGCATGAAAATTCAGCAGGTCGGCTCCCCCCTGAATCCCCATCAGCTGGCCGAAGGCGTGGGCAAGACCTATTTCAGCGGATTCAAAGGACTTTTCCGACTTCTCAAACTGCTTCTTGCCGGAGGAGGCGCCGACGGCCCACTGAACGAACAGACGGTGGCGGGAAAAATATCCATTGCCCTGACCACCTGCCCTTATTACTATTGCACGGATCATCAACAGGGCGCATTGATTGACGACTTTATTGACTCACTACTCATCGGCTGCGCGAAACCCTTCCCCTACAACGATCTCCTGCAACTGATCAGGGACGCCATCGCCACCTACGGCGAACGGATTGAAAAGGATTTTTCCAGCTTCACCACGGTACCCAAAACGGATGATCCGAATGTAACGGCCGGCACTGCGGCAACGGTGCCGCCACCCGGGGCACAGCTTGGGCGTTTGATAAACAAAATCGAAGTCCGTGCTCTGCAACTCAACAGCCACCAGCATAACAGGACCCTGCCCCGGTAAAATAGAGGGTCAGACAAAGGAGAAAACGACAGATGAAGACAGCACAACCTGGCGATATTGTAACCGTTGTATATGACGGGCTCCTGGACAACGGCGAGGTTTTTGAAACATCCGCAGATACCGGCCCGCTTGAGTTTCACATCGGCACCGGCAGCGTCATGGCCGCCTTTGAGGAGGCGGTGATAGGCATGACGACAAACGAAACCAGAGAAATCGTCCTGTCTCCGGAAGAGACTTACGGAATACACCGACCGGAACTGGTGCACTCGATATCACGATCCTTCTGGGATGAAAATGCCGATATCCGGCCGGGCGTGGTGGTCGGCATGAACATGGAAAAGGATGGTGTCCAGCATACAGTCCCGGCCATGGTTACCTCTGTGTCCGGCGACAACGTCACCATTGACTTCAATCACCCCCTGGCCGGGAAAAGCATCACCTACCGGATTACCCTGCAGAAAATCCGATCAACCCGTCCGGCGCAGACCAATGCTGCGGGCGGCTGCGGCTGCGGCTCCTGACCGCCTTTGTCCATGATGTCCCATGCTGATCGGCGAGTCCCCGCCGTCCTGACCATTGCCGGCTCCGATCCCTCCGGGGGGGCCGGCATCCAGGCGGACATCAAGACATTCACCGTGCTCGGGGTGTATAGCAGTGCGGCGATCACCGCCCTGACCATTCAAAACACCCTCGGCGTCAGCGCTGTCCTGCCATTGCCCCCCGATGTGGTTTCCCAGCAGGTGCGGGCGGTGCTCGATGACCTGTTCATCACCCACATCAAGATCGGCATGGTGGGCAGCGCCGAGATCGCCGGGGCACTGGCCGGCGTCCTGGCGACATTCCCCGGCCAGATCATCTACGATCCGGTGGCCGGATCTTCTGCCGGCACCCCCCTGCTTCTGGAAAAAAATCATGCGGCCCTGCGACTAGTGGCAGGCTGTTGCACGGTACTGACCCCAAACCTCGGCGAACTGGAAATCCTTGCCGATTGCCCGTGTCTCTCGGAGGAGAGCGCCCTGGCAGCAGCCGGAGAACTCCTGGTCCGCTATCCCCGCCTGCAGGCAATCTGCCTCACCGGCGGCCATCTCAACCCCGACCACAACACGGTTACCGATTATCTGCTGCGACCCGGCCCGACGGCAAGGATAAAAAAAAAGGGCCGACCGCTGATTCGCGCCGCCCGTCATCCGCGGATTTCCTCGTTCAACACCCACGGCACCGGCTGTACTTTTGCCTCTGCCTTTACCGCCTACCACATGAGGACGGGCAGCCTGGTTCGCGCCTTTACCCGTGCTTCCGCCTTCCTCGAACGGCTGATCTCCACAAGCGCACCCTGCCCTGTCGGCCACGGCACCGGACCGCTGCTCCATCATCTGATGATCGCCGGACGAAATGAAAGGAAGAGAGGAAGAATCGCGACACCGGGATGTGCCGGAGAAGATCAATAGGTCATGCGCACCCGCCCGCAATCAGGACAAACCCAGGTTGGACCGTTGCTGATCCCCCAGAGATTTTCCCGGAAA
Organism: Thermodesulfobacteriota bacterium; assembly: GCA_049323655.1. Taxonomy (GTDB): domain Bacteria; phylum Desulfobacterota; class Desulfobulbia; order Desulfobulbales; family SURF-16; genus DB1. The sequence continues at coordinate 21,453 of JBMONO010000014.1, read as the reverse complement.
CAGACGTCGCAGATCTGGAAGCCGCACAGGCAATTGTGGCAGTAAGGAAGATTTTTCCTGCAACAGTGACAGACGTAGCCATCTTTTTTCGCCCGGCGACGGCTAAAGGTTTTCTTCTCGTTCATGCCTGCTGCTGACTGATTCCTTCGATGTCCCGTAGTGGCAGACTGATGAGAAACAGCGCGCCTCCGGCCGGGGCGTCTTCAACGCGAATAGTGCCGTGGTGATAATGGAGGATATAGCGGCAGATCGCCAGACTGATGCCCTGGCCCCGCTGATGGTGGGCCACATCCTTGATGGCAAACTCATCAAAAATCTGATCGCGCAAATGCGGTTCCACCCCTTTGCCCTGATCAGCGATACTGACATGGACCATACCCTGCTCGCTCCAGCTTCTGACGTTGACGGTGCCATCTTCCGGAGAAAACTTATAGGCATTTTCCAACACCATCCGGAAAACATTAATCAGCAGCGGCCAATCCGCTTCCAGAACAAGGGAATCGTCGAAATCAACGGTGAGCCGCACCTTGTCATCGAGATGATCTTCCACCAGATTGTTGATCACATTGGACAGCATGCTGCTCACCGGCTCCGGATTATAATGGAGCTCGATACCGGCCTTGAGCTTACAGAGCAGCACCGCATTTTTCATGAAACGAAAGAGCTGCTGACCCGATTTGGCGATCAGCACCGCCAGCTCTCGTCCCTCTTCCGACAGGGTCGGGTCGCTGGCGAGCAGCTCGGCGCAGCCGATGATCCCGCTGACCGGGGTGCGCGTCTCATGGGTGATCAGGGTGAGCAGATCCCCTTTGACCTGATCCACCTCTTCCTTGTTTTTGAGCTGAGTAAAAACCCGCACCTTGGCCAGGAGTTCCTCGTTATCGAAAGGTTTGCCGATGTAATCATCGGCACCGGCCTCGTATCCCCGCAGGCGCTCATTGACCCGGGCATGGCCGGAGACCATAATGATCTTGGTAAAACGGTATGTGTTATCAGCGCGGATGGCACGGCACACCTCATAGCCGTCCATCCCCGGCAGCTGGATGTCGAGGAGGATGAGATCAGGCTTGAAAGCTGGCAGAATTTCCAGCGCCTTTTCCCCGGAATCGGCCGACTCGACGATATAATCACCTGCCGAGCTGAGCAGATCCTGCATGTAAAACAGGATGATGGGCTCATCGTCAACAATGAGGATCTTATTGTGAACCTTCACATTCCGCTCTTCATGTCAGACGCCCCGCCGGTCGGGAACGTGGAATTGGTCTTTGCAGCACACTCATCTTTTCCGAGCGCCATGGACCCGATCAGGGTATAGTGTTCTAATGGGTCACCACCAGCCGGACGGCGCTGAGAAGCTGTAGTGCGACTTTATCACAATCGTCCTGTTGTCAAAAGGTTTTTTCGAGAGAATTTTACCAGAAAAGGGAGAGACAATGCTGCTTGCGGTCGACGTGGGCAACACCCACACCGTCCTTGGTCTTTTCCAGGGCGAACGCCTCTGCTGCGACTGGCGCATGCAGACGAACCGGAATATCACCAGCGACGAGCTGGCCGCCCGGCTCGCCGGTCTCTTTCACCTCAAAAAACAGAGCCTGACCGCGGTCAGCGGGGTGATCATCGGTTCGGTCGCCCCGCCGCTGGGATCGACCTGGAGCAAAATGGCCGGTGCCTATCTCGGTTGTGAGGCTTTGCAGGTCAAGGGCAAGAACCTCGATACCGGGGTGGCGGTCGTCACCGACAACCCGGATGAGGTCGGCGCAGACCGGATCATCAACGCAGCGGCAGGCTTTGCCCGTTACCGCCAGGCCCTGATCATCGTCGATTTCGGTACCGCCATCACCCTGGACTGCGTCTCAGCCGCAGGCGAGTATATCGGCGGCGCCATCGCCCCGGGACTGGGCATCTCGTTCGACGCCCTCATCCAGCGCACCGCCAAGCTGCCGCGGATCGATTTCACCATTGCCCCGGAAAAACCGATCGGTACCAACACGGCAATGGCACTGCGCGCCGGCCTGCTGTATGGCTTCGGCGGCCTGGTGGAAGGGCTGGTGCAGCGGATGGTCGCACAGTTCGCCCCCCTGCCCCCCAAAGTCATCGCCACCGGCGGCATGGCCGGGGTCATCGCCCCCTATGCCCCAAGCATTGAGGCGGTGGAACCGTTGCTCACCCTGGAAGGACTGCGTCTCATCCATGCCCGTAACTGCTGAAGAAATCTTTCCCCTGCTTCCCCCTGTCCTCCGTCGCGGCGACACCATCGGCCTGGTGGCGCCGGCCGGGGCCTGGCGGGAAGAGCAATTCGCCAGCGGCGTCCACCTGCTCGGCGAAGCAGGGTTTCCGGTCAAGATTGCCCGCGGCCTCGATGCCCGGGAGGGCTACCTGGCCGGCCCGGATCCGCACCGCAGCGCCCTTTTCCACGAGGTGTGGCGAGATCCCGACGTAAAGGCGGTTCTTGCGGTGCGGGGCGGCTACGGCACCCTGCGCATCCTGGCCGACATCGATTACGGGTTGTTGCGCTCCTTCCCAAAGCCGTTCATAGGCTTCAGCGACATCACCGCCCTGCTCGGGGCAATCGCCCGCAAGGCAGGGCTGGTTACCTTTCACGGCCCGATGGTCACCACCCTGGCCACCAGCGACCCCGACTCACTGCACGCCTTATTCCTGGCCCTGACCCGCGGCATCGTTGAGCCGATCAGATCCCCCGCGCTCACCATCCTGAAATCCGGCACCGGCCGGGGTCCGCTCGCCGGCGGCAACCTGACCACCCTCGTTCATCTGCTCGCCACCCCATTCGAGAATCCGTGGCAGGGGAAAATCGTCTTGCTTGAAGATGTCGGTGAGGCGCCCTATCGCGTTGACCGCCTACTGACCCATCTGAAAATGACAGGCCGATTCGCCGGCATCACCGGCCTGCTGCTCGGCTCCTTCACCGACTGCGGTGACGAGGAGATCATCTGGGCCAGGGTCATGGAACTTTTTGCCGACGAATCCTTTCCCATCTGGGCCCGCTTCCCGGCCGGCCATGGTCCCAGTAACCACGTCCTGCCCTTCGGCGTCGAGGCGATCATGGATTCCGGGTCCGGCGTCCTTGCCTTTGCCGGCCCCTGCTGTCGAACTGACTAGACTGACAACGCCTCCCCGGACGACAATTCCTCGGACCGCTTTGCCCTTACCCCTGTCCCAGCAAGCGGGCCACCTCCCCATGCAGCCTTTCCGCCAGTTCCTGTTTCTGACCAGCAGTCAGTCCCCTGGTTTCCAGTGGGCGGCCGACCCGGATGACGACCCGCCCGGGCTGCGCCAGCAGCCTGCCCTTGGGCAGGACCTGAAAGGTGCCGGAAATCCCCACCGGCACCAGCGGCACTCCTGATTTGATTGCCAGCACCATGCCGCCGGTCTTGAAGGGCTGAAGCCGGCCGTCACGACTTCTCGTCCCTTCAGGAAAGAGAACCACCGAGGTACCGGCGGCAATCCGCTCAGCCGCCTCTTTCAGACTTTTCAGGGCCTCGCGGCCGTGGGAACGGTCAACGGCGACATAACCGGCCAGTCGCATGGCCTTGCCGAACAGCGGAATCCGGAACAACTCCTGTTTCGCCAGCCAACGGAAATCGACATGAAAGCAGCCCTGCATGGCAAAGATATCGAACTGGCTCTGATGGTTGGCGGCAAAGATATAGGGACGGTCCGGCTCGATATTCTCCAGCCCCTCCACCGTGACCCGTACCCCGCTTATTGCCAGAATGATTTTTCCCCACATCCGGGGCAGCATCTGGGCCTTGCGTGCCGAACCCCGCAGAACGACGAGATAGATGATTGCCAGCAGACTGACGACAAAGGTCAACAGCGGCGCCACCAACAATACGGTTATTCCTCTGACAGACGTCACAAGTTTCATCATGGTTCTCTCCACCGGCGCCACTGACCGTCAATGGCACGCCCTGCTGAAAGTCTGGTCAAGATTGTCATATCATGGTAAGAAACGGAAAAATCTTGCGGCCGCGGCATGATGTCCGCGGCAAAATCGGCAGAATCGTAATAAGCCACGATTCCGACGGGCAGCGCATGTAACTCGTTATTTTCCCTTTCTCGCCCGCCATGGTTTGCGGGCTTTTGCGAGCCCATCAAGATTGAGATGATATGTATACCATCAGCGGTATAATTGCCACTTTTTCAGCAGAGAAGAGCCCATGGCCGATGATCCCCGTGATCCCTTCGGATCGATAATCATCGCAGAACACCCACCGGAAGAGCCAACCGCACGGCCGCCGGAGGACCGCGAGCCTGCGGTGGTCATCGGTCCTTCCGACGAAGAGAGCCCGCATCCGTCAGAAAAGAGCGGCACGGGTGCAAGGCGGCCTCCCAGCAAAAAATCCTTGCCGTCCCAGCCGGGTATGGCGTCCGGAAGTCGTCTGCCCGGCTGGCTGAAACCGACCGGGGCAGTTGCTCTGCTCCTCTTTCTCAGTTACTGCTTGTTCGGTTTCCTCGGCTTGCCCTATCTTATCCAATCCATTCTGCCGGAGATGATAACCAAGAAGCTGCAGAGGCAGATTACCTTCGGCAGAGTCGACTTCAACCCTTTCACTCTGGTCTTTCGCCTGGAAAACACCATCATCGGTCCCCGTCTCGACCAGCCGGATGACCGCATCGATCCTCTTTTTTCCGCAGGAGAGGTGGAGGGCGACATCTCCGCCTGGTCGCTTTTGCGCGGAAAACTGATCTGCTCTCGCCTGACCGCAAAGAAACTCTTTCTGCACATCGAACGAAGCCACGACCACACCTACAACACCGCCCACCTCATTCCCTTGCAGAAGAGCCCCGTCTTCCCCTTTTACCGGCTGCCTTTCTCCCTGCTGATCGGCGATCTCTCCATCACAGGAAGTAGAATTCTCTTTGACGACCTGCCCGCCGGTCGCAGCCATACCCTGGACGATATCACCCTCGTCCTGCCGCTGATGCCTGCGGGAAGGGGCCAGGAGACCGACTTTTCCCCGGGCCGCTCTGACACGGGGACGCGCCTCATCGCCCCTTCCTTTTCCGCGGTGATCAACGGCAGCCCAATCGCCGTGTCCGGCGAGAGCAGCATCCAGGATAATGATGTCGTCACCCGCCTCAGCCTCCACCTTGAAGGGGTTGACGTACCCACCTATCTCGCCTATCTGCCGGGCTGGAAGCCAATTATCACCAAAGGAACGGCTGACATCGACGTTACTGCAGCATTCCATCTCGGTGCAGCGGGACCGGCCGATTTGGCAATCGACACTCGGATCCAGCTGACCGATATTACCCTTGCCGGCGCAAAGAACCAGGGCGGTTCTTTGCCGATGACCACCGTCAACGCCTCGCTTTTTCCCCTGGAAGACCGCTGGGTCATCCACGAAATCCTGATCAAGGATCCGGTTGTCACCCTGACCAGAAAGGCGGACGGCACCTGGGCGCTGCCATTGCCGGCGCCAATAATGACAACGAAAAAGCAGGGTGAGGGCGTCCCGTTTTCCATTGCCGTTGAAAAAACAGAGATCAGCAACGGCACCCTCGCTATCTCCGATGAGCGGCCCGGCCAATCGCTGTCCCGCACATTTTCCGATGTTACCTTCTCGCTCACCACCACCGCCCCGGCCACATCGGCCATCGCCTCCTTCTCCCTGACCGGAACCACCGCGGAGAACAGCCACATTTCCGTGCAGGGCGAATTTGATCCCACCACCCGGGCCATTGCCGGAGAAGTCACTGCGGCATCACTGCCCCTCACTGCCCTGGCTCCTTTTTCCACCCCCGGTGGTCACCGCCTGGAACAAGGAACAATCAGGCGGCTCGACAGCCGTTTTACCTGGACGGACAGGGGTGAACAGGCCCAAAAAGTGCTGCTGCCCAAGGGCACGGCCACCATCGTTGATGTCACCCTCGGCCCTCCCCAGGCGGCGCTGCTCTCATCTCCCGCTCTTCAGCTCGACTTCACGGGATTCGATCCTGCTGAAAAGAGCATCGACACCCTGCACATCAGAGGCGAGGAAGCGAAAATCGCCTTCATCAAAACACAGGATGGACACTCCAACTGGTCAGGCAAATCGGCCGCCCCCACCCCTGCCGCTGTTACGCCCGAATCGGGATGGGATGTGAGCGGACTCTCCTTTTCTTTGGCAAAAACGACGATCACCGTGGACGATGCCAGTTTACCCACCCCCCTCGCGCTGAACATCAGAGAGAGCAACCTGACCGGTTCCGCGCTTTCCACCCGCCCCGGCAACACAGGGCACATCGCGCTGCAAAGCGCGGATTTCGGCCAGGGCACTCTCACCCTGGAGGGGCCACTCACCCTGTCACCCTTTGCAGCTACCCTGCGCTGCGCCGTGGACGGCTACCAGCTTGCCCAGATCCCGGCGACCTTTTCGGACTGGTTGAACCTCTCCCGTTTTACCGGCGAGGCGGATGCCGACGGCACCCTGCAACTGCCCGGTTTTTCTTACAGCGGCTCGCTTACCCTCCGCGATCTCACCACCGCCGGAGCGACAGGTCCACCGGTGCTCGGTTCAACACAGGCCCAGGCCGAAGGCATCACCCTCAAACTCGCTCCCTTTTCCCTGACTACAGAAAAACTCTCCCTGGTCGAACCCTTTTTCAACTGGATCATTGCCGCCGACGGCGCAATGAACATTACTTCCCTGCTCAATCGGGATGGGATGAAGTTAAAAGGGTTTGTCAACAACGGTCAGGTCTCACTGCCGACCCTCGTCATCCAGGATGGCACCCTTAATTTCCAGGATAACCGGGTCACCCCTGCCTATACCCAAAAACTTGTTGTACAGTCCATTATGAAAAATCTCGTCAACCTGCCGTCCAGCCGGCTGCGCCTCGATCTGACTGCGGCCATGGGTACGGTGACGGCAACCGTAAACGGCGAACTCGGTTTTTTCGAAGGACCGCTGTTTGCCGACCTGCGCGCCGAGATCGGCGAGGTTCCGATAACCCAGTTCACGCCGTATCTCACACCCCTGCTTGATGCGACAATCACCAGCGGGACATTTTCTCTGGCCAGCCGCTACCGGAGAGAAATGCAGGCCTTTGCCGCGGATACAACCCTGCGTGTCGCCAAATTACGGTTTGCGCCATCGCAGGAGAACAGAGCATCCACCCTGCCGTTGGCCGTCGCCCTGCTCTCGGACGCAGAGGAGACCATCACCCTCATCCTGCCGCTGCGCGGTGAAACAGGAGACCCCGCCGCTTCCTTTCCCGCAGCACTGGGCCGGGCAATTCGCGCCATTCCCCTGAAAAGCAAGGTGTCGCCGCTTGCCCTGCTGAAAAACGATTTTCCGGAGGTAAGCGATGCGCTCGACCACTTGCTCTTCTCCCCCGGCTCAGCCGCGCTGACCGAGGAACAGAAAATGTCGCTCACGACCATCGCCCGTATCCTGGCCGCCCGGCCCCTTCTCCAGCTGACCATCAGAGGCTTTGCCGGACAGGATCGCGACCGCGAAGCACTGCTCCAGTTCAAAAAGGAAAAAGGCCGACGTTCCCGTGAGGAACAGGAGGCCAACAAGACCCGGCGCATCACCGAAAAATACGGGGGCGAGGAGATTGCGCCCCTCCAAACCGATCAGCAGCCGAACATGGTCGCAGCTATCCCGAAAATCACGGTCAGCACCAAAGAACTGTTGAATCTGGCGACAAAACGGGCGCAAACGGTCAGCGATTTTCTGTCCAGGGAACGAAGAATTCCCTCATCCCAGCTGCTCATCGCCGATGCGGCCCTGGTCCCCCCCGGTGCTCCGGGGCGTCCGGCCAGCCGAGTGGACCTTCGCTTCGGCACAGCGGCTGCGACAAGTCCATGAGAAGCAAGGATCATCATGCTGCGGCCACCGTACACATCCTATAACAGACTGCACGTCTATCATCTTGATTGCCCGACCATTCCCTGTCCTGACGATCAGGATCTCATCGGCCTCTGGGTCGAAGACGACACCTCGGTTCTTTTTTTTCATCAGCCCAAGGATCTTCTTGTCGCTGATCTCTGCAGCCGTTGCCGATGCAGTCTCATCTATCAGGCGGAACTTGACTACAGGGACTGGGAGGCTGGTCAGGAGATCACTGCCTTCACTGTCGCCGACGTCACCGTGGCCCCGGCCTGGGAAACGAGTACGGCGGATATCCGACTTGATCCGAGCGTCATCTTCGGCAGTGGTTTTCACCCAACCACCCGTATTTGCCTACACACCCTTCTCACCATGTTGCGCTCTCCAGAGACACGCATCAATACCGTGCTCGATCTCGGCACCGGCACCGGATTGCTGGCCATTGCCGCGGCGCGTTACGGCGCAAGGCAGGTAACAGCCATAGACAACAATCCTCTGGCCTGCCAGGTGGCAATATCCAACTGCCGGGCAAACAGGGTAGAAAAACAGATCTTCGTGCAGCAACTGGATCTCCGCCAGCATATTCCACCGACAAAAGGATACAATCTGGTTATTGCCAACCTCTATCGCGGCCTCCTGGAAACACTCTTCATGACCCCCTCCTTCTGGGAAGCGGACCACTATCTTCTTTCCGGTTTTCTGCCTGGCATGGAGGGTGACTTACTGGCCGCGATTCCGGGCGACAAGGTGCGCTTTCTCAACCGACTGCGCAGCGACAAATGGTGCATCTGGCAACTGGCCAGCAGGAGGATCAATGGATAGAATGACGGCACTTGACGAGATCTATTTCAGCGACGTTGTCCGCAAACTCGCCTGTGCCCGGGACATTTACTCAAGAAAAGGTTCAGCGTTGCTGGCGCTGGCGGGAATACCTGAAAAACTGGCCGTTCTGGAACGCCTTGCCGCCGATCTACGCGAACAGATGGCTGCCATGGGGATGTTCGCTCACTGTCGAAATTGCGGTGAAAAACCTGGGGGAGGATGCTGCAGCGCCTTTATGGCCAACGAAACCGACGCTGTCCTGCTGCTGATGAATCTGCTCCTGGGGGTGGAGGTGAGCCCCCAGCGGGATGATCTCTTTGAGTGCCGCTACCTTGGCCCGTGCGGCTGCATCTTCAGGGTAAAACCTATCTTCTGTCTCAACTACAACTGCCGGCTAATTCTGGAAAGTTCCGACAGCCACCATCTTGCCGCTCTTGAGAAAGCGGCGGCCGCTGTCCTGCAGGAGCAGACGAAGCTGGAAATTCTGCTGCTTGAGCAGATCCTCGTCCGCTGATTCCCGCAGTCGCGTTAGGCAACGCCATCAACCCGGCGAACCTTCTCATTGTTGTGCATCTCAATCTTACGCGGGACAAGCCCACTGGCCATAAAGGCGGTGCACTGTTTACGTTTCTCGAACGGACAATCCGCGATATTCCAGCACGGAGTGTATTGCAGCAATTTTTTGATGGCGGCGATGCTGATGCCGCTTTCATGAATCATCCCCCGCAGACATTCGATCCATTTGATATCATCCATGGTAAAGTAGCGCCATTTTCCCTGGCGAATCGGCCGAATCAGACCTTCCTTTTCATAGATTCTCAGAGTTCTCGGATGGACGTTGAGCATTTTCGCCGCGACACCGATGGTGAAGATTGCCTTGTCGTCTGCTATCATTGTCATCCTCTTTTCCCTTTTCCTGTGTTGATCGGAACCGGGGCGCCTCAGGCGCCCCGGCTTTTCCTCTGGTTCACTCACTATCGGTTGATTTATCAATGCTCAGCGTGATGCTCGAAGGCGCGACCAAAGAACCGTTCACCGAGGATGAAGGCGGCGCCGACGACACCGATGCCGGCCATGGTCACCATCACTTCACCGACGGACGGAACGTAGCTAAAGTAGGTCGGCAGGTTATCCCAACCGGCATACTGCGGCACCAGCTGACCGGCGACAACCAGGTCATAGCGGGAGAAGAACTGGCCAACCAGCACCATCAGAGCAGCGGCGGACATGGCCGGCAGACTTTTCAATTTAGTCATGGCCAAGATGGCAAGCGGGAAGAGCAGACCGATGCTGACCTCAAAAACCCAGAAGTTGGTGGCCAGGGGACCGTTCAGCAGGGCGTTGGCCGCAATCCGCCCGTCTTCGCTGCCGCCGACATAGAAGGTAATGGTTCTCCAGGCAGTAGCGACAGTGACCAGGAAGAGCATCAGGATAAGAACCTTTGCGGCGCTCTGTACGCCGGTATAGGTGGCATCATTCATCTGCTCGTTGCGCATCTTGTAGGCATAGTGGGTGAAGAGGATGGCCGCTGCGGCGCCGGACATGAACGAACAGGCAAGAAAGTAGATCGGCAGCTGGGCGCCATACCAGTAAGGACGGGCCGACAGAGTAGCGAATACCGCGCCAAGATTGGTGTTGGCGGCGACCTCAGCAAGGGCGCCCAGCACACCAAGGGTGATGGCAAGCTTGTACTGACGGGTGAGGATCAGGAAAAACTCGACAAACATGAAGCCCACCGCCAGACCATACAGGGTGCCCATCCACCAGATATTGGAGGTCAGATTCGGCGACGTTACGTTATAGATCGCCATCCGCCAGGGGCTTTCCAGCTCAAGACCGATGAGGGAAAAACCACCGATAATGGTAATGATCGACAGCCAGACCATCCTGTTGGCAAGTGGTGCCAGTTTGTTGCCGCCGAAAATGTGACTGATCGCGGCAAGCAGACAAAGACCGGTTGAGGTGATGGCGAAGAAGGCATAAGAGGAGATCAGGATTCCCCAGGGCATCTCCCGGGTATTGTTATAGACATTGTGATGACCGGCATAAAATCCGTAGAGCCCCGCTCCCACTCCGGCTACGGCCATCAGCACAAAAAGCAGGGTGATTTTGTTGAGCCCGGGGGTGGCTACCTTCGGCTCGGCTGTTGCTGCGAGTGAAAATCCGTTTGACATTGTGAACCTCCTTAGCGTTGTTCGTGATGTGGTTAAAAACCGTTCTATTCTGCTTGGCGCCACTGTCGCCTAAAAGAAACCCTGAAAAAATCTTGTGCAATCACTGCCATTTTGGTACAAATTGTACGTTATCGACTCTTTTTCGTTTCTCCCATGTCCCCAGGGCCGCCACCCGGAATGGGACCGGAAGAAACCAACGCCTGTCAGGCCGGCTCCGGCTCATTCTTTTTCTGTCCCTGTGTTGCCAGGGTATGAAGGCCGACGATTACCGCGAACACGGAAAACGGCCCCATGACCAGGAACAGACAGAGAGAAAGCGTGAACCAGAACGCCTCGCTCAGTTGGCTCATCCGGGCAGCCACTTTCTCGACAATTGATTTCTTTTCGCTTTTTCTCTGACCGGTTGAGAGCAGATGGATTAAGGCACTCATGATACGCCTCCTTTCTTTCTCGATCTTTGGCTTAGGCTTGCTGTCTCGTTTGCTTTATGAGAAGAGCAAGGGGTATGCCAAAGGCAAGCGCCGCCATCATCAAATCAGTTGCATTTTTCGCCTCCCCCTGCAAAATCAAGGGACGACAGACTTAAAAAGATTCACGTCCATTACTTTTGTTAAAAAATTAGAGTCAAATTACCTCCCCGTGTGGGCTCAAAATTAGCCCTCGCCTCTGCCAACAAAAAGCGCAAAAAGCGCCGGTTTCACCCACTCTCCCCCCGTCACTAGACAGATTCCCATCACTGGCAGATTGAACCAATCAATAATAACTTAATAAAATCAATTTGTTACCAGTGCGACATTTCGCCACAGACAAATAGTGCGCCCATATGCTCGCCGCAAACAAATTAAAAGCGCAAAAAGCGCCCACGTTGTCAAAATGCGCCACCCCGGTCAATGAGCACTGCTCATCGCTTTTTCCTTAAAGAAATCGGCGAACTACAAGGGCAACCAGCGGGGATAGGAAGGAATGAGGCGCACTAAGCGCCAGAGAAAAAATTCAGATTAAAGGAAACAAAACAGGAAAGAATAAAGGGAAAGAAGCAAATACAGAGGGAAGAGGAACATTATAAAAAGGGAAATACAATAGCTGAACCATCCAACCAGACTTAAGAACGGGATAATTATCTATCGCGAAGGAAAAGTTATTTATTATCTTGGCGCAAAAAGCGCCCACAAAGAAAACTCACCCGAACAGTGGCAGACAAACCTGGAGAGAGAGGAGCGCCACCTGATGCAGCACCCCTCCTCTCCGCGAAACGCACGACCGAGTCTGCCCCACACGGGGAATCAGTGCCCGCCGCCGTGGCCTGCTGGTTGTGTTCCACCACCCTGCAGGCGATCAAATCCCTTCACACCGATATGACAGACCGTGCAGCGAGTATTGGAGGCAAAAGCTGTCTGGCCGTCATGACAGGCGCCGCAATATTTGCCGTCATACAACGACTGCATGGTGAAATCATCATTGGCCTCGGCGGTACCAATCGCCATCTGAAAGAGATCATCATGGCAACTGTCACAGGAGAGACCTGCATCCATGGTATGGGTTTTGTGGGAAAAAATTACAGCCTTTACCGGTTGGGTAAAAATGATCGGCGCCTCAGGACCGTAGGTATCCTCGTCATATGGCTCCTCACCGATCGCCTGGCCCCCCTGGGAGAGCAGCAGGCCGACAAGAACCATTGCACCAAACAAACCCGTTATACATTTTCGCTGAATATTCATCGCTATCCTCTCCGGCAAATTAGTCGTTCATGTAAAATACGTTGGGCAGGGCGCCAGTTTCCGGACGTAGAACCCAGACAACCTTTTCTGGGGCGTGCACCAGCTTGTATACCCGGCTTTGCGGATCGGCAAGATCACCGAAGACGCGGACATCAGCCGGACAGGCCGCGGCGCAGGCTGTCTCCGTCTCACCCTTGGAGAGGCGCGTATCAATACAGAAATTGCATTTGTCAACGGCCCGGTTTTCTTCCTTGAAGTAACGGGCGTTATAAGGACAGGCTGCCATACAGGTTTTGCAGCCGATGCATTTCTTATAATCCATCATGACAATGCCGGTTTTCTCATCCTTGAATGTCGCCTTGGTCGGACACACCCGGACACAAGGGGGGCGGTTACAGTGATTACAGAGAACCGGCATGAAAATCCGTTCCGTGGTATCCGGACCAACCTCCTTTTCCATCTCCAGGATCGTTGTCCGGTAGCCATAGGAGGGGACATGATTGGTTTTGGCGCACGCCTCTTTACAGCGCTCGCAATCAACGCATCTGTTCTGGCGCATAACCATGGAGTAATGCGGGCTGTAAGGAAATTTTTTTGCCTGAGGCATGGAGCCAACCGCACCCTGAACATTGCGGGCGGTGGTTAGCGACAGCACAGAACCACCCAGGAAGACACCGGTTACCGAAAGGCCGAATTTCAAGAAACTCCGCCGCTCTTCAGAGGGGAGATTTTCAACACCCTCATTCTTGAGCTTTTCCAAGTCACTAATTTTCATAATGAATCTCCCTCGAAAAATTATTGTTACGGCAGCCGGTTTTTTTAATGGGCAGACCGCCTGATGTCACGCGACGGGATATCCCCGCACAGCAGAAACAACGCAACCAAGAGCAAAAGGACCAGGACCTGTCACGACTTTAGCCCCTATGATAACACAATGTGCAATCATGATCAGGGAGGTGACACGAACAGAGCAGGAAAAAAAGACATATGGCTGCGTCGGACACACAATCACACAATCATTCAGCTGTCAAGACAATTTTGCCACATTTATGTTGCAAACGATTCGCACCTTGACTGGCGTCGCGCATAGGGCTACAGTGATGAATAATTTTTCGCCCAACCTGTGGTGATTTCCCCGCGGCCAGGACATAAATTCTCCGGTCAGGCAGCATCCCCGCCTGGCAACGTTGCCGCTTCAACCATCAGCAGAAAACATTTCTTGCCCATGAAGCAGCAGCCCCATTCTCTCCCACCTGTCACCCTGGCGGTTTTCTCCGTCGATTCCCAGTGGAAAATCACCTCCTTCAGCCATGCGGCTGAGGAACTGCTCGGCATGCGAGCAGCGGATTTGATCGGCAAATACTGCCATGACCTTTTTTCCCGGGAGGAACGCTTCAGCGATCTCTTTCTGCAGTGTCCGGCCATCACCAGCGGCAAGTCGATGACTTCTTTCAACATGGTCCTGAAGAATCCGACTAATGGTAAAAACATCGCCGTTCTCGTCACCGCCATTCCCGTACCGGATCGCCTCGGCAATCTTGCCGGTGCAGTCATCAGTTTTCAGGAAACCTCCAAATCGGCCATCACCAGCCAGCTGGTGCTGAATTCCATTGCCGACGGCGTTTTCACCGTTGACAGTCACTGGCTGATTACGTCCTTCAACCGGGCGGCGGAAGAGATAACCGGCTGGAGCGAAGATGAAGCCCTGGGCAAATCATGTAGCGAAATATTTCGCTCCAGTATCTGCGGCGACTCCTGCCTGCTGGCGGAAAGCGTCCGCGACGCCAAGGCCATCATCAACCGTTCCATCTTCATCCGCACCAGACAGGGTGAGAGTGTTCCGGTCAGTATCAGCGCCGCCCCTCTGGTCGATCAGTTCGGCAATGTCATCGGCGGAGTGGAAACCTTTCGCGACATCACCGCCACCATCAGCAAGGATCTGATCTTTGACTCCATCGCCGACGGGGTCTTTACCGTGGATCGCAACTGGCGCATCACGTCATTCAACAAGGCGGCGGAACTGATCACCGGCTGGGAAAGCAGCGAGACGATCGGCAAATCCTGCAGCGACATCTTTCACTCAAGCATCTGCGGAAAGAACTGCGCCATTGCCCAGTGTTTCTATACAGGCAAACCGGCAGCCAACCTCTCCATCACCATCGTCAATTCCCGGGGAGAGACCGTTCCAATCAGCATCAGCGCCGCGCCGCTGACCGACCACGAGGGCAACATCATCGGCGGGGTGGAGACCTTCCGCGACCTGACCGCCATCACCAGCCTGCGCAAACAACTGACCAAGAGTTTCACCTTTGACGAGATTGTCAGCAAAAGCGCGGCAATGCAGCGGATATTTTCCATCCTGCCCGATATTGCCCGCAGCCAGAGCACCGTCCTGATCCTTGGCGAGAGCGGCACCGGTAAGGAGCTTGTCGCCCGGGCGCTATACAACGCCAGCAACCGGGCGGACAAGCCCTTCGTCATCGTCAACTGCGGCGCCCTGCCGGAAACCCTGCTGGAATCTGAGCTGTTCGGATACAAGGCCGGCGCCTTCACCGACGCCAAAAAAGACAAGCAGGGCCGTTTTGCCGCCGCCGAGGGAGGAACCCTCTTTCTCGACGAAATCGGCGACATCCCCCAATCTGTTCAGGTCAAGCTCCTTCGCGTCCTCCAGAACAGGGTCTACGAACCCTTAGGCTCCAATACGCCGGTTACCGCCGATGTTCGGATCATCACCGCCACCAACCGCAACCTCCAGGAGCTCGTCCAGCAGGGGTTCTTTCGCGAAGATCTCTTTTACCGGCTCAACGTGGTCAAGATTCATCTGCCGCCCCTGCGCGAGCGGCGGGAAGACATCCCCCTGCTTGCCGACCATTTCATCAAGCAGTTCAGCGCCATCCAGGGTAAGGACATCCTCGGCATTTCCAGCAACGCCCTCAACATGCTGATGCGCTATGATTATCCCGGCAACATCAGGGAGCTGCAGAACATCATCGAATACTCCTTCATCCTCTGCGACGGCGGCATCATCCAACCCGAACATCTTCCCGAACCTTTTTACACCCCCCTCCATCCCGTCAACAGGACGGCCGACAAATCGCCGCCATCCCCGGACACATTGCTCACCCTGGAAGAAACTGAAAAACAGGCGATCTTTCTCTCCCTTGAACGCAACAGATGGCGCCGAATGGACACCTGCCGGGAACTCGGTATCTCCAAAGATACCCTGCGCCGCAAAATTCAGCGCTACGGACTGGTTAATCCGGCCGGCGAAGGCGATGAGGGAGACGAGTAACAGCCACCTTTCCCGCAAGCGGACGACAACGACGCCCATCGTCACCGGATCAAAATCCTTCCAATTTACCTATTCCCTCTCCACCACACCACACCACACGACCGACAAAAAAAACGGAACCTCTCCAAAGAAGAGGTTCCGTTTTCACGATCAGCCATCCCAAATGGTTCAGGAGGCCAGGCAGACCTGAACAGACGCTCCGTCCGCCGCCTGCCGATAGCGACTCAACCACACAATTTTCTTTCCAGCATCGCGCACGATATCTCGCAGACAGGGCACGCGCTCCGAAAAATCAACCGGGTAATTGTTGCTTTTTTTTTTGCATCGATTTTTTCTTTTTTTCCTCGTCAGCCATCTTTGCCTGGCGCTCAGCGACCTTGTCGCCCACCCGGTGCAGCGTGCGCGGCACCGACCAGTCGACCTGGAAGTCACAGCCCTCGCAAATTTCAGGCGGACAGTTTGCCACTTCCCAGCAGGGAATCAGGCTCAATAACTTCTTCAGGCCCGGGATGCTTATCCCCTGATCGTGTATCATGGACCGCAAACATTCAATCCAGCGGATATCGTTGGGGGAAAACATGCGCCGTGTCCCGCGGTGGGCCGGCTTTATCAATCCTTCAGCCTCGTAGATTCGAAGCGTTCTCGGATGGACATTGAGCAATTTCGCCGCCACCCCGATGGGATATATCGGCAAATCAGGCCGCAAGGGCTGAATATCAGTCTTCTTTCTGGCCATAACCTCTCCTTTAACTCTTTGTCCTTCTCATGATTTGCAGGCGGGCGAAGCGCTCGTCGAGAGCCCTGCCCGCCCTCTTCCTGTCAGCAAATCATCGACATTAATGATCCTCGGACAAATGTCCCTTGAACAGACGCTCGCCCATCAGGAAACCCATGGCACAAAGAGACAGACCGCCGACAACCACCATGATCTCATGGAGACTTGGGGTATAGGACCAGAGATGCGGCTGGCCGACAATATTCAATTCATGGAACTGGGGCACGATCATGCCGACCACAACCAGGTCAAAGCGCATAAAGAAGATGCCGATCACACTGGACACGGAGGCAACGAAAAGGGCGGTAAGATTTTTTGCCCGCACTGCAAGGATGATGCAGAACGGAAGAACCATACCCATCATCACCTCGGCCACCCAGAAGTTCACCGCGTAAGGGCCGGTGAGAATGGCCTGCATTGCCTCATATTTTCCAGGAGGCTGACCACTGACACCGGAGATGATTTTCCAGCAGGAAAAGAACATGATGATGGTCATCAGCAGGGCGCCGAGCTTGGCCACTGACTGCAGCGAACTTTCCAGGGCCGGGCTCATCTTCCAGCCATTGGCCTTGTAGCCGATCCAGTGGAAGAAAATAACCGCGGCACAACCGGACATCATGGCAGAGGTGATGAAGTAGATCGGCATATAGGGACCATGCCAGAATTCACGACCATTGAGCAATCCGAAAACCGCGCCGAGGTTGCTGTGCGCCGCGACACCGGCAATGACTCCCATCAGACCAAGATAACCGGCCTGTTTATGCTTACCGGCCTGCAGCAGGGCAAACTCGATCAGCATGAAAAAGAGGTAGGCGCCGTAAAGAGTACCCATCCACCAGATGTTGGAGGTGAGGTTCGGCGAGATAACGTTATAGATCGCCATTCTCCAAGGGTTTTCGATCTCAAAGGCGATGACCAGGAAACCGGCGATGATGGTAGTGATGGCCATGAAAACCGACCGCTTGGCAATCGGCTTGAAGGCCTCGACATTAAAGACATGGCCGATGGAAGAAACCAGACAGAGGCCGGTGGAGGTGACAACAAAGAAAACATAGGTGGCGATAAGAAGCCCCCACGGCACCTCACGCGTCACATTGTATGCATTGTGATAGCCCTGAAAAAAGGCATGCACGCCAAAGGAAATACCAACCAGGGTGAGCAGGCCGAAGACCGCCACCGCGGCATTGTAACCAGTGGAAGATTTTACGGAAAGGCCTTCACCCTCCTGGGGAAGAACCTGAGCAAGAATATTGTTCATCGCTTTCACTCCTTCGATTTTAATGAATAGATCTCAAAAACAATCAACAAAAAGTTGTGACTAGGAAAAATCACTTTCTTCTCGTACCGCGCGAAGCACTGGTCTGACCTTGAGATCAAAAACCGTATGGAGCGAAGCGCAACCTAGCCAAAAAACGAGAAATAGTATGCCGTCCATTTGCTTCTCCTTATGTACCCAACAATGGGCGTTGCCCAACAACATTCTCTCTCTTTCCGGCACAAATTGGCGGATCGGCACCGGAAAGCCCTCGATTCTCTCTCTCAACACCTCCTTTCCATTTTAAAGTTAAAGCTCACAAGGAAAATTCTCTCTACCAACATAGATAAATAAAATCATCATTAACTTTTGATTAATTTTTAAAACAGGACACCAGCATTGTCAAGAAAAAATATCACACGGATTACAATTTAATCTACAAACCGACCGATCATTCTTCTCCCACATAACAACTCAGACCGATCATATTCAAGAATTAATTAAACAATTACAACGAGATAAATGTAAAATCGCAAGCAATACCGAAATGAGACATTGCGCATTATGCGCCCACCGACAAAACCTGAAATCGCGCACTATGCGTCCACTCACAGATCAACAATGGCGCACAATGCGTCATACGCGTCAATTTGCACAAAGCTGCCGACCCGGCACATATTTCATATAACTAGCCGAAAGAAAAAGATAAAAAAAATAAATGACAAAAAAAAACAAGCCCAGGCACATATTCTGCATATACAAAATGACATCTTGCTTAACCAGTCAGCCATAGCGAGAAAACTTCTCCTTTGTGATCCCGGGGTGGCGGCCCCGGGATCCACTCAAAATCCCACTTTATACACCCAAGCACCAGAAAACTCAAGCCGGCATCAGCGCCTCCTTTTTTCACCCCGTCCCTTTCTCTGTCCCGTTCGACCATGAATTCCCGCCTCCCTGCCGTCGCTTTCCAAAAAGACCAGTCAATAGCTCCTTTACCTTTTTTGCGAGTTATGTTTATATTTGCGCGCCACAGATTCTTTCCGCAGAGCGTGGCATTCTCCCCTCGTGAGACATGGCGCATAATACGCCCTGTTCACTGACGAACCACGGAACCAGCCACAGAGGAGGCAATCCTTGAAGTATTTTTACAAAAATCTGTCCATTTGGCTCATTGTCGGCGTCATCGGCATTGTCATCATCAATCTCGTCAAACAGCAACCGGACAATATCCATTATGTCACCTACACCGACTTTATCAAAAAGGTCGAAAAAGGGCTGCTCAACGACGTCCGGATGGAGGGAAGCGCCATTAGCTGGACCGATTCCAACGGCGAGATGTACAAAAGTATCGTGCCCGCCAACCCCGACACCATCGCCCCCCTTGTCAAGTCCAACATCAACGTCGAGGTCAGGGAAGAAAAGAAGCCGCACTGGTTCCTGCAAACATTTCTCTCCTGGGTTCCCTTTCTCCTGATCATTGTCCTCTGGTTCTTCTTCATGCAGGGGAGCGGCAAGGGCGGCGGCAACAAGGCGATGGCCTTTGGCAAGAGCAGGGCTCGGCTGATCGATGGTCAGGAGTCAAAGATCAAATTCAAGGATGTCGCCGGTGTTGACGAAGCAAAGGAAGAACTGGTGGAGATCGTCGACTTCCTGAAAAATCCCCACAAGTTTGTCGAGGCAGGGGCGCGGATTCCCACCGGCGTCCTCCTCTACGGCCCTCCGGGCACCGGCAAGACCCTTCTTGCCAAGGCGATTGCCGGCGAGGCTGGAGTTCCCTTCTTTTCTATCAGCGGTTCGAATTTTGTCGAAATGTACGTCGGCATCGGCGCCTCGCGCGTGCGCGATCTCTTTACTGAAGGAAAGAAAAAAGCGCCCTGCATCATCTTCATCGATGAAATTGACGCAGTGGGCCGACACCGAAGCGCAGGCGGCGGAGGGGGCGGCGGCAACGACGAAAGGGAACAGACCCTCAATCAGCTCCTCGTCGAAATGGACGGTTTTGAGCCCAACGATGCGGTTATCATCATTGCCGCCACCAACCGTCAGGACATTCTCGACCCCGCCCTCCTCCGGCCCGGACGCTTCGACCGACAGGTGATGGTACCGGTTCCCGACGTCGGCGGCCGCGAGCAGATTCTCCGGGTGCATGCCCAAAAGATCAAGGCCGACGCCGACGTGGACTGGAAGGTCGTTGCCAAAAGCACCCCGGGTTTTTCCGGGGCGGAACTGGCCAACATGGTCAACGAGGCGGCCCTGATGATGGCCCGTAAAAGTGACGGCGGCAAGGTGACGATGGAGATCATCGAAAAGGCGAAGGACAAGGTGATGATGGGGGCGGAACGAAGGAGCCTGATCATTACCGACAGGGAAAAGAAGATCACCGCCTTCCACGAGGCCGGCCATGCCCTGGTCGCCTGGATGCTGCCCGGCGCCGACCCGGTCCACAAGGTGACCATCATCCCCCGCGGCAAGGCGCTTGGACTGACCATGCAGCTACCGGAGGAAGAAAAGCTCTCCCACTCCCGCTCCTACCTCTTCACCACCCTCTGCATTCTGCTCGGCGGCAGGATCGCCGAGGAAATCGAATTCGGCGACATCACCACCGGGGCGGGCAACGATATCGACCGGGTCTCCGACCTGGCCCGGAAAATGGTGTGCGAATGGGGCATGAGCGAAGAGATCGGCACCATCACCTTCAAGGCGGCAAGTCCGGCACCGGGCTATCCCGGACCGATCATCAGCGAGAGCACCGCCATCAAGATCGACAATGCCGTTCAGTCACTGATCGCCTCGGCCTATGCCAGATCAAAACAGATCCTGACCGACAACAAAATGATTCTGGACGCCATGTCCCAAGCCCTGCTCGACCGCGAAACAATATCCACCGCGGACATCAAGGAGATTGTCGAGAAAAACCGCTAAACCGCTCTTGACGTCCGTCACCCGCTATGCTAAAAGGGTAGCCACGAAAGACACGGGCCGTTAGCTCAATCGGTAGAGCATCTGACTCTTAATCAGCAGGTCCCCAGTTCGATCCTGGGACGGCCCACCAAATAAAAAAGCGCTTAGTTCACGGCGAACTAAGTGCTTTTTTTTCGTTCCCCTCCTCCCCGCCCTCTCTACTCTATACCAGCCCCTCAGTGCAGAACCTGTTCAGCCACGGACCGGGCCGTGCAAGTATTAATCTCGATCTGCGGGAACTGCTTGCCCTAGTCGAATGCTTGCGGCAAAGTAAGGAAGTAATGAACCTTGATGGTCTCGTAAAAAGTGAAAATTAACCACAGAGACCACAGAGCGTACAGAGGTAACTAATTGTAATTAAAGATGTTTTCTCTGCGTTCTCAGTGCGCTCTGTGGTGAAAAAAGACTTTTTACGGGTTTGTCAACATTGATGAACGCGTAAAAACTCAATAAGCCATTTGGTGGCCAAAATTATCATGAGCCTCACCGAAGGCCCAGAGTGTTACAAAAAGTGAAACAAGTAACATTATTTGTTCCTTGAAATAGCCAATAACATCAAAAATGGCCCGTCCAGCGGGCGCAAAGGGTTTGCTGCCGCCATTTTTCTTCTTTTGA
>JBMONO010000013.1:0-107428 GCA_049323655.1 Thermodesulfobacteriota bacterium | reverse complement strand
TACACCCGTTCCCATTCCGAACACGGAAGTTAAGCTTCTCAGCGCCGATGGTACTGCCAGGGAGACTTGGTGGGAGAGTAGGTCGCTGCCGAATTCTTTTTCCAAGGCCCGCATGATCTCCGATCATCCGGGCCTTTTTTTTGTTTGTGCCAGTATCCGGCCAGGAGTGGTTCACAGACGAGGACATATGGTGGATTCGGAAAGAAAAGGGATACTCTATGTCGTTGCCACCCCGATCGGCAATCTCGAGGATATCACCATCCGGGCCGTCCGCATCCTGGGGGAGGTTGATTTCATTGTCGCCGAGGATACCCGCCATACCCGCAAGCTCTTAAGCCATTTCAACATCAGAAAACCGCTTGTTTCCTGTTACAAGGACAATGAGGCGGTCAGCTCGGAACGGATAATCCTCGACCTTCTGGCCGGTCGGTGTGCGGCTCTGGTCTCCGACGCCGGTACCCCCGCGATTTCCGACCCCGGAACATTCCTGGTCGCCAAATGCCGTGAACATGGCATAGCGGTCCACCCGGTACCCGGGCCTTCCGCCCTCACCGCGGCACTCAGCATCTCCGGTCTCTCTGCCAGCGCTGTCTCCTTTTTTGCCTTTTTGCCGAGCCGGCAGGGCCAGCGCCGAAAGTTTCTCGCCTCTGTTGCCCAGCTCGAACATCTTCTCGTTTTTTATGAGGCACCCCGCCGCCTCATCCAGTCCTTGTCTGATTGTTATGATATCCTTGGCGATCGGAGCATCTTTGTTGCCCGGGAAGTCACGAAGCTTCATGAGGAGGCGCTCTCCGGGCTCCTTTCCGAGGTAATCCGTTCCCTGGCCATGCGGGACACGGTAAAAGGGGAATGTGTCATTGTCATTTCTCCGGCAAATGCACCGGCAGCGACGTTGCCGGACGACTTGGCGGAACTGTTGTGCTGGTACCGGGATAACTCCGAGCTCAGTATGAAAGATGCTGTCAAAAAAGTCGCTTCTGATCTCAATCTTTCCCGTTCGCTGGTTTACCGGGAGGCGCTGGCCCTCTGGCGTCTGTGATTTCTTTGTGGGCGCGTCAACAGCGGCGGACCATGTAAATTCCTTGTTTTTCCATGTCAAATGAGCTACTTTTCCCCCTTGCTCACCTGCTGATTTTCAGCTGGCGCGGGGCATCAAGGTCAGCAGCAGACCGGCCTGCTTCTTGCGCCGGGAAAAAGCTCCTGTGGAACCGATGTGAAAAAAGTCCAGGATTATTATTTCAAAAAGGCGAAACAGGAAAACTATCCTGCCCGATCCGTTTACAAACTCGAGGAAACACAGCAGAAATATGCAATCCTGAAGAGAGGCGATAAGGTCCTTGATCTTGGCTGCCATCCCGGCAGCTGGTCGCTGTACGCCGCACGGGTCATTGGTCCCCAGGGTCTGGTGTATGGCGCCGATCTGCAGAAAGGTGGAACGCTGGCCGTGCCAGGCGGCGCCCGGATCGAGGTGGTGTGCGCGGACATCTGTGATGAGCAGTTTCTGTCCGCGCTGGCGCCCCATGTTCCCTTTCATGTGGTTCTGAGCGATCTTGCGCCACGGACGACAGGTCATAAATTTTCCGATCATCTGAAGTCCGTTGAGCTGTCACGGCGGGCGCTGTATATTGCCGCCAGAGTCTTGCGACCCGGCGGCACACTCTATTGTAAGATATTTCAGGGGGAGGATTTCCCCGGGTTTGTCGATGAGGTTCGTGAATTTTTTGCCCAGGTGAAAATTATCAAGCCGAAAAGCTCGCGTGTGGAAAGCCGGGAGGTTTTCGTGCTGGGGCGAGGTTTCCAACGAGCAGTGGATGCTCCATGACCCGGCGTGCTGCCGTGGCATGTTGTTCTTGTATGAGGAGGATGTGAGAGAATGGCCGGACATTCAAAGTGGGCGAACATTAAAAGGCGAAAAGGGGCGGTTGATGCCAAGCGGGGGAAAATTTTTACCAGGCTGATCAAGGAGATCACCGTGGCGGCCCGTCTCGGTGGTGGTGATCCGCTGGGCAATCCCCGTCTGCGCAGTGCCATTGCCGCGGCCAAGGCCGTTAATATGCCCAAGGACAATATTGATCGCGGTATTAAGAAGGGAACAGGTGAGCTGGAAGGGGCGATGTATGAGGAAATCACCTATGAGGGCTATGGTCCCGGTGGGGTTGCTATCCTGGTTGACAGCTTGACCGACAATAAGAACCGCACCGTCGGCGAAGTCCGGTTCGCCTTTAGCAAGAGCGGCGGTAACCTCGGTGAGTCGGGCTGCGTTTCCTATATGTTTGACAAAAAAGGGGTAATGTCAGTTGACAAAACGACCATTGACGAGGAAAAGCTGATGGAAATGGCCCTGGAGGCCGGGGCCGATGATGTGGTCGATGAGGAGGCCGAATTTCAGGTGCTCACGGCCCCGGAGAATTTTGAAACGGTGCGGGAAACCCTGGCCGGCCAGGGCGTGACCTTTCTTGAGGCCGCCATCACCATGGTGCCGCAGAATGTCGTCGAGGTGACGGATGAGAACGTTGCCAAACGACTGATGCGGCTTATGGAGACCCTTGAGGATAACGATGATGTCCAGAACGTTCATGCCAACTTCGATATCCCCGATGAAATCATGGAGAAACTATCCTGACCGGCGGGTGAAAAGGCCTATTTCGGCCTTTTCAGTGGTCGATGCGTCACGGGAGGTGGCGGCCAGCTCCGTGAAATGCCTGTTTCCTGTCGGGCCCGGGCAATCGTTGTTGGTACATCCAGGCCTTGTTTCCCCTCCATTTTTGGAGGGGGCTGCCGAGCGATGAGCGGTCTGCGCATCCTCGGCATTGATCCCGGTTCCCGGACCACCGGTTTCGGGGTGATCGAACAGCATGGTTTTGACCTTCATTTTGTCAGCTGCGGCGTCATCCGCTCGGAGACCGATCAACCCATGGCCAAGCGACTTGAGGCAATTTATGACGGAATCTGCGCCGTCATTGCAGAGCATAAACCTGATCATGCTGCCATTGAAAACGTTTTTGTCGCAAAAAATCCCAGCTCGGCTCTCAAGCTCGGGCAGGCGCGCGGGGTGCTGTTGCTGGCCGCCAGTCAGCATCGCCTTCCTCTCCAGGAGTTTTCCGCCAAGGCGGTGAAACAGGCGGTGGTCGGTTATGGGCAGGCCGGCAAGGAGCAGATGCAGCAGGCGGTCCGGGCCTTGTTGCGCCTTTCCTCCTCCCCGAGCGCCGATGCCGCCGATGCCCTCGCGGTCGCCATGTGTTGCGCCAACCATCTTGCCCTGCAGGGGGCCTTGCCGAAGGAGCAACCGTGATCGCCTGTCTGCGCGGAGAACTTTTTTTCCGTTCCGAAGAAAAAATGATCGTCATGGCCGGCGGGGTCGGCTATGAACTCTTTGCCACTGCCTCGTGTCTGCTTGCCTTGCCTCCGCTTGGCCAGCAGGTGCTGGTCCCTGTCTATACCCATGTCCGGGAGGACGCCCTGCTTCTCTATGCCTTTGCCGATGAAGACGAAAAACAGATTTTTCTCCACCTGATCAGCGTCAGCGGGGTAGGTCCGCGCCTGGCGCTGACCATCCTCTCCGCCATTTCATCGGCGGAACTGGCCCAGGCCATTCGCAGTGAAGCAGTGGCCCGCCTTACCAGGCTGCCCGGCGTCGGCAAAAAGACAGCGGAACGACTCTGCCTGGAATTGAAGGACAAGATGCAGCTGTGGGCGGTGGTGGAGCACGTCGGTCCTGTTGTCACGATCTCGGAAGAGGAAGCGCTGCGGCGTGATGCGATCTCGGCCCTTGTCAATCTCGGCTATCCGGTGGCCCGCGCCGAGGATGCGGTGCGCAGGGCGGTTGCAGAGGCCGCCACCGACAAACTGAGCCTCGAATACCTGATTAAGCTGGCATTGAGGGCACTGGCATGAAATATGAGGAACGTATTGTCGCCAGTCGTTCGGTTTCGACCCGGGAAGAGGGTGACGAAAAAAATCTTCGCCCGAAAAAGCTGGCCCACTATATCGGCCAGCAGCAGCTCAAGGACAACCTCGATATCTTTCTCAAGGCGGCCCTTGCCCGCGGCGAGCCGGTGGATCATGTCCTCCTCCATGGTTTCCCCGGACTCGGCAAGACCACCCTTGCCTATATCATTGCCAACGAGATGCAGGCCAGTATCAAAGTGACTTCCGGACCGGTCATCGAGCGGCCCGGCGACCTTGCCGCGATTCTGACCGGCCTCCAGCACGGCGATGTCCTCTTTATCGACGAGATTCATCGCCTCAATAATGTGGTTGAGGAGATACTCTACCCGGCCATGGAGGATTTTCAGCTCGACCTGGTGATCGGCCAGGGCCCAGGGGCCAAGACGGTCAAGATGGACCTGCCCCGTTTCACCCTGGTGGGCGCCACCACCCGCACCGGCCTGCTGACCCCGCCTCTGCGGGATCGCTTTGGCGTTATCCTTCGGCTTGACTTCTATTCCCCGGACGAGTTGGTCGCCATTATCAAGCGTTCCGCCGCCCTGCTTAACATCCCCATTGATGATGACGGCGCCCTCGAACTGGGCCGTCGTTCCCGCGGCACCCCGCGTATCGCCAATCGTCTGCTCAAACGGGTCCGCGATTTTGCCGAGGTGCGGGCCGCGGGCCGGATCACCAGGGAGGTGGCTGACAAGGCGTTGACCATGCTTGCCGTTGACCGGGAAGGGCTGGACGAGATGGATCGCCGCATCCTGCTGGCCATGATCGATAAGTTTCAGGGCGGTCCTGTCGGGCTTGAAACCATGGCGATGACGGTCTGCGAGGAAAAAAACACCCTGGAGGATGTCTATGAGCCCTATCTGATCCAGTCCGGGTTGCTGATCCGGACGCCGCGGGGCAGAATGGCGACCCTTGCTGCCTATGAACATTTCGGCCGGACCAGGGAGTATGTCCGTCTGATAAAGGATATCGACGCAACCGATTCGTAACGATGCGCATCTTCTGGGCCGCCGGTCATGGCTCCCCTCGGCTCACAGATTCACAACTTTCGCGGTCCGTGTCAATTTTGATGGTCTCGTAAAAAGTGAAATTAACCACAGAGACCGCAGAGCGACCAGAGGTAAATGATTGTAATAAAAGATGTTTTCTCTGCATCCTCTGTGCGCTCTGTGGTAAAAAAAGACTTTTTACGGGTTTGTCAATTTTTGATGTTCTCGAAATAACCCGCAGACCATGGCAGGCTGGAAAGTGAAAACAATGAGTTAGACAACACGGCCAGTCGGAATTGTTGCTTTTTACGATTTCGACAATTTTTCTTTGTCACGTCACCCTGTTGCGCTACAATAGAAACCGGTATCCACTCTTTTCTTTTTCTGCCGGGGCATTTCCATGAAAAAATTGACTATTCCGGAAATTATCGCCCGCAAAAAAGGCGAAAAGCTAACCATGCTGACCGCCTATGATGCGGCTTTTGCCCGCTTGCTCGACGCGGTAGACATTGATATGGTACTGGTTGGCGATTCGCTGGGAATGGTGCTGCTCGGCTACGACTCCACCGTGCCGGTCACCATGGAGGAAATGATTCACCATGGCAAGGCGGTTCGACGTGGCACCTCTTCTTTTCTCGTGGTTGACATGCCCTTTCTCTCCTATCAGGTGGGAGTGAAAGAGGCGATTAGAAATGCCGGTCGTCTGTTCAAGGAAACCAGCTGTGATGCGGTGAAACTGGAAGGGGGTCCGGAGGTGGCTGATGCGGTGCGGGGTATTGTCAGGGCCGGCATGGCTGTCATGGGACATATCGGCCTGACGCCACAGACCGCCGGCAATCTCGGCGGTTTCAAAGTCCAGGGCAAGGACGCCGTCTCGGCCCGCAAGGTGCTGCATGACGCCCTGGTCCTGGAAGAGGCCGGGGTGTTCGCCATTGTCATGGAGTGTATTCCGGACCGGCTGGCCGGTTTGATAACCGAGCGGGTCGCTGTGCCGACCATCGGCATCGGCGCCGGCGCCGCCTGCGACGGGCAGGTGCTGGTCACCCACGATCTGCTGGGAATGTTTGAAAAGTTTATACCGAGTTTTGTCAAAAACTACGCCGGCCTTGCCCCGCAAATCAAGGAGGCGGTCGCTCTATTCCGTGAGGACGTCCGGGCCGGTCGATTTCCCGATGCGGCCCACAGCTTCACCATGCAGGTCGATGTGGAGCAGATCATCGCCGGCGGGAAGTCGTAAAGGAAGCGAGAGGGTATGGATTTAGCCACAATTATTGGTCTGGTGGGTGGGTTCGGAATTGTCCTTATGGCAATTCTCTTTGGCGGGTCCCTCATGCTGTTCTTCGATATTCCGTCCGTTCTCATCGTTGGCGGTGGAACAATCGCCACCGCCTTTATCCGCTTTGGCGCCGGTGATGTCATGAACTCCTTCAAGGTCGCCAATAATGCCTTTGCCACCAAGATAAGCATGCCGGATAAGGTGATTAAGGAGATTGTCAATCTTGCCAATATTGCCCGGAAAAACGGCTTGATCGTCCTTGAGCAGCAGCCCATTGATGATCCTTTTCTGAAAAAGGCGATCATGTACTGCGTCGATGGCCACGAGGCGGAGTTCATCGAAGAGGTCCTCAATAAAGAGGTGAGCCTGACGGTGGATCGGCATGAGCTGGGTCGCAAGGTCTTTTCCGGAATGGGAGATTCGTCCCCTGCCTTCGGTATGATCGGCACCCTGGTCGGCCTGGTGCAGATGCTGTCCAACATGGGTGATCCAAGCTCCATCGGTCCGGCCATGGCGGTTGCCCTGTTGACCACCCTCTACGGTGCCCTCTTTGCCAATGTCTTCTTTATTCCCATTGCGGAAAAACTGGCCTTGCGCAGCCGCGAGGAGGAAAGAAACAGGAAGCTGATCATCGAAGGGGTTCTCGGTATCCTGAAAGGTTTGAACCCCCGGGTCATGGAGGAATTTCTGGAGACCTTTCTGCCGCCGAAGGAACGGACCTCGGCGGAGCAGAAGAAGGGATAAAGCATGATGCCGGCACGGCTTGGAGGATGAGCTATGGCCAAGGAAGAACCGAAAAAGGTGGAATGTCCGCCTGGTGCGCCTCTCTGGATGTGTACATTCTCCGACATGATGTCGTTGCTGCTCTGCTTTTTTATCCTCATCCTTTCCTTTTCGGTGATGGACGTCAAAAAATATCAGGAGGTGGCCGGTTCCATGAAAGACGCCTTCGGCTCCCAGAAAACAAAGGTGGATGTTTTTTCCATCCAGGGAGAGAAGATGATTTCCACCACCTTTGATACGGTGCCCTTGCATGTCCAGATCAAGGTCGCCAAGGCCTTTACCGAAGAACTTGAAGGAGGGATGGTGGAGTCCGAGTATACCGAGGAGGGCCTTGTTCTTCGGGTAAAGGGCAATGTCGCCTTTGATTCGGGTCGTGCCGCCATAAAAGAGGATTTTCTCCCTTTCCTTGATAAGATGGGAAAGCTGGCCCAGGAGATGGACCTGGCGATCGAGGTGAGTGGCCATACCGACAACGTACCGTTGAAGCCGGGGGCCAGTGCCTACAAGAGTAACTGGGGACTGTCGGCGGCCAGGGCGGTGGCGGTGGTGGAATACTGGACGGAAAAAATGCGGATTGCCCCGGAGAAACTTGCCACCGCCGGTTTTGCCGAGGGTAGACCGGTGGCGGCCAATGACAGCGAACAGGGCCGTGCCGCTAACCGTCGGGTCGAATTCAAGATCAGACCCGCCAATCCCCAGGTCATTGTTACGGGCATCGAGCTTGAAAAACCTATACCGGAAAAAAAGCCGCAACAGCAGGAGCGATAACCCGTCATGCAGAAAAAAACCATGAAGACGGATCGCCGTGAATCCGTGCGCGTCACGTGCCGCAATCTCTTTTACTATCAACCGGTATCCAGGGAAAAGTTCGATGTCGTGGCAGAGGATTTTGCCGCCGGCATCCCACCGTATAATCAGGAGGGGCTTTCTGATATCCAGATGTTCATCGGTGCGCAAAGTGCGCTGGCGAGAATCCGGGAAAAGGATGCCGACCTCGGCGACTTTCTTGCTCATCTTGATACCAAAATTAATC
Source organism: Thermodesulfobacteriota bacterium (assembly GCA_049323655.1). GTDB lineage: Bacteria > Desulfobacterota > Desulfobulbia > Desulfobulbales > SURF-16 > DB1. Next base: position 99,402 of record JBMONO010000013.1, on the reverse strand, counting down.
TCGTCCTGAAGAAAACCAGCGCCACGAAGACGGTGTTTGATAAGCTGGTTCTCCAGGACCTCAATCTGAGCGGCAGAGGTGTCGCCTTTGTGGCGCCGCGGCGACTTGAGGTTGAAACGATACTTGAGTTGCATATCGCTCTGTTGCCGACCTATGTTTATGTCTACTGTTTCGGCAAGGTGGTCTCCTGCGCACCCTTGCCGGAACGGGATGGCAAAGAACTCTACAGGGTGGCGGCGGAATTTGTTCTGATCATGCAGGAGGATCAGGAAAAGCTCATTCAGCACAATTTCAAGCAGCAGAGTCTGGCCCTGCGTAACCGTAGACTCAACAAGGAGTGAGGAATGCCATGCGGGAGATAGCCGCGGAACAGATCAGGGAGGCGGTCCGGGAGATCACCATGGCGGCGGGCTGTGATCTCGAACCTGATATCCTGGAGGGCCTGCTGAAGGCTCGGGATACCGAAGCCTCGCGTCTTGCCAAAAGCGTGCTGGAGCTGCTGCTTATCAATGCCGATATCGCCAGCCGCGAAAAGATCCCGGTCTGTCAGGATACCGGGGTGGCGGTGGTGTTCATTGAACTGGGCCAGGATGTCCATATCCGGGGGGATCTCATGGCGGCGGTGCAGGAGGGGATCCGCGTTGGCTACGAAGAAGGCTATCTGCGCAAGTCGGTTTGCGATCCGCTGACCCGGATCAACACCGGCACGAACACCCCGGCCGTTATTCACATCGAGATGGTGGCAGGTGAGGAAATAAAGATCACGGTGCTGCCCAAAGGGTGCGGCAGTGAAAACATGAGCGGTCTGGTCATGCTGCCACCCTCTGCCGGCATTGCCGGTATGGTTGATTTTGTGGTGGAGCAGGTCGTCCGGGCCGGATCCAACCCCTGTCCGCCGGTGCTGGTCGGGGTGGGCATGGGCGGTACCTTTGAAAAGGCGGCCCTGCTGGCGAAAAAGTCTCTTCTGCGCCCCCTTGGTGAGGCAAATTCTCGCCAGGATATCGCCGCTCTGGAGGAAAAAATTCTGCACCGCATCAATGCCGAGGGGGCTGGGGTGCAGGGACTGGGGGGGAACAACACCGCCCTGGCTGTGCATATCGAGGCCTTTCCGGCCCACATCGCCAGTCTGCCGGTGGCGGTCAATATTCAGTGCCATGCCCACCGTTACAAGGAGATTGTCCTCTGATGTCTCTTCTGCGTAGTAGACCGGATTTCCTCGACGAGCTGATCGAGGTGGAAATTCCCTTTGGTGCCGATGCCCTTGCCGGCCTCCAGGCCGGTGACCTCGTTTCGCTTTCCGGCACGCTGTTCACCGGGCGCGATCAGACCCATAAGCGGATGATCGAGCTGCTTGACCGGAACGAATCGCTGCCGGTCGATCTGACCGGTCAGCTTCTCTATTATGTCGGACCAAGCCCGGCCCGGCCCGGTCAGATTATCGGCGCCGCCGGCCCGACCACCAGTTACCGGATGGACAGCTATACTCCACGACTGCTCGCCCTGGGGCTGAAGGCCACCATGGGCAAGGGAGGTCGTTCCCCAGCGGTGCGTGAGGCGATGGTGGCCGCCGGCGCAATCTACCTGGCCGCCTTTGGCGGCGCCGGCGCCTATCTGTCGAAATGTATTACAGCGGCGGAGGTGGTCGCCTTTGCCGATGCTGGTCCGGAGGCCCTTTATCGATTGACGGTGCGGGATTTCCCGGCCGTGGTGATAAATGACCTTCTTGGCCGGGATTTTTATGCGATGGTCAAAAAATGATGGTTTCGTAAAACTGAAAATTAACCACAGAGACCGCAGAGCGCACAGAGGCAACTAATTGTAATTAAAGATTTTTTCTCTGCGTCCTCAGTGCGCTCTGTGGTGGAAAAAGATTTTTTACGAGTTTGTTGAAAATGATGGTCGGGTAAAAACGACCGCTTAACCCGTCACGGGGCCGTGGTGGTTGCCATCCTGCTGAACACCGTCAGCCCTTTCAGCAGCATCAAGGCCTGATTGAGCTGGTTGTCTCGGCTGGTATTATCCTGAACGGCCGGTTCAGTGTCAGAAGACTGGTCGGCAGGCTCGTCCGTCGGCTGCTCGTCATTTTTTTCCTGCTTTTCTTCTTTTTCCTCGATCGTCCCGTTCCGGATGTGGTGTTTGAGATCCTTTTCCCGCAGGAACTGGATCGGTTTTTTGTCTGTCTGCTCCGGCTGGCCGGGCTCCGTTATTTCGGTGGGCACGATGATATCCGGCGTGATGCCGGTGGCCTGGATCGATCGGTCGTTGGGGGTGTAATAACGGGCCGTGGTCAGCCGCAAGCCGGCGCCGTCATCCATGGGGATGATGGTCTGCACCGATCCCTTCCCGAATGTCTGGGCGCCGAGAATGAGCGCCCGCTTGTGATCCTGCAGGGCACCGGCAACGATTTCCGAGGCGCTGGCGCTGCCTTCGTTGACCAGAACAATGATGGGAAAGGTATACTTCTCCCCGTCGGCGTGGGCCTTGAACTCCATGTTCTGATCCTTGATCCGGCCTTTGGTGTAGACAATCATCCCCTCGTCGAGAAAGATGTCGGATATTTTCACCGCCTGATCGAGCAGTCCGCCCGGATTATTGCGCAGGTCAATGATCAGACCGTGCAGGGTGGCCTCCTTGCCGAGCTTGTCAAGATGTTCCTTGAACTCCTTGGTTGTTTTTGACTGGAAGTTGCGAATCCGGATATAGCCGTAGCCCGGTTCGAGCATTTTGGCAGTGACGCTGATCAGCGGAATGACGTCGCGGACAATGGTAATGTCTTTAAGCTCGGTCATGCCTTCCCGGTGAATGGAAACGGTGACCTCGGTGCCCTGCGGGCCGCGCAGTTTTTTCACCGCCTCCATCAGAGTCAGGTCCTTGGTGGATTCACCGTTGATCTTGAGGATTTTATCGCCTGATTTCAGTCCCTTTTCATATGCTGGTGTCCCCTCGATCGGCGAGACCACGGTGAGGATGCCGTCTTTCATTGAAATTTCGATGCCAATGCCGGAAAAGCTGCCTTTGGTTTCGATTTTCAGTTCCTGGAAATCATCGGGCTTCATGTAGGATGAGTGCGGGTCCAGGGTTGCCAGCATGCCCTTGATCGCCCCCTCGATGACCTGTTCGGTGTTGATCTCCTCGACGTAATTTTTATCGAGCAGATTGAGGACATTGGAAAAGATTTCCAGATTTTTGTAAACGTCCTGGGTTTTGGCCTGCACCTTGGTGTCGTATTCCCAGAAGATGATGCCGAGGCAGGGCAGGGCAACAAGGGCGACAAAAAGAATTTTCCGGGACAATGAGGTCTGTGTTCTCATAAAAAATACCATTGGTGACATGGGTGAACGACAATAACGTGGTGGCAACGGTGCTGATCGGCACTTTTACCAGTCTTCAGGGCGTGTCGTGCGCCGAAGGCCTGCTCCATCGCAGGATAGAATTTTACTGTAACAATAATTTTATTTTTTTCAACCGGATAGCAAATTTTTCTTTATTTTGCGACAGGCGGTGCAGTGGCAATAGGGTGAGCGGTTCCGGACAATGGGACGCGAAGACGGCTTTCGCTGTCAGGAACTAAGGCGTCACTGATGATCACGCCTGCCGGGTCGAGCCAGGAGAGCGGATCCTCAGGCCGGGCGTTATGGCGAATTTCGAGATGCAGACTTTCCCGCAGCTCGCCGGTGTGCAGACTGCTTTTCCCTATCGTGTCCCGCTGCTCAACGGTATCGTTGACTCTGACCAGGATGTCGCCGATGCCGCTGACCAGTGAATAGTATCTGTTGCCGTGGTCGATGATGATCAGGTTGCCATAGCCGCGCATGGCGCCGGCATAAACGATTTTTCCATGATAGATGGCATGGATGTCCGTACCGGGTGGGCAGTCGATGTCGATGCCGTTGCTGTCGGTCGCTGGTTGGCGGGGTGCATCGGTCGCCTGGGCGAACAGACGGACAACCGTCCCCTGTACCGGTGGAGGAAGCTTGCCTTTTTCCGCGGCAAACCCTTGGGCTGCTGCGGGTTTGCGTTTCTTGAAGGCCTTGAGCGGATAATCGCGGAGAAGCTGCAGCTCATGCTCCGATCTGGCCTTTTGTGACTGGGTTTGCAATGCCGTCAAAGTGCCGGTCAGTTCCTGCTCCGCCTGTTCCAGTTCGGTGATTGCCTGTTGGTAGAGCGCCTTTTCCGTCTGAACCCGGACCAGTATCTGCTGGCGTTCCTGCTGTTTTCCCGTTAGTTTCTGCTGCTGGAGGCGGACCTGCTCCGCCAGGGCGCCGAGCCGTTTTTTTTCCGCCTCATGGCTCTCACGGGCCTCTTCCAGGGCGGTCAGGGCTAGCTGGTAATCGTTTACGACCTTACGGTCATGGTGCAGCATGAAGCGGAAGCCGTCCTCAATAAGCAGCAGATCGGAGAGTCCCTCGGCGGCGAAGACGGCGTTCATCAGACCAATCTCTCCTGTCCGATAATAGGCAGCCAGTCGTTTTTCCATATGCCGGCGCAGGATCTCTTTCTCGCGCAACAGCGTTTCCGTTTGGCGTTTTTTGTCGCGGGTCAGTTCATCCTGCCTGGCCATGTCCGCTTCGAGTTGCTGCAGTTTTTCCTGTTCAGCGGTGAGCTCGGCATCGATGCGGGCAAGTTCCGCCAGCAGAGCCATCTCTCTTTGGCGGGAATCCTCCACTCTGCTCTGTTGGGCGGCAATGCCGGATTGGACGGTTTCAATATGTTTTTGCTGGCGGGCTACCTGTTCATCCAGGCGTTTGATCTCTTCAAGATCCGTGGCACGGCCGGCCGGCAGAGCTGCGAACAGGACAGCGAGAAACATGATGCCAGCAAAGGCGCGACCCCGGTTGATGACAGCACGTCGAGAAATGGGTTCGCCCGCATGCCGGCAGCTGTTATTGCCGGAATCCATGTCGGGGTATCTCTGGCGGCAGCCGGGTTTCATGTTTTGGAGCCCGTTGTTTTCACTTTCCCGCCTGCCATGGTGTGCGGTTTTCTGCGAGACCATCATATTTTGAGCAGTTTCCGAATGGACATGATGCTGCCCAGCGTGCAAAGCAGGATGCTGACCAGAAAAATCGCGGCGGTCTGGCCGGCTGAGAAAAAGGTGAACTGAAAGACGTTTATGAAGCCCGGTCCACTGAAATGATTTTTAAACCACTGGAAAAGCAGATGCAGGGCGCCGAGACCGAGTCCGGCGCCGAGGATGCCGAGAAGAAAACCTTCCAGCATAACGGGCCCCTGGATGTACCAGTTGGTTGCCCCCAGATAGCGCAGTACCTTCAGTTCCTGCTGCCGGGCGTGCAGGGTAAGGCGCAGGGTGTAGGAAACCATAAAAACGGTGGTGAGAATGAGCAGGGTGCCGCTGCTGATGACGACAAAACGCAGGAGGGTGACAAAGTAGCCGAACCGTTCCACCCAGCCGTGTCCGTATTGGACCTTGGTGACACCGGGCAGATTCTTCAGATAGTCGGCGAGCTGCTTGATTTCCGCTAATGTTTTCAGCTTTTTGTCGGGATGGATTTCCACGGAAAAGGGCAGGAAAGCCGGGGTGAGATCGGTCAGAATGTCACGATCCTCACCCAGTTGCCTGGTGAGGCGCTCGAAAGCCCGGGCCGGAGCGATAAAGTCGATCTTTTCCGCGCCGGCGAAGGCGGTGACCTTTTGGCGAAAAAGCTCCTGCTGCTCCGAGTTGAGTTCCTCATCCAGATAGACAATGAGGCGCAGTTCACCGCCGAGTCGGGCCCCGGCCTGAAGCATGTTGGCGTAGACAAGGTAAAAGAAGGAAAAAATCAGCACGGACAGGGTGACGGTGAGCAGGGTCATGGATTGAATTCCCCATGACTGGCCGAAGTTTCGTTTCGCCTGGGTGAGGATGAATGCCGGATATTTCATGCAATGTCTCCCGTCAACAGCGGGGCGATCGGTTCATTGGCCGTGGCGGGGGGGGCCGAACCGTGGCCGCCCGGCTCTGCCGCTGGTAATACCTGTAGTTCGCCCTGCCGCAGTTCGAAAATCCGGTGGCCCGTTCCCTGGTAAATGGATTGGTCGTGGGTGGCGATGATGATCGTAGAGCCGGAACGGTTGAGTTCATAAAAAAGATTCATGACCAGCGCGGTGGTGGCGGCGTCGAGATTGCCGGTCGGTTCGTCCGCCAGAATGAGGGGAGGCGCGTTGGCGGCGGCACGGGCAATGGCCACCCGCTGCTGTTCTCCCCTGGAGAGTTTGCCGGCGGGCTTGGTGCGTTTTTCGGTGAGCGCCAGTTTGTCAAGCAGGTCCAGCACCCGCTCCCTGATTTCCTTCGGTGATTTGCCGGACACTTCCATGGGCATGGCGATGTTGTCGAAAACGGAGAGTCGCGGCAGGAGGCGAAAATCCTGATAGGCGACACCGATACGTTGTCGCAACAGCTGGATGTCGGTATGTTTTAATTTGCTCAGGTCATTGCCGCCGATATCAATCAGTCCGCGGGTGGGGATTTCGATGCGGCACAGCAGCTTCAGCAGCGTCGTTTTGCCGGAGCCGCTCGGGCCGGTGAGAAAAAGCAGTTCCCCCCGATGCGCGGAAAGGGAAACATTGCGCAGAGCAACCACATCCGGGGGGTAGATCTTTGTCACCTTGACAATTTCCACCAGGACGCCGGGAGCAGAAGTTTGTGTATCCATGTTTCGTGTGGTGTTCATCCAGCCGGGTTGAAGGGACGCAAATCTGATGCAAGAGGGGCAATGTCCGGATAACTTTAAACTGTTTTTAAAAAAAATTGACACTTTTTTCCGGTATATTGTATACCAATTGTATACCAAAACTATGGAATAATTGAAATTTATTTCATAAATAACTCAACCGCACCAGGTGGCCCCCCATTGGCAGCTTTGCTTCCCGCAGAAAGTGATTCCACGCAAACATCGCTGGTCAGCCCTTATCCCCATATCGTTGGACAGAGCAAGCCGTTGCTGGAGCTCTTCGATATTATCGAGAAGGTGTGCGACACCAACGCCACGGTGCTCATTCAGGGGGAGTCCGGCACCGGCAAGGAACTGATTGCCCAGGCCCTGCACTACGGCAGTGAGCGGCGTCATAGTCCCTTTGTCCCGGTTAATTGTGGGGCCATCCCGACTGAACTGCTGGAAAGCGAGCTCTTCGGTCATGAAAAGGGGGCGTTCACCCATGCCATCCGCACCCGAATCGGCCGTTTTGAACTGGCGGACGGCGGCACGGTTTTCCTCGACGAGGTGGGGGAGATGAGTCCGATGCTGCAGGTGAAACTGCTCCGCGTCCTCCAGGAAAAACAGTTCGAGCGTATTGGCGGTACCAAGACGATCGTCTCCGATTTCCGGGTGATTGCCGCCACCAACCGCGATCTGGAGCAGGAGGTGGCTGAGGGCCGTTTCCGCGAGGATCTCTATTACCGACTCACCGTTATCCCCATCAGGGCTCCGTCCCTACGCAGTCGAGCTTCCGACATTCCGTTGCTGGTCGAGTACTTTGTCGAACGGTTCAACCGGGCAAAAAAGCGGACGATCGCCCGGGTCAGCGACGAGGTTATGGCCTTTCTGTTGCGCTATCCCTGGCCCGGCAATGTCCGCGAGCTTGAGAATGTCGTTGAAAGAATGGTTATTCTCTGCCAGGGTGACACCATCACCCGCGATGATTTGCCGGAGAGGATCCGCGCCGCTGAACCGAAAGAGGAACCGGGTGATGACATTCCCGCCCAGGGGCTTAATCTCAACGAGGAGGTGGCTGCATTCGAAAAACGTTTGATCCTGCAGGCCCTGGAGAAGTCGAACTGGGTCAAGAACCGGGCGGCGAAGCTGCTGCATGTCAACCGTACCACCCTGCTGGAAAAGATGAAGCGTTACGGGATAGGCAGGGGAGAATGATTGTTTGTTCTCAGCCAACCGCCGTAGCGGGCGGCCCGGATTTCCGATGAGTTGTGCTGCCCTGACGGATAACCTCTCCCGTGATCGCCGCGGTCGCGGCCTTCTCTTTGGAGTTGTTTTGCTTCTTTGCCTTCTCGGTTTTGCTGCGGCTCCGTCGCCCGCCGGAGCCGCCGGGCCGAGTGAGGATGAATTGCGGGAGGTCCTGCGGCAGCGTCAGGAAAAACTCTGGCAGGATGCCAATGATGCACTCCGTTTGGGCAAAGATGAGGAGGCGGCACAGTTTTTTCTGCGTTATTATCAGAACTATTCCCCTTCGCCGTTGGCCGAGGATGCTCTGTGGCAGACGGCCCAGCTCCATCGAGAGTTGGCCCTGGGTGCCGTTGACCCCGACTGGCAGACGGTGATGGATCTGTATCGCTCCTACACCCTTGAGTTCCCTGATTCTCCCCGTCAGGCTGAAGCCTATTTTTATGTCGCCGGCGCCTGTGTCAATATGGGGTATCAGCGTGAGGCCTTGACTTACTACGGACTGTTTGTCAAGAAATTTCCCGCCGATCCTCTGGTTGACGAGGCGCGCTTCATGCGGGCCCGCATTCTTCTCCGCCTTGGTCGTCTTGACGAGGCGGCGGCGGTCTATGAGGAACTCGGCCTGAGCATGAAACCGCTTTCCCAGCTGCGGGCCGAGGCCGGCATGGCGCATATCGCCTTTGCCCGGGGACAATATCATGACGCCTTGGCGGCTTATCTGAAAATCCTCAAAAAGGACCCCACTTTTTATGTTCATGACCCCGATCTGCTGCGTAACAAAGGGATTGCCTCCCTGCGGGTCGATGATCATCAGGGTGGACGGCGGGATCTCTTGCACTATCTTAACATTGCCGGCTTTGGTCCGAGTCGGCCCGAGGTGCTCTTTGAGCTGGCGGAAAGTTATCTGGCCGAGGGCAAGGCCCATGCCGCCGCGACTTTTTACCGCCAGATCGTAGCGGAAGGTCAGTCTGAGGACCGCGAGGTGGTCTTGAGCCGGTTTCGGCTGGCCGGCAGCAAAAAACCGGCAGAGGAATCCGCCGACACCAAGGGAAAGGATGCCGTCGGATCGCCTGCCGATGATCAGCCGGTACAGGCGGTGCTTGACACCCAGTACGCCGATCCGCTCAGTCAGGAGGCGCGGCTTGAGATGCTCAGGCGGCACTGGCAGCGGGGTGAACTGGAGCAGGCGTTTGCCATGGGCAAGGCCTACCTGCGCCATCAGGCCGCCAAACCGAATCTGACCGAGGTCGAACAGCTTATGGGGGATATTCTCGTCCGCCGGATGGAAGGACTGCTGGAGAAAAGTCAATATGCCGCCATCTATCAGCTTTACCAGGACGAACAAGACCTTGTTGCGAGCTATCGCAAGGCCAGACTTCTTTATCTGGTCGGGCGTGCCCTGGAGGAAATGGCGGTCTACCGGCAGGCGAGCGTTCTTTACTACCGGGCGATGGCCCTTGCGGCAAGTGATGAGGAGTTACTTGAGCTCTATGTCCACCGCGCCTTGACCTATCTGGCGGGCAATGATCTGAAATCGGCCCAGCGCCTGCTCAAGTACCTGCGCAAGGTCTACGCCTCCAGTCCGGCCCTGGGCGAGATCTGCTGGCTGAGTGGTCAGTTGCGGGAGCGGCAGCAACGGCCGGCCGATGCGTTGGAGTTTTATAAAATCGCAGTCGAAAGCCCCACCTATGCCGGGAAAAAAGCTGTGTATGCCGCTGATTATCTCAGGCTGCTCTTTGACCAGGACGCAATTCTCGACCGGGCCGGGGTGCTGAAGACCTTTGTCGCAGGCAAGTGGCTGCCGCCGGCGGAACTTCAGCAGTGGTACGGCCGACTGGGCGATCGCTACCGTGCGGCTGATGACCCGGTGCGGGCCGCCGAGGCCTATGGTGCCGCCCTGGCCGACGGCATGCCTCTCGATGGCGAGGGGGCGCAGCTGCTCCGGCTCCGTCTTGGTGACATGTTGTTTCGGCAGGGGAAAAAAACGGAGGCGGGTGAGCAGTTTCAAAAGGCGGCGGAAGGACCGGACGATCTTGTTAAAAAAATGGCGCAGCAGAGGTTGCGTCAGGAAAGCATTATGAAATCCATGGCTGAAACGGAAGCCGTTCTGAAGAAATAGTATGACGGGAAAGACGCGGAAAATTTTGGTAGTCGATGACGATCGGGAGTCGCGGATGCTGCTCTATGAGGCATTCACGCGGCGGGGATATGCCGTCAGCGTGGCGGAGAATGGAGTCATGGCCCTTGATCTCTGCGAGAAGAATCAGCCGGATCTGGTTGTCACTGATATCAACATGCCGGAAATGGACGGCCTGGAACTGCTACGCCATCTGCGGGACAGTAATAACGAACTGCCGGTGATCGTCATTACCGGCCATGCCACCGTGGAAACCGCGGTCAACGCCATGAAGCTCGGCGCCTTTGATTATCTGCTCAAACCACTGCCGGCTGAGAGTGTTGTCGATGCCGCTGCCAGGGGGGTTGCCGCCATCGCTCCTCCGGTCAGGGAGGTTGGCGGCGCCGGGGTGCTCCCCCCTGCGGAGGGAATCCGCAGAAAAATGATCATCGGTGCTGATCCGAAACTGGCCAGGGTTTTGCAAAAGGCCAAAAGCGTTGCGTCGAGTAAAGCGACGGTCCTGGTCCTCGGCGAGTCGGGCACCGGCAAGGAGATGATCGCCCGCTTTATTCACGAAGAAAGTGATCGCCGCAACGGGCCGTTTGTTGCCCTGAACTGCGCGGCTCTGCCGGAGGGATTGCTGGAAAGCGAGTTGTTCGGTCACGAAAAGGGATCCTTTACCGGCGCCGTCTATGCCAAAAAAGGGAAATTCGAACTGGCCGACGGCGGCACCCTGCTGCTCGACGAGATCGGCGAGATTCCTCTTCATCTCCAGGCAAAACTGCTGCGCGTCCTCCAGGAGGAGGAGGTTGACCGGCTGGGCGGCAAGGCGCCGGTCAAGGTCGATGTCCATGTGGTTGCCACCACCAACCGCAACCTGGAAGAGGCGGTGAAGAACAACCTGTTTCGCCAGGATCTCTACTATCGTCTCAATGTCATCCCCTTGACGCTGCCGCCCCTGCGGGAGCGCAAGGAGGATATCGAGGAGCTGGCCCGCTATTTCATCATCCGCTTTTCCGAACAGTACGGCAAGGTGGTCAAGCAGATGTCGCCGGCCGCTCGTCGCCGTTTTCTTGACTATGACTGGCCCGGCAATATCAGGGAAATGGAGAATCTGGTGGAGCGGGCGGTGCTGCTGTCGCTGAGTGACCAGCTGGAACCATGGGATTTCTGGGATGAAGAGGAACCCCTGGAGTCCCCGCTCTTCATGGCCGGCAACAGGGAGGTGTCCCCGTCTCTGGCGGCAGAGACGGGCGATGAGGCGGGGGTGACCAGCCTCCGGGATGTGGAACGTCAAATGATCCTGCAGGCTCTGCAGAAAACCGACAATAATCGGACACATGCCGCCAGGATGCTGGGGATCAGCGTCCGGACCCTCCGAAATAAATTGCAGGAATACCGCTCTCAGGGGCTGATTGACTGATGCCGGCGATTGTGGCGCGGCAGCTCCCGTCCCACAAGGGGCGGCTGCCCTGCGCTCCTGATTGGCGGACCATCCTTTCTTCTTCTCGTTGCCGGCCGCCCATGGCCGGATCACCGCCTTCATTCTAATGGTTTTCTTGATGGCACGCATTTTGCTTTTGTTTTAGGCAGGGTGCACATCTGTGATGGTTCCGTACGAACTGAAAATCAACCACAGAGACCGCAGAGCATGCAAGGGTAATTAAATGTAATTAAAGATATTTTCTCTGTGTCCTCAGTGCGCTCTGTGGTGAAAAAAGACAGTTTACGGGTTTGTCACTATTGTCGGAGGAGAAAATTATGCCTATCGATAAACTGTTCAGCGGCGGTCTTGCCCAGATGGAACATGCCTTGAATCTCCGCTATGAACGGCAGGGGCTCATCTTGTCTAATGTCGCCAACCTGGAGACACCGGGCTACGCGGTGCAGGACTTTTCCTTTGAAAAAACAATGCAGCGGGTGATGGAGAGCCAGGGCACCCTGACCCGTACCCATGCCGGTCATCTTGATCTCGATCCGGTAGAGGCCGAGCGCAGTCTCGCATTTTCCCGGGAGCGGCGGCCGGTGGATCTCGATGAGGAAATGGTAAAAATGGCGGAAAACCAGATGATGTATGAAATCGTCACCCGGATGGTCGGCAAGAAATTTGATGGACTCAAGTATGCTATTGATGAAGGAGGAAAATGATCATGGATATCCTGACCGCATTCAAGATCAGCGGCTCCGGGCTGAAGGCGGAACGTGCCCGGCTCAATGTGACGGCAATGAATCTGGCCAACGCCAATACGACCCGCACCATCGAGGGCGGCCCCTATCGGGCCAAGTCGGTGGTGTTCCAGGCCCGGCCCCTTGATTCGTTCGCCGATACGCTGCGGGCGACTTCGGACAAGCTGCGGACGGTGGAGGTGGCCGAGGTGGTGGAGGACAACAAGGAGTTCAAAGCGGTCTATGATCCGTCCCATCCCGATGCCGATGAAAATGGTGTGGTGCTTTTCCCCAACGTTGACGTGCCGGAGCAGATGGTGGACATGATCAGCGCCCGGCGGGGCTATGAGGCCAATGTGACCGCCATCGAGGCGGTGAAGAGCATGGCCATCAAGGCCCTGGATATTAGCCGCCGTTAAAGAAGTCATTAATGTGTTATTGGTGCTGAATAATCTTTTCAAGGCCAAGGAGAACAGATGAAGACATTGCCTTTGCAACCGGTTCGGTATGGAGAGTCGCTGCTGCCGGCTGGCTCCGGTAAAACGGAAAAATCCGCAGCAGGCGGTACCGGCTTCGGCGAGGTGCTGCAAAAATCCATCGACAGCGTGAACGCCATGATGCAGGAATCGGATGACATGAGCCGGGGGCTGGCCGCCGGTGAACACGGCAACATCCATGAGACGATGATCGCCTTGGAAAAGTCGGGGGTGTCCTTCCGGCTGATGACCCGCGTCCAGCAGAAAGCGATTGCCGCATATCAGGACATGATGCGCATTCAGCTGTAACTTATTGCCCTGCCTTCTGAAAGTCTACGGACTTCTGCGGCGCTATTTTGCGCCGCAGGCAGCCCATTCGGCAACGGGCTGCCGACCAGTATGGTTCCGGGGGCGGGAAGGTCCCGGTGAGTCAGGAAGGTCACGATCAGATATTGGCGCCGGCCGAAAGCCGACTTTCCACCAGTAAAACGGATTACCATCCACTACGCGAATTGTGAGATTTATCCATGGCACCTTTACGCGATATCACCAGTCAGGCGGTTTCCGTCATAAAGAGCTTGACCCTGCCCCAGAAAATCATTGCCGGTTTTGTGGTCGGCGCGGTGCTGGTGGTGATGCTTTCCCTGGTCTTCGTGGGATCAAAGCCTCAGTACAGTGTGCTCTATTCCGGGCTGTCGCCGGAGGACGCGGCCGGCGTGGTTGCGAAACTGAAGGAGCAGCGTATCGACTACCAACTGGCGGAAAGCGGCAGCGCCGTGCTGGTGCCGGCGACCAACGTCTACGAGACACGACTCAATCTGGCATCCGAAGGACTGCCGCGGGGGGGCGGCGTCGGTTTCGAGCTCTTTGATAAAACCAATTTCGGCACTACTGATTTTGTTCAGAAACTTAATTATCAGCGGGCAGTTCAGGGAGAGTTGGTCCGCACCATCCGTCAGTTCAAACAGGTCGAGGATGTCCGGGTGCACATTGCCGAGCCCAAGGAGTCGGTGTTTGTCGAGGACAGCAGGCCGCCCAGCGCCTCGGTCAGTCTGACCATGGCCGGCCAGGAAAAGTTGGCCAAAAGTGAAATAATGGCTATAGTTCATCTGGTGGCCAGCGCCGTTCCCGGTCTGACCGCCGAAAACATTACGGTGGTCGATACCCAGGGACGCCTGCTCTTTCGCAAGGAAGGCGATGACGAGACCATGCTCTCCGCCACCCAGCTTGAGTACCAGCTCAAGGTGGAAAACGAGCTGCGGAAAAAAGTGGAGAGTATGCTTGAGGAGGTGGTGGGGGTCAACAAGGCCCTGGCCCGGGTTGCCGTTGATCTTGATTTTAACAAAGTGGCGGTCACCGAGGAGAGTTTTGATCCGGACGGCCAGGTGGTGCGCAGCGAACAGCTGCTCCTGGAGAAGCAGGGTGGCGCCGAGGATACAGGCGGCATACCCGGTGTCAAGGGCCAGCTGGCGACGTTTACCGAAACCGATGACGCCACCGCGACAAGCGAGGGCTATAATCGCAAGAATATTACGCGCAATTATGAGATCACCCGTAAAACCCGCCAGATTCAGGAGGGGGTCGGCGCCGTCAAGCGGTTGTCGGTGGCAGTCATGGTGGACGGGGTCTATGAGGAAAGCAAAGACAAGGACGGGAAAAAATCCCTGGTCTACAAACCCCGCAGCCCGGAGGAGCTGCAACATTTTGCCCGGATGACCCAGAACGCCATCGGCTTTGATCCGGAACGGGGTGACCAGGTTGAAGTGGTGGCCATGCCTTTTTATCTGTCGTCGGTTGTGCCGCCGGAGCCTGATCCCCTCGACAAATGGCATGCCCTGCTCGAAAATCTGGCCTTGCCGCTCGCCCTGCTGCTGGTGGGGATTGCCTTTCTGCTCTTTGTCGTCCGTCCCTTCCTTCGTCTGCTCACCCAGCAGCAGCAGGATGCCCGGCGGCAGGCGGAACTGGCCGCCCAGTCGGCCTTGGCCGAGGCTAAGGGCGGGGAAGTGGAGGATCTGTCCCTGCAGCCGCTCGGTATGACCGATAAAGAGCGGATTTACAAGCTGGCCCAGAGCGATCCGGAACGGGCCGCGGATCTGGTGCGGCGTTGGCTGCGTGAGGAGATGTAGCGGTGGTCAAGAAAAAGGAAGCTGGTGCGGACAATCTGACCGGAGCGGAGAAGGCGGCGATTTTTTTGCTGACTCTGGGAGAGGATTTTACCACCGAGGTTTTCAAGCGCCTTGATGAGGACGAGATCAAGATGGTCGGCCGGCAGATGTCCAAGATGGACAAGGTCGACAAAGAGGATATCGCCGCGCTGCTCCGCGAATTCAAGGCCGACGCCGGCGGCGACGAGATCTATCTGTCCGGCGACGAGATGCTGGAAACGGCCCTGAAGCGCGCCCTGCAGTCTGACAAGGCCAATGAGATTCTTGACGACATCCGCTCGGACTGGCGGCTTACCCTGTTTCAGAAGGCGCGCAAGCTGGAACCGAAGATTCTCGTCAATTTCCTGCGCAACGAACATCCCCAGACCGTGGCCCTGGTGCTGGCGGTTCTCGAACCCGGCCAGGCCGCGGCAATTCTTGCCGAGTTGAAGGAGGAGACCCAGATCGAGGTGGTCATGCGGATGGCGGAGCTTGATAAGGTCAGCCCGGAGATTCTCGTTGATGTCGATCGGGTCTTGCAGGAAGAACTGCTGTCGGTGGAGGGGTTGGAGGGACAGCGCCTTGGCGGGGTGGAGGCGGTGGCCGAGATCCTCAACAATGCTGATCGCGCCCTGGAAACCCAGGTGCTTGAAGGCGTCGAGGAGCAGCGTGAGAGTCTGGCCGAGGATATCCGCCGGCTCATGTTTGTCTTCGAGGATCTGCTCGGGGTCGATGACCGCGGCATCATGGCCATTTTGAAGGAAGTTTCCACCGATGATCTGAAGTTGGCGCTCAAAACCGCCTCCGATGATCTGAAGGCGAAGATATTCAAGAACATGTCGACCCGGGCGGTGGAGATGCTCAAGGAGGACATGGAGATCATGGGACCGACCCGACTCAGGGATGTGGAGGCGGCCCAGCAGTCGGTGATCAAGATCGCCAAGCGTCTGGAGCAGGAAGGCAAGATTCAGCTCATGACCGGTGGCGGCGGCGAGGACGAATTTGTCTAGTATCTTCGATTTTAAGGACAGGATCGACAAGGACCGGAGTCAGGGCTTTGTCTCCTTTGAGAGCCTGATGCAGGGGCAAAAGGCGGAGCCGGTTGTCCGCTCCCCCGATCCATTGGCCGAGCTGGAAAAGAGGAAGGCCGAGGTGCAGCGGGAAGTCGACGAGATGCGGGCCCGGGCCGAGGCGGACAAAGGGCGTATCGAAGAGGAGGCCTACCGCAGAGGCTTTGATCGCGGTCTGGCGGAGGGGCGTCAAAAGGGCAAGGAGGAGCTTGACGGCAGGGTGGCCGAGGTTCTCGACCTGATGGCTGCCCTGGCCCAAGCGCGCGGTACGATCAATCGTCAGTATGAGGAAGAGTTACTTGTTTTGGTCAGGACTATGGTGGAGCGGCTGGTCGGGCATGAGGTTTCAGTTAACCCGCTGGTGATAAAAAATTGTCTGCGACAGGCCATGGCCTTTGTCGTCGAGGACTCGGTTGTCAAGGTCCATCTTCATCCGGATGACTTTCAGGCCTTGCGGGAAATGAGTCTGGAAAATCCGGCCCTGCTCGAAGGGGCGCGCCGGGTGGAGTTGTTGGAGGATCCGGCAATCTCCCGCGGCGGTTGTCTGCTGGAAACGAATTTCGGCGAGATCGACGCCCGGCTGGAAAATTGCCGGGAACGGCTTTTTGAGCTGGTGGACCGCGCCTTTCTGGCCGCCCTTGCTGCCGAGCGGGGTAAAGAGAAGCCTGAAGGGTGAGGATCTGGTCGCTGGAAACCGTTTGAGACGAAAGGCATGATGAATTTATCTCCCTGCATCGCCGTTGCTGCCGATCAGCCCCTCATCACCGTTCGTGGTCGGGTCAATCAGGTTATCGGTATGGTGATCGAAAGCTCCGGGCCGGGTATTCCGGTGGGCAGCATCTGTGAAGTTGATCTTTTTCGTGGTCAGGGAAAGGTGCCGGCCGAGGTGGTTGGTTTCCGGGAGGGCCGGGTGCTGCTCATGCCGCTCGGTGAAATGCGCGGGGTGGAGCCGGGCAGCTCGATTCGCCTGGTCGGTGGTCAGGCGCGGGTGACGGTGGCTGACGGTCTGCTCGGCCGGGTCATTGACGGGCTGGGCAACCCGATGGACGACAAGGGGCCCTTGCCGCACGGCACCGACTATCCCCTCTATGCCGAACCGCTTAATCCGATGAAGCGGGAGCGTATTGCCGAGCCTGTTGATGTCGGGGTCAGGGCGATCAACGGCCTGCTGACCCTGGGTAAAGGGCAGCGCATCGGCATTCTCGCCGGCTCCGGGGTGGGTAAGAGCACCCTGCTGGGCATGATCGCCCGTCATACAGCGGCGGACATCAGCGTCATCGCCCTGATCGGCGAGCGTGGCCGCGAGCTGAAGGATTTCATCGAGCGCGATCTTGGTCCCGCCGGGCTCGCTCGCTCGGTGGTGGTGGTCGCCACCTCCGATCAGCCGCCGCTGGTCCGGATGCGCGGCGCCTATCTCGCCATGGCCATTGCCGAATATTTTCGCGACAGCGGCCGGGATGTGGTTATGATGATGGATTCGGTCACCCGTTTTGCCATGTCGAGCCGCGAGGTGGGCTTAGCCATCGGTGAACCGCCCACCTCGCGCGGCTATACCCCCTCGGTGTTCGCCCAGCTGCCCAAGCTGCTGGAGCGGGCCGGCACCTGCGAGGGAAAGGGCAGCATCACCGGCATCTATACCGTCCTGGTGGAAGGTGATGACATGAACGAACCCATCGCCGATGCGGTGCGCTCCATCGTTGACGGTCATATCATTCTCAGCCGTGATCTGGCGGCCCGGGGCCATTATCCGGCCATCGACATCATGGGCAGCGTCAGCCGTTGCATGACCGATGTCGTGGTGCGCGAGCAGGTCAAGGCTGCCCATCGTTTCCTGGAAACCCTGGCCACTTATCGTCGCTCCGAGGATCTGATCAACATCGGCGCCTATGCCGCGGGAACCAATCCGAAAATCGACAAGGCAATCGCCATGATTGATCGATTGAACGGCTATCTCCGCCAGGAGGTGGAACAGAGATTCGGATATGAGGAGAGCAGGCAGCAGTTGCTGGCCCTGTTCCGCTGATTTTTTCAGATGCTGCGGTCACAGTACGTTCCGTGGCAAAAGAGACCTGTTGCGAGTTTTTCCATCTTGAGTCGGGACGAAAACGGATATGGCCTTTCATTTTCAGCTTGAACCAGTTCTGACCATCAGAAAGAATCTCGAAGAGCAGGTTCAGCTCAAGCTCGGCCGGGAACAGATGGTGTTGAACGGGCAGCAGCTCCGACTGGCCGATCTGCGGGAAAAAAGGGCGGCGATCGATCGTGCTCTGGAGGATCTGAAAAAACAGACCCTGCCGGCCCGGACCTTTCTCCTCTATCTGGAATCCATGCGCATTCACGAACTGCAGATGCATCTTCTCACCAGCGCCATTGCCGCGCAGCAGCAGGTTGTTGAACGGGTGCGCGCCGAGCTTGCCGAGGCCATGAAGCAACGGAAGATCATCGAGGCGCTGCGGGAAAACGCCCTGCAGCAATATCTTGCTGAAACCCGGCGCAAGGAGCAGAATGAGAGCGACGAGCAGGCCCTGCTCCGCCATGGACGAGGTTATGCCCTATGAATCGGTTGACAATCCCTCTGTATATCGTTGCCCTGTTGCTGGTCCTGTTC
Source organism: Thermodesulfobacteriota bacterium (assembly GCA_049323655.1). Taxonomy (GTDB): domain Bacteria; phylum Desulfobacterota; class Desulfobulbia; order Desulfobulbales; family SURF-16; genus DB1. Next base: position 80,927 of record JBMONO010000013.1, on the reverse strand, counting down.
CGGCTGTCAGCTGGTATCCCGCTTGCCGCTGCTCAGGCGGCGGACGATGATGAGCCGGCGACCATCAGCGGAACGGAACTGGAAAAATCGCAATCCCTCCAGCAGCGGGAAGAGGCGGTGGCGGCCCGGGAAAAGGAGCTGGCGGCCCGGGAAAAGGAGCTGGCGCTGATGGAAGAGGAGGTCGCCGCCAAACTTGAGGAGATCGCCGTCCTCCAGCAGGATATTGCCGCCAAACTCGCTGAGATCAAAAAGGAGCAGGACGCGAGTTTCAAGAACCTGATCAAGGTCTACAGCGCCATGAGCGCCTCGAAACTGGCGCCGCTCCTCAACAAGATGACCGACGAGAATGTCGAGCAGATCCTGCGGGCCATGAAGGCCGATCAGGTTGCCCAGATCATGCCCAAGCTCGAAGCGGAAAAGGCGGTGCGGGTCAGCCGGCTGCTGGGACGCTTCGAGTAGGTCACCCCATTCCTGCCGCATCGCGGCAAATCTTTCCTACCATTCTGCGCAGACGATTTGCTCTTCGGTTTTTTTCTTCTTATTTTCTTTTTTCTAATATCCTGAAATAATTATATTTTGTCCGATTGTGTCATGGGTCTTCATTCTTTTTTTGTTTGTGGCACTTCCGTTGCAAATACAGCCGACAAGAGAAATTTCACCAGGGAGATCTGCGCATGTCCATCATGATGAATCCAGTGCTGCCGGTTGCCGCTCCTGAACTGCCCGTAACGAACTCAGCCCGGGGCAGGGAAGGGGTTGAGCGATCCTTTGCCGACCATCTCGATCGGCGGATCGAGGCGAAATTGGGAGGCAAACGCGACAAACTCGGAGTGGGCGGGGCGGAACAGGCGGCGGCTGTCGGCGCGAAGAGGCAGTCTGGCCGCAATGAAGGAAAAACAGAGAACTCGGCTGAGCCGACAGCGGCTGACCAGCAACAGACCGCTGCTGGACTCGCCGTCATCCTCGCTGACATGATGGGTTTCCTGAAGGATGTGGCCCAATCGACCCTTGAGGTTCCGGGGCAATGGCAGGTCGAGCTGCCCGGTGATGATTTTTTGCAGCAGTTCGCCCAGGCCGCCGGCATGAACGAGGCAGATTTTGCCCAGTTCGTCCAGCAGCTGCGGCAGGCTGACGGCTCTGTTCGGCTTGCTGATATGTTAACTGCCCTGAGTAATCATTTTGCCAAGCAGGAGACAGTACCGACGATCACTGCGCCGGAAACGGAATGGCCGCTGCTGGAAACGCTGCTGGCCCGGATGGGGGTGTCCGGCGAGGCCCTCGATGCGATCAGCGCCAAGGTGACGACCGGTGACGGTAAAATCAACCTCGATCTGTTCGTTCAGGGGCTCAAGGAGGCCAGCGCGGAGGAAGGGTTGTCCCTGGTGACCCTGTCCGACTGGGAGGCTGATCAGCTTCAGAATCTGCTTGCGCAGGCCGGTTTGACCCTGGAGAAGCAGAATGAACTGTTGCCGGAGCGCTTTCTGAATCAGGTCCTTGGCCGGGAAGAGGCGGACCGCCCTGTTTCCATGAGTATGGAGCGTCTCACCGCCATGCTGAACGACGCCCTGACCGGCATCCGTGACAGCCGGCCGAAAGTCGATCTGCCGGCCTTTCTGGCTGATCTGCAGCAGGTCATGGACACGGCGGAATTTCAGAATCAGGGGGTCGGCTGGACCCCGGTGATCGAGAAATCGGTCAATGCCGTTTTCCAGCAGTTGCAGGAGATTGTCGAGCTGAGCAGGATCAGGATCGAGGAGGCCCAGGCTGCCGAGGAACAGCTCCTTGACGAGGATGTGGCCGAATGGTTCAAAAAGGTGGAGGAAAAATTCGCTGAACTTGCCAATCGCGATCCGGGCGGCGATCCTGCCGGCAACAATGGCGCTGCCTGGCAACCAGCGGAAGAAAGCGGAACCCTCCAGCCCCCGGTGGGCCAGCGGGCGAATGTGAACCACGTCGTCAGCCAATCGAGCCATGACGTGGCCCAGTCTGCGGAAACGGCGCGCAGTGAGGCGCCCCGAACCCAACAGCGTCCCCTGCCGCAGCAGCATGTCTTTCAGCAACTCAGTGACGGGGTGGTCCGCGGGCTCCGCAATCAGGAACACCAGCTGGTGCTTCGCCTTTATCCCCAGGAACTGGGAGAGGTGAAGGTCAATCTCCTCGTCCGTGATGAGCATGTGTCGGTTTCTTTTAACATGGAAAACGCTCGGGTCAAGGAAATGCTGGAAAGCACCATGGAGGAATTCAAGCAGAGTCTGGACCAGAAGGGCTTCAAACTCGGCGAGTGTTTTGTCTCCGTCGGCCAGCAGGATGATGGCGGCAGTGAGCTGTGGCAGCGTTTTGCCCTTGCCCGTGATGCGGTCAGGGCGGCCCGGGCTACCCTGGCAGATGTGCCGGACAATGCCCTCTATCTGCGGGCGGATGCCGGAACCGGTTCGGCAGGCCGATCGGAGGGGATCAGCCTTTTTGTCTAGAAGAAACACGGGCCGGTGCAAAGACGGCAGCAGAAACGTTCAAGCAAGGAAAACGCCATGGCAATAGCACAAGTGACAAACGGTCTGCCTCAGTATGAAGAGGAGAGCCTGTTCAAACCGGTGGGCAAAAAGGATCTCGATCAGTACGATTTCATGAATCTCTTCATCACCCAGCTCCAGCACCAGGATCCGATGAAACCGATGGACAGTTATGAGATGGCGTCCCAGCTCGCCCAGTTCAGCAACATGCAGGCAACCCTGAAGATGGCGGACAGCATGGAGAAGATGCTGGAATACCAGACCTCGCAGAACAACCTGCAACTGCTCACCCTCCTTGATAATCAGGTCAAGGTGGCGGGCAATACCCTGGGCGTCAACGAAGGCGTCCCCGGCGGCGGTGAATTTGAGCTGACCGAGAATGTCGATACCTGTGTGGTCGAGATCTATGACGCCGGCGGCCGGATAGTGAAGTTGATCGACATGGGGCCGTCCAAGGCCGGCAGATATGCCCTGGAGTGGGATGGCACCGACATGCAGGGTAAGGCCGTTGCCGACGGCGCTTATGCTTACAAGGTGAAAGGTTACACCACCCTGGGCGAGCAGGCCGAGGTTGATTACCGGGTGATCGGCACGGTGACCGGCATCAGCTTTGACGAGGGGGTGGCCAGACTCGTCCTCGATAAACATGCGGCAGCCGAGGTCGGTTCCGTGGTCGGGGTTCTGTAGGAGATAGCAGGTTTATAGCAGCCGGTTTAGGCCGGTTTTCAAGGAGGCAGCATTATGGCGATAGCAAGTTCACTCTATTCGAGCATCAGCGGCATCAATACCATGGGCAATGCCATGTCCGTTCTCGGCGACAACGTGGCCAACGTCAATACCCTGTCCTTCAAGGCCAGCCGCACCGTCTTTCAGGACGTCCTCTCCCAGTCGGTTTCCACCGCCTCCGGCGCAGATCAGGTCGGCCGCGGCGTGACCTTGAGTACGGTGGACGGTCTCTTTGCCCAGGGCTCGTTCCAGAGTTCCTCCATTCCCACCGACATGGCCATCGGCGGCCAGGGCTTCTTCATGCTGCGGGCCGCGGCCAATGCCGAGGCCGACATGTATACCCGGGCCGGTGAGTTCCGTTTCGATCAGGAAGGATTCCTGGTCAATCCGATGGGCTATTTCGTCCAGGGCTGGACCATCGACACCCTGACCGGTGAGCGGGCCGGCACCATCGGCGACATGCGCATCGACAAGACCACCCCGCCGGTGGAGACCAAACTGGTGGAGGTGATCGCCAACCTCGATTCCCGCGAGGATAACGAGATCAACGAGATCCGCCTCTTTGACGCCTGGAACGGCACCAATGCCGCGGCGGTCAAGCCCACCGCCCCCATCGACCCCAATAATTACGAATATACCAGCGCCATCAAGATTTACGACGCCAAGGGGGCGAGCCACGATATCGCCATCTATTACGACCGCACCACCAAGGATAACGAGTGGGAGTACTTGATCACCTGCGATCCCTCCGAGGACCTCCGCTATCTTGATCCCCGCGAGCGGCTCATCTACGCTCCCAATGATAATTACGACTACAAGGAGCATAAGGGAGCCGGCGCTCTGCTCTACGGTACCATCCAGTTCGACACCTCGGGTAACATTCGGGAAATATCCGCTTACCGGGTACCGCCGGACGGCAAGGTCGATCCGGCCCTGGACGACAACCGCATCGTTCTCTCCAATACCGACAGCTACTACAGCTTTGAGTGCAACTTCACCGGCGCCACCACCAACCAGAGCGTCGAGATCAACTTCGGCGCCCAGTACACCGGTCTCACCTCCACCACCCGGCAGACCCTGGTCAGCGAACTCGGGGCGGTAAACAGCAATCTTGCCGGCGCGGGGTACATCACCAGCCAGACCTACTGGCGCGATGTCTATGACACCAACGGGCTGCAACTCCAGGGCGACGGCGCCGCCGGCACCAGTGACACCATCACCCTGACCGGCTACACCAATGACGGCTCGACCGCCACCGTGACCTATCTTGTCAATACCGACGAAAAGGTGCAGAGTTTTCTCGATGCAGTGAGTGCCGCCTTTGGCTGCACCGCCACCATCGATGCCTACGGTCGGCTCAAGCTCACCGATCTCACCGCCGGCAACAGCGGTCTCAGCATCACTAACGTCACGGTCAACGGCGCCGTCGCCGGCCCGGCCACCGAGGATGACGCCAATCCCTTTGGCGAGAGCGGCGTCAATGGCGACACGGTGCTCAACATCACCACCTCGAAACGTAAGATCTTTTCCGGCGGACAGGGACTCAGCACCGGCGGTACGGTGCCGGTGGTTACCGCCAACACCCCCTGGACCCAGGTGTTTGACAGCGGCGGCACCGCCATCGCCGACGGCACCGTCTTCACCTTCAACGGCTTTGCCAGCGACGGCACTCCGGTGGTGGGCGCCACCTTCACCGTTGACGCGGTGATCACCGCCACCAATACCGGCACGGTCCAGGAGCTGCTGAACTGGCTGGAAACCACCTTCAATGCCGATGCGGAGATCGATTTTGCCGGCCGCCTCGTTCTCACCGACCGGGTGGCCGATGAGGCTGCCAGTGGCGGCTATACCAGCCAGCTTGCCATCAGCGATGTGGCGACCTCCGGCGGCTCCGATCCCTGGGGCGCGGACGGCGCCACCCCTTTTCAGACCCTGGAGGCGGACACCAGCGGCGAAGACGGCAGCGTCCAGGGCGGCATCGTCAGCGCCGACTTCTCGCCCGAGGCGCTTGCCACCACCCAGTACGCCAACAGTTCGACCACCATCTTCCAGGATCAGAACGGCTATGCCTCCGGCTTTCTCCAGGCCGTTTCCGTCAACACGGAAGGGGTGATCACCGGCCATTACTCCAACGGTCAGGTCATCAAGAAGGCGCAGGTGGCGCTCGCCAATTTCGCCAGCCTGGAAGGGTTGTTCAAGAAGGGCGGCAATATCTTCACCGAGACCACCGAGTCCGGTGCGCCGGTGACCGGCGCGCCCGGCACCAACGGGCTCGGCACCATCGCCCCCAATGCCCTGGAGATGTCAAACGTCGACATCGGCACCGAGTTTGTCAACCTGATCACCGTCCAGCGCGGCTTTCAGGCCAACACCAAGATCGTCACCACCACGGATGAGATGATCTCCGATGTTATCAACATGAAGAGATAAGGGATTGCGGAAGGTGGATTGCGGATTGAAAGAGCCGACAAAGTCGTTCATTCAATCCGTAATCTTAAATCCGCAATCAGAAGATTTTGTCAAAGGCGGTAAAGGCAGTGCGCACCACCGGCACGTCTTCGTCGAGGGTGAGATAGGAGCCGCCGGTGATCTCCCGTTTGACCAGGTCGTCGCTGGCCGGCAGGATGGCGGCCAGGGGCAGGTCGCTGCCACTGACAGCCTCCCTGATCTTGGCGTTGAGCTCCGGGGTCAGGGGATCAGGCGCCCGGTTGACGACGAGAAAGCGGTTTTTCACCTCAAGACCGAGCGGACCGGTGATCTCGGCGATGCGGCGGGCGGTGAGAATGCCGCGGGCCGAGGGGTCGGAGATGATGAGCAGGTAGTCGATGACCCGCAGATTAAGCCGACTCAGGTGCTCCATGCCCGCCTCGTTGTCCACCAGGATATAGCGGTAGTTCGCCGCCAGGTGATCCATGGTCATGGCCAGGTACTGGTTGGCCGAGCAGTAGCAGCCCGGTCCGTCGGGCTGGCCCATCACCAGCAGGTCAAAGCCGTTTTCCTCGATGATCGCCTGCTGGATCTTCATCTCCATGAACTGGTCCCGGGTCATGCCGGGCGGGAGATCTCCCTTCAGATCTTTGCGGATGCGGCCGATGGTCGTGTCGACCTGGAGAGCAAGCAGTTCGTTCAGATTGGCGTTGGCATCGGCATCCACCGCCAGCACCGGCGTCATCTTGCGGGCCAGCAGATATTTGAGCAGCAGGGCCGAAGTGGTGGTCTTGCCTGTCCCCCCCTTTCCTGCCATGGCGATAACTTTCGGAGCCATCGATTTTTCCCCTTCGTGTGTTATTGCAGTCCGTTGCAATGGCGATACAATGTTGAAGCGTTTCCGGTTTTCCCTTGTCCGGTACCGACCGGGGGAGCCCTGGCCGGAGGTATCATGATGCTGGCGTTCAGCGTAAACCGTCAATCATAAACCGTCAACATCCCACTGGAAAAAAAATCATTCTTTCCACCCCGTTCCTGCGCATTAAACCCTTGCAAGTTGGTGATGAGTTGGTATTCTGTCTGGTTTGATACTGGCGACCATCGCGCACTACCTCAAAAGACGGAGAGATGATAATGGACTATCGGGCCACCCTGAATCTGCCGAAAACCGATTTTCAAATGAAGGCCAATCTGGCCCAGAAGGAGCCTGAGCTGTTGAAGGAATGGGAAAAGGGGAAGGTGTACCGGCAGGTTCAGGAGGCCACCGCCGGCCGTCCCCTTTATCTGCTCCATGACGGCCCGCCCTATGCCAACGGTTTCATTCACCTCGGCACTGCCTTCAACAAAGTGCTGAAAGACATTATCCTCAAGTCGAAACGGCTGGCCGGTTATCGTTGTCCTTACATTCCCGGCTGGGACTGTCACGGTCTGCCCATTGAGCTCAATGTCGACAAGGAGCTGGGCGCTAAGAAAAAGGATATTCCGGTCCTCTCTTTCCGTAACGCCTGCCGCCGATACGCCCAGAAATGGATCGACAAGCAGAAGGCCGACTTCCGGCGGCTCGGGGTGCTGGGAGACTGGGACAATCCCTATCTCACCATTGATTTTCACTACGAGGCGGCCATTGCCCGGGAGTTCAACCGTTTTCTCGCCAACGGCTCGGTCACCCGCAGCAAGAAACCGGTCTACTGGTGTTCCTCCTGCGTCACCGCCCTGGCCGAGGCCGAGGTTGAGTACGAGGACCATTCCTCGCCGTCCATCTATGTCAAGTTTCCCCTGGACGACGATTTGGGCGGGCTCTTTCCGGAGCTTGCCGGCGCACAGGTCTTTGCCGTCATCTGGACCACCACCCCCTGGACCCTGCCCGCCAACCTGGCGGTCGCCTTTCATCCCCAGTTCACTTACGCCGCAGTGAGAACTGGGGATGAGGTGCTGCTCATGGCCGAAGGTCTGGTGGAGGCGGCCTGCAGCCAATGCGGCATCAGCGATTACGAGATCATTGCCCGTTTCTCCGCCGGCGGACTGGAGGGGAAAAAATGCCGCCATCCCTTCCTGGAGCGGGAGTCGCTCATCGTCCTTGCCGACTACGTCACCCTGGAGAGCGGCACCGGTTGTGTCCATACCGCGCCGGGCCATGGCCGGGAGGACTATCTCACCGGTCTGCGTTACAATCTGCCGGTGCTCTCGCCGGTGGACAATCACGGTCGGTTCACCGACGAGGCCGGTCCCTATGCCGGCATGCCGGTCCGTGAGGCCAATTCGCGGATCTGTGACGATCTCCGCCAGCGCGGACTGCTGCTTGGCCAGTCAACCATCAGCCACAGTTATCCCCACTGCTGGCGCTGCAAAGAGCCGGTCATGTTCCGCGCCACCGAACAGTGGTTTATCGGTATGGAAAACAATGGGCTGCGTCGCAAGGCCCTGGATGCCATCAGGAAGGTGCAGTGGACGCCGGCCTGGGGGATGGAGCGGATTTACGGCATGGTCGAAGGCCGGCCGGACTGGTGTCTGTCCCGGCAGCGAGCCTGGGGGGTGCCGATCACCGCGGTGATGTGTGCCACATGTGGAACGATCGTCAACGACGAGGCGGTGAATCGCCGGATCGACGAACTGTTCCGGGCCGAGGGCGCCGATGCCTGGTTTTCCCATGAGCTGGTTGATTTTATCGGCCCTGATCGGAGCTGTCCGCACTGCGGCGGTAAGGAATTTGTCAAGGAAACCGATATTCTCGATGTCTGGTTCGACTCCGGCGTCAGCTATGCGGCGGTGCTGGAGGAACGCGGTCTGCCGGTGCCGGCCGACCTCTATCTCGAAGGCAGCGACCAGCATCGCGGCTGGTTCCAGAGTTCCCTGCTCGCTGCGGTGGGCACCCGCGATGTCGCGCCCTACAAGGGGGTGCTGACCCACGGTTTTGTCGTGGACGGCCAGGGCCGCAAGATGTCGAAAAGCATCGGCAACGTCATTGCCCCGGGCGAGATCATCAAACAATACGGCGCCGACATCCTCCGTCTCTGGGTTTCCTCCGAGGATTACCGGGACGATATCAAGATCTCCGACGAGATCCTCCGCCGGTTGGCTGAGGCCTACCGCAAGATCCGCAACACCATCCGCTATATGCTCGGCAATGTCAGTGACTTTGACCCGGCCAGAGACGCGATTGCCGTTGCCGCCATGCCGGAGATCGACCGCTGGGCCCTGTCGCGCTTCGAGCTGGTCAAGCGGCGGGTGATGAAGGCCTATGAAAAATTCGATTTCCATATCGTTTTTCACACCCTCTACCAGTTCTGCACGGTGACTTTGAGCGCCTTTTATCTTGATATTTTGAAGGATCGCCTCTACACCGAACATGTCTCCTCCCTGGAGCGGCGCGCCGCCCAGAGCGTCATGCACGAGATCCTCGACGGGCTGGTCCGGCTGATGAGTCCGGTCCTTTCCTTTACCGCCGCCGAGGTCTGGGATCATCTGCCGGCGGACGGTGCGCGGGAGAAAAGCGTCTTCCTCGCCGCCTTCCCGCCCTTGAAAGACGAGCAGTATGACGAGGAGCTCAATCGCGTGTGGGACCGACTGCAGACAGTGCGGGCCGAAATCACCCGGGTGCTGGAGATTGCCCGGCGCGACAAGGTGATCGGCCATTCCCTGGAGGCGGAGGTGTGGGTTGCGGTCTCCGGCGAGCTTGCCGAATTCCTGGCCGATAAGTGGCCAACCCTGGAGATGATCTGTATTGTCTCGAAAATGCATCGGGCGGAAGGAGATCTGGTCGGGGCCGTTGCCGGCGAAGAGCTGCCCGAGGTGCAGGTGCTGGTCAAGCCCTCGGCTGCGGAGAAATGTGAACGCTGCTGGATGCGCAGCATCACGGTGGGCGCAGACACCAATCATCCGACCATCTGCGCCCGTTGTGCCGGGGTGGTCAACCGGATCAGCGGGTGAAGCGGTGAGACAACGACGGCCGCCTTCCTTTGCGGCGCTCATTGTTCTGGCCCTGCTGGTGGTGGCCGCGGACCAGTACACCAAGTGGCTGGTTATGTCCCGTTTCATGCTGCATGAGACCGTTCCCGTTATTCCCGGTTTTTTCAATCTGACCTATCTCCATAACACCGGGGCCGCCTTCGGTCTGCTTGCCGGCGCCAACCCGTCCTGGCGGGTATCGTTTTTTGTCGGCGTCGCCTGCGCTGCCCTGCTTTTCGTTCTCTTTGCCTTTCAGCAGTACCGTCAGAAAGGACGGCTCTATCTCATCGTCTTTTCCCTGATCGGCGGGGGGGCGGTCGGTAATCTTCTGGACCGGGTCCGTTATGGCTCGGTGGTGGATTTTCTCGATTTTTATCTTGGCAGCTACCACTGGCCGGCCTTTAATGTGGCTGATTCGGCTATAGTCGTCGGGGTCGGCCTCTTTCTGCTGGCCGGGTTCCTCGACCAGGAGGAAAGGTGAGGGTTTCCAGTTGATGGTCTCGCAAAAAGCCAATTTCGGGGATGGCTAAGCTAAAATCGTCAAATGCGAGGCTCGCACATTTCGAGGAATGAGGCGTACTTGGGTACGCCGCAGTGACGAGATAATGTGCGGCAACGAAGCAGTTGGCGACTTTTTGCGACGCCATCACAGTTTAGAAAAGGAAGGTGAACAATGACGACACTCATCAACGACGCGGCGACAACCGCTTTTATCTTCCCCGGCCAGGGTTCGCAGTTCGTCGGCATGGGCCGGGATTTTCTCGAACAGAGCGACGCGGCTCGGGAGCTGATGGCCATGGCGGAACGGGTCAGCGGTCTGCCTCTGGGCGCCCTCTGTCTTGACGGATCGCTGGCGGATCTGACCCGTACCCTGCATCTGCAGCCGGCGATGACGGTGGTGAACCTCATCTGCCTTGCCGAGCTGCGGCGCGCCGGCATTGACGCCGCCTTTTTCGCCGGTCACAGCCTGGGCGAGTATTCCGCCCTGGCCGCGGCCGGGGTGCTGAGCCCCGAGGACACTCTTGCCCTCGTTACTGAGCGCGGCAGGCTGATGGAACGGGAAAGCGCTCTCTTGCCGGGAGCCATGAGCGCCATTCTCAAACTCACCATTGACGAGGTAAGATCGATGGTCGCCGCGGCTGCCGGCAAGGGCGTGGTGGTGGCTGCCAATCATAATTCCGAACAGCAGATTGTTATTTCCGGAGATCAGGCCGGGGTGGCGGCGGCCGCGGCCCTCGCTGCGGAGCGGGGCGGCCGGGCGGTGGCCCTGGCGGTGAGCGGCGCCTGGCACAGTCCATTGGTGGCCGGGGCGGTTCCCGACTTTGAGAAGGCCATGGCCGCCATCACCTTTCATCCTCCACGTGGTACTCTGTTTTTTAATGTTACCGCTGCACCGGAAAGCGATCCGGCGGCGATCCGTTCCATTATGAGCCGGCAGATTGCCGCGATGGTCAGGTGGTATGAGACCATCCTGGCCATGCGGGCGCGAGGGGTGACGACCTTTATCGAGGTTGGGCCGAAGACGGTGTTGACCGGTCTGCTGAAAAAAATTGTGAGCAAGGATGACGGTTGCCGCTGTCTGCAGGTGGAAGATGGGGCGACGCTTGCCGCCTGCGTTGACAGTCTGCGCAACCAGGGGTGATTAATCACTTGACAAGGGGATCGTATCCAATTATTTTTCCCCGTTTACGTATCCTTACCTGTTGCTTTTGCATGAAGCTTTTTTCCGCCGGCCCTGCCGCTTCAGCGGCCCGGGCAGTGTTTTTGTTGTTATCGTTTGTGAGGGGATGGCTCGCCCATGTTTGAAAATCTTTCCGACCGCCTTCATAAGGTCTTCAAGGATCTGCGCGGCCACGGCAAGCTGACTGAAAATAACATCCAGGATGCCATGCGGGAGGTGCGCATGGCTCTGCTGGAGGCGGACGTCAACTTCAAGGTGGTCAAGGAGTTCGTTGCCGCGGTCACTGAAAAGGCGGTGGGCCAGGAGGTGCTGGAAAGCCTGTCGCCCGGCCAGCAGGTCATCAAGGTCGTCAATGAGGAACTCATTGCCCTGCTGGGGGGGGTGACCGTCCCTCTTGACCTGAGAGGGGCAACTCCGGCTGTTGTCATGATGGTCGGTCTCCAGGGCTCAGGCAAAACGACTTCGGCTGGTAAGCTGGCAAAATTGCTAAAGAAGCAGGGCAGGCGTCCCTATCTGGTGCCTGCCGACGTTTACCGGCCCGCGGCCATTGAACAGTTGCATGTCCTGGGCTCGACCATCGGGGTGCCGGTCCATCCCTCCCTGTCCGAACAGGATCCGGTCACCATCTGCCGCAACGCCCTGACCGTTGCCAGAAACTCAAATTACGACACCCTGCTTATCGACACCGCCGGTCGTCTTCACATCGACGAGCAGCTCATGGCGGAACTGGCCAACATCAAGGCGGCGCTGACTCCGGTCGAAATCCTCTTTGTCGCCGACGCCATGACCGGCCAGGACGCGGTGACCGTCGCCGACAAGTTCAATCAGGATCTTGCCATCAGCGGCGTTATCCTGACCAAGATGGAAGGTGACGCCCGCGGCGGCGCCGCCCTGTCCATTGCCAGGGTGGCAAAGCGACCGATCAAGTTCATCGGCACCGGTGAGGATCTCGACGCCCTGGAGATTTTTCATCCGGACCGGATGGCGTCCCGTATCCTCGGCATGGGTGACGTTCTCACCCTGATCGAAAAGGCGGAAGAGGTCGTTGATAAAAAAAAGGCGGACACCCTTGCCCGCAAGATCCAGAAAAGCACCTTCAGTCTGGATGATTTTCTCGATCAGATCCAGCAGATCAAGAAGATGGGAACTCTGGAACAGATCATGGGGATGATACCCGGCCTGAACCGGATGCGCCAGCTCAAGGATATGCCGAAGCCCGATGAGAAGGAACTCGGTAAGGTGGAGGCGATCATCCGTTCCATGACCCCGGAGGAGCGGCGCAAATATCAGATCATCAACGCCAGCCGCCGGACCCGCATCGCCAGGGGCAGTGGGACCACCGTACAGGATGTCAACAAGGTCATCAAAAGCTACAGCGAAATGCTGAAGATGATGAAGAAGATGCAGGGCAAGTTCGGCGGCGTGCCGCTGGCGGATGGCAAGAAACGCAGGAAGAAGCCGAAAGGTCTGTTCCGCTGAAAGACATATCGAAAGATCCACGTCAATTCATGATCCCGGCGGATGCCGGCAAGGAGGATGGCAGCATATGGCAGTTCGAATTCGACTCACCCGAATGGGGAGAAAGAAAAAACCTTTTTATCGTATTGTAGTAGCAAATTCAGAGGCAAAACGTGACGGCAGTTTTCTTGAGGTGGTCGGTACCTATGACCCGATGCAGGAGCCGGCGGCAATCAACATTCACAAGGAAAAACTTCAGGCCTGGCTGGCCCGGGGCGCCCAGCCGTCCGAAACGGTCAGGAATTTGCTGAAAAAAGCAACTGCCGCGTAAACCGGACCCGATTTTCAGGCCATGAAAGAACTCGTCTCCTTTATTGCCGCCTCTCTTGTCGATCAGCCTGAGGCCGTCCAGATCAACCAGTTGGAACAGGATGATCAGCTTGTCCTTGAGTTGCGTGTTGCCAAGGATGATCTGGGCAAGATTATCGGCAAGCAGGGCCGGACCGCCCGGGCGATCAGAGGCGTTCTGACCGCAGCGGCTGGGAAGTGCAATAAGAGAGTTAGATTGGAAATTCTCGAGTAACTGCCCCGGATACGTGGTGGACAGGGAAACTCAACGAACCGGCGATGCTCTGCTGCTGGTGGGGGAGATCGTCAAACCCCATGGCGTCGGCGGGGCGGTGAAGATTTTTCCTTATTCCGGTGATCCGGCCAATATATGCCGTTGCCGAACCCTGATTCTGGAATCACCGACCGGAGGGGAAAAGTGCACTCATGCCTTGCGGAGCGCCCGGCAACAGGGCGTTTATGCCGTTGTTTCTCTGGCGGGAATCGACAGTCGGGCGGCAGCGGAAAACGTGATCGGCTACCCGGTCTGGGTGTCCCGCCAGGAATTGCCGGAACTGGCCGTCGATGAGTTTTACTGGCAGGATCTGCACGGTCTGGAGGTGGTCACGGTCAGCGGCTTGTCCTTAGGGAAGGTAAGCGGTGTGCTTGCCACCGGCGCCCATGATATCATGGTGGTGACCGGCAACGGTCGTGAGTATCTGATCCCGGCAGCCAACGACTTCCTGGTCCGCATTGACCGGCAGACCAAGCGTATTGTCGTCGACCCGCCTGAAGGTCTGCTGGATATCAATGGCTGATTCGCGGGACTGTCCGGAAGGTGAACATCTTCCGGGTCGCAGGGGCCTTCAGGATGGAAAGCGGCAGTGATCGAGCGGGCGACCCCGTGCACTTTGACATTGTGACGATTTTTCCGGAGCTGCTCGATTCGCCTCTGCAGGAGGGAATTATCCGTCGGGCCCGCCAGGACGGCAGAATTGTTCTGCGCACCATAAATATCCGGGATTTCGCCACCGATAAACATGCGATGACCGATGACCGTCCCTTTGGCGGCGGGGAAGGGATGGTGATGAAACCGGAACCGCTGGCCGCCGCTATCCGTCATGCCCGGCAAGGTGCTGATCAGAGCCATGTTGTGCTGCTGTCCCCCCAGGGCAGGAAGTACGATCAACGGCTGGCGGAGGAATTGGCCGCCAGGCGACATATCATCCTGGTCTGCGGCCGCTATGAAGGGGTGGATGAACGTATCCGCCGCCATTTCATCGATGAGGAGATTTCCATCGGTGATTATATCCTGACCGGCGGGGAGCTGGCAGCCATGGTCATCATCGATTCGGTCACCAGGCTGCTGCCCGGGGTTCTTGGCTGCGCCGGTTCGGTCGATGCCGATACTTTCAGCCGGGGAGGGCTGAAATTTCCCCAGTATACCCGGCCGCGCAATTTCGAGGGTTACGATGTGCCTGAGGTCCTGCTGTCCGGCGACCATGAAAAAATAGCGGCCTGGCGTTTTGTCGCCGCCGTGCAGGCCACCATGGAGCGGCGACCTGATCTGCTGGCCGCCATGACCTTTACCCCCGATGAGCGCAGACTTTTGCGGCGATGCGGCATCAGTCTGGGCGAGATGCAGCGCGGATGAAGCACGAGGATGAGCGGTTTGCCGGCCAGGTTGATGTGGCGCTGATCCATTATCCGGTCTACAACAAAAATCAGGAGATTATCGGCTCGGCGGTCACCAATCTCGACATTCATGACATCGCCCGGGCCGGTCGGACTTACGGGATCGGCACCTTTTATATCGTCACCCCGTACCAGGACCAGCAGCAACTGGTCCGCGAGATCGTCGACCACTGGCAGAGCGGTTATGGCGCCACCTACAACAGCGACCGGAGGGATGCCCTGGCCTCGGTGCGGATCGTCGCTGATCTGGATGGCCTGACCCGGCAGTTTGCCGGAGAAGGTCGCCCCCTGCTGGTGGCGACCAGCGCCCGGATGTCGGAACAGAGCATCCCTTATGGGGAGCTCCGGCAACGGATCTTCCGGGGCGAGCATGTTCTGCTGCTGTTCGGCACAGCCTGGGGACTGGCCCGGGAGGCGATGGAGCGGGTGGACGCCATGTTGCCGCCGATCCAGGGTTATGAAGAGTATCGTCATCTGTCGGTGCGGTCAGCGGTTTCGATCATCCTTGACAGACTGCTGGGCAGAAGGGAATAATGAAAAGGTCGACCAGACTTTTTTCCGACGTGGATGCTGAGGACACCAAAACAATATCCTGAAGGTCAGTCGGTTTGCGTTGTGTGCTCGGCGTTTTCTGTGGTTGGTTTCCAGTATATGCGGCAGCTTCGATAATGGAAGAGGAACGGGCGGGGAGAAGTGCTTACTCCGGCCTGTGATAGATAGCAGAGATATTTGTTCCCAAACTGCGGAACGATTCAGCAACAGCAACTACAACAGAGAGTGTGTGTCATGAACATGTTGGAACAGATCGAAAAAGAGAATATGCGTTACGATATCCCTAAATTCCGGACCGGCGACACCGTCAGTGTCCATATCCGGATCATCGAGGGCGCCAAGGAGCGCGTCCAGGTATACAAGGGCGTGGTGATCGGTCGCAAAAACGGGACCATGGGGGCCAATTTTACGGTGCGCAAGATTTCCCACGGCGTCGGGGTGGAAAAAACCTTTGCCCTTCATTCGCCCCGCATCGAGAAAATCGAGGTCAACAGCCAGGGTCGGGTGCGCCGCTCCAAGCTCTACTATCTCCGTAACCTGCGCGGCAAGGCGGCCCGTATCCGGGAAAAGGGCATCAATTAGTCTTGACCGGCAGCATGCGACCGACACAATGGACACCTTTTTTCATGAACGACAGCTGTGGAAAAAAGGTGTCCGTCTGGTTGCCGGAGTCGATGAGGCGGGCCGGGGGCCGCTGGCCGGTCCGGTTGTCGCTGCTGCGGTAATCCTGCCCCCTGATTGTGACTTTCAGCTTTTTCAGGATTCGAAAAAGCTGACCGCCACAAAACGGGAAGATCTCTTTGCCCTGCTGACCGCGATGAACGCAGCCATCGGTGTCGGGCTGGCAACTCATTTCGAGATCGATACCGTCAATATTCTGCAGGCCTCCCTGCAGGCCATGGCCCGTGCTGTCATTGCCCTGCCTGAACTTCCACAGCATCTCCTGGTCGACGGTAAATTTGTCGTGCCGCCCACCCTACTCCCCCATGTCATCGACCAGCAGGCCCTGGTCAAGGGCGAGTCGAAGAGCGCCTCCATCGCCGCCGCCTCCATAGTCGCCAAGGTGACCCGTGACCGGATCATGGCGGAGTATCATGAACGGTTTCCCCTGTATCATTTCCAGAAACATAAAGGCTATCCCACTCTGGAGCACAAAGCGATCCTCCGTCAGCACGGTCCCTGTCCGATCCACCGACTGACCTTTGCCGGGGTGCGTGAACTGCTGCCTGTCGGCGAAGCGTAGCGGCCATGAGCAGGCAGCGGCAGGCGCTTGGGAAGAGAGGAGAGGAGCTTGCCCGGGATTTTTTATCCCGGCAGGGTTATACTATTCTTGAACGGAATTTCCGCACCCGCAGCGGCGAAATCGATATCATCGCCCAACAGGGCACCACCCTGATTTTCATTGAGGTCAAGACCCGCACCGACAACCGTTTCGGCTCGCCGTTCGAGGCGGTCACCGAACGCAAGCGCCGGGCTATCACCCGGGTCGCCCTTGAGTATCTTGTCGGCCATGGCGGTCCGGACCGTCCCTGTCGGTTCGATGTGGTGGCGGTCTATCCCGGGGAGAGCCCTGAGGTGGAGATCGTCCGCAATGCCTTTGAGATGGAGTGAGCCATGAATCAAGCCGCGACAAAACCGCTCCTCATTACCATGGGGTGTCCGGTGGGCATCGGACCGGAGCTGATTCTGAAATTTTTTACCCGTCCGGACAATCCTCACCGGCGTCTGCCGGTGGTGGTCGTTGGTGACCCCGCCGTCCTCCACTGGTGCAGCCGTGCTCTTGCGCTGTCGGCGGTAATTGTTCCGTGGCAACCGGGTGATCCGGTTGATCCGGACGTTCTGCCGGTCTATCGGCCACCGGATTCTTCTCCTCTCGACCCGGCCGCCCTGACCTGGGGACAACCGGATCGTCAGACCGGAGCAGCCATGGCCGGCTGGATCGAAGCGGCGGTGGCCCTGATTCGTCGGGGCGCGGCACGCGGGCTCGTTACCTGCCCCATCAGTAAAAAGGCGTTGCATGAGGCCGGCTCTCCCTTTCCCGGTCACACCGAGATGCTGGCCGCCCTCTGCCAATCGACGACGTTTGCCATGATGATGGCCGGCCGGACTTTGAAGGTGACTCTGGTTACCATCCATCAGTCCCTTGCCTCGGTCTCTTCCTCCCTGTCCATCGCCGGGGTGGCGCACCTGATCGACATGACCGGCCGCTCCCTGCGTGATGATTTTGCCATAGCCGCCCCCTGCCTGGCGGTGGCGGCTATGAACCCCCATGCCGGTGAAAACGGCCTGTTCGGCGACGAGGAAGAGCGCATCATCGCTCCGGCCATCCTGCAGGCCAGGCAAAATGGTTGGCTTGTCAGCGGTCCCTACCCGCCGGACACGGTGTTTCATCGGGCGGTGACCGGCGCTTTTGACGCCGTGGTCTGCATGTACCATGATCAGGGCCTTATTCCCTTTAAGCTGCTTCATTTTGCCGATGGCGTCAATGTCACCATCGGCCTGCCCATTGTCCGCACTTCGGTCGATCACGGCACCGCGTATGACATCGCCGGCCAGGGGATCGCAGATCCGGCCAGTCTCTTCGCTGCGGTGGCCATGGCGGCGGAGATTGCGACGAACCGGCGGAGAATCCGCCATGACTGACGGGCTCGGTCTCTGCGGCAGCCATCGTACCGGCAAGACGACGCTTGCCGCCCGTATCTGCGATCAGAGCGGTATGGCGTTCATCCGAACCACCACCGCTGAGGTGTTTGCCGCCAACGGGCTTGACCCGGCATCTCCCATGGATTTCGCCACCCGGCTCTGGATCCAGGACAGGGTGCTTCATGCGGCGGAGGAGGTGTGGCGGCAGGCAACAGGACCGTTTGTCTCTGATCGGACTCCCATTGATATGATGGCCTATACCCTGGCCGATATCCAGGGCAAAACAGCGGTTGACCATGGTCGACTTGCCGCCTATCTGGACCGCTGCTATGCCGTCACTAATTCGTTTTTCCGCAGCCTTGTCATTGTTCAGCCTGCCATTCCCCTGGTCCATGAGGAGGGCAAGGCGGCTCTTAATCTTTCCTACATGGAACACCTGAACATGCTGGTCATGGGGCTGTGTCGTGATGTCCGCCTGTGCTGTCCGGTCCATCTCCTGCCCCGGGAGATCGTCGATCTTGACGCCCGGGTAGCGGATGTGCTGGCCGCGGCAGGCCGGGCAGCGGCTTCCGGTTGAAGGGGGCGGGCAGGCAGAGACCCCTGTTTTTTTGCCGGTGCTGCTCGCCATTTCTTTCCTGCCGACAGAAACAGTGGAATTCCCTGCCGCCGGGTGGTAGTATTGAGGGAAACATTTTTCATTATTTGTTACGATTTCATCTTTGATGGTCTCGTAAAAAGTGAAAATTAACCACAGAGACCACAGAGCGCACAGAGATAACTAATTGTAATTAAAGATGTTTTCTCTGCGTTCTCAGTGCGCTCTGTGGTGAAAAAAGACATTTTACGGGTTTGTCATCTTTTTTTGTTGCTGAAAAAATGCGGAAACAGCTCTCCTGTCTCATATCCCTGGGTAAAGCCTCTGTGCTGCCGGTTCTGACGGCCTGTCTGGCCCTTTTTCTTTTTCTGGCGAGCAGTGCATGTTCCGGCGGCAGCCGTCCGGCTGCCGCGGCCGGCGATGATCTCCCCGGCCGCCCTGATGGCGAGGTGATCGCTGCCGCAGAGCCGGCGGATGCGGCCTGTTCCTATTTTTATTTTCTGTGGGGCGCTTCGGCGGAGGAGGAGGAGAAGTACGAAGAGGCCCAGGAGGCCTATGAAAAGGCCCTGGTCTGCGACGAGGGCGCTGATTATGTGCGTCGTAAGCTTGCCCTCCTGCTGCTCGCCATGGGCAAAAAGGAGCAGGCCATTGTCATGCTGGAAGAGATGATAACCGCAGCCCCTGACAACGTCGAGCTTCGATTATTGCTTGCCAATGTTTTCGGCTCTCAGGACCGCTTGGATGAGGCGCGCCGGGTTTATGAGGAGATCCTTCGCCGCCATCCCGAAGATCCCCACGCCTTGCTGATGATGGGGACCATTCATGCCCGGCAGCGGGAGTACGGCAAGGCCCAGGAGATGCTGGAAAAGCTGGTGCGGATCGATAACCGCTCCGCCGCCGGCTACACCTACCTGGCCAAACTCTACCGGGAGCTCCGCTATTTTGACAAGTCCATCGAGGCCTATGAAAAGGCCCTCGAACTCAATTGGTCCGCCATGCTGGCCTATGAGGCGGTAGAGCTCTATGAGTACCGGCAGCGCTACAATGAGGCGGCGGCCGTTTATCAGCGTCTGCTGGAGGAGGATGAGGCCAACACCAGGATTCGCGGCCGACTGGCCCGCATCTATCTGGAGCTGGGTAAGGTCGATGAGGCGATCGCCGAGCTGGAGGAGCTGCGTGACTACTCCGGGGATACGACCATGGTCGATCTGGCCATCGGTCGGGTGCTGCTCAATGAAAAACGGTATCCTGCCGCCATCGCCCTGTTCGAGAAGATGATGGCTGTGCCGGAAAATCGCGATGTCGCCCGCTCGATGCTCGCCCTCAGCTATTATGAGGCGGGTGACCGGGAGCGGGCGAAAAAGATTCTCCAGGAGGTGCCGGCCTCGAGCAAGGAGCATGAAAATTCGGTGTTGATGCTGGTGCAGATCCTTCTTGACGAGAACGATAAGAAACGGGCGGAGTCGGTGCTGCGCAGTGTCATGGAGGACAAGGAGACGCGGCGGCCTTCCTTTTTTGTGCTGCTGGCGGGGTTGCTGCGAGAGGAAGACAGGATTGATGAGGGAAGACGGCTGCTTGATCAGGCCCTGCTCGATTTTCCCGGCGATGCCAAGCTGTTGTTTGAATATGGGCTCTTTCTTGAGCGCATCGGCGAGCACGAGGCGGCGATGGCGAAGATGCTCGCGGTTCTTGAAATCTCTCCCGAGGATCCCTATGCCCTTAATTTTGTTGGCTATACCTGGGCGGACAAGGGGGTCAACCTGGAAAAGGCCCTTGAGTACATCAGCAAAGCGGTGGAACTCAAACCGGAAGACGGTTTTATCCGTGACTCACTGGGCTGGGTCCATTTCCGGATGGGCAATTACGCTGATGCGGTGCGGGAGCTGGAGGCGGCGGTGGCCATGCAACCCGATGACCCGACCATGCAGGAGCATCTGGGCGACGCCTATGACAAGGCCGGTGAGCCGGCAAAGGCGCTTGCCGCCTATGAGCGGGCTCTGTCGCTTGCCACCGATGATGCGCAAAAGGCCCGGATAGTCGCCCGCATCCAGTCCATCAAGGCTCGCGATCAGCACGAGCAGCGCGATTAACATGAGCACCTGGTTCCGCGCTGC
Organism: Thermodesulfobacteriota bacterium; assembly: GCA_049323655.1. GTDB lineage: Bacteria > Desulfobacterota > Desulfobulbia > Desulfobulbales > SURF-16 > DB1. The sequence goes on along the minus strand of JBMONO010000013.1, from coordinate 60,254 downwards.
GGCGGTTGTGTCATTGCTGTTTCACCTTGTTGCGGCGGCGGGGTGCGCCCGCCTGCCTGCCACCGTCGATATCCCGGCCCGGGAGCGGGTGGCGGTCATGGCCCGTTTCCAGGACATGGTGGCCGGTCAGATGGAGTGTCCCTGCTGCATCGATGCCGAGGCGACCGTCTCCTTTCTCTCCATCTGGCAGAAGGGTTCCCTGAGCGGCTATCTCCAGGCCATGACCCCGTCTTTTGTCAAATTCGTCGGCCTCAATCCCTTTGGCCAGCCCCTGGCGGTCTTTGTCACCGACGGCGCTTTTTTCCGTTTCGTCTCGGTGCCGGAGTCCCGGGAATACTCCGGCAATGTGGCGGGGACGACCTTCGCCCGATACGCGCCGGAGGGTTTTCTGCCGGAACACGGTTTTTACTGGCTCATCGGTCGTCTCTATCCGGGCGAGATGAAGATCGTCGAGGTCCGGCATGACGAGGGAAAAATCGGCTACTGGTTTTCCATCAAGTACGGCAACGGCACGACCAGCCTGGTTCTCTTCGATGACAAAGAAGGGGTGCTGCGTCGTCATATCGTACTTGATGCCGATGAAAAGCGGATTTTCAACGTTCTTTATGATGACTATACATCAGGTAAATGCCCGATGCCGGGCAAGGTCACGGTAACGTCGTTGATTCATAACAGCACAATGGAGCTTCGCCTGCAGGGCTGGCTGCCGGATGCGTCCTTTACCGGGGAGGATTTTCACTACGAGGCCCCCCCGTCCTTTGAAAGAGTTGTCGTCGAGTGAAACCCGATCATTTTCTGCCGCTGGTCCGCAAACCCGGGCGCTACAGCGGCAACGAATTCAATGTTGTCAGAAAGGCCTGGGAGAGCGCCGCCCTGCGCATCGTCCTTTCCTTTCCCGATCTCTATGAGATCGGCATGTCCCATCAGGGCGTGCAGATCCTCTACCATCTGCTCAACAGCCGGGCCGATCTGCTGGCGGAACGGGTCTATGCCCCGGATAGCGATCTGGAGGCCCTGCTCCGGGAAAACCGGGCGCCGCTTTTTTCCCTGGAGTCGCAGCGGCCGGTGGCCGACTTCGACATGCTGGGCATTACCCTCCCCTATGAACTCTGTTACACCAATATCCTTACCATCCTCGCCTGCAGCGGCCTGCCTTTTTACGCCCGGGAACGCAACGAGTCCCATCCGTTGGTGCTCGGGGGCGGTCCCTGTGCCTTCCATGCCGAACCGGTGGCCGATTTTTTTGACGCCATCCTGCTGGGCGACGGCGAGGAAGCGGTGCTGGAGATCGCCGACTGCCTGCTGCGCGGCAAAAGGGAACAATGGGATCGTGGCCGGCAGCTTGGTGCGCTGGCCGATATACCAGGCGTTTATGTCCCTTCTTTTTTTGCCCCGCGCTATGACGACAACAAAGATTTCGCCGGTATAACCCCCCTGCGGCCAGGTTATGAACGGGTCCGGCGGCGCATCCTGCCCTCCCTGGAATACGGTGCATTCCATCCGCCTCTCGTGCCGCTGTTCAAGATCGTCCATGATCGGCTCGGCATCGAGGTGGCCCGCGGCTGCACCCGCGGCTGCCGTTTTTGTCAGGCCGGTATCATTTACCGGCCGGTGCGGGAGCGGAGCCGGGAAAACATTCTGGAGATCGCCCGGGCCGGCATCGCCTGCACCGGTTTCGAGGAACTGGCCCTGCTGTCGCTCAGCACCGGGGATTATTCCTGCATCGCGCCGCTGCTTACCGACCTGATGGACGCTCTTGCCGAGCAGAAGGTGTCGCTTTCCATGCCCTCCATGCGGGTCGGCACCCTGACCCCGGAGATCATGGAGCAGATCAGACGGGTGCGCAAGACCGGCTTTACCCTGGCGCCGGAGGCCGGCACCGAAAGGCTGCGCCGGGTCATCAACAAGGGCATCACCGAGGAGGATCTGCTTGCCACCTGCAAGGCGGCCTTTGCCCTTGGCTGGAAGCTGATCAAGTTCTACTTCATGTTCGGTCTGCCCGGCGAAAGTGAGGAAGACCGACTGGCGATTATCGACCTTGCCCGTCGGGCCCTGGCGCAGAGCCACAGCAGGGCAACGAACATTACGGTCAGTGTCTCCACCTTTGTTCCCAAACCGCACACCCCGTTTCAGTGGGAAGAACAGATCGGCATGCAGCAGGGTTTTGCCCACATCAACAGCCTGCGCAAACATCTGCGCGACCGCCGCATCCAGCTGCGCTGGGGCGATCCCCGCCAGAGCTTTCTCGAAGGAGTCATGTCCCGCGGTGACCGCCGTCTTGGTCCGGTGATTATCGAGGCCTGGCGACGCGGCGCCCGGCTTGATGCCTGGTCGGATCATATGAAGATTGAGACCTGGCAGACGGCGGCAGCGGCAGTGGAGGTTGATCTGGACCGCTATCTCCGGCCACGGGCGTTCACCGAACCGCTGCCCTGGGACCATCTCGATGTCGGGCTTGCCCCTGATTTTCTCCGCCGGGAGTTGGAAAAGGGGCTGGCCGAGGGCTACACACCTGACTGCCGTTATCACGGTTGCCAGAAATGCGGGCTCTGTGATTTCAAGACGATCCAACCCATTGTCGGTTGCAAAAAAGGCGCGGCTGCCCCTGCCGCGCCGGCGGCCCGGTCACCCCGACCGGCATCGCGGCCGACGGCTCAGGCCCTGCGCCTGCTTTATCGGTTTAATTACCAGCGCATCGAGCGGGCCCGTTTTATCAGCCATCTCGAATTACTTCAGCTTTTTTTCCGCTCCTTTCGCCGGGCCGGGCTGCCGCTCAATTTTTCCCAGGGTTTCAATCCCACCCCCAGGGTCTCTTTCAGTCCGGCCCTGCCGCTCGGCACCGAGAGTCTGGCGGAATATCTGCTGGTCGATCTCCACGCACCGCTCGCCAATGTCGATCTGTGGCGGGAGAAGCTGAACCGGCAGTTGCCCGGCGGCCTGGCGATCACGGCCATCACCTCCTGCCGGGAAAAAAACATGCCGGATACGGTGGAGAGTGTCTATGTCATCGACATCCCCGGCCCCCCCCGGGAGCTGGCAGCCCTTGATGCCTTCCTTGCTGCTGAGGCATATCCCATTGCCGTGACCCGTAAAAAGGCGGCGCGTACCGTCGATGTCCGGCCCCTGGTTCCCTCCCTGCGCCTGCTCGATGACGGGCGGATTGAGCTGGTTCTGGTGAGCGCCACCGGCCGGGCCGGGCTCAAGCCCCTGGAGATTATCGCCGCAATTTTTTCCCTTACCACAAGCGACCTGCACGCCGCCCGCGTGCTCAAGGTCGCGGAACGAGACGTGAGCCATGGCAACTGATTTGATCATCAACGCAACCTCCTACGAGATCCGCATCGCCCTGGTGGAACACGGCAATCTGGTGGAGTTTTATCTGGAGCGGCCCACCGAGAAAGGGCTGGTGGGCAACATTTACAAGGGAAAGGTGGTGCGGGTGCTGCCCGGCATGCAGGCCGCCTTTGTCGATATCGGCCTCGAGCGCACCGGCTTTCTCTATGTCGATGACATCCATGTCAGCCGCGCCGATTTCGAGCGTCGCTACCAGAACCCCGACGAAGAGGAATGCTGCTGCCACGAGGCCCCGGAGTTTCTGAACAACCGGGTGCCGGGCAAGAGCATCGACGACCTGCTGGTCGAGGGTCAGGAACTCCTGGTGCAGATCTGCAAGGAGCCGATGGGCACCAAAGGGGCGCGGCTCACCGGCCATATCACCCTGCCGTGCCGCAACCTGGTTTTCATGCCGATGACCGACCATATCGGCGTCTCCCGCAAGATCGAGGATGACGTCATCCGGGAAAAACTGCGCCAGGACATCGAGCGGCTGCGACCGGCCAACACCGGCTTTATCGTCCGCACCGTGGCCGAAGGGGCGACCAGCGAGGAGCTGGAGGCGGACATGGAGTTTCTCCTCCACCTGTGGAGCGAGATCCTCGACCGGGCCGGCAAGGCGGAATGCATGACGCTCGTTTACGAGGATCTCGACATCATTCTCCGGGTGGTGCGCGACATCTTTTCCGCCACCGTTGACCGGGTGGTGGTCGATGATGTCCGGACCTACCAGCGGGTGGTCAATTTCGTCGAGACCTTTGTCCCCCATCTGCGCCCCAAGGTCCATTTCTATGAGAGCAAAACCCCGATCTTCGAGGCCTACGGAGTGGAGATGGATATCAACCGCGCCCTGGCCCGCAAGATCTGGCTGCGCTGCGGCGGCTACATCATTATCGAGGCCACCGAGGCGCTCACCGTCATTGACGTCAACACCGGTCGCTATGTCGGTAAGACCGATCTCGAAGAGACGATTTTCAAGACCAACATGGAGGCGGTCAAGGAGATCGCCTACCAGTTGCGGCTGCGCAATATCGGCGGCATCATTATCATCGATTTCATCGACATGGAGAGCGAGGAACACCGCGACGAGGTGTTCCGGGTACTGAACGAGGCGGTGCGGGAGGACAAGAGCCGCATCAATATCCTGAAATTTTCCGAGTTCGGTCTGGTGCAGATGACCCGCAAGCGCAATCGCGAGGACCTTACCCGGATGATGTGCGAGCCCTGCCCCTGCTGCAACGGCGCCGGCCGGCTCAAATCGGCCCGCACCCTCTGTTATGAGATCTTCCGCAAGATCACCCGGGACGCGGCGCGCAGCAAGGCCTCCACCGTGACGGTCAACGTCCATCCCAAGGTGGCGGCAATGATGCTCAAAGACGAGGCCATGACCATCAAGAACATCGAAGACGAGATCAAGATGACCCTGGTTATTTTTCCGAACCGTGAACTGCACCCGGAAAAATACGAGATCAGCTGGGATTCCGGCAAATAAACAGCTTGCCTCTGCCTCACTTACCGCTTGACCCCAGAGCGCCGTTTTGTCCATAATAGAGGGGTGCATGGAAAAATGACGGGCGATGGCGTGACGATCGTGCAACGCCCTTACAAGGGGGAAGCGCGATGATGAACAGGAAAAAACGTGGAAAAGTGGCAGGAGGGCTGCTGGGGACCCTGATCATTATTTTTGATCTGCTCATGCCCTTTCTGGCCTTGCCCGCTGCAGCTCTTCCTCCCGCTGCAAAACCCCCGATCAGTTCTGCCGCGGAAAGCGATTATCCGCCCTTTTCCATTGTCGATGCCGATGGCGGGGCGAGCGGTTTTTCCGTTGAACTGCTGCGGGCGACTCTCGCCGCCATGGATCGCGAGGTCGTTTTTCGCACCGGCCCGTGGCCCGAGGTGCGCGGCTGGTTGGAGAAGGGTGAAGTGGAGGCCCTGCCCCTGGTCGGCCGCACCCCGGAACGGGAATCCCTTTTTGACTTCACCTTTCCCTACATGACCCTGCATGGCGCCATCGTCGTGCGGAAGCAAACGACCGACATCCACGAGTTGAGCGATCTGCGGGGGCGCCGGGTCGCGGTGATGCAGGGGGATAATGCCGAGGAGTTTATGCGGCGTGAGGACCGCGGGGCTATTCTTCACTCTGCCCCCTCCTTCGAACAGGCCCTGCGTGAGCTTGACCAGGGCCGGCATGACGCGGTGGTGGTGCAGCGGCTGGTGGCCCTGCGTCTTATTCATGAGGCCGGGTTCGACAACCTGCGCATCGTCGGCAAACCCATCGAGGAATTTCAGCAGGATTTCTGTTTTGCCGTGCGGGAGGGGGACAGGGATACCCTGGCCCTGCTCAACGAGGGGCTTGCCCTGGTCATGGCGGACGGCACCTACCGCGCTTTGCACGCCAAATGGTTCGCCCGCCTGGAGCTGCCGGACAACCGGCGACTGGTCATCGGCGGCGATCACAACTATCCTCCTTACGAATATCTCGACGAAGAGGGTCGGCCTGCCGGCTATAATGTTGATCTGACCCGGGCCATCGCCCTGGAGACCGGGCTCGATGTCGAGATCCGCCTCGGGCCGTGGCCGGAGATCCGTCAGGCCCTGGCCCGGGGTGAGATCGATGCCGTTCAGGGCATGTTTTATTCGATTGAACGGGACAAAACCTTTGATTTTACCCCGCCGCATACGATCAATCACTGCATCAGCGTTGTTCGGGTCGGTACTGCGCCGCCGGTCACCCTGGCAGAGCTCTCCGGGAAACGCATTGTCGTCGAACAGGGCGATATCATGCATGATTTTCTTGAGGAACAGGGGCTCGGCGATCAGGCCGTGGCGGTGGCTACCCAGGAGGAGGCCCTGCGGCAACTGGCGGCCGGGGAGCATGACTGCGCCCTGGTTTCCCGGCTGACCGCCCGCTACTGGATAACCCGGCATGGCTGGGACAATCTGCGCCTGGGCCGTAAGCCCTTTCTCTCCCCCGGCTACTGCTATGCCGTGCCGCAGGGGCACCAGGCCCTGCTCACCCAGCTTGCCGAAGGCCTGAAAATCCTCGATGAAAACGGCCAGTACCGCCGCATCTATGAGAAATGGATGGGGGTCTACGAGGAGTCGGAGACCGAATGGCGGTCCATTCTTCTCCATGTCGCCATGGGAGCCCTGCCGTTGTTGTTTGTTCTGCTGGTGGTTTTTCTCTGGTCCTGGTCGTTGCGCCGTCAGGTGGCGGCGAAAACCCGTGAACTGCGGGAAAGCACCGAGCTGCAGCGGGCCATGGTCGCCTGTTCGCCGATGGCCATCTTCAGTATTGACACCGCGGGCCGGGTCACCTCCTGGAACGCCTCGGCGGAACGGATGTTCGGCTGGACCGTTGACGAGGCCGTGGGCAAGCCCCTGCCCATCGTGCCGGAGGAGAAACAGGAAGAGTTTGCCGCTCTGCGCAAGCGAGTCGATGCCGGCGAGATTCTTGTCGCCGTTGAGGTGGTGCGGTGTAAAAAAGATGGCAGCCTTTTTGATGGCAGTCTTTCCGCCGCGCCGATCCGTGACGCGGAGGGGCACCTTATCGGCATCATGGGCGTTATGGAAGATATCACCCGCCGCAAGGAGAGCGAACGGGCGCTGGCTGAGAGTGAAGAGCGCTTTCGTCGCGCCATCGTGGAGGCGCCTTTTCCCATCATGATCCACGCCGAAGATGGCGAGATACTGGTACTCAGCCGGGTCTGGCGGAAGCTCACCGGCTATGTTGACGAAAAACTGACCACCATGGCCGAGTGGACCGCCCTGGCCTACGGCGAGAAAAGTGAGGAAGTGCGAAAGGTGATTGCCCGCACCTATTCGTGCGCCGAGCGGGTGGTGGAAGGCGCCTTTGCCGTCACCTGCAAGGATGGCTGCCGCCGCATCTGGGATTTCAGTTCCACCCCGCTGGGACGCCTTGCCGACGGCCGGCGCGTGGTGATCAGTATGGCGGCCGATATCACCGGAATCAAGGAGGCCCAGGATCGCATCAGTCATCTCAACAACGTGCTGCGGGCGATTCGTGATGTCAATCAGCTGATCGTCCACGAACGGGACAGCCAGGCGCTGATCCGGGCAGGCTGCCGGCTGCTGGTGGAGAATCGGGGCTATGCCTCGGCACTGATCGTTCTCACCGATGAAAATGATCATCCTTTTTTCTGGGCCAGCGCCGGACTCGCCGCCTCGTCTGCGACTCTGGAAACCCTGCTGGAACAGGGCGGACTGCCGCCCTGTTGCCGGCGTTTTCTGTCGGAGCGCGGTTCCGTCGTGGTGACCGGCCGGCGGGAGGAGTGCAGCCGTTGCCCGGTCGGAGCGGAGAAGTGCCGGCTTGATACCCAAACGTTGTGCGTCAGGCTGGTGCATCGGGACGAGCTTTTCGGCTATCTCATCGCTGATCTGGGTGACGATCTGCTCATCGATGATGAGGAGCAGGGGCTTTTTGCCGAGATCGCCGGCGATCTTGCCTATGCCCTCAAGACGTTGCGGATGGACGAGGAGCGGAAAAAGGCGGAAGAAAAACGGCTGAGCCTTGAAAAACAGCTGGTGCAGGCGCAGAAGATGGAGTCGGTCGGCCGTCTGGCCGGCGGGGTTGCCCACGATTACAACAACATGCTGAGCGTCATTATCGGCTACGCTGAGCTTGTCCTGGAAAAAATAGGGGAAAAGGATGCGCTGCGCGACGATATCAAGGAAATCCTCGCTGCGGCCCGCCGTTCCGCTGACATTACCCGCCAGCTCCTGGCCTTTGCCCGCCGGCAGATCGCCGAGCCGAGGGTGCTTGACCTCAATGAAACGGTTGAGGGCATGCTGAAGATGTTGCGCCGCCTCATCGGTGAAGACATCGAGCTGGCCTGGCACCCGGCGCCGGCCCTCTGGTCGGTCAGAATCGATCCGACCCAGATTGATCAGATTCTCGCCAATCTTTGCGTCAATGCCCGGGACGCCATCGCCGATGTCGGAAAAATCACCATCGAGACGGATATGGCGGTCTTTGACGAGTCCTATTGCGCGGATCATGCAGGCTTTGTCCCTGGTGATTTTGTTATGCTGGCGGTGAGCGACGACGGTTGCGGCATGGACAGAGAACTTGTCGAGAAGATCTTTGAGCCGTTTTTCACGACCAAAAAGGAGGGGCGCGGCACCGGACTGGGGCTCGCCACCGTTTACGGCATCGTCAAACAGAACGAGGGATTTGTCAATGTCTACAGCGAACCGGGCAGAGGCTCCACCTTCAAGATCTACCTGCCCCGCCACAGCGCAGGCGGGGTGAGTGATGAGCGGGCCGCCATCGTTGAGGAGATTTTGCCGGGACAGGGAGAATGGATTCTGGTCGTCGAGGACGAGGAGCTGATCCTGAAACTGGCCGAGCGCATCCTCGTGAGCCTCGGCTACCGGGTGCTGCTGGCCGGCAGTCCCACCGAGGCCCTGCGGCTGGTCGAGCAGACAACTGAAAAAATCACCCTGCTCATCACCGATGTCGTCATGCCCGGCATGAACGGTCGTGAATTGGCCGAACGGCTGCAGGCCCTTTCTCCTGATCTTCGCTGCCTGTTCATGTCCGGGTACACTGCTAATGTCATCGCTCATCATGGCATTCTTGATGAGGGGGTCAATTTTATCCAGAAGCCTTTTGCCAAAAAGGATCTGGCTCGAAAAGTCCGATCCGTGCTGGCGCGGGAGCGGCCGTCAATCCTCTGAGGGAGACAGTTCCTCCCGGTTGTGATCAATCGCCTCCTTTTCCCGTGAGGCATCCGGCGCAGCGTGGCGAGTCTGGACAAAAGGCTGAAAATGGTATGAAACATCCGCTGCCCACAATCCTCTTCACCCTGTTGCTGTTGGTCGCCCTCGACGGAGCGGCGGTCGGACGGGAGGTCCGCATCGGCGTCCTGGCCCGCCAGGGCGAGCCGGTCGCCGTGGAGCGCTGGGGGCCGACCGCCGATTTCCTCAGCCGGAAGATTCCGGATCATGTCTTTGCCGTCGTCCCGCTTGGTTTTGCCGAGATTCATCGGGCGGTGCAGCGCTCCGAGATCGATTTTGTCCTGGCCAATCCCGCCTTTTACGTCGAGCTCGAAAAACTCTACGGCGTCCAGCGCATCGCTACCCTGATCAATCAGCATAGCACCGGCCGGCAGACCACCACCTTTGGCGGGGTGATCTTCACCCGGGCGGGTCACGCCGGTATCGGGACGCTGGCTGATCTCAGGGGACGCTCCTTTATGGCGGCAGACCCGCTTTCCTTCGGAGGCTGGATCGTCGCCTGGCGGGAGCTGGCCCGCCAGGGCATCACCCCCGCCACTTTTTTTTCTTCCCTGCAGTTCGGCGCCACCCATGACGCGGTGGTGGAGGCGGTGCAAAGCGGTGCGGTCGACGCGGGCACGGTGCGCACCGACACCCTGGAGCACATGGCGGAAGCGGGCCAGGTGCGACTCGATGATTTTCTGATCCTCAATACCCGCCGGTCGGATGATTTTCCCTTTTTGCTCTCCACCGAACTCTACCCGGAGTGGCCCTTTGCCGCCCTTGCCGACACCCCGCTTGCCCTTTCCCGCCGGGTTGCCGCCGCCCTGCTCACCATGGAGGCCGCCGATCCGGCGGCCCGCGCCAGTCAGTCCGCCGGTTGGACAACCCCGCTTAACTATCAGTCCGTCCATGATTGTCTCCTCGAATTGCGCCTTCCTCCCTATCAGGATTACGGTGTCTTTACCCTGCGTGATGTCCTGGTCCGTTACTGGCGCCAGATTGTCGTCGTTGTTCTCGGTATGGCCCTGGTGGTCGCGGTCTCCCTCTTTATTCTCCATCTCAACCGTGTCCTGCGCCAGAAAAAGCAGGAGGTGGAGGACCTCAACCGGCATCTCGAAGAAAAGGTGGAGGAGCGCACCCGGGAGATCAACACCCTGCTCGACCAGGAGATCTATCTACGGGAGATCATGCGCACCGTCGCCGACATCAATGCCCTGCTGCTGATCACTGCCGCGGATCTGGAAGAGCTGCTGAACGAGACCTGCCGTCGGTTCGTGCGACACGGCGATTATCAGTGCTGCTGGATCTGTCTCAAGCGGGGGGAGAGGATCCGGGCGGTCTATACCTCGGAGCCGGAGAGGCCGCTTGTTGCCGCCCTGCCCTACAGTATTACCCAGGACGACGATTCTTTCGCCGCCTCCCTCTCCGCCCTCTGTATGCGGGAAGGGCACACCATCATTCGTGCGGCCGAGCAGGGCGGTGTCCTCTGGACCCCCTGGGGAGAACGGCGGCTGGACGACTACAGTGCGGTGATCGCCCTGCCGCTGACCACCGGCAGTGAGACCAGTCCGGCCGGTTCTCTGACCGTCTGCACCATGCATGATGAAGGATTCCAGCAGGAGGAGGTGGCGATGCTCGAGGAACTGGCCGGCGATATCGCCTTTGCCATCACCTCATTCCGGCACAGGGAGGCTTTGAAACGGCTGGAAACCGAGCGTACCGCCAATTACGAGGAGACGATTCTCTCTTTTGTCAACATGATCGATCAGCGCGACACCTATACCGCCGGCCATACCCAGCGGGTGGCCCGCTACAGTGCGATGATCGCCCGGGAGATGGGCTGCTCCGGCCGCCACATCCGCACCCTGAACAAGGCGGCCATCCTCCACGATATCGGCAAGATCGCCACCCCGGATGCGGTGTTGCTCAAACCGAGCAAGTTGACGAGCCAGGAGTATGATCTCATCAAGCTGCATGCCGTGGCCGGCTTTGAAATGGTCTCCAAGATAAAAATGTATCGTGACCTGGCCGGTATCATCCGCCATCATCACGAACGCCATGACGGCAGCGGCTATCCGGATGGATTACGGGGAGATGAGATACCTTTTCTTGCCAGGATTATGCAGGTGGCCGATGCCTTTGACGCCATGACCACTAACCGTATCTATAAACCGCGCAAGGAGCGGGCCGCGGCTCTGGCCGAACTGGAGAGTCTGAGCGGCAGCCAGTTCCACCCCGAGGTGGTGCGGGCCGCCCTCAGGGTGCTGGCCGACGTGGACCTGCCGCACGGCGTCGATCAGCTGCCGGCAACGGAGCTCGAGAAGCGGCGCTTTTCCTATTTCTTCAATGACAAGCTGACCGGCTTTTTCAACGAGGATTATCTGCAGATCTTTCTGCGTAACAACAGTGAGGTGCATGACTACAAATGTCTGCACTGTCTCCATTTGAAGAAGCTGCAGGAGTTCAACAAGCAGGTCGGCTGGGAGGAGGCGAACCGTTTTCTGAAACGATTCGCCGTGCGGCTGCAGGAGGCTTTTCCTGATTGCCTGCTGTTCCGGGCCTACGGCAATGATTTTGCCATCGTCGGCCGTCGCCATTTTGCCGTGGATGTCGACCTGCTCAATGCCCTGCCCGAAGTGAGCGGCAGCGGCATCGAGGTGGAGGTGCATCATCTCGACCTGGTGCATCACATGCTCTATCGGCTGAACAAGCTGGAAAAGCTGGAGGTCGTTTCCCAGCAATAGGAGGAATCGGTCGATGATTACTGGGCCGCCTTTCTGATCATCGCCTCGCCCACCCTGGCGGCGATGTTTTGCGCCGCGATGCCGGTGGCGAAAAAGCGTCCCAGTCCGACCGTGGCTGTTGCCGCACCGGTGTCGGTGGTGAAATTGCCGAAGGTTGAGTAGGCGTCAGTGCTACCGTTGGCGGCGTGCGCCTGCAGCGGCACCACCTCGGCCACGGCGCCGTTCTCGTCCTGGCGCCGCACCGCCACCGGTACGACCGCGACACTGGTCGTTTTGAAACCCAGGCTGATCTCCGGCGCCCCTTCGCCGCCGCCGGACGCCTCCAGCCCAAGGGTGGTTTTGTCGGTAAAGACCAGGGGCAGGGTGCTGCCGCAACCGACCAGGCCGAGGGGGATCAGGACGGGAACCATGATTTGCATCAGACCTTTTTTCACTTTGGTTCTCCTTTGTCAGGATGGGGGGTGGGGTTTTGCAGAAAACAGATGCCCTGGATATCGGCCAGCAGCGTTTTGATGTTTTCTGCCTGTTCTTCATTTTCGATCCAGAACAGGACATGACAGGATGGGTGGACGGCCGCCATCTGGAGGGAAACATATCCCAATGAGAGGGAACCATCGACGGTGAAGGCGCCGATGCCGTTCAGGGTGAGCATAAAGCCGTCCGCCGTCTCCGGTAACTGGATGCTGACCAGGCCCAGTGACCGTCTGACGGCGGCTTTGCCGCTGTCGTCATGGACGTGGACAACAGCACACCCCCACACGCCGCACCCCAGCAAGGTGGTGAGGCAGAGGCAGAGAAGAAAATGGGTGTGGCGGCTGGTGTTCGGCAAGATGGACTCCCTCCCTCCTTTCTACCGCAGGCGCCGGTAAGATTGCAAGAAGGGAAAACGGATTGTCGGGAAACCGGGTGGCAGAGTGGTGACCGTCTGCCCTGTTCGCCTACTTTGTGGTGAAGGTGAAGACGCCGTCCCAGTCAGGGGGAGGTGGTGACTGGCGGAAAAGGGTCAGACGGTTGAGATAAAGCTGGGAAAGTTTTTCGTCGCCCAACCGGCCGAGGGAGAGGAGGAGTTCCTCTGCCCGCGCGAAATGCTGCTGATGGTATGCCTCCATGGCGGCGGCAAAAAGCGCGGCGCGGTCGGCCGTTTCCGGCTCCGGAGTCCCCTCGCACAAAGGCTGATAAATGTCCACCGGCAGCTTTTTTCCCTTAACCCGCACCCGGTCGATGAAGCGACAGAAAATGCGCTCGCCGAGGGCCGCCCGGGTGGCGGCGCTGATCAGGATCGGACAGCCGTAAGCCTTGGTCAGCCCTTCCAGCCGCGAGGCGAGATTGACGTTGTCGCCGATCACCGTGTAATCGAAACGCCGGCTGCTGCCGAAATTGCCGACCGTGACCTCGCCGCTGTTGAGTCCGATGCCGATGGTGATGGCTGGAAATCCCTCACTCTCCAGTTCCCGGCGCAGTTCTTCCAGTCGTCGGACAGACGCCAGGGCGGCCCGCACCGCCCGGACGGCATGATCATGGTCGACAAGGGGGGCGCCCCAGATGGCCATGATTGCGTCGCCGATATATTTGTCCACCGTGCCGCCGTGGGCGAGCAGCACATCGCTCATGGCGGTGAGATAACGGTTCATGAAGCGGCCGAGCTGGGCCGGCGTCATCTTCTCGGCAATGGTGGTGAAATCGCGAATGTCGCTAAAGAAGATGGTGAGATCCCGCACCTGGCCGGAGAGGGAAAGGGCGGCCGGGTTTTTGATGATCTCCTGGACCACCTCGGGTGAGACGTAGTGGCTGAAGGCCATTCGGAGAAACCGTTTTTCACGGCCGGCGAAGAAGAAATTGGCCAGGGTGACGACGAGAAAGAGGGTGACCAGGCTGACCAGGGGATAGGTGATGCCGATGATCTGATTGTTGAGAAAGAAGAGGTAGCCGCCGCCGCTGACCGTGAGCAGGCAGAGAATGCCGGCCAGCCCGCCGGTGAGGGCGGAGGCATGGGCGAGCAGAGCGGAGAGCAGCAGGCCGGCGACGACAATGACCGTGGCGGTGAGGCCGATTTCCGTGTAACGGTCGTAGCGCAGCGGGTCTGCGCCGAGCAGGTTGTCGATGACGTTGGCCTGGATTTCGACCCCGGCGATGATGTTGGAAAACGGGGTGGCGCGCAGATCGAGCAGGCCGCCGGCGGAACTGCCGATCAGCACGTATTTGTCGCGCAGGCCGGCGAGCTGCCGACCCTCGAGAACATCGGCGGCCGGGACGGCGGGGAAGGTGTGGACCGGTCCCCGGTAATTGACGGTCAGCTGGCCCTGTTCGTCGGTGGGAATGAAGGTGGTGCCCACCGTTATCCCGACAATGCCTTTTTTGCCCCTGTCGTGGCGGGCAAGATGGACGGTGATCTCCTCAATGCCCCGGCCGATCCGGAAGACTTCCAGTGCCAGGGATGGATAAGGGATGGCGTCCAGGGCGATGAACAGCGGTACGGCGCGGACCGTGCCGGAGGGATCGGGGAAGACGTTGAAAAATCCTTCGCTTTCACTGCTCGCCACGGCCGGGATGTTGACGATGGCGGTGCGGGCCTGCAAGAAGTCAATGGCGGCCAGGGGCGTTGCCGGTGGATCGAGACGGATGGTACTGGAGGGAAAGGGGCGTTGATTGGGGTCTGCTCCATCGGTTGTCGTTTCCATGACATAGCCGAGCACACTGGGTAGCCGTGCCAGTGACTCGGCCAGCTGGAGATCGTGGTCGAGGAGTGGATCGGCGAGCAGAGCGGCTTGCCGATCCGGGGCGACATCAGCGTTGAGCAGCTCGATGAGGCGGCGCAGATGGTTTTTCGGTGAGGTGCGGTCCGCTTCCGCAAAGAGGATGTCAAAACCGACGACCCGGGCCCCGGCCTCCTTGAGTCGATCGGTCAGTTCGGCGACAACGGTGCGCGGCCAGGGCCATTGCCCCACCCGGGCCAGACTGGCGTTGTCGATGTCAACGATAACGATCTCGCCGCTGGTCGGGGTCGGGCCGCGCAGATGAAACATGATGTCAAGCAGGCGGTTGTCGAGCAGGGTGAGGATGCGCGGTTTCTCGCCGCCGAAGGACAGGAGCAGGCTCAGGGCGATAAAAATCGTCAGGCAGCCGACCGTGAACGGCGAGGGCGCAAGCCACTTTTTCCAGGTCTGGGAGCAAGAGTCCATACCGGCGAGGATTTCCTCAGGGACGACTGGCCCCATAGACACCCAGGTAAGTGGGACCCGAGGAAAATTGGGCCCGGAAGTTACCGCCGATGGCCTGGGCATCCGGTCCGTAGAAGCTGCCGTGCACTGTCCCGTCCGCCACCCCGGGGGTGGTGATGGCGCCGGTGAAGCCGCGGGTCGTGGCGTTGCCGGCCGCGCCGCTCATGACATCGAGGATAACCTCGCCGAGGTCGATGGTGCCTTGCACCGCATTGGCTGCCGACAGATTGGCAAAATCGACAAAGAGATCGACCGGGCCGCTCAGGGTGGCGACCTGGGGCGCGCCGACCGCGGAGGAGTCGATTTTGCTGGCTACGGCCTGGCCGTGATACTCGGCCTTGAAGGCGAGCGCCGTCACCTGGGACTCCGGGGTCGGCCGGCCGGCGACCCACATGGTGCCGGGTAGATGGGCGTGGTACTGGCCGCCATTGGCAGGATCCTCGTAGGCCAGTTCCCAGTAGCCCCAGGACAGATAGTCGCTGCCGGCAAGATCATGATCCGGGCCGGCGGAAAAAAGATAGTTGCCATGCTCCTTCAGACCGCTGCTGGCGCCGTTGCTTGCAACGCAGTCGCCGGAGGGGCAGCCGGCAAAGGCAGCGAAATTGTCTTCCAGGATAAAGGCCGACTGGTAGTTGCCGCCGATGGTGATGTCGGTGAGCGCCGCGTCGGAGGCGGCGGCAATGTCCCGGACCGACATGGAGCCGCTGATCGTGCCCTGGTCGCGGTCGGTGATCAGGATGAAGTCGGAAGGGTTGTCGTTCATGAAGAGTCGCCGTTCCTCATCGATTATTTCCATGTTTTCAGCCACCCCGACCACGTAGCCGATCCATGCCTCCACGCCGCGTGGCGCGGTGGCGTCATCCATGTCGTCCTCCGGCGGCTCCATAGCTCCCTGGCCTGTGGCGGACCAGCTGCTCCATCGCGGCTGGTCCGGCGGTTCGATCTGCAAGGTCTCGCCGGCGGCGGTGAAGGAGAGCTTTTCATAGCTGTCCCCGCTGAGAGATCCGGTACCAGACCCGACCACTGCGGTGATCGGGGCAGTCCTGGCCGGATCATCGGGAGGCAAGGGCAGCCCGGCCGGCCCGTCGTTGCCGAGTAGACTGATATTGACCAGGGTGTCGCCCATCTGATCGCCGATGAAGAGCAGGGGCGGGCTTTTTTCGCTGCCCTTGATCCGGCCGAGGATCTTGCCGTTGTGCCAGTTGATTTCAAGCTGAAAAAGATCGTCGATCGGATCGATTGCGCCGGTGACATCGACGGCGCTGCCGGAAAGCGAGCCGCTGTACGAGGCAATGCCGTCAATTGGCAAAGGAGGAGGGGCAGGCGGAGGCAATGGTTCAGTCGTGTCGATGACCGGTGCCGTTTCATTGGCAGGTGGCAGCTCGACCGCGATATCGGTGCTGCTGGCCGGGGCAGGCAGGGCCGAGGATTGCTCTGTTGGCTCTGCTTCCGGCGCGCTGTCCTCTTCCGTCGGCGCCGCCTCCTCGGATTCCGGGCCCGGGTCGGCGACGTTCTCATCCGTGCCGGAAAGCTCCTGATTGAGCGCCGCCACCTCCTGCTCGCTGAGTCGGGTCGGCGGCTCCGGTCCGCTGTCTAAAGACACCCGGGTGCCGTAGCCCGGCTGGCTGATGACCACTGTGCCAAAGGGGTTGGTGACCTCGATGCCTTTGCCGCCCTGAAAGACGAGGGAGAGACCGGCGGGACTGACGGTGCCCGCATACATGGAGCCGCGGATGCCGATGGTCGCCGCCGGAGTGTCGGTGGAGAAGTTGCGCGGTGAGGTTCTGGTGATGGCGCCGCCCATGACCCGGAACACCCCCTCCTTGACTGTGGTTTTCAGGGAGCCCTCCTGTTTTTCAGGCTGCCAGGTGAACTGGCTGATGGTCAGTTCGCTGTTGCGCCCCAGGCTGTAGATGGTGTTGTCGCCAAAGAGAAGCTGCACCCGGCCGCTGGCGCCGGTGCGGATCGTGTCGTCCTGGTAGAGGGGCGATTTGATGGCCAGTTGCCTGGTTTCCCCGGAGGATCCGGCCGCCGTTGCCTCACCGCGCAGGGCCACCACGGTGGCTGCAGCAGTGGTTGCAGCACTGGCGATATCCGGCGGGAAAAAGGTCAGCAGCAAGGCAAAAAACAGCAGGAAAGCGTGAAAGGGGCGAACGGTTTTTATTTTCTGCATGGCAATCTTCCCGTGGTCCGGTGGCATGATTAAAAAAAGCCCAGGGTCAACGACAGGGTAAAGACATTTCTGCGGTAGCGGTAGAGGTCGATGTTGGAATCGGCGTCGGTGTAAGCATAAACAAACTGGGTGGAAAGTGTGGTGCGCCGCTCCGGGTTCTCATAAAGCAGTTTGCCGACGCCGACCTGCATTTCCTGGACCGTGTCGGAACGGCTGACGAGAAAGAGCGGGTCTGCGTCGTCGTAATCGGTGTTTTCACAGGAGTAGGCAATAAAGGCCGAGAAATCGAGGGGCAGCAGGCGTTCATAGAGAAGGTTCCAGCGGCTCCGGTCGTAGCTGAAAAGGTCGGCGGCGGCATTTTCCCACTCCCGGGCCAGCCCGGCGCTGAACCGGTTCGGGCCGAGATTGAGGATTGGTTCCAGGTGGAGGGTGGCGGTGGTTGCATCCCGCAACGGCTCGCTGTAATTGTTCTTCTCCTCGATACGGCCGGCCAGGCGCAGCACCATCGGCGGGGCGATCGGCACGGTTACGGCTGAACCGAAGCCAAAGGCGCCGAGGTAGCGGTCATGTTCCACGGCGATATGTTTGACGTGGACGAGATTGCTCCAGAGCAGCGTGTCGTTTTTCCAGATCGGGCCGCTGCTGAGTTCATAATAGTTGATGTCAAGGGAGGATTCACTTTCATAGAGGGCGTTGTAGCTGGTGAAGGCGTTTTTCCAGGAGAATTTTCTGTTGTCGAAACGGTAGGCGTGATTGAGGACCAGGGTCGAATGATAAATGAGATCATCCACCGGTTTGGCCCTCTCGCCGGTCAGGGTGAAGTCAAGCCCGGCAAGGTCGATGAGTGTGCTGGGCGGCGACATGAAGACGTTGTCGTCGTCGCTTACGCCGACGGTCATGGCGCCGGTGAAGATGTGCCGCTTTTCTTCTTCACGGATGGCAACGAGATACCGTTCAATGTTCTGCCAGACCGGGGCAGGCGGATTGGTGGCCTGGACCTCGCGAAAGTACTGGCGGGCCATTTCCCGGAAACCGAGGTGATAATGACAGCGGGCAACCTCGAGTTTGACCCGGGCCGCATTCGGGTCGCTGATCAGTACCCGTTCGAAGGCCATCAGGGCCGCTTCGTAATCGCCCAGTTCAAAAAGGGCGCGGCCGAGGGTGAAATTGATGTCCGGGTTGGCAGGGTTCTCGAGAAAGGCGGCCTGGAGATGGCGGACGGCCTCCCGGTAACGACCGGACTGGAGCAGGTTCCGGCCGGTGCTGAAATCATCGGCCGTGGCCGCCCAAACGGCAACAGGGGCAAGGAAAACGGCGTAACAAAGCAGAACGGGTAAAAGGCGCATGGTCAAGCGGTCTCTACGGTTGTTGTGGATAAGTGGCTGTAGACATCGATTCCTTGCCTTACCTTAGCAGATGGCGCCAAAAAATGAAAAGAGCGGAAGGGGGATTTTTTTTGGCGCACCCCGTCGTCGGTCGGTCCTGAAAAAAATCAAACTTGACAAATTTTTCCATTGTGGTAAGTATCTCTGTTTTCGTGTCTCGATAGATCAGATCCGCGTATGGCGGCAAGGCCGGTCCGCGCGGAATGCACTTCATTTCGTTTCGATGTTGGAGGATGTTATGTACGCTATAATTCGTACCGGCGGAAAGCAGTATCAGGTGGCGGCTGGCGAAAGGGTTCGCGTGGAAAAGCTGGCCGGTGAGGTGGGCGATACGGTGGAGCTCAGCGATGTGCTGCTCGTCGCCGCCGGGGAGGATGTCAGGATCGGCCGTCCGGTGGTGGACGGAGCCAGGGTCACTGCCCGCATTGTCGAGCAGGATAAGGCCAAAAAGGTGCTGGTCTTCAAAAAGAAGCGCCGCAAGGGCTACAAGCTGAGAAAAGGTCATCGGCAGCCCTATACTGCGCTGGAGATCAAGGAAATCACCGTTTGATATCACATTAAAATCAGGGTGGCTGCGGGCAGGAACGTTTCCGCGCACGGCCCCCCTCGTTTCATGTCATGAGGTCGCATTGTGGCTCATAAGAAAGCAGGTGGCAGTTCAAAAAACGGCAGGGACAGTAATGCCCAGCGTCGCGGGGTAAAGCGGTTTGGCGGTCAGGAGGTGCGGGCCGGCAATATTCTCGTTCGTCAGCTCGGTACCAAAATCCATCCCGGTGCCAATGTGGGACTTGGGCGTGATTATACGCTCTATGCCAAAGTCGACGGCGTCGTCACCTATGAGGATTTCGGTCGAGATCGCAAGCGGGTGAGTGTTTATCCCGTTGCTGCGGTCTAAGGTTTTTTTGATGTTCTTCTCCGTCAGGGTGGCGTCTGCATGGCATTCGTTGATGAAGCCAGATTTTTTGTCAAGGCCGGTGACGGAGGGAACGGCTGCATCAGTTTCCGCCGGGAAAAATTCGTGCCCAGGGGTGGCCCGGACGGCGGTGACGGCGGGCGCGGCGGCTCGGTCATCATGGAGGCGTCGGATCGGCTGAGTTCACTGATTGATTTTCGCTATCGTTCCCATTTTCTCGCAAAAAACGGCACCGGTGGTCAGGGCAAGAAGATGCATGGCCGCAAGGGTGATGACTGCATCGTCCAGGTGCCGGTGGGGTCGGTAATCCGGGATGCGGAGAGCGGAGAGCTGATCGCCGATTTTATCCGCAGCGGTGAACGGATCGTCGTGGCACACGGCGGCAGGGGCGGCGGCGGCAATGTCCATTACGCCACCGCCACCAATCGTGCGCCGCGCAAGGCCGGCAAGGGCCAGCCCGGCGAGGAGCGCTGGCTCGTTATCGAGCTTAAATTGCTGGCTGATGTCGGCCTGATCGGTCTACCCAATGCCGGCAAGTCCACCCTGCTCTCCCGGTTGTCGGCCGCCAATCCCAAGGTGGCTCCCTATCCCTTCACCACCATTGATCCCCAGCTCGGTGTTCTTCATCTCGACTTCGGTCGGCAGTGCATCATCGCCGATATCCCCGGGCTGATCGAGGGGGCCCATCACGGTGCCGGACTGGGACACAAGTTTCTCCGTCATATCGAGCGGACCCGCATTCTGCTGCATGTCATCGACGCCTCCGGCCAGGAAGGCGATCCCCTGCACCAATATCATACCCTGGAACAGGAACTGGAGCGTTACAACAAAGAACTGCTTGGGCGGTATCGTCTTGTTTTGCTGAACAAGATCGACCTGCTCGAGGATCCGGCGCAATTGTCAGAACTCTGTGACCGGTTTCAGCAGCAGAACATCACGATCCTGCCCGTTTCCGCTCTGACCGGTCGCGGGTTGGACGAGCTGCGGGAGCGGATCGCCGCCCTGATGGAGGAGACCAGGGCGGCAGACGAGGTGGAAGAAATTCTATGACATTTCAGGTGGCCCCTGAAAAGGGTGATGAATTACGGGAAACCCTGCTCGGCGCGGCGCGTCGGGTGGTGGTCAAGGTGGGCAGCGCCGTGCTGACCACCGTCGACGGTCTCAACCAGACGGTGCTGGAGAATCTCGCCGAGGAGCTGACCTTTCTCCGGGAAAGCGGCAGGGAGGTTATCTTGGTCAGCTCCGGGGCGGTGGCTTCGGGCCGCAAGAAGCTCGGTCTCGGCAGCCGTGCCCTCCGCATGCGGGAAAAACAGGCGGCAGCCGCGGTCGGCCAGGCGGGCCTGATGCATGCTTATGATATGCTCTTTGCGCACCGCGAACAGAAGGTCGCCCAGGTGCTGCTGACCCACGACGACTTTGCCCACCGTGATCGCTATCTCAATGTTCGCAACACCATGTTCACCCTGCTTGAATGGGGGATCCTGCCCATTATCAACGAAAATGACACCGTGTCGGTGCGGGAGCTGCGGTTCGGCGACAACGACACCCTGGGCGCCATGGTCGCCAACCTCATCGACGCCGATGTTTTTCTCTGTCTCACCGACGTGGACGGCCTCTATACCGGTAATCCCTGCACCAATCCTCAGGCCCGCCGGGTTCATACGGTTGCCGAGGTCAACGAGGAGGTGGAGAACATGGCCGGTAACATCTGCGGATCGAGCCTCGGCACCGGCGGCATGCGCAGTAAGATTCTCGCTGCGAAAATGGTGGCGGCCAAGGGTGGCTGCTCCTTTATCGGCCCGGGCCGCGAACCCGGGGTGCTGCGTCGCCTTTTTGCCGGCGAACCGGTCGGCACCTTCTTTCTCCCCAAGGAAAAAAAGATGGCGAGTCGCAAACACTGGATCGCCTTCACCCTGCGCCCCAAAGGCTATCTCGTCCTTGATCCCGGCGCCTGCCGGGCCCTGGCCGAACAGGGCAAGAGCCTGCTGCCCTCCGGCATCCGCGAGGTGCATGGCAAATTCGGCGTCGGCGACCCGGTTCACTGTCTCAGCCCGGAGGGCGAGGCGATTGCCGCCGGTCTCGTCAATTACAATGCAACGGATATCGACAAGATCCACGGCTGTCACACCTCGAAGATCGAGGAACTGCTCGGTTTCAAGGATAGCGACGAGGTGATTCACCGGGATAATCTGGTTCTGCTCGCCGGTCGTGGCGAGCAGAAAAAGACGACGACCCATGCCTGAACGCATGGGTGGATGGAGCGGATATGGGCACCATTGAACAGACAATCCAGGAAATGGCCATCCGGGCGCGGGAAGCGAGCCGCGGCATGGCGAGACTGTCAACGGAGAGCAAGAATCGGGCGCTGCTGCGCATGGCCGCGGCCCTTGAGGAGCGGCGCGATTATCTGGGCCGGGAAAATGACAAGGACCTCGTCGCCGGCCGGGAAAAGGGGTTGTCCGCCGCCATGCTCGATCGCCTGCAGCTGTCGGACAAGACCATGGCCGCCATGATCCAGGGGTTGCGCGAGGTCGCCGCCCTGCCCGACCCGGTGGGTGAGGTGACGGAGATGGTGAAACGGCCCAACGGCATCATGGTCGGCCGCATGCGCGTCCCACTCGGCGTCATCGGCATGATCTACGAGTCGCGGCCCAATGTCACGGTGGATGCGGCGGCGCTTTGTCTCAAGGCCGGCAACAGTGTGCTGCTGCGGGGCGGTTCCGAGGCCATCCATTCAAATCTCGCCTTGGCTGCGGTCCTGCAGGAATGCCTGGCAGCGGAGAACATTGATGCCGCTGCGGTGCAGGTCATTCCGATGACCGACCGGCAAGCGGTGACCCACATGCTCTCTCTGGAGGAGCAGATCGATCTCATCATTCCCCGGGGCGGCGAGGGGCTGATCCGTTTTGTTGCGGAAAACTCCCGTATCCCGGTGCTCAAACACTACAAGGGAGTGTGTCACGTCTTTGTCGACGACAGCGCTGATCCACAGATGGCAATTAACATCGTCATGAACGGCAAGGTGCAGCGGCCCGGGGTCTGTAACGCCCTGGAGACTCTGCTGGTCCATGAGGCGATCGCCCCCGCTTTTCTGCCCGTGATCTGTTCCGAGCTTGCTGGCGCCGGGGTGGAGATCAGGGGTTGCCCGCGCACCTGCGCCTTGGTGCCCGCTGCCCGGCCCGCCGGCCCGGACGACTGGGGTCGGGAGTTTCTCGACCTGATCCTGGCGGTGAAGGTGGTGGCTGATCTGGATGCGGCGATGGCCCATATCGTCCGTTACGGCTCCCAGCACACCGAGGCCATTGTCACCAACAGCTATGCCAATGGCCAGCGCTTTCTCCGCGAGGTGGATGCCTCGGCAGTGATGATCAATGCCTCGACCCGCTTCAGTGACGGCGGCCAGTTCGGGCTCGGCGCCGAGATCGGCATCAGCACCACCAAGCTGCACGCCTATGGCCCGATGGGACTGAAAGAGCTGACCACCCGCAAGTTTATCGTTTACGGCGATGGCCAGGTGCGGGTCTAAGGGGCTCGGCGGGCATGGTTTCCCGCACCGGATCCGTAAATAACTGCGCAGCAACCACGGAGCCCACAGGGCCTCCTGAGATAACCGGCCGTTTTCACTCTTTTCTTCGTGTTCTCTGTGCTTTCGGTGGTGAAAAAGACCTGTTCCGGTATCATCATTTTTCTTCCGATGCACAATTGATGGAATCGTAAAAAGCGACGATTCCGACGGGCCATGTTTTGTAACTCGTTGTTTTCACTTTCCCGCCTGCCTTGGTTTGCGGGTTTTTACGGAACCATCACAATTGACAAACCCGTAAAAAGTCTTTTTTCACCACAGAGCGCGCTGAGAACGCAGAGAAAACATCTTTAATTACAATTAGTTATCTCTGTGCGCTCTGTGGTCTCTGTGGTTAATTTTCACTTTTTACGAGACCATCACAATTCTCTGCCATGAAAACGATCGGCCTGTTCGGCGGCACCTTTGACCCGGTTCACAACGGCCATCTGGCGGTGGCGCGGGCGGTGCTCGATCAGCTCGGCCCTGCCCTCCTCTACTTCATTCCCGCCGCCGCGCCCCCCCACAAAAGCGATCTGGTCGTCACCCCCTTTGCCCAGCGCCTGGCCATGCTGCGGCTTGCCCTTCAGGGCGAATCCCGCTATCGGGTGTCGGCGATGGAGGGGGAACGATCCGGACCCTCCTATACCATTGATACCCTTGCCGCCTTCCGTACCGAGTTCGGGGAGAACGCTGATCTCTTCTTTGTCATCGGTCTCGATGCCTTTGCCGAAATCGGCAGCTGGAAGTGTTACCGCAAACTGCTGGCCGAATGTTCCTTTGTCGTCATTGATCGGCCCTCCCATGACAGGCGCCCGCTGGAGGAGATCGTGGTCGAGAATTTTGCCGACTATGTCAGGCGACCGGATGGGTCCTGGTCCGGACCGGAAGGCAAACAGATCATCTCCCTTGCCATGGCGCCGATGCAGGTCTCCTCGTCGCTGGTGCGGGAGACTTTACGCCAGGGCGGTCCGGTGGATCATCTTATCCCGCCACTGGTGGTTCGGTATCTGCACGAACAGGGGCTTTACCGGATTGAGGGGTGAGACAGCCGGATATCCGGCGACGACGTTATGCCTCGATACCGCTGCTGTCAACATAGGCATAGGCGCTGTGCTTGTGGATCGACTCAAAGCTTTCCACCCCCACCGAAAACCAGGTGATGGCCGGGTGGGCCCGGGCCATCTCCGCCACCTTGCGCGCCACGTCCTCGACGAACATCGGGTTCTGGTAGGCCTGCTCGGTGACGAATTTTTCGTCCGGTCGTTTGAGGATGGAGTAAACTTCGCAGGAGGCCCCCGATTCCACCAGGCTGATCAGGTCCTCCATCCAGATAAAGCCTTTGCAGATGACGTTGAGGTTGATTTCCGCCCGCTGGTTGTGGGCTCCATATTCGCTGATCTCCTTGGAGCAGGGGCAAAGGGTGGTACTCGGAACCCAGACGGAGAGGACGAACCCCTCGTCAGCCCCGATGCCGCCGGTGAAGCGGCAGGTGTATTCCATCAGACCCGGGGTGCCGGTGACCGGCGCCTTTTTTTCAAGAAAATACGGAAAGGTCATCTCCAGGTGGGCGGCGTCGGCCTGCAGCCGGTCGCGGGTTTCGGCCAGCAGCTTCGGGAAGATGGCGACACTCATGTCCTCCTGGTAGTTGCGCAGCACATCGAGAAAGGTAGCGACACAGGTCTCCCGGTAGCGGCGCGGCATGCTGGCCTGCAGGGTGATGCTGGCCACCGTTGCCTGCAGGCTGCCGGATTTTTCCCGGATTTTGACCGGATAACGTATATTTTTGATGCCAACGGTTTTTAGTTTCATAATGATGTGTCGGTTTTTACCTTTTTTTGTTGCAGTCGCCAACAGGTTTCTTTCCCGGCTGCCGGTCGGCTCTGAACACGCATGACGAACTTCTTTGCGGCCTGCAGGAAAATATGGTAGTTTTCACCCATCATCGACAACGGGATCTGGATGGAGACTGAGGAAAAAATTCGGATAGACAAGTGGCTGTGGGCCGCCCGTTTTTACAAGACCCGCTCTATGGCGGCCCAAGCGGTGAGCGGCGGTCATGTCCATGTCAACGGTAGCCGGGTCAAGGCGGCGCGCGGTATCGGCGTCGGTGATGAGCTGCGGATTGTCCGGGACGAAACCGAGTTTGTCGTTGTCGTGCGGGCATTATCCGAGCGGCGCGGCCCGGCCACCGTGGCTCGAACCCTCTATGAGGAGACCGAGGCGAGCATTGCCGCCCGGTTGCAGTGCAGCGAGGAACGCCGCCTGCAGCGGCTGGCGGGCGATCTGCCGCCTCCGAAACGGCCTGGCAAGCGGGATCGCCGCCTGATCCGCAGTTTCACTAGAAAGGGATAAACGGGCGGCAGGAAGGCGAAGGGAAAAGACGCGGGGCATCCGGCACGGAGAGGCAAAGTGGCGACATTTTCCTGCCGCTGCCTTTTTCATTTTTTACTTCAACAGAGGGGAGATGGACATGAAAAAAGCGGAAAGGGCGCTCATTAGCCTGACGGATAAATCTGGCATCGAGGGTTTTGCCCGGGAACTGGCGGCACTCGGCATCGAAATTCTTTCCACCGGCGGTACGGCGAAAAAACTGCGCGATCACGGTATTGCGGTCAAGGATGTCTCGGACTTCACCGGTTTTCCGGAGATGCTGGACGGTCGGGTCAAGACCCTGCACCCCAAGGTGCACGGCGGTATCCTCGCTCAGAAGAACAATCCCGACCATCTGCGCCAGATGGAGGAGCACGGTCTGCAGGCCATCGACATCGTGGCCGTCAACCTCTATGCCTTTGACAAGGCCACTGCCGACCCCGGCTGCACTCTGGCCCATGCCATTGAGAACATCGACATCGGCGGCCCAACCATGTTGCGCTCCTCGGCCAAGAATTTTCAGGATGTCACCGTGATCGTCGATCCGGCCGATTATCCGCTCGTTCTCGCCGAGCTGAAGGAGCACGGCAACACCACCCTGAAGACCCGTTTCCGCCTGGCCCGCAAGGTTTTTGCCCTCACCGGCCAGTACGACACCATGATCACCGCCTGGCTCAACAGGGTGAACGTGGACGCCGATCCATACTTCGGCTGAGGAGAGAGATCCATGAACATGGCAGTGCTTCTGTCCGGCAGCGGCCGCACCCTGGATAATTTCCATCAGCGCATCGCCAACGGCACCATGCAGGGCCGCATTGTCGTCGTCATCTCCAATGTCAAGGACGCCCTGGGCTTGGAAAAGGCGCGCAAATACGGTTATCCCGCCTTTCATGCCGCGGATAACGAGGCCATCAACCGCATCCTGGCCGACCACGATGTCGAACTTATTTTGCTGGCCGGTTATCTCAAGCTCTACCAGCCGCCGGCCCATCTCAAGCGTCATGTCGTCAACATCCACCCCTCGCTCATTCCCTCCTTCTGCGGGGCCGGTTTTTACGGTATGAAGGTGCACCGCGCCGTTCATGCACGGGGGGTGAAGGTGAGTGGCTGCACGGTCCATTTCGCCAACGAGGTCTATGACGAGGGACCGATCATCGTCCAGCGCTGCGTGGCGCTCTCCGAGGATGACACGCCGGAGGCGATCGCGGCCAAGGTCTTTGCCGTCGAATGTGAGGCCTTTCCCGAGGCGATCAACCTTGTCCATGAACGGGGAGTCGTTGCTTTCTGGCGGGAGCCGCAAACCGGGGAGAAGGCGCGGTGATACAGAAAAGAATCCTGATCATGAACGCCCAGGATATCGAGCGTTCCCTGACCCGCATGGCCTTGCAGATCATGGAGGACAATCGCGGGATCCGGAAGGTGGCGCTGATCGGCATCCATACCGGCGGTGTCTATCTCGCCGATCGGCTCCGGAAGATCATCCGGGAACATGAGGGGGTGGAGTTGCCCGTCGGTTCCCTTGATATTACCCTCTACCGGGATGACTGGAGTCTCGTGTCGCAGAATCCTATTGTCAAGAAAACGGAGATTGCTTTTTCCGTACAGGAGTACACCCTGATCCTGGTCGACGATGTCCTTTACACCGGGCGGACCATCCGCGCCGCGCTCGACGCCATCATGGATCTCGGCCGGCCGCGGGCCATCAAGCTGGCGGTGCTGATCAACCGCCAGTGCGGCCGCGAGCTGCCCATCCAGCCCGACTACCGGGGGCTTGATGTCCGGGAAAACAACAGCGATCATGTCCATGTCATCCTTCACGAAAAGAGCGGGGAACAGGACGAGGTAGTGGTAACATCCGACTGAGGGTGGGTGTGCGGGTATGACCAATGCGGACATGGCAGTCAGGCGGCTCGATGAGATTCGCGAGCGCATCGCCCGGAAACGGGAGGATTACCGGCGTTACAATTTCACGTCGGCTCAGAACGATCTGCTGAAGACCTTTTTCGATCTGGCCCAGGAATTCCATTCCCTGGAGGATTTCTACCGCATTGCGGTGGCGGTGCTGAAAGAGTTCATGGGCTACGAGACCCGCCTCTATCTCCAGAATGAGGTGTCGAAGAAGCTCGAACTGGTCTGCGACAGCGAGCAGGGGATCTCAGCCGGCCCGGTTGCCGCCCCTGTCCATGTCGCCTTGGCGGATCGAATGTATCGGGCTGAGGGGTTTTTCTTTGTCCCGATCATCGGCAGAAAGGGCGATGTGTCGGCAGAGCATGGCGGAGATGACCTCCTGCTGCTCGGTATGCTCGGAGTTGCCGTCCCGGCGGATTGCAGCGAGCAGGAACAGTTCTTCCTCGGCAAATTCGCCAACCGCATCGGCTACAACCTCTATAACCGGCGGATGGCCATCCACAACATCAATCACCTCAAGTTCATCAATAATCTGGTGATGGATATTGAGCACAACGTTATCATCCCCAATATGTATTTCAAGCACCTCTTTAACCGGGTGCGAAAAAAGATCAAGGATGTCGAGGAGCTGGAAGAGAAGATGCTCGGCATGAAAAAGGCCCTCGGCGTCGAAGAGGCGATGTGCCAGGAGATCATCGGCAAGGTCACCAGTCTGCACCGGGATCTGAGTGACTACCATCAGGAGATGCTCAAACATCACAGCAATTGCAGCCTCTTTCTGGAAAGCCTCTTCCGCCGCGATCATTTTGAAAAGGGCCATCTCGTCCTCCACTCGAAACGGTGTCTGGTGGAGAACGAGATCATCCTCCCCCAGCTGGAGCAGTTCGCCCGCCGGCTCGCCGACCGGGGGATCGTGGTTGAGAGGCCCCAGGACATGGTGAGCGAACAGATCCCCCTCCGGGTCGATATCGGCCTGCTGTCCCAGGTCTATGCCAATTTCTTTTCCAATGCGGTGAAATACACCGAAGAGATCATCGACCACGACGGTCGGCCCCGTAAGGCCATCGCATACGGCCGCAAGGTGCTGCCCGACCATTTCGGTCCGGGCCGACCGGGAATGAAGTTCAATGTCTTTACCACCGGGCCCCACCTGGACGAGCAGGATGCGAAAAAGCTTTACTGTGAAGGCTTTCGCGGCAAAAACAGCGACCGGGAGAGCGGCACCGGCCATGGGCTGACCTTTGTCAAGCAGGTGGTTGAGATGCATGGCGGTGAGGTGGGGTATGAACCGACCCTGGAGGGCAACAACTTTTTCTTTATCCTGCCCCTGGAAGAACTCTGATGGGACAAGCCCCTGCCAAGCCGGAACTCCTTGCCCCGGCAGGCTCTCTCGATGTCTTTGCCACCGCGGTGGCCGCCGGCGCGGATGCGGTTTATGTCGGCGCACCGGAGCTCAACGCCCGGGCCCTGACCAGAAATTTTAGCCCGGAAGAGCTGGCAAGCATGATCGATTACGGTCATCGCTCCGGCGTCAAAGTCTACCTGGCGATGAACAGCCTGATGAAGGAGGAGGAGATTCCCCGGGTCATCGACCAGCTCGTCTTGCTCGAAGGGCTCGGTGCCGATGCCCTGATCATCCAGGACCTGGGTCTCTATTTTCTGATCAGAACCCATTTCCCCTCTTTCATCCTCCACGCCAGCACCCTGATGGGCGCGCACAACTCGCTTGCGGTGCGCCAGTTTGCCGACATGGGTTTTGCCCGGGTCGTCCTTGCCCGGGAGGTGACGCTGGCCGAGGCGGAAAAGATTCACGCCCAGTGTCCGGTGGAACTGGAGGTCTTTGTCCACGGCGCCCTCTGCTTCAGTTATTCCGGCTTGTGCCTTTTCAGCAGTTATCTCGGCGGCAAGAGCAGTCTGCGTGGTCGCTGCGTCCAGCCCTGCCGTCGCAAGTACGGCTGGACCGGTCCGGCTGGGGCTGAACGGCAGGGCTACTTTTTTTCCATGAATGACCTGGAGGGGATCGAGCTGCTCCCCCGTCTGGCCCGGGCCGGCATTACCTCCCTGAAGATCGAGGGCCGGATGCGCAGCCAGAGCTATGTCGGTGCGGTGGTGCGGGCCTACCGCCTGGTGATCGATGCCGGTGATAACCTCGCCGCGGTGCTGCCCGAGGCGCGGGAACTGCTCTATCAGGCCATGGGCCGCAGTAGCACCGGCGGGTATTTTCTTTCCCCCCAGCCGACTGATGCCATCACCCCATACAGCTCCGGCAATATCGGCCATTTTCTCGGGCGGATCGAAACAGCGGGTCATGGCCGCGTGACCCTGACTCTTGAGGAGGCTTTGGAAAACGGGGACCGGGTACGCCTGCACCACGAGGAGAGCGGCGACCGCGATTCGTTTACGGTCAGGGAGATGACCGATACGGCTGGCGGCCGGAAGGGGCGAGGGGAAAAGGGGGAGAGGGTGAGCCTGTCGCTCGCCGGGGCGGTTGCCGAGGCAGGCGACCTGCTTTACAAGGTGGATGTGCGCGGCCGCCGTCAGCTGGAGGCGGTCAGGGAGGCGCTGACGCCGCCGGCCCGATTTCGGGCGCGCATCGCGGCGATCAGGCAGAGCGGCAAGGCGGCCCGGGTGGCAAAGAGTCTGTTCGGGTCGCCGCCAGCCCCGCAACGAAGGGGCAGTGCCGGACCAAAGGCGGGCAGAACCCGTCCGGGGCCGGGACGACGACGGTCGGAGCTGCGGCTCTGGTTGCGCGGTGATCTGCGCCTGCTCAGTCAGCAGCTGGTTGCGCGGCCGGAGCGGATCATCATCACCCTTGATCGGGAGACCGCGGCCCGCCTCCAGCAGAAAAAGAGCCTGCGGCCTGAGGAGAAAAACATGGTCTGCGCCCTGCCGCCCATTATCCTGGAGGATGATGTTCCCTTTTACCGGCAGCTGGTGCGGGATCTCCTTGGCAGGGGCTGCCGCCGCTGGATGATCGGCCATCTCGGTCAGTTGCAGCTTTTTGCCGGGGAAAGAGGACGCCGCGGGCCGCAGCTGGCCGGCGATTACACCCTCAATGTCATGAATTCTCTGGCCCTGTCTTTTCTGCTGGCCAGTGGTATTGAAGCAGTGCAGCTTGCCATCGAGACCGACCGCGACAACCTGCGCCGGCTCTGCGACAGAAAGGCGACAGGCAGCGTCGGTCTCACGGTTTTCGGGCGGCCGCCGCTCTTTACCGCTCGGCTGCATCCGGATTTTTTCCGTTTTGACAAGACCTTTGTCAGTCCACGGGGTGAACGCTTTGTCCTTCGCCGGCGCTGGGGCCAGACCCTGGCCCTGGCGGAGCAACCCTTTTCCCTGCTCGGTCAGCGCCAGGAACTTGAGGAGGCCGGGATCGATTTCATCCTCGTTGACCTGACCCATGTCTCCCTGGAGAAAAAGGAGATAGCGACCCTGCGCCGTCTTCTTGCCGCCCGCGGCGGCGAACGGGCGCGGCAGACCTTCAACTATTTCCGCGGACTGCGGTGAAGAACGGTCGGCGGAGGCGCGGAACTTACCAGTGCGGCTGATTGCCGATCCGGTAGTTGATCACCTCAAGGGTGTCGCTGATGACGACAAAGGCGTCTTCATCGATCCGCTGGACGAGGCGTTTCAGGTCGCCGATTTCCCGGAAGGTGACAACGGTGTAAATGATGTGCTCCCGTTGGCCGCTGTATCCTCCTTCTCCCTCGATGATCGTTGCCCCTCGTCTGATGTCTTTTAAAATCTCCCGTGATATCTCCCGCCATTTGTCCGAAATAATGAAAGCTGCCTTACGCTGGCTCAGTCCGGTAACGACAACGCTCATCACCTTGGTCGTCACGTAGAGGACGACCAGGGTATAGAGTACTGCCTCCAGCGAGCTGAAGAGGCCGACCAGGAGCAGAAGGCAGCCGTTGACAAAGAGCATGGTGGAACCGATGCTGATGGAAAAACGCTTGAGCAGCATGACGGAGAGAATATCGAGTCCGCCCTGGGAACCGGGACTGCGGAAGGTCATGCCCACCCCGGCCCCGGCCAGCAGACCGGCGAGCAAGGCGGCCAGCATGCGATCCGTCAGGGGAATGTGGATATGGACGAAGGCCATGGCGAAGGTCAACGCCAGAGTGCCGATGCCGCTGTAGAAAAAGAAGCGGCGCCCAACCGCCATCCAGGCAAGGAAGAAGAGCGGGATATTGAAGAACAGATAGATCCAGCCGGGGTTGAGCCACGGCACGACGGTGTGCAGCAGCACCGCAAGACCGGTGATGCCGCCCATGACGAACTTGTGGGGAATGAGGATGCCGTTGACCGCGATGGCGCAGAGGACGGCGCCGCCGCCGATGAGCAGCAGGTCGAGGAACAGTCGGCGGGGGGTGGTGAAAAGCGGTGGCTGGCGGAGTTTTTCCTGTTTCATGAAGGAGTGGTCGCTGGGAAAATGGTTTATGATCCTTTATATGGTTTGTCGGAATCGTAAAAAGCCACGATTTCGACGGGCGGCGCATTGGAGCTCGTTGTTTTCTCGTTCCCGCCCGCCATTGCTTGCGTGTTTTTACGGGACCATCATATTTGTTTGACAAACAGAGCGGCTTCGGCCTAGACTTTCATCAATGTAGCATCTTCGTAGCTGAAAAAAAACAGATCCGGCAATTTTTACCAACGAGTGCGGCGATCCGGTTCTGTCACCCGAATGAAACTCTGATGCCGCCGTTCTCCGGCCTCCGGCAGGCGATTCGCGGCGCCGGAAGGCACTTCCATGCAGGGGAAAAACAGCCCTGCTGTCAACGGTGTATTTTCATGCTTGAATCTTTGTTTTCTCCGAAGAGTGTCGCGGTGATCGGCGCCTCCCGTACCCCGGGCAAGGTTGGCCATGATATCCTGGCAAATCTCATCAAGGGCGGTTTTCCCGGCCCGATCGTCCCGGTCAACCCGGCAACGACGGAGGTGCTCGGTCGGCCCTGCCACCCCAGCCTTAAGGTTTATGGTCAGCCCATTGACCTGAGCGTCATCGTCGTGCCCCGCGACCATGTCGAGGCCGCGGTGCGCGACTCCCTCGATGCCGGCTGCGGCGCCATCATCATCATCTCCGCCGGTTTCAAAGAAACCGGCGAGGAGGGAGCGGCCCTGGAATTCAAGATCGCCGGCCTCTGTCGCAGCCGTAATGTCCGGTTGATCGGACCCAATTGTCTGGGCCTGATCAATACGGCCAGCAATCTCAACGCCTCCTTTGCCGGCATGATGCCGGACAGGGGGAAGGTGGCGGTCATTTCCCAGTCCGGAGCTCTCTGCACCGCCATACTCGATCAGGCGGCCAGCCGGCGGATGGGCCTTTCCACCCTGGTGAGTATCGGCAACAAGGCCGATATCTCTGAAGTCGATTTGCTTAAGGCCCTGGCCAGGGACCGGCAGACCAGCGTCATTGCCGGTTATCTGGAGGACATCGTTTCCGGCGACGATTTTGTCAAGGCGGCGGAGGAGGCGGCCACCGCCAAGCCGGTGGTTATTCTCAAATCCGGTACCACCAAGGCCGGCCAGCGGGCCGCGGCATCCCATACCGGGGTGCTGGCCGGGGCGGATACGGCCTATGGCGCCGCCTTCAAACGGTCCGGTGTCATCCGCGCCGATACCTTCCAGGAGCTCTTCGACTTTGTCACCGCCTTTTCCATGCAGCCCCTGCCCCGCGGCAAGCGGGTGCTGATCATCACCAATGCCGGTGGACCCGGCACCATGGTGGCCGATGCGGTGGAAAAGATCGGCCTCGAGGTGGCGGAACTCGATCGCACCATCGCCTCCGGTCTGCGGCAGAAGCTGCCTGGTGCGGCCAGTACCGGGAATCCCATCGATGTGCTGGGCGATGCCGATCCGGCCCGTTACGTCGCCGCCATCGAGGCGGCCCAGGCGGATGAGGCGGTGGATGCGATCATCGTTATCCTCACCCCCCAGGCCATGACCCGGCCGGCGGAAACGGCCCGAGCCATTGCCGCGAGCCTGGACGGCAAAAAGCCGGTGCTCGCCTCTTTCATGGGCGGCAAGGAGGTGATGCCCGGTCGCCGCGAGCTCGGCGGCGCCGGTCTGCCGGAGTATGACTCGCCGGAGCGGGCGGTGGCGGCCTTGAAAGCCATGTATGATTATGCCGCCTGGAAACAGCGGCCACCGCGCATCGTTACCCGTTTTCCAGTGAACCGGCGGCGGGTGGAGCGCATCATCACCCGCCAGCAGCGCACCAGCCGTTTGCAGCTTGGCGAGGTGAAATCAAAGAGCATCCTTGATGCCTATGGCTTCAAGATCCCGGAAGGTCGGCTCGCCACCAGCGCCGATGAGGCGGTGGAGATCGCCAAACGGGTCGGCTTCCCCACTGCCATGAAGATCGTGTCTCCGGATGTGGTCCATAAAACCGATCTTGGCGGGGTGCAGCTCAATCTGGCCTCGGCGGACAAGGTTCGCGACGCCTACGATCTGATGATGCTGCGGATCCGGGAAAAGGCGCCGGAGGCGCGGATCAAGGGGGTCTATGTCGAAGAGATGGTCGATCCCGGCCTTGAGGTGATCATCGGCATGAGCCGTGATCCCCAGTTCGGTCCCATGCTGATGTTCGGTCTTGGCGGTATCTTTGTCGAGGTGATGAAGGACGTCACCTTTCACCTGGCCCCCATCACCTCGGATGAGGCGATGCAGATGCTGCTCGCCACCCGTTCCTACGAAATTCTCAAGGGTAAACGGGGTCAGCAGGGCGTTGATCTTGAGGCCATTGCCGGAGGCCTGCAACGCATCAGTCAGCTGACCACCGATTTCCCTCAGATTGTCGAACTGGACATCAACCCCTTCATTGTCGGCGGGCTCGGCTCCGATGCGGTGGTAGCCGATGCCCGCATGACCTTAAGTCCGGTCTGATTGGTCTGGTTGGTCTGGTTGGTCTAGTTGGTCTGGTTGGTCTAGTTGGTCTGGTTGGTTTTCCTTGATCCTGACCGGACAACCAACAAGACCAATATGACCGGTAAGACCAGCAAGACCAAAAAAAAAGTACTCCCCGAGAGGTTACCGATATGAACCAGAATGTTGCGGTAGACGTTGACCCCCATTGGCGGGAAAAATATGCCGACATGATTGCCGCCCCGAAAAAGGCGCTTGCCCGGGTCAAAAATGGGCAGAGGGTGTTTGTTGGGACTGGCTGTGGCGAGCCGCAACTGCTGGTCGAGGCTCTGACCGACCGGGCCGCCGAGCTCGCTGACGTCGAAATCGTTCATCTGCTGACCAAGGGTGATGCCCGCTATGCTGATCCCCGGCTCGCGGCAAGTTTCACCGTCAACAGTTTTTTCATCGGCCAGA
Organism: Thermodesulfobacteriota bacterium; assembly: GCA_049323655.1. GTDB lineage: Bacteria > Desulfobacterota > Desulfobulbia > Desulfobulbales > SURF-16 > DB1. Next base: position 25,580 of record JBMONO010000013.1, on the reverse strand, counting down.
ATGTTCGGGGTCTGATTCAGGAGGGGATGGGCAGTTACACGCCGATGCTGCTCTCCGATATTCCGGACCTGTTCAATTCGGGCAAACTTCCCCTTGACGTCGTCCTCATCCAGGTCAGCGAACCGAACATGCTCGGCAAGGTGAGCCTCGGCATTTCGGTTGACATTGTCAAAAGCGCGGCGGAAAACGGCTCACTGGTTATTGCTCAGGTAAATAAACAGATGCCGTGGACCTGCGGTGACTCCCAGCTTGACATCTATGACCTTGACATCCTGGTACCGGCCGATATCCCCTTGTTGGAACGACCGTCAAAACCCCTGAACGAGGTAACAAAAAAAATCGCCCAGCATATCGCCTCCCTGGTCGAGGACGGCTCCACCATTGAATTCGGTCTGGGCCGTATCCCCGGCATCGGTCGGATTCCGGCGGCCTGCATGCTTTATCTGACCGACAAGAAGGATCTCGGCATTCACTCCGAACTCATCACCGATTCGGTCATCAAGCTGATCGAATCCGGGGCGGTGACCGGGGCACGGAAAACCACGGATCAGGGGAAAATCGTTACCAGTTTCTGCATGGGCACCAGGCAGCTCTACGATCTCGTTCACGCCAATCCGCTTTTTTCCTTTCGACCAACGGAATATGTCAATGATGTGCGGGTCATCAGCCGGCAGAACAAGATGGTCTCCATCAACATGGCCCTGGAGATCGACCTGACCGGCCAAGTCTGCGCCGATTCCGACGGCGGCAAGTTCTATTCCGGCATCGGCGGTCATGTTGATTTCGCCCGCGGGGCCGCCAAGTCCAAAGGCGGCAAACCGATTGTCGTTCTATCCGCCACCGCCGACGAGGACGAGCGTTCGCGGATCGTCTCCCACCTCAGCCCAGGGGCCGGGGTGGTGATGTCGCGGGGGGAGGTGCACTATGTCGTCACCGAGTTCGGCATTGCCTACCTGCACGGCAAGAACATCAAGGAGCGCACCCTGGCCCTGATCAGTATCGCCCATCCGAAGTTCCGGGAGAAGTTGCTCAAGGAGGCGATCGAGGCGAAATATATCCAGGCCGATTTCGCTTCGGTCGGGGACAAACTGGTGGTCACATCGGAGGAGATGAAAACCTCTTTTCTTCTTGACGACGGCACCCAGATCAATTTCCGCCCCATTCATCCCACCGATGAACCGCTGATGCGCGATCTGCTCTATGACCTCTCCCAGGAGACCCTCTATTACCGTTTCATGACCCAGAGCAGGCGTTTCGAGCACAGTCAGATCAAGAATTTCGTCTACATCGACCACCGCAAGGATGTTGCCATTGTCGGCACCCTACCCGAGGCCTTTGGCGAGGAGATCGTCGCGGTAGGCCGCTATTATCTCGATGAACGGACCAACCGGGCCGAGGTCGCCTTTGTCATTCGCGACAAGTGGCAGAATCGCCATATCGGTTCCTTTCTTTTCCGCCATCTCATTACCATAGCCAAACGCAACGGTATTTCAGGTTTTACCGCCGAGGTGTTGCGTGAAAACAAGCGGATGCAAGCGATTTTTAACAATTCCGGCTATAGCGTCGAGAGTCAACTGGAGGATGGGGTTTACAGCTTCCGCATTGATTTCTGAGTGGAGCCGGCGGGAGAAGCTGGTGAAAAAAAAACACCGGAATCGGGGGGGGAAATCGATTCCGGTGCAGGAGGAAAGAAAAAAACGGCCGACCGGCCGCCGGGTTCATGCTCAGGAGAAGCCACCTCGGGAAACACAGCCGCCCATCGGCTTGATCGGGCCGGAACTGCTGGTGGCCAGGCGAAAAGAAGCGGCGGTTATGGTTTTTCTGACATCGGCGCTGCCGCATTTCGGGCAGCGGACATCGGCAATCGCCTCCGGCGCACTCGATGTCAACAAGGATTCGAACAGATTGTTGCACTGCTGGCAGCGAAAGTCGTAAAGCGGCATGTTTATACTCCTTTTCGGATTTAAAGATTAAGTATTTAATTAAACATAAGACATGGGTCGCCTTCTGTCCAGAAAAAAATATAATAACGCTTCCTCATTGTCCGGCGCAGTGGGGATGGCAGCAGCGCCGGTGTGCCGGGCCGCGGTCGGCGCCAATTGGTGAATCAGAATCATGAATTTTCAGGCGCATTTACAGAACATGATGACAATGATGCAGCGGGAGCCGATGGTGCTTTTTGCCGGGGGGCTGCTGATTCAGCTTCTCTGCTCAGTTACCTTGGGGTTGCTGACCGGGCCGCTCATGGCCGGCTATCTGCTGGTGATGCTCCAGTGGCTCAGGACAGGGCAGCGATGTGACTTCAACGATCTGTTTGTCGGAATGAAGCGGTTCGGCGAGCTTTTTTCGGTTTTTTTCATGCTGCTTCTCATTCTCCTCGGCTGTTTCTTTTTCCTCCTGCCGGGGATCGTCATGTCGGTCTGGTGGATCTATGTCCTGCCGATCATGGCGGAAAAAAAGGTATCGTTGCTGGAGGCGATGCGGGCCAGCAGAGTGACGGTGCAGCAGAAGGGGTTTTTCATGCATCTGGTTTTTCTGCTGATGATTTCCGTGGTGCCGGTCTTTGCCATTGTCGTCGTCGCGGCGATCATTCCGCCCCTGGCCGTTCTCCAGTATCTGCTCTTCCCCTTGCAGTGCGCCTGTCTGGCCAGCCTCTATCTTGAACAGTTCGAGGGACTCGATCCGGAAAAATGCGGCAGCTCAGCGGTGGCCGATCACCGGCGTGATCCGCCCGCTCCGCCGCCGACTCCGCCACCCCTGCCAGAAAAGAACAACGGTTAAGGCGCCGGTGACATCGGCGACGATATCCTGCCAGCTCGGAAATCGGCCCGGGATGAAGGACTGGTGAAACTCATCGGTCAGTCCGTAGATCAGGCTGAAGAGAATGATGGCCGCCGCCGGTAGGAACCCGCCGGTGCCGCGGATGTAGGGGGGGAGGGCAAAGAGGATGGCTGCGGTCAGGGAACCGTAGGCCGCGGCATGGCAAAGCTTGTCAAGGCCATGGGCGGCGGCGGGGAGGTTCGAGCCGGGAGTATGGGAAAGCAGAAAGATTGCGGCCATGATCACCGCCGCCGGAAGAAATCGGAGAGCCATGCGTGATGTTCCTTCGTCTGTTCTGTCCGGGACTGACGTCGCTGCCGGTCCCGGACCGTCTCGCTCATTGCTCCCGACCGATGGAGATCTCCTCTTCGCTGACGTGAATGCTGTTCAGCAGCTCCTTGGGGAATTTCTTGCGCACCCGCTGAATGGCGGCGAAAATTGAATGGGCTGGATAGGTATCCCAGACGGTTTCCGTGTCGTCGGCATAGGAAATGGTGACGAATTTCTTCCGCCGTACGGCAAAACGATGGGTCCAGTTGATTTCGATGGTCTCGGGGTTTTCGTCGAGTTCCACGGCAATCCTTGTCCCCTTGTCCGCCACCCGCAGGGCGTCCATTTCGCTGATTTCGAGCAGCCAGCCATCGCCTTCCTCGGTGGCGAGGAGAATAAAGACGCCGAGGGGTTTTACCATTTTTTCCTTGCGCTCCGCCGCCTCCTGCAGTTTCTCGATCTCACCCTTCAGGGTGATCTGCGGCTGCTGTGCCGCCGGAGCGGGTTTGAAATCGACCTTGCCGTAGCAGCAGCGCTTATATTTCTGCCCACTGCCGCAGGGGCAGGGATCATTGCGTCCAATTTTCATGATCTGTCCTCAGATTTTTTTTCGCGTGCATCTTGACCGACAAAAAGAAGGGCGGATCGCCCCACCTGGGCCGATACCTCGTCCTGGGCGGAGAGGCGTAAGGCGGACGTATTTTACAGGTTGCGACAATTAACCATTTTTACGGGGCAATTGTCAATCCGCATCACGGTATTTTGACAACTTTTTCCTGCCGGGTATAATAGCGCACCAGCTCCTCGAAAAGATCGTCGCGACCGGTGTAGATCTGGTTTCTGCTGTTTAAAATCTGCTGCAGCGCCTCCTGATACATATCAACTCCGAAGATACTGTCGCGAATATAGCCGTCACCGGCTTTCCCCTCAAACAGCCGTTTCATGTAGCGGTCAACCGTGGCCCAGTAAAGATGGTTGTCTCGAAAGTGCGGGTTGGTCCGTTTGGCCTTTTCGATTTCCTCATCCATCATGCCGCGCAATTCGGAGGAAAAGAGGTGCTGGTAAATACGGCCGGCGATCTTCACCGGTCCCTGGGCCGAGGTGCCGACGCTGGCCAGCCCGCCGCTGTTGGTGGTCACGAAGACGAGCATGGTCAGGGTCTTGTCCGAATGGACCTGGCGATCCTGATACGGATTGAAATGGCTGACAAAGAGGGAGGAACGACCCTCCGGGGCGGTGCCGGTCTTGCCGGAGACGAGATTTTTGTGGAGGGGGAACTCACTTTTCATGCTGGCGCCGGTGCCCCGGTTGCAGACTTCGTAGAGGGCGCGCATCTCGTCGGTGCGTTCCTTGGTGCCGTCAAACAGGGGAATGGCGCGGGTTGCAGTGTCGCGTTCACGTTCATAGATAACCTTGCCATCCACCGTGATTCGGGTGATGAAGGAAGGTTCCCGATAGCTGCCGTCGAGAAAGGCGTTGTAGACCCCCAGCCACTGCTGGACCGGCAGGTCGGAGGCGCCGATGCCGAATGGCCAGAAACGGGCGTCGTCACGGTTGTAGCGCAGGCCGATCCGGTCAAAGGCGAGCAGCACCGAGCTGCTGATCCGTTTGTTGGCATAGAGCCGGGCGAAGATGGTATTGACGGACAGCACCTGGGCCTCGAGCAGGGAGTATTGCCGGCCGAGAAAATGTTCCTGGTCATATGGGTACCAGTTGCGAGGCAGCCAGACCTCGCGGCCTGCGCTTTCCACATATTTGTATTCCATCGGTTTGTCGGCAAAAAGCGTTTGCAAAGTTGCCTGCTTGTCGGCCATGGCGAAATAGGCGATGACCGGCTTGATGGTTGATGATGGGGTCAGGGTTGCCTGTTTGTTCATCAAATCAATGATAATCGGCTCGTTGTCTTCGTCCTGTGGCGCGTCGGCGCCGCCCAGGATGAATTCCTTGCCGCCCACGTAGGAGACGATTTCACCCCGGCGGTTGACGATGATCAGACCGGCATTGACGTTCTGGTAGAGATTGTCAAGGAAGCCCTTGAAGTCGTTGTAAGGAGCAATCAGATTCTTCTGTTCGTACCGTTGCAGATCCCGTTGCCAGGAATTGCTGTTGCGCTGCTGCAACACCTTTCGATATTCCGGACTGTTGAGAAAGCCGACCACGATCTCCTTGCTCTTTTCCGCCAGGGAAAGATCGACCGACGTTTCCACCACGACGTCACCCCGCAGGTCGAGCATCAGCTCGGCGCCGCTGATCTGGCGGCCATCCTGGGTAAAGGTGCGGGAGGAGACTTCGCGGATGACGTTCCAGGAGGTCCATTCCTCCTCGCCGTAAAGGGGGGAACGAAAATCGCGGAACCCGAGGCTGCGGATCGATTCTTCATTGGTCAGACGCCACTGGTCGTATTGTTCCGGGGTGATCTCGTCCAGATCCCGCAGATGGGTCAACGCAAGGTTGATCTTGTTCATCGCCTCCCGGGCGTGCCGCAACTGGGTGGCGTCAAGGTGATCGAAATTTTTGCCGCGCACTATCTGATAAAAGGCGAGCTGCCGGTTGTGGTTCGGGATAAAGGAGGCTATGGCCACCAGCTGCTGCATGGTCAGGTCGGCCAGCTCCATTTTGAAATAATTGCGGGCCGCTGCGTTGAACCCGTACATGTTGCTGCCGACCGGCACGGTGTTGATGTAAAAATCGAGGTTTTTGTCTTTGCCGAAACGGGCTACCAGCATATAGGCGACGATGATCTCCTCCAGCTTGTTGGCGATGCTGCGGTCGGTGTTGCCGAGGAGTTTTTTGGCATTCTGCATGATGATGGTGCTCGCCCCCCGCGGCCGGCCGAGCAGGGTGTCCTTGACCGCACCTGCCAGATTGACCCAGCTCACCCCGGCGTGGATGAGAAAGCCGTTGACATACCAGGGGTTGTTCGGGTGGGGCAGCAGATAATGATCCTCGCAGGCGAGTAGGGCGATGCGGGCCTTGGCCGGAATTTCCTCCGTTACATCACGTTTACCGTATGTTTTGATGACCTCGCCGCGGACGTCGATGATGCGGGCGGAATGGGCATAGGTGGACAGGCTTTCCGGAATGCGCTGCACCGGCGCAGTGTCGTACAAGGTCCGGGCGATGAAAAATTCGACAATGTGCTGGGTCGGGCCGGGGATGATATTGAGCAGCAACAGAAAAAAGACCGTGACCGCCGTCCATTTCAGCAGGCGCGGCAGCCAGTAAGAGGCGAGGAAAATCATCCGGCGCAATGGGTTTTCCCAGGGAAAGATAATTTTTTTGTCGGGATTTTTCTCAAGTTCCTTCAGGTACTTGTAATAGGTCTCCTCCAGGTGTTTGCTTTCCCGCAGCCGTTTGAGAATGTGTTTTTCCGGAATGCCGTCCCGGATGTCCCGCTTGGAAAAGGTGTGCTGAAAGGCCTTGAACTTGATGGCCTGCTGTTTGAGGATCTGTTGCTCGGTGATGTCCTCCGGGGCGGTGGAGGAGGTTTTTTTGTCGTTGTCCGACTTCGTGTCGCCGTTGCTCATGGTTCTGGTGTGGTCGTCAACTGGCTGGATGCCGGTTTCGGTTTTTGCGTCCAATCGGTTTCGTGATACACTAAAAAAGAGCGATATCCCGGGACGGTCTTATGAAGTTTACTGTGTAACGTTTCGGACATCAAACAAAAGTTGATGGTCTCGCAAAAACCTGCAAACCGTGGCAGGTGGAAATGAGAAAGCAACGAGTTACAATACGCCGCCCGTCGGAATCGTGGCTTTTCCTGCTCCGACAAAAGGTGTTGCGTGTTTTTCTTTTGAGTTCCGGTCGTTCGTTGCCGATAACGGAAGAAATACTCTTTTCGTCATAATGGGATGCTGTCGGTCCGTCCTCCGGTGGTGGCCGGTCGCGGGCCATGCGCTTCTCCGTTTTTGTGGATAACGCCATGACCTCAGCAAACAGTCAATCATCCCTGCTGGCCCGCTGTGCCTGCGGTTTTCAGGGGCGGGTTCCCGCCGACCGGGCGGGCGGTGCGGTGCGCTGCCCGAAATGCGGTGCCCGGATCATACTTCCCGGCGCTGACGGGAAGAGCGCGGCCATGGCCCTTTTTTCCTGCCGCTCCTGCGGTTTTGCCAAAAATATTCCGTCCCAGTTTATCGGCAGCAGCGCTGCCTGTCCGAAATGCGGCAACCAGGAAAAGGTTGTTGCGCGGTCGTCTGCGGTCGTCACTCCGCCGGTCGGGGCGGCTGTCGTGCGGCGCCACCGTCCTCTCCGCTGGCTGGCAAAGGTTTTTGCCGGGAGGACAAGATGGTGGGTTGCCCTTCCTCTTTCTGTCGCCATCGGCGTGCTCCTTTTTTTTGGGATCAGCCACCGACCGAAACCGCCTGGTGACGGCGGGTATCACCCGCCGGCCGTGACCGCTCTGCCCGTGCAAGCACCGGAATACCAACGGGTGGTCGAGATCGTCCGGCTGCTACAAACATCACGCAATCTCAAGGGCCGCGACCTGCGCGGACTTGATCTCTCCGCCATGGATCTGCGCCAGGTCGATTTCCGTGACGCCAATCTGGAAAAGGCCGATCTGGCAAAGGCCGATCTGGTCGAGGCGGATCTGCGCGGCGCCAATCTGCGCGGCGCCAATCTGCAAGCCGCTGATCTGAGCGGCTGCCGGATGCGCGGCGCCATCCTCCAGGACGCCGTCATTCGCAAGGCTGATCTGACTGGGACCCATCTCGAAGAGGCCAATCTGAGCCGGGCCGATTTCTCCAGGGCCAACCTCCAGGGCGCGGTGTTGAAGGAGGCACTGCTCTTCGGCGCCATTCTCGCCGAGGCGGACCTCTCCCGGGCCGATGCCGGCGGCGCGGATTTTGCCGGTGCTGATCTTGCCGGCACTACGGTGCGGGAGGCGCGTTTTCACAAGGCCAAACTGGAGCGCTGCAATCTGGCCACCACCGATCTGCGCGGTGCTGATCTCGCTGGCGCAAGCCTCCGGGGGGCGAAGTTTGCCGGGGCGAAACTGGCCGGCATGCGTTTTGCCGGGGCCGATCTCAGTGAGGCCAACCTGTACGGCGCCGAGCTGGCCGGTGCTGATTTCAGCAATGCTCTGTTGTCCGGCGCTGACCTCAGTACCGCGCAACTGCAGGGAGCGGTCTGCGTCAACACCCGCTTTGACAAGGCGAATCTCCATCGGGCCTCCCTCTTTGGCGCCGATCTCCAGAGCAGTAATCTCCTTCAGGCCAACCTTACCGACGCCGTCCTCGATCAGGCGGATCTTACCAACGCCACCCTGACCGACGCCAATCTGACCAGTGCTTCCCTGGCCGGGGCCCGACTTTCCGGGGCCGGTCTCAACCGCGCCAATCTCACCGGCGCCAATCTGCAGGGCGGGATTCTGACCGATAAGGCCAGTCTGGTGGAGACCAACCTGACCAACTGTAATCTTACCAGGGCCGATCTCTCCCGTTCCAACCTCCATCATGCCAATCTGACCGGCAGTGTCCTGCGAAATGCCAGGCTGCAGAAGACCAGCCTGAAAAACGCCTCCCTCACCAATGCCGATCTGACCAGCGCCGATCTGACCAGTGCGGATCTGACCAGCGCCGATCTCAAGGGGGCGAATCTCACCGGCGTCAATCTGACCAGTGACTTTGCCATGCGTCTCAAAGACATCAGCGCCGCCCTGCTGAGTGATATCCGTTTCACCCGTTTTGATCTGCGCAACAGTAATCTGACCAACGCCATTCTTGCCCATGCCGATCTCCGGTATGTCGATTTCACCAATGCCGATCTGACCCGGGCGGATCTGCGCAAGGCCAATCTCGCCGGCGCCGATTTCCGCTGGGCCACCCTCACCGACGCCAATCTCGCCGGCGCTCAGGTGGAGGAGACGGTCTTTGCCAATGCCGATCTGACCCGCGCCGATCTCAGCGGGGTGGCCTTTGCCGGGGCCATGATCCAGGATGCCAGGAATCTCGACCGGGCCCTGCATGTCGATGGCGGGCAACTGCAAAAAGTGCTGGCGGCGGCTCGCCGTGAGCCGCCGCCGCGTTTGGAGGAGAAGGCCGACAGCATGGAAGGCGCGGTGGCGGCGGAAAGCGGGGACGGCGACCGGCCGGTGAAAATCTGGGGGCTGCAGGTGGACCATTTCGGCGTGGTGCGGGAGCCATTTGACAAGGAAAAGGATCTTAGCGCCGCCTTTACCGGTTTGCGGGAGATTGAGGTGAATCTTCTCAAGCACCGGATGTTCGCCGGCGGCCGGGAAGGGGTGCCGGCTGGCCGGGAGGCGAAGCTTGCGGTGCTGTATGCCGTGAACTTCATGCCGGCTGATCAGGAGATCCCACTTTTTGTCAAGTGGATTAATCCGGAGGGGAAGGTGGTGCGCAGTGAGTCGGTCCAGGCAGGGTATCTGCGCCGCCAGGTCGCTTTCTGCGACCTGGCTGACAGCCAGACCATTTTCGGGCGTTGGCTGGTGGAGTTTTTCTTTCACAAAACACGGATCGGCAGCCAGGAGATGATGCTCATTACCCCGGAACGCTATCAGGCGCGCTTTGAGCGCCTTGAGTAGCTACGCGATCTGCCGACTTACATCGCCTCGGACAGGGCCATGACCATGGCGCCCTTGGCGGTGGTGTTCAATGGGTCGGTTGCGATGCGGATTTCGGAGACGGGAACCGGCAGATCGACCTTCGCCAGCGCCTGTTCGAAAAGCGACCTGAACCCCTTGGGCAGCACGGTGCCGCCGCTCAGGACAACGGGAACCGGCTTGGACATCTTCGGCATCTTGTCGGAGGTTTTCATGACCCGTTCCAGGGTGTTGAGCAGGGTGGTGATCAGATCGGTGTAATAGATGCCCAGCGCCGTTTCGATGCGGTCTCTTGATGGCCGGGAGAGATCGAGCGAGCTTTCCTTGATGGTCTTGATCTTGGTGGCCGGCTCGTTCAGGGAAACCCCGACCATGGAATCGATGTAATCGCCGCCCTTCTGGATGCTGAAAGAGATGACCGGCACGGAGAGGTAGGAGATGCAGATGTTGCACATGCCGCCGCCCATGCTGATGCCGATGCCGCTGAAATTGTCGTTGGACAGTTCGGCCATGATGGTGGCCAGCCCTTCGTTGATGGAGATCGGCTTGTAGCCGAGGCTGCTCAGATACATCTTGATGATCGACTCGTGGTAGACCACGGAGTTGAGGCCGTCCACCGGTTCGCCCGGCAGACTGAAACAGACGATTTCGTTGTGTTTGTCCGGCCTGGTTATCAGTGTATCAATGATGGCCTGCAGAACATTGATGCTTTCATCCTCCCTGGCGCTCAACAACCCCTTTTCCATGGTGCGCCGGGTATTGGTGTTGAACATGTTGGCGAAGTTCTCTGCCGAATAGCCGAGGATATAGAACTGATTGTGCTTTTCCAGAAAGGTGACGTCGTTTTCCACCAGGATTTTTTTGGTGAATTTGGAATAGGGAACGGTGAAAAAGGCGTTGAGCTGTTTGACGGTATGGATGTTCTTGCCGATGTTCTGGGACAGGACGATATGACTGGTGCCGATGTCAAGGCCAATGGGGCCGGTCGGTTTCTCCGCCTCCTCGCCGATCTCCTTTTCTCTGGAAACAACCGCCTTGTGTGACGCCTCGATGGCGGTTTCGATGTGCTGCATGTCCTGTACCATACTCATTCCCCCTTCGATGTCCTCTGGTTCGGGATTGTCTTGCATGACGTTCATGGCCGGCGGCACTGAAAAGCTGGTGACGGGTCTGTTCTTTTTTCTTTTCTTCCAATGAGCCATGAAGGTTACCTGCCGCCGCAACAAGCCGGCGTCCTGGGATTCACCCCGCCGGTCACGGCACGAAACATGACCGCTCTGTCCGATCCGCGAGGCAGGGCAGAATTTTACTGCCCGGAGGTAATTTATTTTATATATAGTATCAATTTACGATTATAAACAATTTTCTGACTTTGTTTCAAACATTTATCGTTTTATTTCATGACACAAAAACTTTCATATCCCGCCGACCTGCCCATAGTTGCGGAAAAAAAGCGGATTGTCGAGGCAATAACGGCCCATCAGATTGTTATTATTGCCGGGGACACCGGTTCCGGTAAAAGCACCCAGATACCAAAGATGTGTTTGGAGGCGGGTCGTGGCTGCGCCGGAATGATCGGTTGCACCCAGCCCCGCCGTCTCGCCGCCACCTCACTGGCCGGGCGGGTGCGTGAGGAGCTCGGCACGGCGTCGTATCTGGTCGGTTACAAGATTCGTTTTCTGGACCGGACGAGCCCCGACACCCGCATCAAGTTCATGACCGATGGCATTCTGCTGGCGGAAACCCAGGGGGATCCCCGGCTGTCGGCCTATGACACGATCATCATCGACGAGGCGCATGAGCGTAGCCTCAACATTGACTTCCTGCTGGGAATCCTCAGAAAGTTGCTGCTGCGGCGTACCGATCTCAAGCTCATCATCACCTCCGCCACCATCGACACCGAAAAGTTTTCCCGCGCCTTCCAGGGTGCGCCGATCATCGAGGTGAGTGGCCGAACCTATCCGGTTACAATTCACTATCCGGTGGAAGCGGTCGGTGACGGCGACGATGTCGCCTCGGCGGACAGCGGCTATGTCGAGCAGGCGGTGGAAAGCGTGCTCGAACTCTGTCGCCAAGGTGGCGGTGACATGCTCGTCTTCATGCCCACCGAACGCGACATCCGCGACACCATCGAGCTGCTCGAAAGGCGTTTTCGCAACGAGGCGGTCCGCCTCGGCGTCAAGGAACGGACCCCGGAGATCCTGCCCCTGTTCGGCCGGCTGTCCGGGGCTGATCAGAACCGCATCTTCCGGGAGAGCGCTGCCCGCAAGATCGTTGTCGCCACCAATGTCGCCGAGACCTCGATCACGGTGCCGGGCATCCGTTTTGTCGTTGACAGCGGACTCGCCCGCATCTCCACCTACAACGTGCGGGCTCGGACCACCAAGCTGCCGGTCACCGCCGTGTCCCGGGCAAGCTGCGACCAGCGGGCCGGCCGTTGCGGCCGGGTGGGTCCCGGCATCTGTGTCAGGCTTTTCAGCGAGGAAAACTATCTCGGCCGTCCCCGCTTCACCCCGCCGGAGATCGTCCGTTCCAATCTGGCCGAGGTCATTCTCCGTATGACCTCCCTCAATCTCGGCAGTCCCAGGAATTTCCCCTTCATCGATCCGCCGCTGCCCCGGTCCATCAACGACGGCTATCATCTCCTCATCGAACTCGGGGCCATGGATCGGCAACGCCGGCTCACCGACATGGGCCGGATCATGGCCCGCCTGCCCCTTGATCCGCGGATCAGCCGGATGATCATGGCGGCCCGCGACCATGGCTGTCTGCGCGAGGTGGTGATCATCGCCGCGGCCTTGAGCATCCAGGACCCGCGCATCCGGCCGGCGGAAAACGCCAGGGCCGCGGATGAGGCCCATGCCCGCTTCCGTTCCGAGCGATCCGATTTTTTTTCCTTTCTCCACCTGTGGGATCATTACGATCATCTTGTCCAGGGGGAGAAGAGCCGCGCCGCCCTCCGCCGCTTCTGCAAAAAGAATTTTCTTTCTCATCAGCGGCTGCGCGAGTGGCGTGATATTCACGAGCAGATCTGGGCCGCCCTTGCCACCGCCGGCAGCGGCAGGAGCGGTCATCTCTTTCGCAAAAGCTCCTGCCTTTCCCCGGAGGCACATGGTCCGGAGCACGATTACGGCCCGGGCTACGCCGCCATTCACCAGGCCCTGCTTGCCGGCAATCTGCGCCATATCGGGCTGAAAAGGGAGAAAAACATCTATCAGGGCGGCCAGGGCAAGGAGATGATGGTCTTTCCCGGTTCCGGCCAGTTCAACCGCGCCGGCCAGTGGATCATGGCCGCCGAGCTGGTGGAAACCTCGCGCCTCTATGCCCGGACAGTGGCAACCATCGAGCCGGGTTGGCTGGAACCGCTGGCCGGTCCCCTCTGTCGTTACAGTTATTCGACGCCGCACTGGGAAAAAAAACCGGGACGGGTCATGGCCCTGGCCACGGTGAGCCTGTTCGGGCTCGTTATCGAGGCGGGCCGCCGTGTCCCTTATGGGGCGGTGGCGCCGGCCGAGGCCCGCACCATCTTTATTCAGTCGGCCCTGGTGGAGGGAGAACTGGGCGGCCATTTTGCCTTTCTTGAAAAAAACAGTCTGCTCATGGCGCGCCTGACCGAGCTGGAGGAACGGCTGCGGCGGCGGGACATCGTCATCGATGAAACGCTGCTTTTTGCCTTTTACGACGAGCGGCTGCCCCCAGATGTGTGTGACCGGGCCGCTCTCATTCGTCTGGTGAAGAAAAAGGGGGACGATTTTCTCGTGCTGAGCGAGGAGGATATCCTCCGCCGGGCACCGGGGGCTGACACCCTGGCCGACTATCCAGCCATGATGCACTGTGGTGAACTGACCTTTCCTTTGCGCTACTGTTTTGCCCCGGGCGAGGAGCGGGACGGGGTGACGGTGCGGGTGCCGGTCGATCTGGCCGGCCATGTGCCGCCGGAAAAGCTGGAATGGCTGGTGCCCGGCCTGCTGCGGGAAAAGATCGTCTGCCTGCTCAAAGGGTTGCCGAAATCGTTGCGACGTCAGCTCATTCCGATACCGCATACCGCAGATGAGCTCTTTGCCGGTTTGCGCCTCTATGAGGGGTCGCTCTACGAGCAACTCGAAGCGCTCATCGAGCGGCGTTTTCGTCTGCGGATTAATCGCGAGCAGTGGGACCGTGAACGGCTGCCGGCCCATCTCCGCATCCGGTGTGAACTGCTGGACGGCGAGGGGAGAACGGTTGATGCGGGCCGCGAGCCTGCCTCTTTGACCAGGGGTGCGGTCGGCAGCAGCGGCGGTCTGCTGCTTGACCGGCTGCGGCCGGAGTGGGAGCGCGATGCGGTCACCGACTGGGATTTTGCCGACTTGCCCCGACGGATTCCGGTCAAGGACGGTGATGGCCGGTTGACCGGCTTTGCCTATCCGGGACTGTGCGAGGAGGGAGATCGGGTCGCCCTCCGCCTTTTTGCCGGGGAAAGGGAGCGGGACGAGAACAACGTCGGCGGTCTGCGCGCCCTTTTTGCCCTCCAGTTTGCCGCTCAGTGCCGGGCCCTGCGCAAGGAGGTGGCCCTGCCCCGCAGCAGTTGGGCGCTCTACGAGGGGATCGCCTCCCACGAGGAGTTCAATGCCGATCTGCTCGAGTTTGTCCTGACCGAGATCTTTGCCTGCCGCCGTGTAGACCTGCCGAGTCGGGAGGAGTTCGCGGCCCGTGTTGCCGGGCTGCGGGCAACGGGTCTCTATCCGGCGGCCCGGCCGCTGGTCGAACAGGTGGTCGGGTTGCTGCGGGAGCGGCGGGCTGTGCTCGATTACATCGCCGCCCTGGAGAGGGACTGCCGAACACGACCGCAGGCGGGCATCAGCCCGGAGGAGTGTGCCTTTTTCCGGGCAGAGGTGGCCCGGCTGCTGCCCGGCCGATTTCTGCGGCGCATGAGCGGGGCGGAGCTTGCCAGTATTCCCCGCTACCTCAAGGCGATTCGCATCCGCATGGAACGCAAGAGGCAGAACCCGGCCAAGGATCGGGACAAGGCGGAGCAGCTCGCCATCCACCGCCAGCGGCTTACGAGCCTCCTGGCCCCGGCCGGACTGTCCGCTGAACAACAGCGCCGGGTGCGGGATTTTGCCATGATGGTGGAGGAGTTCACCGTCTCGCTCTTTGCCCAGGAACTGAAAACCGCGGTGCCTGTTTCAGCCAAGCGGCTGGAGGAGGCGTGGGCGGAGCTGAGCAGCAAAATTGATGTGTAAGCGCAAGTCGTTGAAGTGCCTAAAGTACTTGAAGTGCCTAAAGTGCCTAAAGTTAAAGGTGTTATCTGATCAGACACATACCGCTCCTTCAAGTACTTTAGGCACTTCAACTACTTTAGGCATTTTAGGCACTTTAGGCACTTCATTCAATCATCCTTCATTTTCCCCCCCCCTTCTTCTTCCTCTCCGTATTTCTGCCGCCGGGTGAGGCGGGCCAGGGCATTGCGGTAGGCGGGTGACTCGGGTTGCCGGTCCACCGCCTTTTTGATGGTCTTGTAAAAAGTGAAAATCAACCGCAGAGACCGCAGAACGCGCAGAGGTAACTAATTGTAATAAAAGATGTTTTTTCTGCATCCTCTGTGCGCTCTGTGGTGAAAAAAGACTTTTTGCGGGTTTGTCCTTTTTCATGGCGGTGATCGTGCTGCTCATGGCGCTGGCAGTCAGGTGTGGCAGCTGTCAGGCCAGAGCGCCTCTTGGCGTTTCCGACGCAGGGCCGCGGGGGAGACGATTGTATTTTTTTGTTTAGAGATGAATGCCGGGATGCGCGGTGAAAAAACAGCGGGGCAAAGAGGCGGTCCGCTTCTCGTCGCCAGATCGTCAGAAGCTGGCGAGTGGCGCGGTGCACAATAAAAAATCATTCTTCTGCCGGCTGGTTGCTGGCAAGGAGACGCGATGCCGCCTCGATCAGGTCCTGGGCGCTGGCGCCGTCATCGGGGAAAAGGGCGGCGGCGCTCCGGAGGATAATGGGTTCATTGGTGAAACGGGCTGCTTGCCCGAAAATCTGTTTGGTGATCTTGGCCGCCACCATGGCGCCGTCCTCTCTGCTGGAGAGGCTGCCGAGGACGACGGCGAACTGATCCTTCTTCATCCGCGCCAGGGTATCGGTATCGCGGACCGTGGCGCGGATGATGCCGGCTGCCTCGACGATGATCCGGTCACCGCTCTCCTGCCCGCGGGTTTCGATGATCGCCGACAGGTTTTCGAGATGGAGCAGGAGGACCGCCACCATTTTGTTTTCGCGTCTGGCCATTCTGATGGCGTGAATCAGCCGATCCTGCATGAGGGTGCGGTTTGGCAGGCTGGTAAGGGGATCATACGAGGCGGTTTTTTCCTTCTGGATCAGTTCTTCCTTTATCTGCCGGATATCCCGGGCCAGGCAGATGATGCCGTCGATCTCGCCGGTGGCGGCGTAAAAGGATGTGCCGGAAAAGAGCACCGGAATAGGGACATTGTCGCGGGAGAGCAGGGTCATTTCGATATTGGTAATGGATTTGCCGTGGCTCAGCTCCTCAAAAATGATGCGAACCGGGCCGCTGTCAGGGGCGAAAAGGTGCTGGATCGGTTGCCGGAGCAGATCATCCTCCTCATAGCCCAACAGTTGCAGGGCTGGCTGATTGATCTGGGTGATGGTGAGATCGGGGGCAAGGACGATCAGACTGTCGGACATATAGGTGATGATGCTGTCCAGGTATTCCTTGGAAACAGATATTTTTTGCAGTTCCTGGCTCATTTCCCAGAAGGACAGGGCAAGCCGGCAGATCTCGTCCCGCTCGTCACAGAACTCCGGTTTGGTGATTTTCTTGCCCCGGGAAAAGTTGTCGATCATGTTCTTGAGGTGATGCAGCGGCCGGATCAGCTGGCTGTTGGCTATGTGGTTGATTGTCAGGGTGACGAGAATCAGAACGGCGATAAACAGGATCTGCAGCAGCCGGCTGTTGTCTGCCGCCCGTGCTTTGTTGTCGGCCAGTTCATGGCTGACCGTGCCGGTAAGGTCAGCGGCAAGGGTGCGGAAGTCGGCGATGAGGGCGGCGCGCAGTTTGCCGATGCGCAGCATCTGCTGGGTCTGGCTGAACGGGTCGGAACTGCTGGCGGTGAGACGGTATTGTTCGGCGGCCAGGGCATAATAATCCTCGTAGTTGTCCCGCAGGGCGAGCAGGCGAGGGTAGGAGGCGGTATTGCGGGAAGAGGCGGTGGCGATCTGCTCGTTGAGGAGATCCATGATATCGTTGTGAAAAAGCTCGGCCTTGACAAGCTCATCCTGGTCGCCGGTCAACAGGCTGCTTTCAAAGTTCTTGGTCTGTTCACTGAAGATGGTGAAGGCTTTTTCGCCTTTCAGGGCGAGGGGGAAATGCACTTCCTCGAGAGTGGTCAGGCTGTCGCAGATGCGGATATTGGCCACCGAGGTGGCCAGGGTGGCAAGAAGGTAGGCAAGAAGCGCGATCCAGACGCATCCCCAGACTTTTGTCCTGATGTTTCGGAAGATCTTCATGGCATGTTGCTCCGAACAATCATCCCCATCGCCGCCTGCTCACTCACGGAGCACCAGCGCCCTGACCCGGTCATCGAGGGAGCGGCTGTCGATGAAACCGACCGCCGACGGCGAACCGGAGATAAAGGCAATGACGCTCTCGTCGTCTGCCATGGTCAGCGGCGGAATACCTGAACCGTTGAACAGCATCTTTTTGCGATACAGGAGATACTGGAGCGGGGTCTTTTTGAGAATTTTCCGGCAAAAGTCATCATAAACCATGCGCTCCTCGTTGACAACGACATGAATGGCCCCACCGGAATCCCAGCCGGTTTTCTTGCCGAGAAAGATCATCTCCGCGTCCTGCCGACTGATGGCGGGAAGGGGATTGGCCGGGTGGACGACGAGGGTGACTTCCGCCGCTGAACAGAAGGGAACGGTCCAGGTCAGCAGGCCGATCAGGATGAAGAGCAAGGTCGTCAACGCGGTGGGCATAGAGGTTCAGCCGGCCATCAGAAGTTAAATGAGACCTTCAACGCCCCATACTGCCAGTAGCGTGCGCTGCCGTCGGGGTTGAAGAAATCCTGCAGCATTGCCGTGCCGTCGACGACGTGCCACTCCGCCTTCACGGTCCATTGCCGGTTGACATCATAGCGCAGGCCAAACCCCCAGTCCTTGCGCCACGGGGTCGGGTTGGGGCGGCCGCTGGCATGGACGGATGGGCTCTTGTCGCGTTTGTTCCGGTAATATTCATCGTAAAGCACGGTGGCGCTGAGGCGTTCGGACAGGGCATAACTGAGCATGACATACCAGGACTGATGGGTGCCGTCAAAGGTGGTGACACCGAACATGGTCTCGGAGCGGTCATTTTCTCCATATTCCATACTGATGGTGAAATCGCGCCACAGATATTCCAGCGACAGCACCGCATTGGCGTTGGTTCGCTGGTTTCCCGTTTTTTCGCCGTCACCCTCATTGGTGTCCTTGCCGGTGAGCAGGCTGAGCCCCAGGCGGAGATTATCGACCGGCGGCGAGTAGAGAAGATTGAATCCGTAGAGATAATCGTTGTCTCGGTCGCAATCATCAATGGAGGCGGGCAGCGATGGGTCGGGGTTGTCGCGCAGGTATTTGTTGGCGGCAAGCAGGGTGGCGTCGTGTACGACGGAATCGTCGTCATACTTCATTCGACCGGCAAAAAAGCGGTAGTCAAGGCTGCCGACGGACGGGCTTGTCATGGTCCCGTACAGTTCGCCGCCCCAGTGGGCGAGGGTGCTGTCCCGTCTGGTTTCGTCGTAGATGCTCTGGGGCAGGAAGATGAGGGGGCGGAGAAAATCGGAGTCCCGTTCCGTATTGTAGAGGCCGAGGGGAATTTTTACCTTGCCGAGGCGCAGACCGGCCCAGTCCCGGTGATGGTAATCGATCAACCCCCAGTCCAGCCTGATTCTACCGTCGCCGTAGTCGCCGAGGTCGCGGGACAGGAGCTGGCTGCCGAAACGGAGTTTGTCGGTGATCCGGGCGTTGAGGTTGAGTCCTGCCTCATGAAACTGCCAGGTGCCGTTGACGCTGTCGGCGAGGAAGTTGTTGTCGGAGCTGTCGAGATATCCCTGGGAGATGAAGCCATGTATCTGGATGGTCTCGGTAATGGCAGAGGCGGTGGACTGGTCAACGGGCAGGAGCAAAAGGCAGAAAAGCAGCAGTGACAGAGCTGTTGGTTGTTTCATGGCGGATGAATTGTTCGTTGTCCGTGGGGCCGATGCCGATGGTCGGCCGTGCAGAGATCTTCAGTTTCCCGGTTTTTTCAGGTTGAAATCGGCGATTTTTTTGCGCAGAGTGGTGGGCGAGATGGCCAGTGTCTGCGCAGAATGGGTAATGTTCCAGTCGAGGCGGCGCAGGGTGGCTTCAATGTGGCGGCGTTCCATTTCGGCCAGGGTAACGGGTCCGTCGCTCTGTTGTTGCGGGTTGTCGGCTGATGACGGCAGCCCTGCCTGCCATTCGATATCATCGGGGAGAATGCAGTCGTCCTGGGAAAGAGCGACGGCGCGGGTCAGGACGTTTTCCAGTTCCCGGACATTACCCGGCCAATCATGGCGCAGCATCTTCACCATGGCGGGGACGCTGACCGTGCGCGGTTCGCAGCCCAGTTTGGTGCAGATTCTGGCAAGCAGACTGGTGATCAGCTGCGGGATATCCTGGGGCCGTTCGCGCAGCGGTGGGATATGCAAGGGCGAGACGTTGAGCCGGTAGAAGAGATCCTGGCGAAATGTTTCTGCCGCCACCATCTCCTCCAGGTTGCGGTGGGTGGCGGCGACTATCCGGGCCTTGAGGGGAATGGCTTCCAGGCCGCCGACCCGAACGAACTCCTCTTCCTGGAGAACGCGGAGCAGCTTGCTTTGCAGATTCATCGGCATGTCGCCGATTTCATCGAGAAAAACCGTGCCTGCCCCGGCAAATTCCATTTTGCCGATTTTGGTTTTTTCCGCGCCGGTAAAGGCGCCCTTTTCGTAACCGAAGAGCTCGCTTTCGAGCAGAGTGGCCACCACCGCCGAACAGTTGATGGCAACAAAAGGGCGATCCGGCGACGTTGCCTGGTGAAGAATGCGGGCCGCCAGCTCCTTGCCGGTGCCGGACTCACCGCGAATGAGCACGGTGACGCGGCTGCGGGAGAGCAGGCCGATATGCTTGAGCAGTGCGATGATCTTCGGATGGGAGCCGATCATGTCGCCGGGCAGAGCGGGCGGCACGGTGTCTGGTGCTTCGCCGGGGGGCTGTCTTTTTTTCTTGCGGTCCTCAACCTTGGCGATCATGACGAAGAGATCGTCAAGATCGAGTGGTTTGCGCAGATAATCATAGGCGCCGTTGCGCATCGCTTCGATGACCGCCTTGTTATCCGGATTGCCGGTCATGATGACGACACAACTCTCGGGATTTTCTGCCAGCATGGTGGGCAGCGCGGTCAGACCGCTCTGGTCCGGGAGATTGATGTCGAGCAGGATAAGATCAAAGGGCCGGGTCGCTGCAAGGACGAGACCGTCCTGCATCCGCTGGGCGGTATGAACGAGATGGCCCTCGCCTTCGAGCTGAAGCTGGAGGCTGCGGCACAGGGCCCGGTCGTCGTCGATGATGGCGATACTGGTCATGGCGTCTGCCTTTTTGCAAAGATCATGGTAAATTCCGCACCGCCGCCGGCCATAGTGGCGGCGCTTACCCTGCCGCCATGAAATTCGACGATTTTTTTCACATTGGCCAGTCCCAGTCCGGTGCCGTTTTCCCGGGTCGTATAAAACGGTTGAAAGAGTTTGTCCGCATATTCCGGCGGAAAACCGGGCCCCTGATCCTGCACTTTGATGAGAAACCCGTCTCCTGCAAGCGGATTTTTCTCTCCGATGATCCGCACCGTACTTTCCGGCGGTGTCCACTGAATGGCGTTGTCGATCAGATTGATCAGGGCCAGCTGCAGCTGTTTTCGGTCGGCAATGATGGGAGCCGTGCCGAGATGATCGATGATTTCCAGAGAAATGATCTTGTCCGCCGCCTTCTGGGTGAGAATGTCCCGTGCCTCTTCGGCCAGATGTCGAAAGGAGATTTCTTCGGGGTGCAGTTCGATGGGTTTGCTGAACTGGAGGAGATCCGAGAGCATTGATTCGAGCCGTTTGACCTGGGTCAGGGCGATCGCCGCCATCTCGGCGTGGGCCGGATCGTCCTTGACCTTGCGGGCCAGGGCCTGCAGGTTGATTTTGACCGAGGAGAGAGGGTTACGCATCTCGTGGACGATGCTGGAGCTCAGTTTTCCCACGGCCCCGAGTGAAATGGTCTGGATGAGTGATTTTTTGCTGGTTTCGAGGGTGTCGAGTAGGGTGTTGAACGCCTCACCGACGCTATTGAGTGAGCTGTCCCGGAACCGTGGGAGTCGTTCCCGGTAATTGCCGGCGGTGATGTGGCCTGCCACCCTGGCCAGTTCATCGAGGGGCGCGGCCAGCCGGCTTGCGCTCCGCCAGGAGATGAGAAGAATAAGGAACAAAACCAGCAGCGAGGTGGCGGCGCCGATACCCATGTAGGTTTCCAGCTCTTTCAAGGCCTGCATCCTGTCGACCTGGACGACCAGGGTCCATTCCATTTCCGGAATAGGCGCAGCGACGAAGAGGACCGGGGTGCCGGAGCAGTCCCGCTTTTTCTGCAGGGTCCAGAAGGGACCATGCTGGAGCGTGGCGGATCTGGTCGGAGAGTCGGGGCAGTCGTTTACAGCTGCCTGTTCCGGATCGCTGTGGAAGAGCAGGGCGCCGCGGGCGTCGACGAGGAAGAGTTTGCCGCTGGTATCCAGATCGCTGGTGTCGCCGAGGATTCGTTCGAGGGATCTGGCGGTATCCATTTCGGCAACGAGAAAGGCCAGCGGTTCACCGGTGCGGCTGCGGATGGTTTGCCCAATGGGAAGGATGGTGGTACCATCTCCGGAAAGGCTCTGCCGGCCGAACAGGAGGGTATCCGAGTCGGCAAGCTGTTGTTTGAAATCGTCGTCAGGTGGGAGGACGTCAAGGCGGGGTCCGTCGCTCAGACGGCGGATGATGGTCCATTGTGGGCTGTAAATGGTCAGCGAGCGGTATCTGGAGTGGCCGTGAAACAGTCCCTGCGCCGCCATTTGCAGGGTACGGATGTCGTCCTCGTTTATCTCGTGTTCGACATGGGAGAGCAGCGAACCGATCCGGAAAAACTCCTTTTTCGTGTGGCGGGACCATTCCCGCAACCAGAGCATGCGGGATTTGAGCGAATAATTCATGTGCTCGGTTTCCAGTTTTTCGATGGCCCTTTTTCCGAAAAAATGGCCCTGGAAAGCGAGGATGAGGAGGGGAACAAGCCCGGCGATGGTCACATAGGTAAAGATTTTCCGTTTCAGGTTGGAGGATAACGGCATTGGCTTGCGACCGGTGGCGAGGATGCGTAGGCAAAAGTGTCACGGTGTGCAGAGGCTACCTTACCCAATGCTGGGAATTGCGCAAGAAAAAAAGGAGGGACAGGGAGGATGCGGGGAGGGGGAAAGACAAACACCCACCAGCCCCGGCAGGCGGGGCTGGTGGGACGGCGGTCGCCGTCGAGCCGGGCGGAATATTACTTGTTGACCGGCGGATTGTGGGCGTCGATGTGACAATCGAGACAGCGGGGGAATTTTTCCAGCATCTTCGGGTCATGCGGTTGCTCGTGACACTTGGTGCACTGGGGAATCTGGCCATGCTGCTCGTGGCAGTCGGCGCAGGCGACTCCGGAGTGTTTGCTCGGCGATGCGGTCCAGGTCTTGTAAACCGCGGTGTGGCAGGAACCGCAGGTGTCCTCCGTGCCGGCGCTGTAGCTGATCTGCAGAGGTTTGTGGACCGGATGGCAGGATTTGCATGCCTCCAGAGGCTGATCCGGCACATGCGGCTGGTGGCATTCCATGCAGGAGGGGATCGTGCCGTGCTTGGTGTGGTGGCAGTCGGTGCAGGCGACCGCGGTATGTTTGCTGGGGTTGGCGGTCAGTTGGCCGGATGGACCGGTATGGCAGTTGCCGCACTCCGCCGACAGGGTGGCGTTGAGCTGGACATTGAGCGGGGTATGCGGATTGCTGTGGCAGGTCAGGCAGTTGGGGAATTTCGGTCCGTGCGGCTCGATGTGACACTGGCTGCACTTGGGCATGATCTCGTTCCAGTTGTTCTTCACCGGGCTGTAGGAGTGGAACTGTTCATGGCAATCCTGGCAGTAGATGCGATGGCCGGCGCCGTCTTTCTGCAATTTGTTGAAAACGTTGGTGTGGCACTGGCCGCACTGGGTGACGGTCAGCAGCGGCGGGGTTTCTTCATAAAGGGCGGCGCCGCCCGGGGTGATCTGTTTGCCGGTGGGCATGGTCATGGCAGGGGCGGGTTCCGGCGCCGGAGCCGGCGCAGCGGCCTGGGCGACTACCAGGGTTTCCTGCTGCGGGGCCGTTGCTTCCGCACCTGATGTTCCCTGTTTTTCGTCAAGCTCGGTGGCGTTAATCGGCATGCAGGAAATGGCCGAAGAGATAAAAAAGACCGAGAGGACATTGGAGAGAATCGCACGTTTCATTTTCATATGAAATCCTTAATCCTGAAGTAAGAGTGGCGGCTTCGCGAAAAAGAGCAACCTCCGTCGGCGGCTCGGCGATGATGGTGCAGGCGGAACGATGTGTCGTTTTCGCGAGTTCATGAATTCCTGGCAATGGCAACAGGCAGCGAAGCGGGGCTCGCCTTCGCCCCGCCCCTTGCCCGGGAAAGCGCTGGTTTATTTTTTGATGTCATGGGCGATGCCGTGGCAGGCGCCGCAGGTCGGGAATTTGCTCATCATGGCCGGCGGATGCGGGATGCCATGGCAATCCTGGCACTGCGGAATCATCTTATGCTCGGTCTTGTGGCAGTCGGCGCAGGCGACATCCTTGTGTTTGTAAGGGCTGGCCTGCAGCAGGTTATAGGCCACGTCATGGCAGGAGGCGCAGTGCTTGGAGGAGATGTCATCCGGATAGGTCACCGGTTTCGGCATGTGCGCCTTGTGGCAGGCCAGGCAGTCGGCCTGGACCATGTCGCTGGAATGGGGGGCGTGGCAGGTGGTGCATTCCGGAATCTCGCCGTGCTGGGTGTGGCAGTTGGAGCAGAAGAGTTCGGTGTGTTTGGTCGGCTTTTTGCGGAGCTGGTCGATCTGTTCCGTATGACAGGTCAGGCAGGCATCGGTGTGATCCTCGTTGAAGCTGATCGCCAGCGGGGTGTGCGGGTTGCTGTGGCAGCGCAGGCAGTTGTCCAGCTTGTAATGTTCCTTGCCGGAATGGCACATGCCGCACTGGGGAATGATATCCGCATCCTTGGGAGGATGGCCCTGATGGCAATCGATGCAGGTGACGCTGGTCTTGTGTTTGCCGCCTGCTTCCTCGATGGCTTTGGGAGCGGCGTCATGGCACTTGGCGCAGTCATCGGGGCTCAGGGCGGGCCGCGCCTCAACGGCGGCTGAAGCAAGAGGGGCCATTGCCCCGGCCGTCAGGAAGATGACAAAGGTCGTCAACAGGTGTTTTGTCAATGTTTTCCTCTTTGTGGTCCGCGTTTTCACTTCACTTTTCCTCCCGATGTTAGATTTTATGGCGTTGCCTGTGACGTGGCTGCAAAGTACTCCAGACAATGCCGGGCGTGGCGCGGCGTGTGACATGTCTGCGTCATCTCAGTCAACCTGCTCCGGCGGCGCAACAGGCCGTCCGCCGGGGCTTTTCTCCATAGTAAAAAAAAAGAACATGAATGACAATTCATTCTTGTGAAAAATAGTGGGAATACTCACACACTCCGTGAAAAAAAGCAATATTTTTGAATGGATTGTCGTGAATTTTGTCACGTGAGGACGATGGATGCCTGCCTTTTCCTTGCGCGGTTTCGCCCGATGAGTGGTGGCGCGGCTCGCACCGATGGACAGGACGTGGGCGGGAATTTTTTTAAGCCCGCAAGGGCCGCGAATGATGCGGCGCCGGGAGAAAATCGTCGCGCCAGCCGCCATGAGCGGCCATTCACGCAGCGAGGCGTCCTGCTTCGCCAGGGCAAGGCCGTTTTCCCCGGCTAAAAGGTGCGTCGGTTGGTTGCTCCATTGGTGGGCTGCTGGATGCCGCTCGTGCCGGTGATCGCCCCGTGGAAGTGGCAGCGCTCGCAGTTCTGGGGATAGCCGCCATGGCATGAGCTGCACGACATTCTGTTGTACGGGTAATCATTGCCGACCCCCATGCTGGAATGGTGGATGCTCTCCCAGTCGGAGCCCGCTTTGTCGTGGCACTGGTCGCACAGGTAGGAGAGGTTGTATCCATTGGTGATCGTGCCGGTCAGGGCGATGCGATTGATCTTGCGGCGCAGAAGATAGCGATTGGGCGAGCCGTGCGGCTCATGGCAGTCGAGGCAGGAGAGAACGTAGCCGAGGCTGCCGCTGCCGGCGCTGTAAGGTGTTTTCACCCGGATGTCGCCGTCGGCGTTGCCCTTGCCGTGTTTTTCGTTGTTCCAGTCGATCTTCTTGAGATTGCGGCCGAGGGTGGTGCTGTAGATGGTATTGACCGTGTTGTGGCAGTCGGTGCAGAAGGTGTTGTAGTCAGGGGTGAGCGAGCCGTTGCTGGTCGCCGTGGCGCCGGGTTCGTAGGTGACGGTCGAGTTGTAGTAATAGGGGGCCTTGTATTTGTTGCCGCTGAAGACGTCCATCCGTTCGCTGGCATCATTGCCCCACAGATTGAAGTGGTCGGTCGGCCGGGAGATGGCGGTGTAGGCCGGGTCGGTGACATTGGCCTTGTTGCGCCGGGCCAGATGCGGGTTGTGGCAGGCGGTGCAGGGATTGGACGAAGCGGTGAAATAATCGAACGCATTGTCGGCGAAATTGACGATATCCTTGAGATTGTGGTAGGAGGCCAGGTTGAAGGCCTCGAGGATGCCGGCCGGAGAACCGGTCGCGTAGCCGCCGAAGGTGGCGG
>JBMONO010000012.1:0-18691 GCA_049323655.1 Thermodesulfobacteriota bacterium | reverse complement strand
CAAGAAAAAATGCACCATCCGTTGGCACTACCATTTTGGGCTCGGGGAAAACCTCACCTGTGTCAAATCAAGGGTTTACGGCAATTTCCTATCAAAAACGCTGCTGCTAACTGTAGAAGAAAAGCTTAAAGTCCAGATCCTGATCTTCAAGTTCATCGGCAACACGATGATCAAGTTCGGGCAGTAACGCTGCAATCTGATCGACACTTCTCACGGCCATGCGTCCTTATCGAATCACGATCGGCCCTTGTTGCAGGGCGGTCTTGAGTTGTTGGTGCACCTCTTCAAGCCAGACATCAATCTCCTTATCGGTCTTGAGCATACGGCGCGGCACCTGAATAAACTGGGCCTCCGGTTCCAGAAGTTCGGCAGCGGCACGGGCCACGGCATCAAAGCGGCCCGGCATGGCCGCAACCCGGTCGGCAAACATGGGTAACGAACAGTTGTCGAGGGTGGCGAGAACATCAGCGGTACTCTGTACCGCGACCTTGGGGCGGGCAGATTCATGGAGATGTTGAGCAGAGGTGAGCTGATAGCGCTGTTCCGGTTCAAGCTGTTGCCAATTTGCATCCTCGTGCAGACGGGCAAGTCCCTGCTTATGACGCGCTTCATAGTCGCTGTCCAGACGGTTCAGTTCGTCACGCAGCAGTTGGGTGAGATTGGCGGTAAGCGGAGTTACAAGATCCGGCTCCTCCAACAGTTGACGCTGCTGCTCGATGGTTTTCACCTGGGCCAGGATCACTTCGGCATCCTGAAGCCGGGAGGCGTGGGCCATCAGGCGCTTCAAGACGCTCCAGTTGGGCCAGCGTTTGGTGATGCGCTCGGCGAGATCGGTCCAGCTATCGATGCTGCCGCCCAGTTCATCCCGACGGTTGTAGAGGGCAAGCAGTTGCTCATTGCCTGCTGTAAGACGTATTTCGTCGAGGGATGTAGTGTCCGGTCGGGCTGGTTTCGGCGCCTCGCCGCCTGCCTGGTCGGCAAGCTCCACCATTTTCTGCAGGAACTGCGGTATATAGGCCAGTTCCTCGCCCTGTTTGGCCGAGAGGCCAACCTTCTGCAACAGCTTGCGGATCTGGATACGCTGGGCGGTGGTGACGGTGGCGGATTCCACCTTGAACATCACCTTGCCGATGGTTTTGCGCTCCAGCTCCTTGGGGTCGAGGGTTTGGCCTCGCTCGTCCTGCGCCCGGATCAGCCCGGCCACCAACAGCACCTGCAGGCCGCCGTCCACGGCGTCACGCGACCATCCGTAGGGTGAAGACTCGAACTGGGTGCGGATGTCCGCGCCTTTTTTGCCACCGGCGATGAAGCCGAGGATGGCTTTGCACACCGGATTTTTCGCAGGTTCGCCTTCGTCACCGACGGCCTTGAGCGCATCGGGAGCACCTTTCTGGGCTTTTTCATAAACCTTGGACCAGCCCACGTGATCGGCTGTATGGAACTGCGGGTAGAGCCGTTGCAGCGCGTTGCCGGAGGCTTCCAGCACCATCTCCTGCAGATTGTTGCCGAGGATTTCATTGCCGCCGCCCTGAAAGACGCGGGCTCCGGAGAAGGCTTCTTCGAGCAGTTCACGAATCTTGCCTTCGGCGGTCTGCTTGGTGGTCTCCATCGCCGCTCGGGCTTCGGTGCCTTCCGGGGTGTTGGGAACACCGCGTTTATCCAACGTGGCGCTGGCGGCCTTGTAATCGAGGAGGTGGTGGCGGAGGTCATCGGCCGAACGCTTGGGGATGAACACAAAAACGGTCGGGGACTGATTGCCCGCTTGCCTTGAATCGGCCCGCACCGAGTTTTCGTCAATGCTCCAGCCGTCGCGAACCCAGACGCAAATGCGCTGATCGGCATCGGTGGGAAGCTGGGCGTCAAACACCGGATAGATGTCGCGGGTGACCATCGAGCCACCCTGGGTGAGGGAGAGCTTGCGCACCATCTCGCCGAATTTCTTGCGGATGCGGTCGTCGCGTTCGGCCTCGATACGGTGCGCCTCGTTGGACAAGGCGGAGCGCTGGCTCAGAAACTCATCACTCCAGGCCGCGCTTTCCTCGGTTTGAATGCGATATTCATCACCGACCTTCATCAGCAGTTCGCACTTGTCGAGCAATCCAGGCAACTTGCTGCGCAAACTGCTGCTGCCACGAGAAAGGTTTTCGACCAGTAGGTCGGCGAGGGTATCAATGGTGGCCCGGATGCCGATTTCGTTGTTCTGGCTACCGAGCTTGTTGATGAGGAAGACCAGACCGCAGGCACGCCCCATGAGTCGTTCTTCATCCGATCCCTTGTTCCAGCTCATGGTCTTTTCGTGGACCTTGCGGGGCAGGATGCGTGACTGGAGCAATTTGTCGGCAGAGTCGAAATAGAGATAGTCGGCCGGTACAACATGACCCAAGGGTTCACTCAGGTTGGTCTGAATGACCTTGTGAACCATGCTGAGCTGGTTGCGGAGCTGACTGTCGGTTCCGGTTTGATCCAGAACCCGGAGGGTGTTTTCCCAAAAACGGCGACGCACCGGCAGAATCGGATAGTCCTGGGGGAAGAAAGCAATGTCGTCCTGCCTGTGACCGATGGTCGTGCCCGCCAGATGTCGGGAAATCTCGCCCAGGTTGGTTTGCATGATCTGCTCAATGGGCGTCTTGGCTTCCGGTTTCTTGGCCAGAATGACCTGACGAATGACCGCATCGACATCGGCATCGGAGAGTTCCACGCGGATGGTGAAACGTCCTTCGAGCTTTTTCAGGTTGCTGGTACCGGTCACGGCCGTCTGACCGGTGCCGATGAAGAGCAGTTTGCCGCCAATGTTTTTGCTGCAGGCTTCGACCGCCTCCTGGACGTCGATGGAGCGCAGGCTGTCTTCGCCGATGTACTGCTGCACTTCGTCAAGCACAACCAATGTCAGCGGGAATTTGCCATCCTTCGTCAGCGCCTGGCGAATGGCCTTGAGCATGTCATCGCTGGAAACATCCTGAACGTAGGGGTAGAGATTGTTCAGGGTCTCGACGCAGGATGCGGGTGATGAAAAGAGCTTGGGCTTGGCCTGAACCAGGGCCGCGTGAAGACCCTCGGCAACATAGAAGTTGTCCAGCTCTTCGTCCCAGTCGAAGCCATTCTGTTCAACATGGGCGCGAACCTGATCATAGATGCCTTCGTGCTTGAGCCAGATGACGAAGCGGGCAACCGGGTATTGCTCAGGCAAGCCAGCGGATTTGAAGATGATGCGCAGGAGTGCCAACCGGACACTGCCGCTTGCACCGGCTCCCAGCGTGCCGGATGCGGCGTGCAGGCCCCCATGGCGCTTGGCCTGGGTGCTCAGTTCCTTGAAATTATCAGTGATGCCTTGAGGCAGGTTGGCAATGCCGCGAGCCGTGGCTCCATCCTCGAAGACCGTGTCAACCCAAAGCGCACGAAGCATTTTGACGAGGTGCGATTTACCTGATCCGTAAAAACCACTGACCCAGACGGCGGGTTGCTGTGCCTGGTCGATGTTTTTCAGGTAGGTCTCGAGGATGTGTGACATCCCTTTTTCGTATTGGCCGTCACAGACGAAGGTCTCCAACTCGTAACGAAGTACCGCCAGGGCCTGACTGGTCTTCTCGTCGTTGACGCTTGCCACACCCTCGTTGACCAGTTTTCGGGTGGCCGGATCTTTCTGGTAAATATCGCGATTATTCATCATCAACCCCTCGTTCAGTATTCCTTGTCCGCAGTGATCGGTACGGCGAGATAGTTCCACCCGTCATAGCCATCCAGCAGCCTGTAGTTGTTGTTTTCATAGCTGCCCGGGAAAAAGACCAGCAACCGTCCCTTGACCATCGGGGCCAATTTGTCGACGACCTCTTTCACTTTCAGAAATCCGAAAAGCGAACCGACGCCTTTAATTGCCACGACGGAATCGGGTCCGATCTCGTTCTTTTGGAGGAAGGTCTCAAATTCATCGGTGATGAATGCGAGGTATTTCGGCAGGAGCGTGGAGAGCAGATGCGGCTTCTGAAAGTAGCTCTTGGCGTACCTTTGCGAGGCGAGCCAAATGGCAAAAGTATCCGTCAGGTCGAACATGGCCCACTCGTGGCCTGCCTGTCGCGTGACGATTTCAAACTCATCGACCTTGGCCCGCAGCCAGCGCTCCTCCGTTTCGTTGTAGACGCAGAAGATCACGCGCTGTGCAGCAGCGGCATCATCGCGCCACGGAACGGAAATGTATTTGCTGTAGGACTGTATCAGCCGCTTAACTCTGCTCACGAAGCCACTCCATTTCTTCTTGATTGATCAGGTTCGGAAACAGAACATCGATGACGTCACCCACACGCTTGAACACGATCCAGCCTTTGCGAGAGGCCTCTTCGGCAAGTTCAATGGCTTTGTCGAACGTGCAATCGAGCAACTTGGTGTATTCCGTTTGGAACAGCGCCTGTCCTCTACTGCCTGCGAGATAGCCAAGAAGCAAAGCGTAAGAGACGCTCCCGGCGGTAGGATTAGCCTTCACTCGCAATTTATTGGTTCTTCCCGACAAATGCCCGGACTGGGTCCAGGTTGAATTGATGTTTTTAGCATTTGAGGCAAGCTTCCCGGGGCTATATCGACCAGGATCAAGGCTATCAAGAAATCCTTCCATCGCCTTGCGATTTACAGACATACCCTCGGCTAGGGGAAGAATGTATTTCGCACTGGCCCTCAAAAGACTATCGCGAGCATAGACGCAGAGCAGAGCGAGAAGGGGGAAACCATTAGGGTCTCGCCGCCAAAAAAAAAGAAGCGCCCGGAAAAGGACCAGGTTTGGGTCGAGTGAATACAATTCAACAAGATAGCGTTTTGAAATCAAACGATTTTTCACTGTGCGTTTCGCCAAACAATTATTTTCGACAATTGCTCCTGCATAATCGGCTCGCGTTGCATTAGAAGACGAAACATAGTCCAAAAGAGCGTGCAGCTCGGTCAGCATCATGGTACGGGAAAGATGCGGACTGCCGATCGGAAAGGAAAACCCGAATCGCGCCAACTGATTTCCCCCCATTTTTCGACGTTTCAATTGGTCCATAATCAAAGACCCGCCTCCTGCAGCTGGTAGATTTTCAGTTTCTCCCAAAGATTCTTGCGGCTGATGCCGAGCAGGCGGGCCGCCTCGGTTCGGTTGCCGCCGCTTTTACGCAACGCTTTGAGAATGCATGCCTTTTCCGCCCTGGCCACCGCGGGAGCGAGCAGCAGATTGTCGTCTTCCTCTTCCAGCGCACCGCCGCAGATGTCGCCGGGCAGGTTCCAGATCTGGATCAGCGGCGAGGTGGCCAGCACCGACACCCGCTCGATGATGTTCTTCAATTCCCGGACATTGCCGGGAAAATCATAGCGCTGCAGGGCGGCGAGAGCCTGTTCGGACAGGGCAAGCGGCATGCCCCGATCCTTGCTGAACTGACTCAGAAAGGCGGCGCACAGTTCGGCGATGTCCTCCTTGCGCTGCCGCAGGGGCGGCACCTCGATGGGGATGACCTGCAGCCGGTAAAAGAGATCCTCCCGGAAACATCCGTGTTTTACCTCCTCGGCCAGATTTTTGGCGGTGGCGCACAGGACCCGGACATCGATGGGGATGCTGCGGGTGCCGCCCACCCGTTCGATCTCCTTTTCCTGCAAGACGCGCAGCAGCTTGGCCTGCAAGTCGAGCGGCATATCGCCGATCTCGTCGAGCAGGATGGTGCCGCGGTCGGCCAGTTCGAACTTGCCGGCCTTGCGGCAGAGAGCGCCGGTGAACGCCCCCTTTTCATGGCCGAAGAGCTCCGACTCCATCAGACCTTCCGGAATGGCGGCGCAGTTGATGCGGATATAGGGCTGACCGGCCCGGCTGCTGCCCTGATGGATGGCCGCCGCCACCAGCTCCTTGCCGGTGCCGCTTTCTCCGGAGATCAGCACCGTGGCATCGGACAGAGCCACCTGACTGATCAGTTTCAGCATGTTCTGGACCGGCCGCGAGCTGCCGATAATGATTGCCCGCTTGCCCCGGCTGTCCTCCTCCAGGGTGGTGCATTTCACCTTGATCCGCTGGATGGCGAGCAGCCGGTTGATGCGAATGAGGAGATCGTCGAGGTCAAAGGGCTTGAGGATGTAATCCGCCGCCCCCTTTTTCAAACAGGCGATGGCATCCTCGGTGCGGCCGTAGGCGGTCATCAGCAACACGTCTGTGTCAGGCGATAGACCCTTGATCCGATCGAGGAGCTCCTCACCATCCATGCCCGGCATGCGGATATCGGAAAGCACCACCTGATAGCTGTTCCTATTAAGGAGGCGGAGGGCGGCGGGGCCGTCCTCCGCCTCGTCGACCAGCAGCCCGCGGCGCCGCAGGCTGTCGCCTAAGGGGATGCGCATGATCTCGTCATCCTCAACCAGCAGGATGCGGCCGCCGATTATCGTTTCCGTACAGCTCATATCTTTTTCCACCAAAAGATGCTACCGGGATGCTGTCCGCCCTCAACCGGCGGCTGTGTTTTCTTTGTCCATCGCCTCATCACGGCAGGGAAGGCGGACCGTGAAGCAGGCGCCCCGGCCCGATTCGCTCGTCACCTCGATGCTGCCCTGCATGCGCTGCACCAGGGAATAGGTCACCGAAAGCCCGAGGCCGGTGCCCTGGCCAACCTCCTTGGTGGTGAAAAAGGGATCGAAGATCTTCTGGATGTTTTCCGCCGCAATGCCGACACCGGTATCGGCGAAGACCAGCTCCACCGCTCCCTCCCGTTCCCGGCTGCTGACAGTGAGAACGCCGCCCTCCGGCATGGCGTGAATAGCGTTGATGCCGATATTCATCACCACCTGTTTAAGCGCCTCGCCATCCAGATAACAGGGGCGATCCAAGGCGAGATCGAGCCGCAGCTCGACTTTTTTCAGACCAAAACCCAACAGCTCCATGCATTCGCGAATCAGACCGTTCACATCCACCCGGCGGGGATGGAGATCCTCCCGCCGGCCGAAGTTGAGGAGTTGGCGCACCGTGTGGCGGATGCGTTCCAGGCCCTTGGCCAGCAACGGCAGGTAACGCCGGTTCTGGTCCAGATCGTCCGGCGCCTCCTGCATACTCTTGACACAGTTCAGCATACCGGCCAGCGGATTATTGATCTCATGGCCGACGCCTGCCACCAGGCGGCCAAGGGCGGCGAGCTTTTCGCCCTGAAAGACCTGTTCCCGGGTGCGTTGCAGCTCCTCCTGGGAACGGTCAAGCCGCCGGCACAGCTCATGAAACCTCTCGCCCAGCCGGCCTATCTCATCATTGCCTCCCGGCAACCCCTGCCACTCCGCCTCGCCGGCCGCCTCGCCGGGGTAGCGGTCCATCAGACCGGCCAGTACATGCACCCGCCGCACCACCAGGGTATTGACCAGCCAGAACAAGGTCAGAGAAACGACCAGGATGGTGGCCAGGGCGATGCCAAGCAGCATGAGGTTATTTTTACGGATATGATCATAGGCCCAGTCCACCGGAATGGTGACGGACAAGCCGCCGCGGATGTCGCCGACCCGGTAGCCCTGTTCGACATGACACTCCAGACAGGAGGCCTCAATGATCAAGGGGGCGATAAAGCGCAGCCGTCGCCCCCCTTCGGCTTTCTCGATGGCGACCATCTCCTTTAACCCGTCGGCAAACCGCTGCAGGCTGCGTTGTTCAAAATCGTCCGGGGCATTGAGGGGATTGATGGGCTGGAGACTGGTGACCCGAAACTGGCCGAAACCCTCACGGGCCGCGTATTGGGAAAGCTCACGGGTGACCATGGCCGGGTTGCGTTTGACGAGAATCGTGCCATCTCTGGTGCTGAGTTGGGCATCCGCAAGAAAGGGGCTTGCCTCCACCCCCGGCCGCTGAACAAAAAAGAGGCCGTTATGGTCGGCCACCCACTGGCGGGTCAGCCGCAGCTGGGTAAAGAGCATGCGCGCCTGGCTGGCGGCCTGGGCCACCACCAGTTCCTCCTGGAAGCCGGAGGTGCGGTAAAAGGTGATCCCGTAGGAGATGATGACCACCGCACTGATGGAGATGATGAAACGGGTCCGGATCTGCATAACTCATCCGATGGTACCGGAAGAGCCTGCCTTTGGCAAACTTTTGTTGGCCCGGAAAGAAAGGAAGGGCAAGACGTTTATGTTTGCTGGTGTCGAAATACCTGAGCAGCGCTCCGAGAGGGCATGGAAACAACTGGCTGTAATTTAAATTCTGTTCCCTGCGCGCCCAGCGACAAGAAAAATCTTGTGCGGATCCATCATGTGTTGTCCAGCTCGGGATAGAGCTGCTTCCGGCATTCGGGGCAGATGCTGTGGCTGAATTCGGCGCCGGAATGCTTGCCGAGATAGGCCTCCAGTTGCTGCCAGTAGCCCTTGTCGTCGCGGATCTTCTTGCAGGAGGAACAGATGGGCAGAAAACCGCTCAGGGTCTTCACCTTGGCCAGGGCCTCCTGCAGCTCGACGATCAGCTCTTCCTTCTGTTCGTTGAGCTTCTGCCGCTCGACGATGTCCCGCTGCAGCTTGGCGTTGGCCTCAATGAGCTCCACCGTGCGCTCGGCCACCAGTCGTTCAAGGTTTTCCTGCTGATGACGGAGTTCCGCCTCCGCCTGTCGGCACTGGGTGATGTCGCGCACCACGACAACGATGAAGCGCTGATTCATATCGCTGACTGCCGCCATTTCCAGATGAATCTGCCGCCGGCCGAAGTGAAGTGGCCGCTCATCACCGAGAACAACCGGTTCGGCATCAAGATCAACTAGAAAGTCATGGATGAGACGGCGCTCTCCCTCGGGAAAAAGTTCGACAAAATAGGAGGAGAGCAGCTTTTCCTCAGGCTTGCCGAAGAGGCGGCAGGCGGCGACGTTGACATACACCACCTTGCCTTCCGGGGTCAGCTCGAGAAAGGCGTCGGAAATCCGGTTCAGGGCGATCTCGAAATGGCGACGGGAGGCAAGCAACTCCTTGGTGATCTCCCGTTCGAAGATCCGGTCAGAACCGATGACCTCGCCGGCCGGGGGCGGCTGGTCAGCCGGACTGCCGGCGGCGGCCCGCTCCAACACGGTCTGCACATGCTCACGGAGCTGTTTGAAGGGACCCTTGGCAATACAGGCATCGGCGCCGAAGGCCTGGTAATCGATCTGTTCCTCCGCCGCAATGGCGGAAAAGATAACAATATAGGTTTTGCGCCGTTCCGGCATGCTGCGCAGGATGCGGCAGAGTTTTTCACCGCTGATCTTGGGCATGACCAGATCGACAAACACGACATCCGCGGGAAAATCGGCGAGCACGTCAAGAGCGGAAAGGCCGTCGGCCGCAGTGCGCACCGCATAGCCCATTTCCTCAAGCATGTGGCCCATCAGACGCAGGACAACCGTATTGTTGTCCACCACCAGAATCCTTCTGATCTTTTTGGCCATAATCATTGAATGCGAAGGGGGAAAAGAGTCCGAGTCAAGAAAAATGAAGATCGATTCAGCTCGTCAGCATAGACAAATTCCAAACCCCTGTCAATGCCCTTTATCCGCAAGCGTCACCTGGGAAAAATCTCGGCAGCGGCAAGACGGAACAGGGGATCAGTAACCGGACAGGCGATGCAGCGGATGCCGACTTTCGCCTGCGGCAGTGACAATGATCGCCGCGTGCCCCGGCAGCGGACACTTGTTTTCGCAGATGCCGCAGCCGATGCAGAGCTCTTCGACGACATACGGTTGCAGCAGGGTTATCCTTTCTCCACGGCTGTTGAGCACCGTGGCTTCCCGGAACCTGATCGCCTTGTCCGGGGTCGGACAATGTTCCTCGCAGACGATGCAGGGGACTCCGCCGGCATAGGGCAGACAGCGGTTTTTGTCGAAATGGGCGCGACCGATGACGGTGCGATGTTTTTCCGCCCTGGTCAGGGTGCGAAGAGCGCCGCTCGGGCAGACCTGGCCGCACAGGGTGCAGTTATACTCACAGTAACCGATGCGACCGAGCAGCCGCGGGGTGAAGATCCCCTCAAAGCCGGCCTCAAGCCAGGCGGCGTGCAGAGCGTTGCCGATGCAAACCTTCATGCATTCACCGCAGCGGACGCAGCGGCCGAGAAACTCCTGTTCCGCCAGGGCGCCGGGCGGTCGGATCAGGACCGGATCAGGCTGACGGGCATGGGGCCGGGTCGGCAGGATCAGGGGCAGCAGCATTCCGGATGTCGCGGTGGCGACAAAGGCCCGCCGGGAAAGGAGCGGCGCCGGGGCAAGGGACGCCCGGCCGGGGCGGCCGTAACCGATGCGGGCGGCCGGGCAGTGATCCAGGCAGTCGAGACAGAGGATACATTCGGCCGGGTCGATGCGCCGCTCCTCGTCAATGGCTCCCATCCGGCACATCTCGCGGCACTGCCGGCACCTGCCGCAGAGAGCGCTCGCGCCTCCCTGCAGACGCAAGGGGGCAAAGCGGGCAAAGAGGGCGAGGAGGGCGCCGAGGGGACAGAGGTTCCGGCAGAAAAAGCGTCGGGTCAGCCGACTCAGCCAGATGACGGCCAGGAACAGGAGCAGGGAAAATATCGCCAGAGAGTAGACCTTGGCCCGAAAAGGCAGGACAACATCCCTGAGAAAACCGTAAACCGGCTCGGTCATACCGTGCAGCCACTCGCCGCCCTGCTGGTAGGTGAAGGTAAAAAAAGAGGTAAGGCCATGATCAAGGGCCGGATAGAGGGCAAAGGTCAGCCCCCGCACCAGGATGGCGAAGGGATCGACATAACCGGCCAGCGGCAGACCGCCGGCCGCAGCAACCAGGAGAAAGAGAAGCAGGACATATTTGACCCGGCGCCAAGCCGGAGCGACCGCCATCTCCCCGGACGAAAAAAGAAGGCGGCCGGCATCGATCAGGCTGCCCATGGGACAGATCCACCCGCAGAAAAACCTGCTAAAGAACAGGGTCAGCACAAGGGTCAGCAGGGCCGGCAGCATGAGGGCGACTACGGTTTTGCCGGCCAGCCAGACGCAGAAGGCAAGGAGCGGATCGATCCGGAAGAGGATGTTGACCGCCCAGCTCAGCTCATCGCTGCCGGCATAATCGGTCTTGATGAAGAGGACGATAAACAGGGCAAAAAAAAGGAACTGTCCGGCCCGGCGCCAGGGGGCCAGCAAGGGGGGGCGGCGTGCCGGGCTCCCCATCAGACGGTCCGCACCCGGATGCGGGCCAGGTCCATCTCGCCCAGGCCCATGCGATAAGCCGCCACCGTCGACTCGATCTCCTCCGGCTCCATGCCGAACAGGGTGGTGGCATAGGCGTCGGCCGCCACCGGATCAGTCGAGGCAATCAGGGTGTCGGTCTTTTTCACATCAGCGATATCACCGCCCTGGGGACCGTTGCGGAGGAGAATGCGGGAGGCGTCGATGATGGTCAGCTTCGGCTGCACCACGGTGGCGAGATCGGCCAGACTCTGGCCGAGATCATGGTGAAGTCGGCCGCGGTTGCCGCCGATCACCCCCATGGTGTTCTTGAGCCCGAGGGTAAGGCGGGAAAGGCCGTGGTGTTTGGCCACCGGCACATTGATATAACAGTCGCAGTCCAGGGCGTCCTTGTAGATCTCCCACTCGCTAAGAGCCTTCCCGCGGGAGATGTGGACCGGTACGAACTTGCGGGAATCGATGT
Source organism: Thermodesulfobacteriota bacterium (assembly GCA_049323655.1). Lineage (GTDB taxonomy): Bacteria > Desulfobacterota > Desulfobulbia > Desulfobulbales > SURF-16 > DB1. The sequence continues at coordinate 7,105 of JBMONO010000012.1, read as the reverse complement.
GTTCGATCCGCACCCGACGATCATCGAGGCCGCGGATCGCCTCTTCAATGCCGCTGCTTGCATAGCAGCGCCGCTCCTCGTTGCAGGTCCGGTCAAAGACCTGCACCTTTTTCGCCCCAGCCCCGATCGCAAGGGTCGCCACGGCCTGCACCACCAGGGGATGGGTGTTGGCCCCCTGGTCCGGGTTGCGGTCCCAGCCGATATTGGGCTTGATCACCACCCGATCGCCGGGCCGGACAAAGGCCGCCATGCTGCCCAGGGGTTCCAGCACCCTGGTGACGAGGGAGGCATATTCCTCACCCCGGGCCACGCTCACCAGGGGGCCGGGGCCTTTCGCCGCCAGAGCCGCCGGGCCGATGCGGAAATGAGGCACCACCAAGGTGAGCCCGGCTGACCAGAGAAAGACGTCTCTGATGAATTGCCGTCGATTCATGCGATTGCTCCTTCATCATTTCGGGTTGCCACCCACAAACGCAATACTCATCCATTTTACCACTCCTGCTGGTCGAAAAGACACCGATTTTTTGATTCCGTTGCTGCCCCGCCCCACTTTTGCCTTGCTTTTTCCAGACAGAGCGGGTAGCCTGCCGCTGATATTACGAATAATAAAAAAGTAACACTACCCTTTCTCCCTGACCTCTACCGACAATAAGATGCGCTTTCCCTTACTGTCACGTATTCTTATTATTCTGCTTCTGGCCATCCTGCCGGCCGGCCGTCTCGCCGCCGCCCCGGGCCGTGTCGTTACCGATGCCGACGGCCGGTCGATAACGATTGCCGCCGAGGTGAGCCGGGTCATCTGTTCCGGCCCCGGCTGCCTGCGGCTGCTCACCTATCTGCAAGCCGAGGATCTGGCCGTGGCTGTCGATGACATGGAAACCCGGACTGTTCGGTATCTGTCCAGACCATACGCCCTTGCCAATCCGCAGCTGGCCGCCCTGCCCCTCTTCGGGCGTTCCCGCGGCCAGGACAATCCGGAACTGATTGTCGGGCTTGATCCGGCCCCGCAGCTCATTTTCAGGACATTTGCCGACATGGGACACGACCCGCGGGAACTGGAGAAGAAAACCGGCATCCCGGTGGTGGTCCTCGATTACGGTGATTTCGGAAAAAAGCGGGAGGCCTTTTACGCCGCCCTGCGCACCATGGCCGGCTGCCTCAACCGTACGGAACGGGCCGAGGCGGTCATCGCATTTTTTGAAAAACACCGGGCCGAGCTCGTCCGGCGCACCGCCGCCATTGCACCTGAAGAGCGTCGCTCCGCCTATATCGGCGGGGTGGCCTTCAAGGGGGCACACGGCTTTCAGGCCACGGACCCCACCTATTCACCTTTTACCCTTATCAATGCCGACAACGTCGCCGCCGCTCAGCCCGGCACCAAAGAGATATCCCACGCCAGGGTGGAACGGGAGACCCTGATCACCTGGAACCCGGATTTTCTCTTTGTCGATCTCGCCACCATGCAGGTTGGTGAGGGAAGCGGCCTCGATGAGCTGGCCAACGATCCGGCCTACCAGGCCCTCGACGCGGTGGGCCGCGGCGCCGTTTATGCCGTCCCGCCTTTGAACAGCTATGCAACCAACTACGATTCCCTGCTTGCCTCCGCCTATTTCATCGGCAAGACCATCTATCCCGACTCCTTCCGCGACATCGATCCAGTCGACACGGCTGACGAGATATACGCCTTTCTGGTCGGCGCCCCGGTCTTTGCCGCCATGGATCGGTCCTTTTCCCACACCCTTTTCCGCCGGCTTCCGCTCCCCCATGTCCGCTGATGTCGCCTGCCCGGCAACCGCATACCGGCGCCATGTCCGCGCCAATGTCCGCGTCATCCTGGTTACCTTTGTCCTGCTCCTCGCCGCCCTGGTCGTCGCCGTCTCCCTTGGCGCGGTGCCCATCGCGCCGACTGTTGTCGCAAAGGGGCTGATCGGTCTGCCCGTTGGGGCCAGAGAGGAGATGATCATCCGCGCAATCAGACTGCCCCAGGCCCTGGCCGCCATTGCCGCCGGCGCCGGTCTCGCCGTGGCCGGCGCGGTCATGCAGTCGATTCTCCGCAACCCGCTCGGATCCCCTTTTACCTTGGGCATCTCCCACGCCGCCGCCTTCGGCGCAGCCCTGGCGGTCATGACCACCGGCACTTCCGCCACCGGCTCCTCCGACTACGCTCATCCCCTTTTCGTCACCCTGGCCGCTTTTACCAGCAGCCTGCTGGCCGCGGGCATCATTATTCTCGTCTCCCGGAGTAGAGGCGCAACGCCCGAATCCATGGTCCTCGCCGGCGTCGCCCTGGGCGCCATCTTTACAGCGGCCACTATGTTTCTCCAGTTTTTTGCCGACGACGTCCAGCTCGGCGCCATGGTTTTCTGGGCCTTTGGCGATACGGCCCGCGCCTCCTGGCAGGAGGTTTTCCTGCTGCTCGCCGGCACTGCGGCCATCTCTCTCTTCTTTTTCGCCGCGAGCTGGCGCTATAACGCCCTCGACGCCGGCGACGACACGGCAAAGAGCCTTGGAGTGCCGGTGGAACGCACCCGTCTCGTCGGCATGCTCCTCTCCTCCCTGCTCACCGCCATCATCATCGCGGTGCTCGGCATCATCGGTTTTGTCGGCCTGGTGGTGCCGCACATCATGCGCCGGCTGGTCGGCGCCGACCATCGTTTTCTCCTGCCCGCCGCCATGCTGGGCGGCGCGCTGCTGCTGCTGCTGTCCGACACCGCGGCCCGACTCGTTCTCGCCCCCCAAGCCCTGCCTGTTTCCGTGCTGACCGCCTTTATGGGGGCCCCGCTCTTTCTCTTTCTCATCCTCAGGAGGCAAGTCTGATGCTCCAGGTCCGACAGCTCAGTTTCACCTATGCCCGCCACCCTGTTCTCACCCGCATCAGCCTGTCGATCCGACCTGGCGAGCTGCTGGCCATTCTCGGACCCAACGGCACCGGCAAAACCACCCTTTTAAAATGTCTCAACAAAATCCACAGGACAGAGGGCGGCGCCGTGTATATCGACGGCCGCGACACCCTGGCCATGCGACCGGAGGAGATGGCCCGCCAGTGCGCCTATGTCGCCCAGCGGCCCGACAGCGGTCCGCAAACGGTGTTTGACGCCGTCCTTCTCGGTCGCAAACCCTTTCTCCGCTGGAAACCGGAGGAAAAGGATCTTTGTCTGGTGGAGCATGCCCTGGGTCGCCTGCGCCTCTCCCCCCTGGCCATGCGGCCGCTGACCCGTCTCAGCGGCGGCGAACTGCAGAAGGTGATGATCGCCCGCGCCTTGGTTCAGGAGCCGCGAATCCTGCTCTTTGATGAACCGACCAGTGCTCTTGATCTGAAAAACCAACTGGAAATACTGACCCTGATCCGCGAGGTGGTGGAGAGCGAACAGTTGGCCGGTGCCATCACCCTGCACGACGTCAACAGCGCTCTGCGCTTTGCCCACCGTTTTCTCTTTTTAAAAGACGGCACCGTGCTTGCCGCCGGCGACATCGACGCCGTCACCCCGGAGTTGCTCCAGGCAGTTTACGGCGTACCGGTTTCCCTGTTCCGGGTCAACGGCTGCCCGGTCGTCATACCCGTTCACGGCCGATCAACGCCAGCAGAAGAAAACAGAGTCCGCCAGCAATGATGATTTTGCAAAACTGAAAATTAACCACAGAGATTGCAGAGTAAACACAGGTAACTAATTGCAATTAAAGATGTTTCCTTTGTGTCCTCAGTGCGCTCTGCGGTAAAAAAAGACTTTTTAAGGATTTTTCAGTAATGGATATCATAAATTCGCGTACCGAGCAGCAAAACCGCCCCATAGAGAGGGCATACGGAGAAAAACAGCATGAGTTGCACCATTGCCTCTACGGTTATCGACCAGGTTGTCGCCTTTCACGGCCATCGCTGCCCGGGACTGACCATCGGCATCCGTGCCGCCGAACTGGGCCTGCGGGAATTCGGACCGGCCGCCACCACTCTGGTGGCGGTGGTGGAAACTGATATGTGCGGAGTTGACGCAATCCAGTTTCTCACGGGCTGCACCTTCGGCAAGGGCAATCTCATCCACCTCGATTACGGCAAGATGGCCTTTTCCTTTTATGACCGTGCCTGCCAACGCGGTCTGCGCGCCGTGCTCAACCAGGATGTCTGGGGCGGCCGCAACGGCACCCTCACCCGCTTCATGCAGAAAATGACCACCGGCACGGCCACCCCAAAGGAACAGGAGGCGGCGGCCGCCCTGCGGGCCGATATCGAGCGTACTTTCATGGAGCTCGATCTTAACGCCATGTTTACCATCACCGCCATGCAGCAACCCCTTCCTCGACCGCCCCGCATCCTGGCAAGCCTGCCCTGCGCCCACTGCGGAGAGATGACAATGGAATCCCGCACCCGCCGACTGCACGGCGACACCCTTTGTATCCCCTGCTTTGAGGCACTGGACCGCCGAATCTGACCGGAGGAAGAACTTGCCATCCGGCAGAACTGACAAACAAAAATCGCTGAAGCCATGTTCTTCCCGGACATTTTTCACTTGATTTGCTATGCCCAAAAAACGCATCATGGAAGTACGCCGTCCTGGAGCGTCAGAGATTTTCGCCAACCGCCAGCCATGATCGGACAGCAGGCGCTTGTCCGGCAACCTCTTTATTCTGCATGAGGAAAGCATGATGGAACCGGAAATTCCTTTCTGGTACTGGTTCGTCTTCGGCATGCTTCTTGTCATAACGGAAACCATTATTCCCACCATCGCCATCCTCTGGTTCGGACTGGGCGCCCTCATCGTCGGCTGCATCCTTTTTTTTGTTCCTGAACTAGCACTGAGTTGGCAATTTTTTCTCTGGGCCGCGGCGTCATCGCTTTTCACCTTCCTCTGGTTCAAACTCCTTAAACCGCTGATGGCCGATCGCACCAAGGCGGGAATCTCCCTCGAAGCAATCGTTAACGAGACCGGCCAAGTCCTCAAGGCGCCGATGGGAAAAAACCATGGCATCGTGCGCTTCACAACCCCTGTTCTCGGGGCGGACGAATGGCCGTTTATCTGCGAACAAGCGGTCACTATCGGTGATCGCGTCGTTGTCAAAAATATTTCCGGTAACACCTTGATCGTCGAAAAAAAGGCAGCCCCAGGGGGCAATGCATTCCCGTAACCAGGGAGGAGACCATGGCTGGACTTGTTGTCGCATCGGTTTTTGTCGTGTTGGTTGTCATCTCAATTTTCCTAGGCGTACGTATCGTTCCTCAGGGATCAAAATTTGTCGTCCAGCGTCTCGGCAAGTACAACAAAACCCTGGGCCCGGGGCTGAATATCATCGTCCCCTACATCGATCGCGTGGCTTACAAGGTGACCACCAAGGATATCGTCCTTGATATCCCCTCCCAGGAGGTCATTACCAAAGACAATGCGGTCATCATCGCCAATGCGGTTGCCTATATCAATATTGTCATGCCCGAAAAGGCCGTGTACGGGGTGGAAGACTACATCCTTGCCATCCGTAACCTCGTTCAAACCTCCCTCCGCTCGATTGTCGGCGAAATGGATCTCGACGACGCCCTTTCCTCGCGCGACCAGATCAAAACAAAACTCAAGACCGCGATATCCGACGATATCGCCGATTGGGGGATCACCCTCAAAACCGTGGAGATTCAAGACATCAAACCGTCGGAAACCATGCAGAAGGCGATGGAGGAACAGGCTGCGGCCGAACGGCAGCGCCGGGCGACCGTCACCCGCGCCGAGGGCGAAAAAAGCGCGGCCATCCTGGAGGCGGACGGCCGGCTTGAGGCGTCCAGGCGGGACGCGCAGGCCAAGGTTGTCCTTGCCGAGGCAAGTCAGGAAGCGATCCACAAGGTCAGCATGGCGGTGGGGGACAACGAATTGCCGGTTCTCTTTCTTCTTGGCGAAAAATATATCGAAGCCGTCAAAACCATGTCCACATCCGCCAATGCGAAATTCGTCGTTCTGCCGGCCGATATTCCCGCTGCCGTGCGCGGGGTAATGGGCAGCTTCGGCAAGTAACCGGAACATCATCCTCAGCGCAACACCGATTGAGTTCATATTAGGGTCACACACTAGCACACTAGGGTCAGGTCTTGAAAAATTATATTTCGTAGCACACTAGGGTCAGGTCTTGAAAAATTATATTTCGTGCAATTTTTCAAGACCTGATAACCATCTAAAAGGCACCTCGCGGGAGCTGGTGTTGCTTCTCACAATAAATGATTCAGATTTTAGGGCTATGTTTTCCAGAAGTATCGCGAATTGCCCCGCTTCGGGACAAAATTTACCCTGATCGGTTCGTGAATCATCAACAACCTGCCGGCCGGCATCGGCATCCGCGAGGACACGGCGCCGATCACCAAAAACTCGTCAACCTTTGTGCCCCATTTTTTTCGACCGTGAACAAGAGCTGTGCCCCGCACCTTCAACCATCCCAATGAGAAGGATCACCACGGATCTTGCAACCAACCTTCCCGGTCTGGCCAATTTCGCCATCTATTTCGGCATCGCCGTGCTGCTTCTCGTCATCTTTGCCTTTCTCTACGCCCAAGTGACACCCTACAGTGAATTTGCCCTGATCGCCGAGGCCATCAGGCAGCGTATACAGCCTCACCGGTACGCTAATCGGCTTTGCCCTGCCCCTGGACAGCGCCATCTCCCACAGCATCAGCCTGGCCTGCACTGTCCTGTGGGGCCTGGTCGCCCTGCTCGTGCAGATCATCACCTTCCTCGTCGTCCGGTTGATCTTTCCCAGGATCGTTGCCGAGACATCCCGGCCAACAAAATATCCAAGGGCATCTTTCCCGGTGCGGTTTCCATTGCTGTCGGCATTTTAAACGCTGTCTGCAGGATCTATTAAACCCGATGGTGGACGGCACCGCAGCAGGTCCAGGGCCATACTACCAGCGGTTCAGCTCATCCTCGGCACCGATATGGCCGGCATCAAATGGAGTCAGGTCTTTAAAAATTTTATTTTGAGTATTTTTTAAAGACCTGACCCCGAAAATACGCTGAAGAATCATAAGCCCGACCATGGAGTATAGTTCCTTGGAGAGGCGGCCTTGGCAATCATGATAATGTTTGCGCAATGCATCCACCGGCAGCACCGGCAGAATTTCCTGCCGGAAAAGCCCTGC
>JBMONO010000011.1:0-110199 GCA_049323655.1 Thermodesulfobacteriota bacterium | reverse complement strand
TTGCGATATCTCTGTTGCGAATGGCTGGTGCCATTTTCATTGCACCGGCGCTGCGGCTCTGTGCCCGCATGGGCCAAAATGTCCTTCGCTTCCTCGGTCTGACATTTTGACTTTGACGGGTCCCTGGTGAGGATCGAGCAGCAGAAGAAGGACAAACGTCGTACATATGGGGACGAAATCAGCGAGAAAGGCTCAAAAAAAAACCCGCCTTCCGGCGGGCTTTTTTTGAGAAAGCGGTATCAGAATCAACCGCAGGAGCTACCGCAGGAACCGCAGGCAGATTTCCCGCCCAGAGGCACGCTCGATGAAATGGCAAAGCCTGAGCGGGGACCGGCATCAATAAAATCAACCTTGATGCTGCCGCAGCTCGTCAACAAACCGCTGTCCACAAGAAATTTCAGGTTGTCATGATCAAAAACTTTATCGTTGTCCTTCGGCTCATCCAGAGCCAAACCGAGTGACGGGCCAGCTCAGCCGCCCTGCATCAAGGCGACCCGGATGGCAGAATCGATATTATTCTGCTCCAGATACGCCTTGAGATTTTTAATCGCCAGATCAGTCACATTCAACATCACAAAGCCCTCCTGTCTTAAGAAATTGTCCTGAAAATATAATGAAATTAAAAAAGTTCACATTTCGGCGCCGAAAACTCCCGGCAGAAAAGATAAGAATTTTTCTAAACTATAAGGTATTGAATTTAATAAGTCAATAAAATGGTCAGCAGACAAAAAAAACAATATCGAGACAATTATTTGCAGGACAGCCAATAACCATCTATAATCTAATAAAATTCTTCGGGTTACTCAGTTCAGCGTCAATGACACATTGTGTTGTTTTTTGCGCAACAAGAGGGACGCGCCCTGTCCGCGCTGACAACCATCGACAGATAACTTGGACACCATCAGGAAGCAGCCATGAAAAAAATCGTTATTTCCACCGGCGGCGGAGATGCGCCGGGCCTGAACGCCGTCATCTATTCAGTGGTTATGGCCTCACAATGGCGAGGCTGGGAGGTCTACGGCAGCCGGCAGGGGTATCTTGGCCTGCTCAACACCGACGAGCTAATCAGACTCAAACCAGAGAATGTGGCAGGCATCACGCCGACCGGCGGAACCATCCTCGGCTCCACCAACAAGGGCAATCCCTTTTCCATGCCGGTGGAAAACCTGGCCGGCGAATTTCAGCTCCGCGATGTTTCCGATCGGGTGATGAGAAATTTTAAACGGATGAACTTCTACTGTCACATTGCCGTTGGCGGCGACGGCAGCCTGGAGATCGCCCATCGCTTTGCCACCGAAAAAGGTATGCCGGTCATCGGCGTGCCGAAAACCATCGACAACGACCTGCTCGCCACCCAGATGACCTTTGGTTTCGACACCGCTGTTTCCACCGCCACCGAGGCCCTCGATAAACTGCACTCAACCGCCAAATCCCATGACCGGGTGCTGGTGGTAGAGGTAATGGGCCGGGATTCGGGCTGGATCGCCCTCAATTCAGGTATCTCCGGCGGAGCGGATGTCATCCTCATTCCGGAATTGCCCTTTGATATTGACCTGGTCTGCGAAAAAATCGTTGACAACGAACTGCACGACAAACACTATGCCATCGTCGTCGTCGCCGAAGGGGCCAAGGCCAAGGATCACGAGGCCATCCACAAGGGAGACGGAGAAATCGGCCGGGCGGAAAAAATCCTCGGCGGCATCGGTGAGTGGGTTGCCAAGGAGATCAGCAAGCGCACCGGCAAGGATACTCGCTCTCTGGTGCTCGGTCATCTGCAGCGGGGAGGATCCCCCACCACTTTTGATCGGCTGCTCGCCCTGCGTTTCGGCACCACGGCGGTGCGACTGGCTGAAGCGGGCAATTTCGATCAGATGGTAGCCCTGTGCGGCGACCAGATGTGCGCCGTGCCCCTGGCCGAGGCGGTGAAGAGCCGCAAAAAAGTGGCGCTCGACAGCGACAAGGTGCTGACCGCCCGGGAAATCGGCATCTGTTTCGGGGGGTAATAGCGGGAAAAAGCAACAGGGGGCAAGAGGGTCAGAGAGAACCGCTTTCCTCTGTCCGGTCGGAACGCAGATACTCCTCCCATTCCAACGGACTCATGCCCCGCTTCCGGGTATTGCATTCTTTGCAGGCGGGAACAACGTTTCCCTTGCTGCTTTTTCCTCCCAGGGCCAGGGGCTGGAGATGATCCATGGTCAGCTCGGCCGGCGGGAACTTCCTGCCACAGTAATGACAGATCCCCGCCGCTCTTTTCGTCTGCCACCAGCGGCTTTTGCGCAGTTCGCGGGCCCTGGCCTTTTCCCTTTTGATCTCCGCCTCGTCGATGCCGGCAAAACCATATTCATCCCTCATGGTTCATCAACCAGCTCCCCCAGCAGAATTTTTCGGGCCGCGCCGATGAGATAAAGCGATCCGGCCACACAGATCAGATCATCTGCTCGCGCCTCTTCTTCGGCACAGATCAGAGCATCTCCGACCTTTTCCCGACACATCGCCCTGGAGCGCAGCGCCTCCGGCAGGATTGCGTACAGCTCCGCGGTGGTGGCGGAACGTTCGCTTTCCGGCCTGGTAAAGATGATGAGATCACAGCAAGGGGCGATGAGTGTCAGTGTTGCGGTGATATCCTTGTCGCCCATACTGGCCCAGACGCAGATCAAGCGTTGATAGACAAAGTCGCTCTCCAGGCTCTGCCGGAGACCGGCAACTCCGGCCGGGTTATGGGCACCGTCCAGGAGATAGCGTCGTGTCTCTCCCCTGCCCTCTCCGTCTTTTCCGGCCAGCAGGGGGCGCTGAAAATATTCGAGCCGACCCGGCCAGCGTACCGCAAGCAACGATGTGGCGATGCCCTCTTTTGCCACCGGAAAACCGAGATGGTGGACCAGATCAAGGGTCGCCAGGGCGATTGCGGTGTTGTCGATCTGATAGGATCCCTGCATGGCCAGGCAGAGGTCGGAAACTTCGAGGCCGCGCGGACCATGAAAAACAAGAGTTTTGCGATCATTGTCGACCAAGGAAAAATCGCGGCCAAGCAAAAAGAGCGGAGCGCCCTGCTCCCGGCAGACCCGACTGACCACCTCGCGGCTGTCATCCGGCGCAACACCGGAGACCACCGGTACCCCCGGCTTGATGATCCCCGCCTTTTCCGCGGCGATCTGCGCCAGGGTGGTGCCGAGATGGGCCTCGTGGTCCATGGAGACATTGGTGATGACGCTGACCAGCGGCGTGATGACGTTGGTCGCATCCAGCCGACCGCCGAGGCCGACTTCAAGAATAACCAGATCAACCTTTTCCCGGGCGAACCAGAGCAGGGCCAGGGCTGTGGTGAATTCAAAGTAGGTGATCTGACCGCCATCAAGGGAATCCCTGATCAGGGTGGCGAGTTCGGCGAAATCGCTGCGGGAGATATACCGGTCGTTGATGCGGAACCGTTCGCGGACCGAGCTCAGATGCGGCGAGGTGTAGAGACCGACCCGGTAGCCGGCGCCGGCGAGCAGGGCAAGCAGAGTGGCGGAAACCGAGCCTTTGCCGTTGGTGCCCGCCACATGGATAAATTGCAGCTCGCACTGAGGGTTGCCGACCTTCTGGAGAAAGGCGGCCATGCTTTCGAGACCGAGCTTGATCTTAAAGAATTGCAATCCGTCCAAATAGGACCAGGCCTCTTGGTACTCCATGCCGTTGGTTTCCTGTCAGCTAAAGAGAATTTGCCCGCTGTCGGAACAGGCGGAAGAAATAAGGCTGACAAAAATAGCAGAACCGCCGGCGCGGCGCAAGCAAATCCCCTTTCTTCAGAAAACCGCCGGGCCGAGCACCTCGGCCCTTGGCGCGATCGGCTGATCCATCACCTGCAAGGTCAGAAAAAAGGGGCAGATTGCATGGTTTTTCCGACAGAACCTTTCAAGATCGGCCAGACTGGGGACATAATGGTCCTGCCTGGCGCGACAGGTGGCGACCTCCCAGGAAAACGAATCATGCGCGTAAACCGACAGATAGCAGCACATCATAGCGAAACCTCCTTGTAGTCTTTCCCATGATGATAGCCGCTGATTATCAAAATACGGTTAGGATATGTTTCGTTTTCTGTTACCCTTCAGGCGAATTCCAGCTTGGCGTAGTCCAGGCGCAGGGTTTTCCGGCCGTAGCGGGGAAAGAAAACATCCACTGTTTTGTCGCCCGCCAGACTTTTCACCTCACCTGTGCCGAAAAAGCCGTGCCGTACCTGCATGCCGACCCGCAGATCGCGGGTCGAGGCGATGGTTTCAGAAGCGATGGTTTCACCGGAGGCGACAGGCGGCTCTACCGTTTTCTGTCCGGTCTCGCCGCCGACAGCGATTTCCGTCCGTAGTGTCCGAGGAAAAAGCAAATTGCTGCCGCCGATTCCGCTTCTGACCAGCCCTGGCGGTAATTCGGCAAGAAAGGGGGAAAGCGTGGCAATGTGACGCGAGCGGTCCGGGGCAACGGTCTCCCGCGGATAGCAGAAAAAAAGACGGGATTTGGCTCGAGTAGCGGCGACATAGAGCAGTCGCCGCTCCTCTTCATACTGCTCAGGAAAAAGCGCAGCATGGGAAGTGGGGAACTTGCCGTCCGCCAGGTTGATGACAAAGACCGTGTCCCACTCCAGCCCCTTGGCCGAATGAACGGTGGACAGCACCAGGGTATCGGTGGTCGGTAGAGGCCCGACCTCGGAGAGTTCGGGCGGATCAAGGGCGGTGTCATCAAGAAAGGATTGCAGATTGTCATAGTCGGCGATGATGGTCTTCAACTGTTCCAGATCGCGCGCCCGGGAAGGGAAATCATCGTGATAAAGCCTCTCGAAAATCGGCAGGTAATAGACCATGATCCGCTCAAGTTGGCCGGCGGGTGAGGCACTGGTGGCGAGATCCTCATACATTTCCACCATTTCCCGGAAATCATCCCGCCAGCCCGGAGCCGCCTTGAAGGATCGGAGCACGGCACGGTGATCGTCGGCTGTCCGCAGGGCCTCGACGATCTTCTGCACGGTTTTCGGTCCCACCTTGGGCAGATGCAACAGAATCCTGCTCCAGGAAAGGGCGTCATCCGGATTGGCCGCCAGGCGAAGATAGGAGAGGATATCCTTGACATGGGCGGTTTCGGTGAGTTTCAACCCTCCCCTTTTTTCAAACGGGATACGGTGGTTGGCCAGTTCAAGCTCCAGTTTGAAAGAGTGATAGCCGGAGCGGAAGAGCACCGCCATCTCATGAAAGGGAAGGCCCTTGCTGTGCAGGTCAAGGATCATCCCGGTGACATAGCGGGCCTGATCCCCTTCGTCCCGGGCCGTAAAAAGGGTAGGATGGTCGCCGCCGCGGATGGAACTGAACAGTTTTTTGCTGTATTTTTCCCGGGCCTGTTCAATGATGGCGTTGGTGGCAGCGAGAATCTTTTCGCAACTGCGATAGTTCTCCTCCAGGCGGATGAGTCTGGTGCCGGGAAAGATCTTCGGAAAATCCATGATATTACGGAAATCTGCGCCGCGGAAGCTGTAAATAGACTGGCTGTCATCCCCCACTGCCATGACGTTATCATGGCCGGTGGCAAGGAGACGGACGATCTCGGCCTGGATATGGTTGGTGTCCTGATACTCGTCCACCATGATGTAGCGAAAACGAGCGGCGATCTCCTGTCGCACTTCTTCGTGCAGGGCGAGCAGATCACGGAAGCAGACGAGCAGATCGTCATAATCCATCAGGCCGTGATCCCGTTTGTAAAGCTGATAATGATCGCGGATGCGCAGCAGATCCGGCAGAAATTCGAGCAAATGCGAATAATGGGCGGCAACGAGGTCATCGATGGTCAGGGATTTGTTGACTGCCCCGCTGAGGATGGTGAGAATAACCCTTTTCGAGGGAAAACGCTTGCCGGCGCCACCCAGATCAAGGGAGGACTTGATGAGATTGACGATTCCTTCGGCGTCGCCGCGATCAAGAATGGTGAAATTGGCCTGGTAGCCGATGTGACCGGCATAACGGCGCAGGAGAAGATTGGCCACGGCATGGAAGGTGCCGCCCATCACCCGCTGGCAGGAGTCGTCAAGCAGGGTGACCGCCCGGCTGATCATCTCCTGGGCCGCTTTGCGGGTAAAGGTCAGCAGCAGGATATTTTCCGGGGAGACCCCCTCTTCCACCAGATGGACAAGCCGGTAGACCAGGGTGCGGGTCTTGCCGCTGCCGGCACCGGCAATGACCAGCACCGGACCGCTGACCGTCTGCACCGCTTCCATCTGTGCGGAATTAAGGGCGGTGGCCGGAATGCGACTGGTGGCTTTCTCTTGGTGATGTTTCGTGTCTGAAAAAAGTGTCAGCTGCATGATGTTTTTGTAATTGCACAAGCATTGGCCTCTGGGCTCGCCTGAGGGGAATGGCCAGACCGGAAATTTTAGGTTTGACCGCGGCGGCGAAAAAAAGTAGTATAAAAAAACACAAATGATATTCAACTGCTACGCATTTTCACCACCGGAGGTTCTGCTGTAAATGGTCGAGATGAAAAATATTTTTACCGATGACGTTCTGCGCGGTCTTTTCCCGCCCGAAAGGGCCAATGATTTTTTTGATGCCTTGTTTGGCGATGCCAGCGAAGGCGCCTACGACATTGTCCTCAAATACAACAATTATCTCCCTGAGACCAAAGAACTCTATTTCGAGTTGCAACTCATCCAGCGTCCCGGCAAATGTCTGGCCTGCAATCTTACCTATGGGCTACCCGAGGTGTTTTCCCGGCATCCAGTGATCAACATCAAAGGTGTGGTGGCAGAGATCGACCGGTTGCTGGGCGACAGGGGAGCATGTAAATCGTGGACGCTCAAGCACACCAAATCCGTTTCCAGCGCCCTGCACATCATTCCCCTGGTCATCACCCTGGCATAGCCGCCACGCCTGCCAGCATCGCAGGAAGGCGGCCGAAAAAACGGCCCACATCCGCCGGCCGATGGGCATCGGAACCGGCGAAAAGCTCGATGCCCATCGCCACCGCCCGCCGGATGACGGGCAGGGCGGGAAACTGTTCGCCCCGCAAGGAAAAGCCCGAGGTGTTGATTTCCAGGGCAACCCCTTTTCTTCGCATTTTTGCCAGGATGCTGCCCATGGCGGCATGGTGACGCGGGGCAAAGGAAAAGTCCGGGCAGTGGCGCAGCACCGCGTCGAGATGGCAGACCACGGTAGCCGGAATCACGGCCAGGGCCTTTTCCAGTCCAGCAAAATAGCGATCCGCCACATGGTCATATCCGATCTTTTCCATCAGCTCTAAGTTAGCGGGCCGACGACTCACCACATTGACAAACTGCTCCCCCTCCCGCAGGTAATGATAGGAGAGCCCGATACGCTCCCACCGATGGCGACCGAGAAATTTCACCGTTTCCTCAAGCCGGTCCGGGTTGGCGCCCACCTCCACCCCGACCCCCACCCTTATCCGGTCTCGGTATTTATCGGCAAGTCGCCGCCCCTCCTCCAGGTACCAGACAAAATTCTCGTCGGTCAGCCAGGTTGATTCAAAATAGCTGATGCCGGTTTCATAGTGTTCAAGGAAGATGATTTTCCGAAGTCCGACCGCGATCGCCGCGTCAACATACTCCTCCATCTCGCCGTGGGCATGGTGACAGAGCCGGGTGTGGACATGTCCGTCCGTCGTGATATCGATGAGAGGGGATGTCATCAGCTGCTCAGTAGGTCCTTCGTGTCAGCACTTCCCGAGGTTTTGCCCCGTCGGCCGGACCGATGATGCCCTCTTTTTCCATGGTCTCGATCATCCGCGCCGCCCGGTTGTAACCGACCCGCAGCCGGCGCTGGATCATGGAGATGGAGGCCTGGCCCGCCTCGCAGACAAAGGCCACCGCCTCATCGTATTTTTCATCGAAATCATCTTCCCCGCAGTTTTCCCCGGCCTCATCCTCTTTTTCCACCACCTTTATGACCGTTTCATCATAGCGGGGACTTGCCTGTTCCTTAAGAAAGGTGACGATTCGTTCCGATTCTCGTTCCGAGATATAGGCGCCGTGGATTCGTTTGAGCCGGGCCGCTCCGGGCGGCAGCAGCAGCATGTCGCCGGCGCCGAGGAGATGTTCGGCACCACTGGTATCGAGGATCGTGCGGGAATCGATCTTGGAAGAAACCTTGAACGACATTCTGGTGGGGAAGTTGGCCTTGATCAGACCGGTAAGAACGTCCACCGAAGGCCGTTGGGTGGCGAGAATGAGATGCATGCCGGCAGCGCGGGCCATCTGCGCCAGCCGGGCCACCGCGGTCTCCACCTCATTTGAGGAAACCATCATGAGATCAGCCAGTTCATCAATGATAATAACAATATAAGGCAGCTTCTCCTCTGCGCTTTCATTATAACTGGTAAAACTCTTGACCCGCTGTTCTTCCATCAGCAGATAGCGCCGTTCCATCTCCCGCACCGCCCACTGCAAGGCTCGACTGGCCATTTTGGGGTCAACCACCACCGGATGGAGCAGATGAGGGATCGCCTCGTAAGTGGAAAGCTCGATTCGTTTCGGATCAACCATCAGCAGCCGCACCTCGTCAGGGGTGGCCTTGAAGAGAATGCTACAGATAATGGTGTTGATCGCCACACTCTTGCCAGCGCCGGTGGCGCCGGCAATGAGCAGATGGGGCATGCGGGCCAGATCGACGCAGACCGGCCGACCGACCACGTCCATGCCAAGTCCGAGGGTGAGTTTTGACTCCGCCTTCTGGAATTTCTCGGTGGCGAGGATATCGCGGATCGTCACGATCTTGCGATGCGGGTTGGGGATCTCGATGCCGAGAGCCGACTTGCCTGGTACGGAACCGACAATGCGTACGCTTTCCGCCTGAAGCCCGAGGGCGATATCATCGGCCAGGGAGACAACCTTGTTGATCTTCACCCCCGGGGCCGGAGCAAACTCGTAAGTAGTGATAACCGGTCCGGGTGAGATGCCGGTCACCGTTCCCTGCACCCCGAAATCAGCCAGTTTCGCCTCCAGTTTGCGGCTGACCTCGAGGTAATGGTCGCGGTCGATCTTCACCTCATCCGCGGGTGAAGGGTCGAGCAGACCGATGCCGGGCAGCCGATACCCACCCGACTTCACCGGTACCGGCTGGAATTCGGCATCCATGGCACTGCTCTTCACGCTGATTGGTTCATGAAGCTGCGGGATGGACAGGGGCGGTTCCGGCAGTGGGCTTTTTTTCACCCGTTCGGGAGATGAGTCCTCTGAATATTTCTTTTGTTTGTCGTTTATCCTCCTGCGATCTCGAATTTTTTCCGCCATTGCACCATAGGTTACTATCATCCTTTTGCTGACAAAAAAGGGAGAAAAACGCACCGTTGCCATCAGCGACAGGATAAGCAGGGTGAGAAAAAAAAGAAAGGCACCGGGCCAGCCGGCGACAGCGGCGAAGAGATCAAACAGGGTGCGGCCGAGATAACCGGCCAGCGGATAGGTCCGGCCGAACAGCACGAGTTCCTGCCAGTTCAACGAACCGAACAGACCACTGCTGGCAATAAACAGTCCGGTGCAACCGGCACAGATCAGAGGAAGACGGTTGAGGGAAAAACCGTGCAGCAGGATGGAAACGCCGAAAAAAAGAAGCAGACCAGGCAGCCAGAAGGCGCTGAGGCCGAGAAAGGTCATGAGCAGGGTGGCAAGAAAATGGCCGATCATGCCGCACCAGTTGGTCGCCGCCCCCCCGTCTCCGTCTGGTGGGGTGAAGCTGACCAGGGACAGCAGCAGAAAAAGCGAGACGACCAGGGCAAGGACCGCGGCAACTTCCTCTCCCATGGTGGGATGGTTCCCTTGTTTCAGTGCTCCATTTGCCATATCTGCCACCGGAAGTGAAGATCAACGGACCAGGACCCGTCACCTCATCCCGGCGTCGTCCTGCTCATTCCTGACACTGCGGCACAGGGAATCGAGGATACCGTTGATAAAGGGAGCGGCGTCATCGGTACTGAATCGCTTGGCGATTTCAATTGCCTCGTTCAGGGCAACGGATGCCGGGACATCGGCCTTGTGCACCAGTTCAAAGGCGGCGATACGCAGGATGTTCCGGTCTATGACGGTCATCCGGCTCAGCCGCCAGTTCTTGGCATGCAGCTCGATCAGGCTGTTGAGATCCTGCCAGTTGCCGCGGATGCCGTCAACCAGTTCCTGGGCATACGGAACTGCCTTCACATTGACGTCGAAATGCTCGCTCATCCCGGCGACATCCGCGACAAAATCACCCTGCTGATCGATCTGATAGAGACACTGGAGGGCGAGCTCCCTTGATTTGCGACGAAGGCTCATGCGAGATTATTGAGCAGGTTGACCATTTCCACCGCGGCTGCGGCACACTCGGAACCTTTGTTCCCTGCCTTGGACCCGGCCCGTTCTATCGCCTGCTCAATGGTGTCGGTGGTCAGAACCCCGAAGATGATCGGCACCCCGGTATCAAGACTTGCCTGGGCAATGCCCTTGGCCGCCTCGTTGGCGACAAAATCAAAGTGCGGGGTCGCTCCCCGGATCACCGCCCCCAGACAGATGATGGCGTCATAGCGGCCAGAACGAGCCATCTTCAATGCCACCAGAGGAATCTCGTAGGCGCCGGGCACCCGGGCGACCTCAATATCATTGTCAGAGGCGCCGGAACGGATCAGGGTATCCAGGGCGCCTTCGAGCAGTCGCTCGGCAATGAATGAGTTGAAACGGGCCAAAACGATGCCGATCCTTTTGCCGGCGGCCTGCAGATTTCCTTCATAATATTTAGCCATTTTATTACTCCGAGTCGTTATTCTTCCGGGCTGTCCAGTTCGAGGAGATGGCCCATTTTGTCTTTTTTGCAGCGCAGATAGCCGATATTGTCCGGCACCGGATGCATTTCGATCTTGACCCGATCGACCACCTCCAGGCCGTATCCCTCCAGGCCTACGATCTTTTTCGGGTTGTTGGTCATCAGCTTCATCTTGCTCACTCCAAGATCGCGGAGGATCTGGGCGCCGATGCCGTAATCGCGCAAGTCCGCCTTAAAACCCAGTTCGAGATTGGCCTCAACGGTGTCGAGTCCTCTGTCCTGCAGGGCGTAGGCTTTAATCTTGTTGGCCAGGCCGATACCCCTGCCCTCCTGGTGCATATAGAGAATGACGCCACAGCCCTCCCGGTCCACCATGCGCATGGCGGCCTGCAGCTGGCCGCCGCAATCGCAGCGCATGGAACCGAAGACATCACCGGTCAGACACTCGGAATGGACACGAACCAGCACCGGTTTGTCCGGACGGATCTCGCCCTTGACCAAGGCCAGATGCTCGTAATCATCGACATCGTTGGTGTAGACGATGGCTTTGAATTCGCCGCCATAGCGGGTAGGCATCCGGGTTTCCGCGGCACGTCGGACAAGTTTGTCCTTCTGCATCCGGTAACTGATGAGATCGGCAATGGTGACGATCTTAAGTTCATGTTTTTTCGCGAAGATTTCCAGGTCCGGCATGCGGGCCATGGTCCCGTCTTCATTCATGATTTCACAGATCACCCCGGCCGGGGTCAGGCCGGCCAGGCGGGAGAGGTCCACTGACCCTTCAGTCTGACCGGTACGGACCAGGACGCCGCCGCGTCGTGCCCGCAAAGGAAAAATATGGCCGGGGCTGACGAGATCCTCCGGTTTGACGTCCGCTGACACCGCCACCTGAATGGTGCGGGCCCGGTCCGCCGCTGAAATGCCGGTGGTCACCCCGTGCCGCGCCTCAATACTTACCGTGAAGGCGGTTTCAAAAGGGGATTGGTTGTTCTGCACCATCATCGGCAACTTCAATCTCTCCAGATGCTCCGGGGTCAGGGTAAGACAGATCAGCCCCCGACCATGGGTAGCCATAAAATTGATCGCCTCAGGCGTGGCCATCTGGGCGGCCATACAGAGATCACCCTCGTTTTCCCGATCCTCATCATCGACCAGGATGATCATTTTTCCTGATCGGATGTCCTCGATTGCTTCTGCAATACTGCTCACCGGCATAAAATCACCTGCTTCCGGCCGGGCCGGAAATAAGAGTTTAGTAAAGTAGGATATCCGCCCCTCATTATTTCAAAAAACCATGCTCGGCGAGAAAGGCGGAGCTGATCTTTGATGGCGCGGTTCTGTCGCCGCCGTGCGGCTGCAACAACTTTTCCACATATTTTCCAATAAGATCAACCTCGATGTTGACCAGATCCCCTTCTTGCAGCCGGCCCAGGGTGGTAACCTGCAGCGTATGGGGAATGACTGCCACCGAAAAGGTGTGGTCGTCACAGTGGTTGATCGTCAGACTGATGCCGTTGATCGTGATCGACCCTTTTTCTATCATGTAACGACCCTGGTCGGCCGGGACGGCGAAGACAAAGCGAGTAAAATTTCCTTCCGGGCGTCGTACCACAAGCGGCGTGGTGGCATCGACATGACCGCTGACCAGATGCCCACCCAGTCGGTCGGAAAGCCGCAGGGCTCGCTCCAGATTCATCTCCATGCCGAGACCAAGGGCACCCAGGGTGGTACGGGACAGGCTCTCGGGCGAGACATCGACCTCGAAACGGCGGCCCATGATTTTTTTTGCCGTCAGACAGACGCCGTTACAGGCAATGGACTCGCCTTCCTCCGGATCGCTCAAATCAAAATCCGCCTCAACCCCGAAGACCAGGCCACCGCCGAATGGCCGCTTTTCAATGAGTCTGCCCTTGCCCTGGATAATGCCGGTAAACATCGTGTCGCACCTCAGCCAATGTCGTTGCCAGTCGTCGCACCCACCAGGGCCAGGGATCGAGGGTAAATGCCTTCCACCAGCACGTCGGCGCCGAAGCGTCTGACCCGGGTGGTGACGAAGCGTTCGGGCATTCCGACTGCGGAAAAAGACAGACCGTTCACCACCGGTACCGCGGCGGCGCCGAGGAAAAAAGGGGCCAGAAAAAGGCTGACCTGATCCACCAGACCGGCCCGGAGAAAAGAGGCGTGGATCCGGCCGCCGCCCTCCACCAAAAGACTGTTGATCTGCTCGGCACCCAGGACAGCCAGTACGTGATTCAGGGCAAGACCGCCGTCCGCGTCTCTCCCGACCGCAATAACCCGAGCCCCGGCCCTTTCCAGGGCCTGTCGCCTGCCGGCTTCTGCATCGAGCCCGCAGAATATCCAGGTACCAGCCACCGAGTGCTGGCACAGCATCCTGGCGTCAACGGGCAGATTCAAGGAACTATCCAGCACGATCCGCAGAGGATCTCTGCCTTTACCGCCTGGCAGGCGGGTAGTCAGCGACGGATCATCGGTCAGGACCGTACCTGATCCGATCAGGATGGCATCGACCCGGTTGCGCAACCGATGCACTTGCCGCCTCGACGCTTCACCGGTAATCCAGCCGCTTTGTCCGGCTGCGGGTGCTATTCTGCCATCCAGGGTGGCGCCGGCCTTCATGATCACCCAAGGCAGGCCGGTGAGAATATGCTTAATAAAGGGGAAATTCAGCTGGCGGCACTGATCGGCCAGCACCGAGTCACGCACCTCCACCCCATGGCTGCGGAGAAAGGCGCAGCCGCTTCCTGCAACGCGCGGGTTGGGGTCAATCATCCCCGCCACCACCCGGCTAATGCCGCTGGCCAGGATCGCCCTGGTACATGGAGGGGTGCGGCCGGTATGGTTGCATGGCTCCAGGGTGACATAGATCGTCGCTCCTCGGGCGTTGTCACCAGCTTGCCGCAGGGCATGGATCTCGGCATGGGGAGTGCCTGCTTTCCGGTGCCAACCCCGGCCGATGATCCGATCGCCCTTAACCACCACCGCTCCAACAGACGGATTGGGCGAGGTACGTCCTATCCCCTTCCGCGCCAGACGCAAGGCCTCCCGCATGAAGGTCTCATCCGTATCACTCGGTCGCGACGCCATTATCCCGGCTGCTGAGCAGCCCCTTCAGCTCATCCATAAACTCGTTTAGATCTTTGAACTGCCGATAGACCGAGGCGAACCGAACATAGGCTACCTCATCGATGGTACGCAGGGCATCCATTACCCGGGCGCCCACGATCTGCACCGGGATCTCCCGCTCTCCCATGTCCTGAAGTTCCCGTTCCAGGGTATCGACAAACTCCTCAATCTGGGTCATGCTGACCGGCCGTTTTTCACAGGCCTTTTTCAGTCCGGCCACCACCTTGTTGCGGTCCCAAGCCTCGCGCCGATCATCCTTTTTGATCAGCATCGGCATGGTCACCTCCAGCCGCTCATAGGTGGTGAACCGTCTGCCGCACGAATCGCAGAGACGGCGGCGGCGGGTGATCGTGTAGTCCTTGTTGAGGCGGGAATCGACCACCTTGTTGTCAAGCTGGCCGCAGTAGGGACATTTCATCGCTGCACCTGTCGGCAGAGGAAAAAAGAAACCTATGCGCCGCTCTCCATCTGGATAAGAGGGATCCCGGCCTCGGCCAGCATGGAGGCGGCCAGAAAATCGGCATACCCTTCCTTGTAGTAAATGGCTTTGACCCGGGCATTGATCAGCATCTTGCTGCAGATGGAACAGGGCATGTTGGTACAGTAGACCGTGGCGTTTTCAACACTGATGCCATGCAGCGCGGCCTGGATAATGGCGTTCTGTTCCGCATGCAGCCCGCGGCACAGTTCATGCCGTTCACCGGACGGAATATTCTGCTGTTCTCTCAGGCAACCTACTTCCAGGCAATGGCGGACCTTGGTCGGCGCCCCGTTGTAGCCGGTGGCGATTATCCGCTTGTCCCGGACAAGGATGGCACCCACCTTGCGACGGGTACAGGTTGACCGCTGGGCGACGAGTTCTGTGATGGAAAAAAAATATTCCGACCACGACGGCCTGGTGGAGAGCGAATCACTCATCGTCACGTTCGAGATGCGGGTAAAGCGGAAAGGATTCACACAGCATACGCACCTCCAACCGGATGGCACCCAGCGCCTCTTTATTGTGCCGGTTGGCTATGGCCCGGTTGATCCAGTCGGCAATGCGCACCATCTCAGGCTCCTTCAGTCCACGGGTGGTGACCGCCGGAGTGCCGATACGGATGCCACCGGTGACAAAACGACTCTGGGTGTCAAAGGGGATGGCGTTTTTGTTGACCGTCAGCCCGGCATCCTCCAGGGCCTCTTCTGCATCCTTGCCGGTAATACCCTTATTGTTCAGATCAACCAGCATGAGATGATTATCCGTGCCGCCGGAGACGAGTTGAAAGCCGAGTTGCTGCAGATTCTCGGCCAACGCCCTGGCGTTGGCAACGACCTGACCCTGATAGAGCCTGAACTCCTCGCTCATCGCCTCTTTGAAGCTCACCGCCTTGGCGGCGATGACATGAACCAGGGGGCCGCCCTGGATGCCGGGGAAGATCTTGCTGTTGAGTTTTTTGCCGAACTCCTCCTTGGCAAGAATGAGGCCGCCACGTGGCCCGCGCATGGTCTTGTGGGTGGTGGTGGTGACGAAATGGGCATGCGGGACAGGCGAAGGATGCAAGCCGGCCGCCACCAGCCCGGCAATATGGGCCATATCGACCATGAACAGGGCATTGACCTTATCGGCAATGGCACGAAAGGCGGCAAAATCGATGGTACGCGGGTAGGCGCTGGCACCGGCAACAATCATCTTCGGGCGCTCGGCCAGGGCAATCCGCTCCACCTCGTCCATATCAATGCGGCCGGTTTCTCTCCGCAGGCCATAGGAGACAAACTGAAAGAGCTGGCCGGAAAAGTTGACGGCACTGCCGTGGGTCAGATGGCCGCCATGGGCCAGATCCATGCCGAGCACCTTGTCACCGGGCTGCAGGGTGGCAAAATATACCGCCATGTTGGCCTGGCTGCCGGAATGCGGCTGGACATTGGCATATTCAGACCCGAAAATTTCTCTGGCCCGGGCAATGGCCAACGCTTCCACCTCGTCGGCATACTCGCAGCCGCCATAGTAACGCTTGCCAGGGTACCCTTCCGCATATTTGTTGGTAAAGATCGACCCCTGTGCCTCCAGCACCGCCGGACTGACGATGTTCTCCGAGGCAATGAGCTCCAATTGATTGGTCTGGCGCTCAAGCTCATATTTAATGGCCCGATAAATCGCCGGGTCAACGTTCTTTAAGAATGACATAGTATTTTACTGTCGGAAAAAGGTAATGACCGAATAACCGGAGAGGACCATTCCTCTCACCGCACGGCCGCTGCGCAGAGGACGGGCGTGCCTGCCTTAAAACATCTCGATCCGCCGCTGATGCCGGTCGCCGGCAAACGTGGTGGTCAGCCAGGTCCGGACGATTTCCTCGGCAAGACCGGGACCGGTGACCCGGGCGCCGAGACAGAGGACATTGGCGTTGTTATGCTCCCGACTCATGCGGGCGGTATACATATCAGCACACAGGGCTGCCCTGATCCTAGGATTACGGTTGGCAACCATGGACATGCCGATCCCGGTGCCGCAGATGAGGATGCCAGCATCGCAGCCATTGTCTGCCACCATGTCGCAGACCGCCTTGGCGTATTTCGGATAATCCACCGACAGCTCCGAATCGGTGCCGAGATCAACCGCCTCGTGGCCGTATTCAGCCAGCAGCGGGAGTACCACTTTTTTCAGGGCAATGCCGCCGTGGTCGCAACCGATCGCAATTTTCACCCCATCACCCCGCAAAACGTTTCATGATGATGACCGCATTGGTGCCGCCGAAGCCGAAGGAGTTCGACATGGCGGCCCGGATCGTTGTCTGCCTGGCTGCTCCGGGAACATAATCGAGATCGCACTCCGGATCAGGATTCTCCAGATTTGCGGTGGGTGAAATGGTCTGATGATGGATCGACAGGGCGGTAAAAACCGCCTCAATGCCGCCGGCACCTCCCAGCATGTGCCCGGTCATGGATTTGGTCGAGCTGACGGCAAGTTTTTTGGCGTGATCAGCAAAGACGGTTTTAATGGCCCGGGTTTCCACCACATCGTTCAGCGGTGTCGAGGTGCCGTGGGCATTGATGTAGTCGATCTCTTCGCGATTCATACCAGCATCGGCCAGCGCCATCCGCATGCAGCGCACCGCGCCGTCACCATCCTCCGGCGGCGCCGCCATGTGATAGCCGTCGCCGGACAGGCCATAGCCCGCCATTTCAGCATAGATCTTCGCTCCCCGTTTTTTGGCGTGCTCCAGCTCCTCCAGGAGAAGGATGCCGGCCCCTTCGGCAATGATAAAGCCGTCCCGGTCCCGGTCAAAGGGCCGCGAAGCGCGTTCGGGTTCATCGTTGCACCTTGAGAGCGCCTTCATGGCGCTGAAACCGGCCACCGCAAGCGGACAGATCACCGATTCGCTACCGCCGGTGATGGCAACATCACAACTGCCGTTGCTCACCATGCGGAAGGCTTCACCCACCGCATGGGTACCTGCCGCGCAGGCGGTGGTTACCGACAGATTCGGTCCCTTTGCCTCTTTGACAATCGATATCTGGCCGGCCCCCATATTGGGGATAACCATGGGTATGAAAAACGGGGTGATCCGTTTCGGCCCCCGTTCAAGAACAATCTGATGGTATTTTTCAATGGTCGGCAAGCCGCCGAGCCCGCAACCGGTGATGACTCCGACCCGGGCGGCGTTTTCCGGCGTCACGGCAAATTCCGCATCCTTAAGGGCCATCTCCGCTCCGGCAATGGCATACTGGACAAAGAGATCGAGATGTTTAGCGGTTTTCGGGTCGATAAAATCCTCAACATTGAAATCCTTGACCTCAGCGGCGATCCTGACAGGATAATCACTGGCGTCAAAACGGCTGATCAGACCAATACCGCTTCTGCCGGCACAAAGGCCGTTCCATGTCTTCTCCACTCCAGTACCCAGCGGGGTCACCAGCCCCAGACCGGTTACGACAACTCTTCGTGCCATGTGCGACCTCAAACGACTGTAAATCGTAAAAAAACTCGTTTCACGCAGGAAGCCGGCAGCAGATCAGGCCACGGCGGCAGATGTACTGACGCCATATGATCGTGCGGGCCGGCTTTCCTCTCTCATAAACAGCGGCAATTCCTCCTCGCC
This sequence comes from Thermodesulfobacteriota bacterium, assembly GCA_049323655.1. Lineage (GTDB taxonomy): Bacteria > Desulfobacterota > Desulfobulbia > Desulfobulbales > SURF-16 > DB1. The sequence continues at coordinate 92,210 of JBMONO010000011.1, read as the reverse complement.
GCACCTCTTCTACCCCAGCGAATTGATGTGATCAATGGCATGCTGCACAGTGGTGATCTTTTCGGCCACCTCGTCGGGAATCTCGGTATCGAAAGCCTCTTCCATGGCCATGATCAACTCGACCAGATCAAGGGAATCGGCGCCGAGGTCATCGACAAAAGAGGCGGCAGGAACAACCTTGGACTTCTCCACGCTCAGTTGTTCTGCGATAATATCAATAAGTTTTTCTTCTTTGGACATGTTTTTCTCCTTGCTTTTTCCTTACAACAACTCTTCACCGGGCCGTTGGGGGATTCCCGAAGACGGCCTTTTCCTATCCCATGTACATGCCACCATTGACGTGAAGACAATGGCCGGTGACGTAGCGACCCTCATCAGAGACGAGATAGGCCACGGCACCGGCGACATCTTCTGCAGTCCCCAATACATTCATGGGTATTTCGCCTTTAATCTTTTCCGTCACCTCAGCGGACAGCTCCCTGGTCATATCCGTATCGATATAACCAGGCGCCACCGCATTAACGGTCACTCCCCGAGAGGCAAGCTCGCGGGCCACGGAACGGGTCAGGCCGATCATACCGGCCTTGGCTGCCGCATAATTTGCCTGCCCGGCGTTACCGGCAAAGCCGATAACCGATGTGATAGAGACGATTCGGCCCCAACGCTGCTTCACCATCGTCCGGCTCACCGCCTTGATGCAGTGAAAGGCGCCCTTGAGGTTGGTGTCGAGCACCTCATCCCAAGACTCTTCCTTCATCATGGCCACCAGACCATCACGGGTAATACCGGCGTTGTTCACCAAGATATCGACCCGGCCGTAATCAGCGATGATTTTCTTGAAGGCAGCAGCGACCTGCTCGCCGTCGGCGACATTGAACTGATATGCCGCCCCGTTGCCGCCAGACTCTCTGATCTCTGCCAGGGTTTCCTCGGCGGCATCCGGCCGACTGACATAATTGACGATCACCGCAGCCCCCATGGTGGCCAGACGCAGACAAACGGCCCGGCCGATCCCGCGGCTGCCGCCGGTGACAACGGCAATTTTCCCATCCAATCCTGTCTTCACTCTTTTATCCTGTTTTTTTGAACTATTCCATTCTTTTTAAGCGATGCGGGCCTGTTTAAGCCGCTCGATCAGCTTCGGCAAAATCTCAAAGACATCACCCACCACCCCGTAACTGGCCACGGAAAATATCGGTGCATCGGCATCGCGGTTGATGGCGACGATGGTGTCCGAGGACTGCATGCCGACCAGATGCTGGATCGCCCCGGAAATACCGCAGGCAATATAGACTTTGGGGCTCACCGTCTTACCGGTCTGCCCGACCTGATGGGGGTAGGCGATCCAGCCGCTGTCCACTGCAGCCCGGGAGGCCGCCACCGCGCCGCCAAGCTGGTCAGCCAGTTGCCGGACCAGTTCGAAGCCTTTCTCGTTCTCCAGACCGCGACCGCCGGCCACGACGATATCCGCCTCGTTGAGATTGACCTGGTCGCCTTCAAGGGGCACAAAGCGGCGCACCGTGACCCGGGATTGTACCCGAACCGGATTGACGGCGCACTCGATAATCTTCCCGGTGCGGGTGTTATCCGGCGCCAGCGGTTTCATGACCAGCGGTCTGACCGTGGCCATCTGCGGTCGTCGGGTGGTACAGGCGATGGTGGCCATGATATTGCCGCCAAAGGCGGGTCGAGTCTGCAACAGGGAGCCGTCTTCCTCACTGATGTCAAGCTGGGTGCAATCGGCAGTCAGCCCGGTTTTAAGGGCGGTGGCCACCCGGGGGATAAAGGAACGGCCAATAGCGGTGGCGCCAGCCAGAACGATTTCAGGTTTGTACTTTCTGGTCAGATCCTCCAGCATATTGCCGTATGCGTCATCCGTAAAGGCGGCAAAGGCCGGATCTTCGACGACATAGACCTGATCCGCGCCATGGGCGATAAGTTCCTGGGGCACCTCTCCCTGATTGGCGGCGAACAACACAGCAGAAAGAGGGACGCCTTTTTTGTCGGCCAGTTTGCGGCCGGCGCCTAGCAGTTCAAGGGTTACCGGCGCAAGCCTGCCGTTACGGTATTCGGCAAAGACCCAGATTCCTGACCAGGAGGAGAGATCGGTCTTCGTCTCACTTTCCCGGCCCTCGATTTTCAGGGCCCCAGCCTCGCAGAAATCAACACAGCCACCGCACAGGGTACAGTTTTCATTAACCTCGGCAATACCGTTGACAACATGAATGGCGTCAAAGGCGCAGTTGGCTTCGCACACCCCGCAACCGATACAGGCATCAATATCAATCATCAGCATAGCGTCAGCACCATTCCAGCAGTTTTGCGGCCAGCTGTTCGACCTTTTCGTCCACTGTTCCCTCCAGCATGACCCGCTCACCGTGCAACTGAGGCGGAAACACCTTGACAACCCAGGTGGGTGAGCCTTTCAGGCCGAGCTGGTTCACATCGGCATCGATATCCGCTGCCGTCATGGTGGTGATCTCCAGCTTCTTGGCCTTCATCTTGCCCTTCAATGAAGGCAGCCGCGGTTCGTTGATCTCCTTGACCACGGTAAAGAGGGCCGGCAACGGCACCTCGACCTCGTCATAACCGTCATCCATCAGCCGTTCGACAACAAAGCTTCTGCTGTCGGCTTCCACCACCTTGCGCACACAGGTGATATACGGCATGTTCATCCGCACAGCAAGCCCCGGTCCGACCTGAGCGGTATCGCCGTCAATGGCCTGTTTACCGCAGAAGATGAGGTCCGCGCCGCCGATTTTTCTGATCACCGCGGCCAGGGTGTAGGTGGTGGCCAGGGTGTCGGCGCCGGCAAAGGCGCGATCAGAGACAAGTACCGCATCGTCGGCGCCGCAGGAAACCGCTTCACGCAGAATCTCCGCTGCCTGGGGCGGCCCCATGGTCAGGGCCGTCACCGTGCCGCCGAGCTGCTCCTTGACCCGCACCGCCTCTTCCAGGGCGTGCCGGTCAAAGGGGTTGATGATGGACTGCACCCCTTCCCTGGACAAGGTGTTCGTCTTCGGATCAAGACGAACGTCCTTGGCGTCCGGAACCTGTTTCATACAGACAATGATCTTCATCAGCCTATGTATACTCCTTGTTCAGCTCCTGACCGACGACATTGCGCTGGATCTGGTTGGTGCCTTCGTAGATCTGAAGTATTTTCGCATCGCGCATCATCTTTTCAACCGGATAATCGCGCATATAGCCATACCCCCCCAGCACCTGCACCGCATCGACCGTCACCTTCATTGCCACATCAGTGGCGAATACCTTGCACATGGAAGATGCCTTGGACATATCCTTGGGATGGGCGTCGATATGCTTGGCGGCGGTATAGACCAGGGAACGGGCCGCTTCAATCTGAATCGCCATATCAGCCAACATGTGTTGAATCGCCTGGAAGGAAATGATCGGTTTGCCGAACTGGACCCGTTGCTTGGCGTAGACCACTGCCTCATCCAGTGCCGCCTGACCGAGGCCGACGCCGAGAATGGCGATGCCGGGTCGTGATTTATCCAGTGTTTTCATCACCGTGATAAAACCGGTACCCTGGCGGCCAATGAGACGATCCTTGGGAATACGACAATCCTTGAAGATCAGCTCCCGGGTGGATGAGGCTCGGATGCCGAGCTTCTTCTCCTTGGCACCATAAGAAAAACCGGGATCTGTATCCTCCACCACAAACATCGAGGCACCGCGGGGCCCCTTGGCCTTGTCTGTCAAAGCCACCACCGTGTAGATCTGGGCCTCGCCGGCATTGGTGATCCACTGCTTGGTGCCGTTCAGGACCCAGTGATCGCCGTCGAGCACGGCGGTGGTCTGGATGCCGGAGGCATCGGACCCTGCATTGGCTTCGGTCAGGGCAAAGGCGGCCTTTTTGGCGCCGGTAGCGATATCAGGCAGATAGCGTTGTTTCATCTCGTCGCTGCCGCTGAGCAGGATGGGAAAAGCGCCCAGGGCGCTGGCGGCAAAAGCGGTCGCCACGCCGACGCAGCCGCGACCGAACTGTTCAAGGGCGAGGACAATATCAAAGGTTCCACCGCCGAATCCGCCGTATTGCTCCGGAATGTAGAGGCCGAACAGATCGGCTTTGGCAACGGCGTCAAGGATCTCCCGGGGAAATTCCTCGGTCTCGTCAAGGTGGGCACGTTGGGGAATGATCAGTTCGTCGGTGATCTTCCTGGCAACATCCACAATCATCTGCTGTTCTTCGGTCAAAAAATAATCCACTGTCTGCTCCTTCAACTCAATGCGGGTCAATCAAACACAGGCATTCACTTCGATTACCACCGAAACAGGGCCGCCCCCCAAGTAAACCCCCCGCCAAAAGCACAGAGGAGGAGATACTCTCCTTCTCGAATACGTCCCTCGCGGTTCGCCTCGTCCAGCGCAATGGGGATGCTCGCCGCCGATGTATTACCATATTTATCGAGATTAATGTAGATTTTTTCGAGTGGGATCGCCAGTCTGTCGGCCAGACTCTGGAGGATTCTGATATTGGCCTGATGAGGGATAATGAGACTCACGTCGGAAATGGCAAGCTGCTCCTGGACCAGGACGCTCCTCACTGCATCTTCCATGGAACGGACGGCATGCTTGAAGACATCACGGCCAGCCATTTTGATATACGAACCATCATAGTCAGGCTGCTGCAGGTCCCTGTTCATGCTGGGGGCGCTGTTCATGAAGAGCAGCTCGTACAAGCTGCCGTCGGAAAAAAGGCGACCGGCGAGCATCCCGCGTCCCGAGTTGGACCCGGTGACAACACAGGCTCCGGCGCCGTCGCCGAAAAGGACACAAGTGTTGCGATCCTGCCAGTTGACCCGGGTGGACAGGGTTTCCGCGCCGATGACCAGGATCGTCCGCCCGGGATCAACCTTAATGTATTTTTCTGCCAGATCGAGGGAATAGAGGAATCCGGAGCAGGCGGCATTGAGATCGAAGGCAAAGGCATTGGTCGCGCCAAGCTCCTTCTGGACGAGACAGGCGCAGGAGGGCATACCGATTTCCGAGGTAATGGTGCCGACAATTATGATGTCAAGGGCAGCGGCGGAAATCCCGGCCATTTCCAGGGCGCGTCGACCGGCGGCAGCTGCAAGTTTGGAAGTCTCCTCTCCGCTTGTGGCGATGCGACGATTTTTGATGCCGGTGCGGGTGGTGATCCATTCATCGCTGGTATCAACCATCTTTTCCAGATCGGCATTGGAAAGAATCCGGTCGGGCAAAGCGGAACCGGTGCCGATGACAGCCATCCGCATCATTTATGCCGCCCCGTCCGCGGTCTCGCCGGGATCGATGTCCGCTGTAGTGTCTGTATGTTCAAGCATGGTGAGGATATGATCATTGACCCTGTTGCGTACGAGTTCATCGGCAACACGAATGGCGTTCTTAATCGCCAATCGGTTCGACCTGCCATGGCAGATAACTCCGGTGCCGTTCAGGCCCAGGAGAGGTGCGCCACCGTATTCGGCGTAATCGACCCGTTTGCGGAAATTCATGAAGGCATCTCTGGCAAAATAATAGCCGAGTTTCGCCTTCATGGTTTTACTGATTTCATCACGCAGCATGGACAGAATCGCCTCCGCCAGCCCTTCACTCAGTTTCAGACAGACATTGCCGACAAAACCGTCACAGACAATGACGTCCACATCGCCGGTAAAGGTGTCCCGCCCCTCGACGTTACCGATATAATTCAAGGGGCTGGCGGCAAGCAGTCCATGGGTGCTTTTAACCAGGGCATTGCCTTTACCGCCCTCTTCACCGATGCTGAGCAGCCCGACCCGGGGACTTTCCAGACCGAACATGACGCGGGAAAAGGCCGAGGCCATGATGGCGAATTGCAGGAGATGCTTGGGGCGACAATCGACATTGGCGCCGACATCCATGACAACTACCGGACCTTTGAGGGTTGGAAACACACTGGCGATGCCCGGCCGGGATACGTCCTTGAGCCGGCCGAGAAATTTGATGGCCGCCGCCATGACCGCGCCGGAATTTCCCGGGCTGACAACGGCGTCAACCTCACCCTTTTTCAGCAGCTCAAAGGCAACGACAATGGAAGAGTCTTTTTTTTTGCGGATCGCCTCGATGGGCGAGTCGTTCATGGTGACGATCTGGGTGGCCGGCACGATATCCACCAGCTCAGCTATCCCCTCCGCCGCCACCGCCGCCCGGATCTCCTGTTCATTGCCGATCAGCGTGACGCGAACATCCGCCGCCTGGACAGCCAGTGCAGCTCCAGCCACCATTTCCGCAGGACCACGGTCGCTTCCCATGGCATCAAGAGCTATCCGCACAGACCTTCTCCTTAGGTTCCGGAATCACGGTTGACGATATCCGGCAGCGAACTCCTGTCCCGCGTCACATCAAAACCGCTCCGCCTTCCTTCCCTGACGACCTTTTGTTAATCCAGCTCCTCATCACCAAGCTCAATGACGGTGCGCCCCTTGTAGGACCCGCAACCGGAACAGAGTCTATGGGGCATTTTCGGCTCGCCGCAGGAGTCGCATTTGGCAATGCACGGCGCAGTCAACGCATCATGCGCACGACGTTTCCTGGTACGGGAATGGGAATGTCTTCTCTTTGGTAATGCCATGATCTTTCCTCCAGACTACGATGTATGGTAAAAAAAATGATAACTCACAAGCTCCGTTTACTTCAGTCTTGCCAGCACGGCAAAGGGGGTATCGCTTCCCGCCTTGCATCGGCACGGCTCGGCATTGAGGTTCGCGCCGCAGCCGCTGCAGATGCCACGGCACTGCTCCGCGCACAATTTTTTCATGGGCATGGCCAGATAGACCTGCTGTTGCAGGATATCAACAATATCGATCAAGCTGCCCTGCAGAAAATCCATGTCCATTTCTCCTTCATGGCAGAAATGATCCATGTCGACCTTCTCCGCCGGCACCCCCTCGTCAAGGAGTTCGAGGTCAACGGTAAAAGTGCCTGTCACGGCCCGCTCAAACTCTTGCAGGCAGCGATCACAGACATGGACGACGGGAACCGAGAAAATACCGGAAACCATGACCCGCTTTTCGGTTCGCTGCAGATGCACGTCAGCCGACGCCGGCCCGTGCTGTTCGACATCAGGGGGGATCCAGTCGCCATCTTCAAGGTGCAGCGAAAGACCCTCATCAGGGATTTCATAAATATCTATTCTTTTCACACCCGCACTCCGATACACTTCTTTGCATGGCAAAGAAACAAGAAACTATAAATAAAATTAATTTCTTGTCAAGTTCTTTTGCTAAACGGGGAAAGAAGAACGGGAAATGAGAAATGGGGATATGAAGGGAGAGGGACGCAGCACCTGCCTATAGCAGTTCGGCGAGCCGCTCGCCAGCCCGGCTCAGTCGACTGCCGGCAACGGCAAGAATATTCTGCAGCAGCCGGATGCCAAGTTCCGGCTCCGCGGCAAACAGTCGGTCGCTGTCGGTGGCGGATAATGCCAGATAATGACAGTCTTCCCCGGCAGTGACGATGGCGCTTCTTTTCCGGCCGCCGGCAATGGCCGATTCACCAAAAACCGCCCCCGGTTCGAGAACGGCGAGAAGGATGAATTTTCCGGGAAATCGCCCCCCCCGCTTCACCGTCAGTTTGCCCTGAAAAAGAAAACCGGTAAAATCAGCCACGTCGTTCTCCTGCCAGAGATCGGTTCCCTGCGGACAAAAACGGTCATGCAGATACGGCTGAATCCTGGCAATCTCGGCAACGGAAAAGCCGTTGAGACATGCGCCAAACCGATGGGAAAGGGCAGCGGCATCGGGAGCCGATGACGGCGGCGTCTCTGTTTGTGTTTTCATATACCTCTCAGTAAACGGAGTCCTTGCCGCCGTTGTCCGCGATCTTGCTGCGCCGATGCTGGACATAGGCGTCCCGCAGGGAGACATAGGGATCAAAGGAAGATTCCTTGAAAGATTCGTAATCGCCCAGCACCAGTGAGGTGCTGTTGATACGCTCCCCCCCGCTCAGAGCAAGTCCCCCCTCCGGATCGTGTTCCATGACAATTGCCAGGGGATTGAGGTAGGAATCACCGACAAACCCTGCCGTATCGCGCAGTGTCGAAGGTCCCAGAATCGGCCAGCAGAAATAGAGACCGTTGTCGATCCCCCAGAAACCAAGCGTCTGTCCGAAATCTTCATCCTTCCGTTCCAGGTGAAAGACATCCCGGGCCGGATCCCCCAAACCGGCGATTCCGACCGTGGTATTGATGCAGAAACGGGAAAATTCAATGCCGGCATTGGCGAATTTGCCCTGCAGGATATTGTTGGCAAAACGCACCGGGAACAACACATTGTGAAAGGCGTTGCGGATGCAGATACGGAAATCCTCCGGAATAAAGGTGCCGTAAGCCCGGGCCAGCGGTTTCAGTGCCCAGAAATAGAGCTTGTCGTTGAAATGAAAAAAAACGCGGTTGACCGGCTCCAGCGGGTCACTGACGACGATCTCTTCCCGGGCGAATTCATCATCGAATTCATCATCAAGAACATCCGTTTCAGCCGCACGGACCAGCCCGCCCCATGCAACGGGAAACGTACGGCCATCCTCTGCCGGAGCCAGGCAGACAAAGGCAATCAGCACGATCAGCGTGCCGATGAGCGCCCTGATCCGGAACAAATCTTTCCCCCTCCCCTCTTTTTCAGGCATCGATCGTTCTGTCCCTTTCCCGGTTTTCCCGTATTTTTTCTTCCATCCGCAGAATAAGCCCCTCGTATTTTTCCTTCTTGATAATCTGATCAAACTGTTTCCGGTAATTCTGCACAAGGCTGACGCCTTCAATAATAATATCATACAGGAGCCACTGGCTGCCGTTCAACTGCAGCCGGTAATCAACGGGAATCTCCTGCTTGTTGTTGATAATGACGCTGTATACCATTGCCTTATCGCCCTTGACGAGCTGTTTTTTGAAAACGATTTCCTGGTCGGAGTAGGACCTCAGTTTGTTGATGTAGGTCGTTTCCAGCACATCAGAAAAAAGCTGGGCGAAACGGCGGCGCTCATCGTCCGTCCGATCGCGCCAGTGCTGGGCCAGCACCCGTTGGGCCAACTCCAGAGAATCGAAACGTTGTCGGACAACAGCGACAATCTCTCTTTTCTTTTCCTCCCATGGCTGAGCCGGCGTATCCCGTCGGAGAATCGCAAGTATCTGATCGATGGAAACCCGCATCTGCTCCATGGCGTCATCACCAGCCCTGCCTGCAGACGGATAAAGTAAGACCACCAGGAGAAGGAAGACAATCAAGGAAAAGAACGGTTTCCGTTTCCGTTTTATCCAGCCGTATCCGCTGCTCATATATCTCCGAAAATATATTTACTGATCAGCTCTTCCAGGTCAACGGCCGATTCGGTTTCGGTGATCAGCCCGCCCTCTTCCAGAAAGACATCGGAGCCGCCCTGGCTGATGCGGATGTACTTGTCGCCGATGATGCCCTGGGTTTTAATGGAGGCGATGGCATCCTCGGTTATTTTCACATCCCGGTTCAGATAGAGTTCGACCCGCGCCTGCTGGTCTTCGGTGAGACGGATGGCTGAAACCTTGCCGACATCAACGCCGGCAATGGATACCTGCGCGCCCTTTTTCAGGCCGGAAACACTGTCGAACTCGGCCACCAGCGTATAGTTTCTTCCCTGGGAGAAAAACGAGAATTCACCGAACTGCAAAGAGATATAGGCAAAGGTGGCAAAAGAAACAATCAGAAAAACTCCGACAAAAAATTCAAGACTGGTTTTCTTCATAACCTTACTGTTCCATCGCTGAACTGGAGTAAACATGCCCCATGGTTTCGGCGGCAAAAGAGATGATATGGGGGTCACGACTCAAAAAAATCTCTTCCGGGCTGGCAAAGGAAATCGTCTTTCCCCGGTTGAGAAAAACCACGTGATCGGCCAGGCTGAACACCTTGGGGATATCGTGGCTGACAATAATCGCGGTGTAGCCGAACTGTTTCTGAATCCGGAAAAAAAGCCGGTAAATATCCATGGTGATGAGCGGATCGAGACCAGTGGTCGGCTCGTCGAAGAGCATGATCTCCGGCTGGAGCATCAGTGCCCTGGCCAACCCCGCCCGTTTGCGCATGCCGCCGCTGAGCTGAGCCGGAAATTTTTCTTCATGTCCGTCGAGTTCAAACTGGGCCAACATCTCCCGGACCCGCTGATCGATCTCGCCTGCTTTCATGCGGGTTCGTTCCCGCAGAGGCAGGGCGACGTTTTCATAGACCGTCATGGAATCGAGCAGGGCGCCGCCCTGAAACAGCACACCGAATTTCTCCCGGACCCGGTTGAGCTCCCGGCGCTTCATGCCGGTAATATCCCGGTTGTTGACAAGAATCTCGCCGCTATCAGGCTGCAGCAGACCGAGGATCAACTTGAGACTGACACTTTTCCCCTGACCGCTGCCGCCGGCAATGACCGTTGTTCTCCCCCTGGGGAAAACGATATTAACCCCATCCAGCACCCGTTGCGCCCCGAATGCCTTGACAACGTTTTTAAATTCGATGATCGGCTCGCTCATAACATGATCGCGGTAATGAGGTAATCCCAGATCAGCACGGAAATGGAGGAGAGCACCACTGCCTGGGTGGTGGCGCGGCTGACCCCTTCGGCGCCGAATCCGGCACCGCGCAGGATATGAACAAAATAGCCGCGGCCGGCGCAGATCCAGACAACCAGCAGGGCAAAAACAAAGGATTTGACGATGCCGAGGTTAATATCCTGATTGACAACGCTCTGCTCGATCCCGTTATAAAAGGCGCCAGGATTGACGCCGAGAAGGATGACCCCGGCGAAATAGCCGCCACCTATCCCCACGACATTGAAAATCTGGGTCAGGGCCGGGATGGAAATCATGGTGGCCAGAAACTTCGGGGTGATCAGATAGCGAAAGGGGTCAACCGCCATACACTCCAGGGCGTCGAGCTGTTCGGAGTTGCGCATGATGCCGATTTCCGCGCACATGGCGGAACCGGCCCGTCCGGTAACCATCAGGGCGGTGAGCACCGGTCCCAGCTCGCGGATGAGACTTAAGGCGACGGCGGAGCCGAGCAGTCCCTCGGAACCGAACTTGCGCAGGGTGTAATAGCCTTGCAGGCCGAGGACCATGCCGGTGAAGAGGGCGGTGAAAAAAATAACCCCCAATGAATTGGCGCCGATGATGCCGATCTGGCGAACAACCTCGCGGAACCGGAAAGGACGGGCAAAGATTCCCTTCAGGGTGGCGAGAAGAAAAAGCCCCATGCGGCCCTGTTCGCGGATTGCGGACAAAAAGGAATCACCGAGTCTGGTTATCAGGGAAATCATCGGTACTGATCAGAAAATAGACGGTCTTAGCAGGAAAAGTAATGGAGCGCCAGCGGCCCATGCTGCCGCGCCGGTACGCATTACCGGAAAAGAGCTAGCTTCTCATAAAATGTTTTAGTAATACCTGTCAAGACTTTCTTCTCCGGGTCGACTGACCTTTTTCTTCCGTCCCGGCGACCTTTATTTCTTCCATTCCTGCACGGTGATCCACCCTATGCGATGCGCCCTGATCAGCTTCAACTGCCGTTACAGCCATTCCTGCCTCAGCCTCTTTTATCTACGCAACGAGCTTGAAAGACATGCCCCTGCCATGGAGATCAGCCTGCACCAGTTTACCATCAATGATCCCTATTTTGCCACCCTCCAGCGCATCATCGGGTTGAAGGCGGACGTCTATTTTTTATCGGTCTATATCTGGAACGCCGAGCTGGTGGCGCGAATCATCACCGATCTTGCCACGGTCAGGCCGGAGACCATGATCGTCCTCGGCGGCCCGCAGGCCGCAGCCATGGAGCAGGACCGGCTACCGCCGAAAACGACCGTGGTTTACGGTGAAATCGAGGCCATCGACCGCAGATTTTATGCCGACCTGGCCGATGCCACCCTCGCGGCCCGCTATCAAAGCGGCCGGGCCGGTCTTTTCCCTTCCCCTTATCGGCCGGAAGACTTTCGGGATCATCTTGCCAACCGCGCCGTTTATTATGAATCATCGCGGGGTTGCCCCTTTTCGTGCAGTTACTGCATCTCCGCCCGCGAAAGCGGCATCCGCACCAAAGACGACGAGATGGTGCGCCAGGAATTACTTGCTCTTCTCAGCCACTCTCCCGGCACCGTCCGTTTTGTAGACCGAACCTTCAACGCCTCTCCCAGCCGCAGCCTGGCAATCTGGCAATTTCTCCTGGAGCAGCGGCCGGTGGGCACGCTTTTCCATTTTGAGATCGCCCCCGACCTTTTCACCGAAGAGATGTTTGCCTTGCTCCAACAGGTACCTGCCGGACTTTTTCAGTTTGAGATCGGTATTCAGTCAACCCATCCGCCGACGCTCTCCGCCATCAACCGAAAAAGCGATATCAGCGCCTCCCTGGCCGTCATCAGGCGTCTGGCCGCCCTTGACACGATTCACCTCCATGTCGATCTCATCCTCGGCCTTCCTTATGAGACCAAGGAATCCTTCAGTCGCTCTTTCAACGATGTCTTTGCCGTTGGCCCCCATTACATCCAGATGGGACTCCTCAAGGTTCTACCGCATACCCCGCTTCGTGATCAGGCAAACGAATTCGGCCTGGTTTACCGCCGCACCCCCCCCTATGAGATACTTGCCACCGCCTGGCTTCCCCAGGCAGAGCTGGCGGAGCTGTTCTGGTTTGGTGAATGCGTTGAGGCCTTTGCCAACAACCGATATTTCCGTTCATTTTTCGCCTGTATCCGGCAGAGGGGTGAAAACGGTTTTGCCTTCTTCATGCGGCTGCTCTCACTTTGCCGGCAGGAAGACTTTTTCCAGCGGGCGAAAACCCAGGAACTGCTGAGCAGCCTTTTGCTTAGTGCCATCACCGACCATCCCCACCGCCACGTCTTGACCGAGCTTCTTCTTTTTGACTGGCTGCGGAGTGGTCATCGCTTTCTCCCGCCTCATCTCAACCCCAACCTGCTCAATGCAGAAAAGAACCGGTTATGGCGGACCCTGCCCCAGGATCTCCCCCCCTGTTACCAACGGGCGACCCGCAACGAATTTTTTAAAAAAGCGATCTTTGTCCGTTTTTCGCAAGAGACCCTGCAGCAGCTTGATCTTGAAGGCGGAGAGGGAATTCTCTGCTTTCTGCCGGAAAGGGAGAGAGGAGTCGCAGGGCTGGTGCAAACAGTGAGAATTGCATAAGATGAAAGCTCTTGCTGTTCTTGTCGTGATCAGGAGCTGACATCGTGAAAATCGCGGCGAATTTTCTCGATGCCTTTCCGGTAGCCCTCACCGTCACCATATTCGGAAAACTTACCGTAACGGCTGTGGACGGCCCGGGTTTTTCTGGCATGCTTGATGGGACACCAGTACTGTTCCGTCCTGGCGGCGATTTCCCGCACATACGCGATGAGGCCGTTGAAATAGCCGCAATAGACACAATTAAGCTTTTCGATGATATTGAGATAGGGCAGCGAGTGACGATCAATGACGATATAATCCCCCCGTTTGACCCTGGGAATGCCGTAAATGGGAAAACAAACGACATGATAGACCGAGACGATTGCGTCGAGAAATAAGGCCGGCAGCAGACATGACCAGATCAGCGGAGCAGTGAGAAAATGGAGGAGCGGGGCGTCCCGCAGAAAGTGACGCAGTCGCTTGACCAGCAGGTGTTGCCGTTTTTGGATCTCCCGGTCAAAACGAACCTTTTTCCCACGGATCCGATAAAAAAATTCCTTTTCCTTGCTCTCTATATCACGGGCAAGCTCATTTTCAAGTTCCCTGATCCTCTCGATCAGGTTCTGCAGCCTGTTGTCCATGACGATCCTTAATTGATGGTTTCGTAAAACTGAAAATCACCCACAGAGCACGCAGAGGCAACTAATTGCAATCAAAGATGTTTTCTCTGTGTCCTCAGTGCGCTCTGTGGTGAAAAAAGACTTTTTTCGGATTTGTTTTAATTGACCAGCCACACGGCAAGATCATTGACTGTCCACAGGACACGGCTCGACACGCCGCCGAAAAATCCAGTCGGTTCATCGGGCCCGCGCCGTCCCATGACAATGGTGCCGTATTTCTCGTTGCGCAACTGCAGCATGATATCAAGGGCCGGCTCCACACCCCGGCTGACATCGGCCCGGCTCACTCGGTCCATGGGAAAACCGCTTTCCCGAAGAATCTGCTCAGGTCCGTGGAAAATGGCGTCCGGCCGGTCGAGATGTTCTTCACACCATTGTTTCCCCCAGAGTTCATGCAGTTTTTCCCTTTCCTCCCGCTTTTTTTCTTTCAGCCAGGCGGCAGAATGAAAGAGGGTGATATCGACGTCTTCAATGCCATTGAGAACAAAGGAGAGATGATCGACAGCCCGCAAACTGCGTCTGCTGCCGTCAACCGGGACAAAAAAATGACGGGATCGCACCTCGCCGTCAACGATCCAGAGCGGCAGATTGCGACATTTTTCGAGCAGCTCGGCGGTCACGCTGCCCATGACCAGCCCCTGCAGTTTCCCCAGCCCCCGGCGACCAACGAGCAGAGCATCATAATGGCCCCGATGCATTTCCTCGACAAGATCATTGGCAACCCCGGCTCGGGCCAGACGGACAGAGGAGGTGATCGCCTCGGTCGGAAAACCGTTGCGGGCAAGAAGATGAACCGCATCGGCCAGATGTTTTTCCGCCAGTCGGTATTTCTTTTTTCCCTCAGCGGAAAGCAGAGCCATCCTGTCACTCTCCCCAAGCAGATCGGCGCTGGGTGGCAGACATGCCGAAGAGACGAGAGAGAGCAGGTGGAGGGCCATGTCATTGGCGCCAGTGAACAACAGCCGCAAGTAATTGATTTCGTTCAGCGAACAATAGGAACCATCAATGGCCACCAGGATCTCTTTCCGTATTGTACCGGTCATTTCTGTTGCCTCAACAAAAAAAGTTTCCCGCGGCAGCCGGGGAAACTTTTTCTCGCATTTCAAGTTGTGACGGTCTCGTAAAAACTGAAAATCAACCACAGAGCACACAGAGGTAACTAATTGCAATTAAAGATGTTTTTCCCTGTGTCCTCTGTGGTAAAAAAAGACTTTTTAAGGGTTTGTCAAGCTGTGGTGAATCCGTAAAAATCTTTTTGCCACTGCAAAAAAAACAGAGGAAACAGAAAAAATACTTGGTAAACAGTCTGTTCTCTCCGTATGATGCACGTTCTGTAATAATTTTTTAGTTGTTCTGGAACAATTCACTTTATCTCCCGCCACCGGATCAGAGGGAAACCGGCTACTCAGCCCCGAACATGACTCCGATTTCCGGCCATTTTTCCGTGGGAATCTCCATCGCCAGCTTAAGGGCGCCGGCGCTGCCGATAAACTCGGGATCGTCGACGCAGGTAACAACCACCTCGCCATAATCGCGCATCTGCCGGGCGATCATCCTGTCAAGACCGCGGATGCGAGAGCCGCCGCCGGCCAGGATGATATTGCGCAGCGCCTCCTCCTGGTCCTCAGGATCAAATTTCATCACCAGCGTTTCCAGCTGCTCGACGATGTCCGGCACAATGCTTTCGCAGACGGCGCGGACCTCATCCGTCACATCGAGCTCCACCGGTTTCCCCTCCATCCGCAGTTTGGCGATAACAGGCTGCGGCGGGTCACCGACAAAGGAATGGCCCTCCTTGATGGCGCAGGCCACCGATTCGGTGATCTGGACCCCGGGATAGCGACGGGCGATTGCCGCCTCCAGCCGTTCATCGATAAAATCACCGCCCTTAAGAAAGGTCACCTGGTCATCAGCGGCGGGGACCGTCCCCTTCATGCCGCAGATGTCAACGGTACCGGCGCCGATGTCGATGACAATGCAGTTGCTCAGTTTGTTGAGTTGATAGGCGACCATGAATGGTTCGGAGACGACGAGCGCCACCGCCATGACCTCCTTGGCAATGTCAAGCAGCAGCTCCTTGTTCATGATCGAGGCGCGGGCCGGTACACCGATGATGCCGCAGACGGCGGTATCCCCTCCCTGCCGGGCCAGTCCGACCACATGACGGATCAACTCATAGGCGGCATCATAGTCGCGTTCACTCGCCTCGCGGATCACCCCGTCGGCCAGCGGATAACAGAGGTCGAGGAAATTCCGTTTCTGAATGGCATCCTGGCCGATGATCGGGCCACTGCCCACCATCCGCTCACTGATGACATCCTTGGGATAGCCCACCACCGAACGCACCATAATGCGGGCGCCCCGGTTCGACATGACGGCTGTCCGGCAGGTGCCGAGGTCAATGCCAACCAGAAGAGGATTCTGGAGCAGTTTGTGTGTGTCCTGTATCTTGTGCTGGATTTCCATCATGAGAAGTCCTTCGTTAATAATTTAAAAAGATATGACCAGGAAAACGGAATGACGGTTTCAGCTCTTGCTCCCCTCTCCCCCCTTTTCCTCCTGCTGCCGCATCATGTTCCTGACAACTCCGGCCGGGAGGTAATGATTTCCCTGGACATAAATGAGACTTTCCTGGAAGGATTTGCGCTCCTCAGCCAGTTCCCTGACCGCCGTCTCAAGGGAATTTTTCAGGTCGTCGTTTTCCCGGACCAGGGCCGCCACCTGCTCTTCCTTATCCTGCAGCCGTGATTCGAGTCCGGGAATGACCTTGACCTTTTCCTCCGCCTCCTGACGTAATTTCTTCTCAAGCTGCAGTTCATCCCAGTAGCGCTTTCCCTCATCGCGGACGCTTTCCATCTTCGCTTTGAGATCGCGGATCTGGTTGTTGAGAGCGTTGATCTGCTCTTCAAAACCGTTTTTTGTCTGCTCGCTTTCCTGCTTTTCCTTGTTACGCAGAAAATAAGCCGTGCCGCCGCTGCCCGCGGCGATCCCCAGGACGAGAAACAGGAACCAGATAAAAAAATCCATAATTCACACGTGATCAGCTCAGGAAGCCGACTTGCTCCCACAGTTCAGGGGGGACTTCCGTTGCCATTTTCAGAGCTCCGGCGCTGCCGATAAAATCGGAGTCATGCACACAGGTTACCCGCACCTCACCGTAGCCTTGCAGTTGAGCTGCGAGATAGTGGTCAAGTCCCTTTATTTGGGAACCGCCACCGGCAAGATAGATGTTGCGCAGAGTTTCCGGCTGATCCTCCGGATCAAATCCCTTGATGATGGTTTCCAGGTGTTCAACGATGTCGGGCACAATACTTTCACAGACCAGACGAAGATCGTCGGTGATGTCGATCTGGTAGGGTTTGCCGCCGAACCGCATGGTCACCATCACCGGTTTTTCCGCCTGGCCGACAAATCCATGTTCTTCCTTGATGCGCCGCAGAAAATTTCGGGTCACCTGGGCCTCGGGATAATGCTGGCGGATGGCGGATTCGAATCGTTCGTCGATATAATCCCCGGCCTTGAGGAGGGTGACCTGATCATCGGGAGAAGGGATGGTTCCCTTCATGCCGCAGATATCGACGGTGCCGGCGCCGATATCGATGATGATCGAGTTGGAGAGCTTGTCAAGATAATAGGCGACCATGAACGGTTCGGAGACGACAACAGTCCGGCTCAGCAGGTCGCCGGCAAGCTGCAGGAGCAGCTCCCTGTTCATAACCGATGCCCGGGCCGGAACGCCGATGACTCCACAGGCCGACTCATTGCTCCCCTGCTTGGCCTGGCCGATGACATGCTTGAGCAACTCATAGGCGGCGTTGTAGTCACTCTTGCTCGCTTCGCGAATCACCCCGTCTTCAAGGGGCCGGTAAAGGGTCAGGGCAGAGTGATATTTAAGGGCTTCATCGCCGAAAACCTGATTTTTGCCCACCAGTTTGAGGCTGACGACATCCCGGGGGTAACCGACGATGGAACGGGTAATCTGCCGGAAGCCGGTACTGGTCATGACCGCGGTGCGTGACGTGCCGAGGTCGATCCCGACAAGAAGGGGGCTGGCATTGCGGGTTGAGGGGTCCACATTGTCCTCGTCAGTTCAGGAGGGGGAGAAAAAAGCCTCCGTGGTTCATGGGAACACGCGGGAAAGAGCGGCTGTCAACTCATAATGTAAAGTAGTCTACATACAATGGCAGCCAAAATGATGTCAAGATAAATAACGGCATGCCGCCACCATCTCCGGCAAAAGGTTCACAACGCACTATTCATGGTCAACATACTGACATTACAGAAACAATTTTTCGCACCAGCAGATCAAGGGGTCATCGGTCCGGCCTGCTTCGCGCTGTCCTGATCCGAGGCGGTCGCCCTTCCGGTTTCATGGCCCTTTCCAGAATGTTGCGCTGGCGGTGCCTTTCGCCGGCGCTCCGGGGCACATGGACGGGCACCAGGGTATCGCGATCGAGCCCACTGACATACATGGCAGTGGAGAGGGTGCCGGGTGTCGGGGTGAAATCCTGAAACTGGCGGACGACAAGAGCGAGACGGGCCAGATCCTCGGCCAATTGCGCCATGTCTGCAACGGAACAACCGGGATGGGAAGAGATGAGATAAGGGGTCAAGGCCACCCTGCTGCCGGTTTCTTGCCCGATTTTCCGGCACAATTCGACAAAGGCCGGCAGCACATCGTTTTTCTGTTTGTGCATCAGTCGCAAGACATGGGGCACGGTGTGTTCCGGGGCGATTTTCATGGCGCCGGAGGTATGCCGGGTGAGCAGCTGCCGCAACAGGCGGGGAGTCCGGAGCAGCAACTCCATCCGCAGACCAGAGGAGACAAAAACATGCTTGACCCCGGGGATGCGCGCGGCCTGGTCAAGCAAAGTGAGCAGCGGCTTCTCGTCGACGACGAGATGGCGGCAGCCGCCATCGGCAAGGCAGTCATGGCGCCGACAACCGGTGCTGCGGCAGCCCAGCCCGTAGAGATTGGCAGTGGGGCCGCCGAGATCGGTTATGGTGCCATGAAAATCGTCCATCCGGGTAATCCGTTTTATCTCGGCAAGCACCGAATCGACACTGCGGGAGGTGATCACCGGGCCCTGATGGCGAGCAATGGCACAGAATGAGCAATTGCCGAAACAACCGCGGACGATGGTAACGGAATGGCGGATCATCCGATAGGCCGGCACGTCTCCCGCATCAGGATGGGGCTTGCGGACAAAGGGCAGAGACGAGAGGGCATCGAGTTCCTCGCTGCTCAGTGGGGTGGCGGGCGGCTGCTGTACCACCCAGAGGCCTTGCTGTTGCTGCGCAAGTACCGTTGGCGCGAGGGCGCGGGCATGGGCATCGATAACGCGCTCGGCCTGGAGAAAAAGCCGCATATCCTCCATGATGGCGGCAAATGATGGCAAAATGACCGTATCTGTCGTTGCCAAGCGGGCAAACTCCGCCTCAGTCAGGCGGCGGCAGGTGCCGGCAATGCCGGCAAGATCCCGACCATTGGCCAGTCTTGCCGCCACCTCCAGCACCGCCCGTTCCCCCATGCCGTAAACCAGAAGATCGGACTTGGCGTCGGTCAACACCGAGGCGCGCAGCTTGTTCTGCTGATAGTCGTAGTGGACGAAACGGCGCAGGGAGGCCTCGATGCCGCCCAGGATGATCGGCACCCCGGCATAGGCGCTGCGGGCGAGGTTCGCGTAGCGGATGGTCGCCCGATCCGGGCGCCGCCGTTCGTTTTTGATCCGCAGGTCGCCAAAATAGGGATTGCCGGCCGGGGAGTAATGATCCTCGTCCCGCACCTTGCCGTTGCCGGAATAATTGGCGACAATGGAATCGAGGTTGCCGGCGGTTATGCCCCAGAAAAGCCGGGGCGGACCGAACTGCCGGAAATCCTCATGACTGTCATGGCGCGGCTGGGCCAGCACCGCCACCCGGTAGCCGTTGGCGGCAAGTAGACGACCGATCAGGGCCACGCCGAAGGCGGGATGATCGACATAGGCATCGCCCGTCACCAGAATAATATCGGGCCGATTCCAGCCCAGGGCCGCCATCTCCACCGCCGACGTCGGCAGAAAACGACCTTCCTCTTTCATGTCATCTGCATTGCGTATGAAATTCATCTCATGTATACTACCTCGTCTCAGCATGGATGAACAGAGCAACTTCCTTTTTTTATCTCAGCACCTCAACCTGGCACTGGTATCGCCCACCGGAGGTGTCGGCATGACGACCATGAACAGCAACATACATGAAGACAAACCGGTAATTGAGTACCCCTGTCGCTGGCTCTATAAAATCATCGGTTCCGAGGCCAGGGAGATCGAAGTCGCGGTTCAGCAGATCATGGGGGAGACGGAACACACTCTTGACCTTTCCCATACGAGCCGCACCGGCAGATATATTTCCTTCAACCTTGAGGTGACGGTGGCCTCCGAAGAGGCGAGAAACTTTTTCTTTGCCGCCCTCCGTCACCACGCCTCAATTACAATGGTTTTGTGAGGGATATGAATCCCCTCGATATTGTCCAGCGGACCCCGAAAACAAACTGCGGCCAGTGTGGCTACCCCACCTGTCTTGCCTTTGCCGCCAACGTGGCGCGCAGCGGCGAAGACCCGCGGAAATGCCCCTTTCTCCGCCTCGACGGCCTCGTTCTGGACAAGCAACCCGGCGCCGGGCTCGACAAACTCGGTGAACAGCATGATCTCGAACTGGTCCGACGGCTGCGGGGGCAGATCGCTGATCTCGACCTGGCCGCCATCACTCCAGCCCTCGGCATTCATCCCCCCTCCGCCGAGAACGACGGCCGCCTTTCCTTTTCTTATCTCAACCATCAGGTCCTGCTGGATCAGAGGACGCTCCTGATCGACGGCCGCGAACCGGAAGACCCGCGGGATCAGATTCTCCTTTACAATTATATCCGTTTCGGCGGCGGAGCGCCGCCGACCGGAGAATGGATCGGCCTGGAAAGCCTGCCAAACTCCATCTCCAAGGTGAAAACCCTGGCCCGTTACTGTGAGGAGCCGCTGGCCCGGCTCTTTGCCGGTCAGTCGAGAACGAAAATCATCGCCGCCTGCCGCTCTGTCGGCGCCGCCCCCCTGTCCTCGGCAGCAACGGACCTGACCTTTCTCGTCCCGGTGCTGCCCCGGCTGCCCCAGCAGCTTCTTTTCTGGGATGAGGAAAAAGAGGACGCCTTTCCGGCCAGGGTCAAGATTCTCTACGATGCCGGGGTTCTGGATTACCTCGATCTCGAATCCCTGGTTTTTTCCTCCGAACGGCTGGCAGAAAAAATCATCCGGCTTTTTACCACAACACCATGATTACCCCGGCTCCGGACAATAAACCGCTGGCCGAACGCATGCGGCCCCAGCAGCTCAGCGAATTCGCCGGGCAGGAACACCTGCTGGGCGAAGGAAAGATACTGTGGCGCCTGCTTGAGGAAAACCGGCTGCCGTCGCTTATTCTCTGGGGACCGCCCGGCACCGGCAAAACGACACTGGCGCGGATTCTCGCCCGCTCGACCGAGGCGGCCTTTATCTTTTTTTCCGCGGTACTGGCAGGCGTAAAGGAGATTCGTCAGATCATCGAAGAGGCCCGGCAGAACCAGTTTGCCGGCTTGTCCACCATTCTTTTTGTCGATGAAATCCACCGGTTCAACAAGGCGCAGCAGGATGCCTTTCTCCCCCATGTGGAAAGCGGTCTCATCATTCTTATCGGCGCCACCACCGAGAACCCCTCCTTTCAGATCATCGCTCCCCTTTTGTCCCGATGCCGGGTGCTGCCCCTTACCCCGCTCTCGCCCGCTGATCTCAATACCATCTTCGCGCGGGCCCTGGCAGACAGCAAAAACGGTCTGGGCGACCGTAATCTGTCTTTTGCCGATGAGGCGGTTGACCATCTCATTGCCATGGCGGACGGCGACGGCCGCCGGCTGCTCAACAGCATGGAACTGGCGGCGTCACTGGCGCCACAAAGCGAGGACGGCATTCGGCACGTCACCCTGGATATTGTCACCGACGCCTTTCACCGCACCAGTCTCCGCTACGACGCGGACGGCGAGGAGCACTATAACCTCATTTCCGCTCTCCACAAAAGCCTGCGCGACAGCGACCCCGATGGCGCCCTCTACTGGCTTGTTCGCATGCTGAAAGCCGGCGAAGACCCGCTCTACATCGCCCGGCGCCTGATCCGCTTCGCCTCCGAGGATGTCGGCAATGCCGATCCCCAGGCCCTTGCCCTCGCTCTCAACGCCCGGGCAACCTATCACATGCTGGGCTCCCCGGAAGGTGAGCTCGCCCTGGCCCAGGCAACCATCTATCTTGCCACCGCGCCCAAAAGCAACGCCACCTACGCTGCCTTCAACCTGGTTACCCAGGACATCGAGCGGACCGGCAGCCTGCCGGTGCCGCTCCACATCCGCAACGCGCCGACCAGATTAATGAAAGAACTCGGTTACGGCAAGGGTTACCAGTATGCTCACGATTCCTCCCTGGCCCTGGTTGATCAGGACCACCTGCCCGAGGAACTGCACGGCGCCCGTTACTACGAACCGACCACCCGCGGCTATGAAGCGACCATCAAGGACAGGCTGACCAAATGGCGTCTTATTCTCTCCCAAAGAAAATCCACCCCAAAACAGTAAAGGAAGCAACCATGCATCTTCTCCGGACGTTTTTACTGCTGTTGCTCGTTCTTCTTCCTGCTGCCCTGCATGCAGGAACCACAGGAAAACTGACCGTTTTTTACACCAACGACATCCACGGGGAAACCGAACCGTGCGGCTGAAAGACAAAACAACTGGGCGGTCTGCCCAAAAAACAAACACTGCTCACCCAACAGGGATTTGACCCGGCAACCATGCTGCTGGTCGACGCCGGCGCCCCGCTTTTCGACAAATTGCCGATCCCACCGGGCAGGTCAGGCGAGCAGGCAAAAATCAATGCCGAGGGCATCGTCGCCGCATACAACCGCATGGGCTATCATGCCGTTGGCGTCTCCCCTAACGATCTGGGCGGCGGTCTCGACTTTCTGCAACAGCAGGCCAAGGTTTCCTCATTTACCTGGCTGAGCGCCAACCTGGTTGACGCCCGCAACACCCCGCTCTTTTCCCCCTCTCTCGTCCTGGAAAGGAATGGCCTGCGTATCGGCATCATCGGTCTGACCGGCAATGACAATTCGCCTCCAGGCAAAACCGATTCAGGTTACCGGATCCTCTCCTGGGAGGAGGCGCTGCCGAAGATCATGGCCGAGCTGCGGCCGCACACCGACTTTATCATCCTTCTCTCCAGTGCCGGTGCCGAGGAAAACAAAAAAATCAGCCATCAATTCGAGGATATCCACTTGCTCGTTCACTCCACCCGCCAGGCCCACAATATCCCACCGGTATTGCAGGGCAACACCCTGATCTGTCAGACGGAAAGGCGGGGAAAATATCTGGGCAAAATCGCCATCACCTGGAATGACAGCGGCAAATGGGAAGATCACGGCCAGGATGACGCGCTGCTCAAAAAACAGGAGCATGATCGCCTTGCCTGGCAGCTTGACAGGATCCAGCAAAAGGGTGATCCGGAGGTAATTTTCAAGGATAAGCCGGCAACCCTCAACGCCTACCGGAAAATCGCCGAGAGGATGAAGTCCCTGGAGCAGGAGATCCGGCTGGCAGAGGAAAAAAAGAAGGAAAACCCGGCAGGGTCAACCTATGAAAACCGCTTTCTGGAAATCGCCGTCAGTCTTGCCGATGACCAAGAAATCGCAGCGATCAACAAGGAGACCAGAAAAAAGATCAACACCATGGGCAGACAGGTGACGGATCAACTCGGGCTTCCGGGCTATGCCGGCAGCCAGGCCTGTTTCGAGTGTCATCGCGAGATCAGCGACACCTGGCAGCAGAGTCAGCACGGCCGGGCCTATCAGACGCTGGTTGACAAGAACCAGCAGTTCAATGCCGCCTGCCTCTACTGTCATGTGACCGGCGTTTCCCGACAGGACCAGGTCATGGCCCTCACCCTGCCCGAGAACCTGCGCAACGTCGGCTGCGAGTCATGCCATGGCCCGGCACTGCTCCACACCAGCGATCCGACCAACCAGAAACTCGCCGCCAAACCGGCGGCGGATATCTGCCTGCTCTGCCATGTCCCGGAGCATGACGATTCTTTTGAGTACAGCCGCGACAGCAAACTGGTACATTAAAAAGAAACGTTTTTCGACCCCCTCAGCCTCGCGCTCCGGTATCCTGGAAGTTGGAAGGCAACAGAAATTGTAACTCGTTGTTTTCACTTGCCAGCCCGCCATGGTTTGCGTTTTTTTTTGCGAGACCATCTGCAATTCGGCTGGGCTTAAAACAAAAATGACAAACCCGTAAAAAGTCTTTTTTCACCACAGAGCGCACAGAGAACGCAGAGAAAAAATCTTTAATTATAATTAGTTATCTCTGTGCGCTCTGCGGTCTCTGTGGTTAATTTCCAGTTTTTACGATTCCATCAAAAATGCCGTGTTCTCCTTTTCGGGAAACACGGCATTTTCTGATTCTGCGAAAAAAAAGGACTTAGCAGCCGAAGGCCTTCTGCAGATTGGGGATGGTCTGTTTCTTGCGGCTCATCATACCGTCGATCCACATGGAGCTGTTGGCCAGTTTGCCGTTGAAGGCTTTCTCGATGAGGGCCGGATCGTCGGAGAGGACCACGAGATCGGTTCCTTCCTTGACAACGTCGGTGAGCATCAGCAGGACGGAATGACGGCCTTCGGCTTTCACCTTCTCCATCTCTTTCATAAGATCGCCACGAATGGCTGCCACCTGATCGAGAGTCGCCAGTTCGAGCTGACCGACACCGACCTTGTTGCCCTTCATGTCGAAGTCCTTGTAGTCGCGGAACAGCAGATCCTTGGCCGGGATGCCGTCAACCGAGGATTTGGCCTTCAGCATATCCATAAAGAGGGAGTCCTTGTCGCTGATGCCGGCAACCTTCATCAGATCGGCAACAGCGGCCTTGTCGGCATCGGTGCAGGTGGGCGACTTGAAATTGACGGTATCGCTCAGGATGGCGGCGAGCATAATGCCGGCGATGTCTTTGGGAATGGCGATGCCGCTGTTCTTATACATCTCGTTCAGGACAGTGCAGGTGCAGCCGACCGGCTGGGCGTTGAAATAAATGGGATTGTTGGTGGTAAGATCGCCGATCTTGTGATGATCGACAACGGCTACCACTTCAGCGGCGCCGAGATTGGCCGGAGCCTGGGCCAGATCGCTGTGGTCAACCAGGGCGATCTTCTTGCCGCTTGCGTCCATCAGTGTTTCCGGGGCCTTCAGGCCGAACTTGGCAAGAACGGTCTTGCTCTCGGGATTAAGAGCGGCGGCGTCGATCTGCATACAGGCGACCGCATCCTGTCCCTGGGCCTTCAGGTAATTCGCATAGGAAATTGCCGCTGCAACGGAATCGGTATCGGGATTTGAATGGCCAACAACACAAATTGACATGGTAACTCCTCCTTTCCTTGAATACAATTTTAGTTTCTTCTATACATCTTACCTGTGCTGGGGTAAACTGAATCCGGTTTCATAAACGAGCCGTTTACGTAGATAAAACACCGTCAAAGGCCGCGCAAAACCTTTATTCTTCTTCCTTTTAAAACGTGTGAAAGATAGTTCGGATAGAGTTCGGAGTCAAGAACAAAAGATTGAACGGCCCCTCATTTTGTGATTTTTCCGGGCCACCCGGAGTGGGAAAGGGATAACGGGAATTTGCACGACAACGCCTGACCCCAAAAATCCTCATAAAGATGATCAGTCAAAGGCGACTGCACGCATGAAGAGCATCAAAGCGATTATTTTCGACCTCGACGGCACCTTGCTGGACACCCTGGAAGATCTCGCCGATTCAATGAACCGGGTCCTTGGTGATAATGGTTTTCCACAACATCAGGTTGACCGTTACCGTTATTTTGTCGGTGACGGGATCGATCTGCTGATCAGCCGAGCTCTGCCGGACCATGCCCGCAGCCCGGAGCTGACGAAACGACTGGTTCATGAAATGACACTGGAATACGGGGTCCACTGGCGTGATAAAACCCGCACCTATCCCGGCGTGGACGACATGCTGGTAACCCTTGCCGATCGCGAACTCAGTCTCAACATCCTCTCCAACAAGCCGGATGCCATGACGCAGCGTATTGTTGCCGCCTTTTTCCCTGGTCATCGTTTCGACCATGTCGTCGGCGCCAGACCGGATGTGCCGAAAAAACCGAATCCGGCAGGCGCCCTCGACATCGCGGATAAACTGGGAATTTCAGGACACGATATTCTCTATCTCGGGGATACGGCAACCGACATGCAGACAGCGGTCTCAGCCGGCATGCTGCCCCTCGGAGCCCTGTGGGGATTTCGGACCGCCGATGAATTGCAAAGGGCCGGCGCCAGCGCCCTCCTCGCCAGACCGGAGGAGATCATCCTCCATCTTTGATGGATCAGGAGGAAAGCCGTTCCGCTTCCTTTTGCTGCCGGATCTCGCAGGCCTTCTTGAAGGCCTTTTCCTTGCCGTGTTTCCTGATGGAGACGGAGGTCTTGCCCTGCCTGCCCTCGGCATTGACCCAGCTTACCTCATAACGATTCAGCTTGTCGTTGAGGCGGACGCCGACCACGCCGGTCGTCGTGTTGCTGACCGTTACAATGTGCTTGTTGGTGCGCAGCTTGCCGATGCGGGCCTCGATCTCGTCACGCCAGGCAATGGCTGCCAGCAGACTGGCGGAACGACCACCGCATTTCCCGTCCGAAAAAAACTTGGAATGTGTTTTGCCGTAATAACGGACCCGCACATACCAACCATGGGTTCTTTTTGTCTCCTGATCGATTCTGGCAATATCCTTGTGTTTTTCGTTGACTGCCTTCTGGTCTTTTTTGCCTTCCATCACTTTACCTCTTCGCAAGATTGTGGCATAAAAACATTGTGCGTTGCACGGCCTGCTTGACCGCTAATCGGTATAACTACCTACATCATCTTATATACCGGAATAAGTTGTTTGACAACCATTCATTTTCAATTCATTAACATGATATAGGAGTAATGATTTTTTGTATAGTTTTATTTTACCATCACTCAAAAATCTGCCGCTTTCTGCGCTCCCCTGCAAAGGACGGTCTCCCCGCATGGAGTGCGGGTTTATGGTGCGCAAAACTTCCTGATGCACAAAAAAACCTGACAATTGCACCTTGACAGGGAATGTATCGTTTCGTCAAGGAAAATTGACATTTTTTTTGCGTCATCCGTTTTTACTAAAATCAACCACCAATGTGAAGGAAAATTGACACAACATGAAAAAAAACAGCGAGATCGGCGAAAAATTCACCGAACTGCTTCATATCATCGACCGGTTGCGGGGACCCGGTGGCTGTCCATGGGATCAGAAACAAACGGTTCAGTCATTCAAACCCTACTTTATCGAAGAGAGCCATGAACTCTCCGAGGCCCTCGAAGGTGATGATCCCCTGCAGGTACGCGAGGAACTGGGCGACCTTCTTTTCCAGATCGGCTTTCTCAACCGGCTCTACGAAGAAGCGGATCACTTCACCATCACAGAGGTGCTGCAGGCCATCATCGACAAAATGATCCGTCGCCATCCCCATGTCTTCGCTGATGTAACATTTGACTCCTATGAAGAGATGCGGAAAAACTGGGGAAAGGTTAAAGAGAAGGAAAAAAAGGCGAAAAAAAGTACGGAAAATGAACTGGACGTACCCAAATCCCTGCCGGCGTTGATCCGAGCCCAGCGCATTATCGCCCGAACCAGCCGTCGCGGTTTTGACCGCCGCGATACACCGGCTCTGGTCGACAGCCTGGAACGCAGCCAGCAGAAACTGCTGGCCGCCATTGCCGCCGGAGACAGGGTCATGATTCATGAAAAACTGGGCACCATGCTCTTTCAACTGACCCGTATCGCGGGAAAATATGAGCTGGCCGCGGAAGAGTGCCTCCAGACGACGGTAAACAACTTTGTTCGGAGCTTCAAGGAAATGGAAAGACGAATCGCCGGGGCCGGCAAGCGACTGGAAGAGCTGGACGAAAACAGTCTGGCGGACTACTGGCGGGAGGTCATGGGCCGATCAGGCGATAGCAGGATGCCTGATTGACCGATAAACCAGCCAGGTGAAATGTGCCCTTTTTAATTGACACCACCATAGCGATCATGGTATCAAATTCGTCTTATTTTGCCGGTTTCACGGGGAAACCGGCCGTCAAAACGTCTTGCCTTGCTCTCTGACAGAGGCAACGGAAGAGGGCCAAAAGTCCACAAGGAGGACATAATGCGCAGATATGAAACCATATCTATCATCAACCCCGGTGTCGGGGAGGATGTGATCCAGGCGATCAGTAAGCGATCCGCCGAGATCATCGAAAAGGAAAACGGCATCATTATCAATGTCGATAACTGGGGCCTGAAAAAACTCGCTTACCCCATCAACAAACAACAGCAGGGGTACTACGTTTATACCGAGTATGCCGCTGTCCCCTCGGCGGTGGCGGAAATGGAGCGTATCTTCAAGATTGACGACAACGTCCTGAAGTTCATGACGATCAAGCTCCAGGAAGTCTACGATCCGAACAAGGCGGTGAAAACAGCGTTGTCGGCCCGGGCCACTGACGATGCGGAAGAAGACGCATCCAACGACGAAGAATAATACGACCGAAGAGGCAATCATGAGAAAGAAAAAGATATTTCATCGCCGGAAAGTATGCCGTTTTTGCGCGGATAAGGAGCTTGTCATTGATTATAAGGATGTCAAAACTCTGCGGAATTTCATCACCGAACGGGGCAAGATCATTCCCCGGCGTATTTACGGTAACTGCGCCAGGCATCAGCGCGAGCTGACCGAAGCGATCAAGCGGGCCCGGCAGATTGCTCTGCTGCCGTACACCGGCCCCCATATGTAAGGAAGATATGGCAGGACCGGGCCTTCCGTATGAGTTGTTGAGGTTTTTTCTTCTCACGACACTGCTGCTTCTTCCTGCCATATTCGAGGAACTGGGCTGGATGAGGACGTTTATTCCTCTTCCCGTTTTTTATGTGCTTGTTGTCCGCGGAGAAAGAGAGGGAGGCGGACTGCTGTCAAAGGGACTGATCGGCGCCGGTCTGGCAAGCATCGCGCTTGGCGCCCTGCCGGGATTCATTCTGTCGATCTCCTTTCTCCCTCTGGCCTTTTCTCTGGCCAGATCGATCCGGGGAAAAGAGAGCGTCTTTCGCACCGGAACAACGGGTAGCCTGGTGCTGCT
This sequence comes from Thermodesulfobacteriota bacterium, assembly GCA_049323655.1. Lineage (GTDB taxonomy): Bacteria > Desulfobacterota > Desulfobulbia > Desulfobulbales > SURF-16 > DB1. The sequence goes on along the minus strand of JBMONO010000011.1, from coordinate 63,135 downwards.
GGCAACCTGGATTATCGGTGCAGCTTTGTACGGTATTATTGAGCACGCTCACCCTTACAGACAGGTTCTCGCCGCGATTGACTCGTCCTTGACAGAGACATTCACGGCATATCAGCAGAGTTCGGAGATCTCCGCTGATACCTTGGTGCAGCTCGAAGCCGCCTTCCTCAGAATTCGTTCGATCATACCGGTCATCTTCCCGGCAATTATCCTGATCACGATTCTGAGTACGGTCTGGATCAATATGGTACTGGGCGATGCCCTGATCAGAAAAAAAAACGATGTTCTCTCCCCTTGGCCGCCCTTTGGCCAGTGGAAGCTGCCTGATCAGCTTGTCTGGGTGGTGATTGTCTCGGGACTCGGTCTGCTGTTGCCGATACCCGCGCTCAATAAACTCTGTTTGAATGGGGTGCTGATTTCCGCGGTTCTATATTTTTTTCAGGGACTTGCCGTCCTGTCGAATCTGTTTAACAGATGGGCGGTTCCCTGGATGTTCAGAGTATTTGTTTACACACTCATCCTCGTCCAGGCATACGGCATCATCTTTCTCGCCATTGCCGGTCTGATTGATGTGTGGTTTGATTTACGTAAATCACGGAACGAAACCTCCTGATGGTCTTTGCGGGCAGGTGATGTTCCCTCTTCATAAAAGGTAGAAACATGGAATTGATACTGAAGGAAACGATTGATACCTTGGGCCAGGAAGGTGATATTGTCAAAGTCAAACCGGGCTACGGACGCAACTATCTCATGCCCCAGGGCAAAGCGGTACTCGCCTCCAAGGCGAATCGCGCCATCCTTGAACAGGAAATGAGCGCCATCCGGGCCCGCAAAGAGCAGGAACGGCAGGCGGCCGAAGAGCTGTCCAAAAAGATCGCCGGCGCCACCGTTGTCATCGAACAGCGGGTCGGAGAGGAAAACAAGCTCTATGGCTCGGTCACCTCCGCTGATATCGCCGAGAAGCTCGCTGAGATCGGCATTGTCATCGACAAAAGAAAAATAGTACTCGATGAGCCGATCAAGACCCTGGGGGTAACGATGGTTCCCTGCAAGACCGGTTATCAGATGATGGCGGAAATCAAGGTTGAGATCGTGCCGCTGACCAGCGGTGAATAAAGGAAAAGAAGTTCAGCAGATGATGCTGACCGGAAAACCCGCCGGACGCTGCGGGTTTTCCGGTTTTCCGCGTTGCGCGTCACTCGGTCCGCGGACCGGCATGAGCCGGGGAGAGAGAGGATTCGCGTGGCAAGGCAAACAGCCACTACACCTTAAATGCCGCCAACTCCCGATGTCGGCTTTTTTCGTGAAACATGCCCTTTGCTGCGTATGTATACTGTTTCACCCAAATGGCTGCAGCACCTGTCGCCTTGATCGTACACGATGATACCTCAACAATCTCTTACAGCAAGCCACCGCATCCCTCCTCACAACAAAGAGGCGGAGCAGTGTGTCTTGGGCGCGGTCTTGCAGCAGCAGGGGATTCTTGCCAGAACCATCGATATTCTCAGCCCGGATGATTTTTATTTTCATGCCAACAAGCTGATCTTCAAAGCCATGCTGGCTCTTTTTGAAAAAAATGAGCCGCAGGATCTCATTACCGTCACCAACTATCTCAAGACAAGTGGCAGCCTCGCCGAAAGTGGTGGACCTGCCTACCTCGCCTCGCTGACCGACCTCGTTCCCCTGGCGTCCAATATCGTCCATTATGCCAGGATTGTTCGGGAAAAATCGATCCTGCGCCAACTCATCGCCACCGCCACCGACATTGCCGGCCGCTGCTACGAGGAACAGGACGATATCGAGAAACTCCTCGACGAGGTTGAACAGACGGTTTTTGAGATTGCCAGAGACAAGGGCAGCGCCAGCTTTGAACCCTTGAACCGAATCATCACCCATGCCTTTGAACGGGTCACCACCCTGGCCGAACGCAAGGAACTGATTACCGGCGTACCCACCGGCTATGACCAGTTCGACCGTATGACCGCCGGCCTTCAGCCTGCCGATCTCATCATCCTGGCCGGTCGGCCCAGCATGGGCAAAACCGCCCTGGCCATGAACATCGTCCAGAACACCGCCCTTCATCACGGCACTGCGGTCGGCGTCTTCAGTCTGGAGATGTCCAAGGCTCAGCTCGGTCTGCGTCTTCTCTGTTCTCTGAGCAAGGTCGATTCCAATGATCTGCGGACCGGCTTTATCAAGGACAACGACTGGCCAAAGCTGACCAGGGCGGCGGGCGAGCTCTCCAATGCCACCATTTTCATCGACGACACCCCTGCCCTTTCCGTTCTCGAGATGCGGGCAAAGGCCCGTCGGCTCAAGTCGGAACATGACATCGGCCTCATCGTCGTCGACTATCTTCAGCTCATGCGCGGCCGGGCGGACAGCCGGGAACAGGAAATCAGCGAGATCTCCCGGTCACTCAAGGCCATGGCCAAGGAACTGAATATCCCGGTCATTGCCCTTTCTCAGCTCAATCGCAGCCTGGAGAGCAGGCCGAACAAACGCCCGCAGCTCTCCGACCTGCGTGAATCCGGGGCCATCGAACAGGATGCGGACGTCATCTGTTTCATCTATCGCGACGAGGTCTACAACAAGGCGGAGGACAATCCGAAACGGGGCATTGCCGAGCTGATCATCGGTAAGCAGCGGAACGGCCCCACCGGCACGGTGGAACTTGCCTTCCTCGGCAAGTACACCAGTTTCGAGAATCTGGCGCCTCCCATGCCGACGCCGATGCCTAAATAACAAACAGACTGCCTCCGGTTTTGCTTCGTCTTGGGGCGATTCGACAGCGGCATTATTAACCCAGACAACTCCATCCCTGACAGTACACTTTATGAACACGACCATTTATGACTTTGCCGCCATCGAGGCGAAATGGCAGCAAAAATGGCTGACCGAAAAAACATTTCAAGTCAGTGAAGAGATCGGCAGGAAGAAATATTATCTCCTGGAGATGTTTCCCTATCCTTCCGGCCGCATCCATATGGGCCATGTCCGCAATTACACCATCGGCGACGTGGTGGCCCGCTTTAAACGCATGCAGGGGTATAATGTCCTCCATCCGATGGGATGGGACGCCTTCGGTCTGCCGGCCGAGAACGCGGCGATCAAACATAATACCCATCCGGCCCGCTGGACTTACGAGAACATTGAATACATGCGTAACCAGTTGCGCAGCATGGGACTCAGTTACGACTGGGATCGCGAGTTGGCGACCTGTTCCCCTGACTATTACCGCTGGGAACAACTCTTTTTCATCCAGCTCTATGAAAAAGGGCTGGTTTATCCCAAGGTGACCACCGTCAATTGGTGTGAAAAGTGCCAGACCGTGCTGGCCAACGAGCAGGTCATTGACGGCTGTTGCTGGCGCTGCGACGAGAGTGTCCTGCCGCGGGAGATGAACGGCTGGTTTTTCAAAATCACCGATTACGCAGAAGAGCTGCTTGCAGATTGCGACCGACTACCGGGCTGGCCGGAGAAGGTGCTGACCATGCAGCGCAACTGGATCGGCAAGAGCACCGGAGCTGAGATCGATTTTCCCATCGAAGGGTCGGAAAAAACGCTGACCATCTTCACCACCCGACCTGACACCATCTTTGGTGCGACCTTCATGTCCATTGCCCCTGACCATCCCCTTTTGCAGGAACTGGTGCAGGGCACGGAACAGGAAGAGCAGGTCGCCGCCTTTGCCGCCAGAACCCGCATTGCCAGGCAACGACAGAATCCGGAGGATGAGCTGGCCAAGGAAGGAGTCTTTACCGGCCTCTATGCCCGCAACCCCTTCAACGGGGACAGGCTACCGATCTATGCCGCCAACTTCGTGCTCGCCGAGTACGGTACCGGCGCGGTCATGGCGGTACCGGCCCATGACCAGCGCGATTTCGAGTTCGCCCGCCAGTACGGGCTGCCGATCCAGGTCGTTGTTCAGCCGGAAGCAGATGAGCTCATCCCCGAAACCATGCAGCAGGCCTATGAAGGACCGGGCTTTCTCGTCCATTCCGGGCCTTTCACCGGACTTTCTGCCGCCGCGGCCAAAGAAAAAATCACCGAGGCGAGCCTGGAAAAAAAATTCGGCAGGCCACGGGTCACCTACCGGCTGCGCGACTGGGGCATCTCACGCCAGCGTTACTGGGGAGCGCCGATCCCGATGATTCACTGCCGGCAGTGCGGGGTGCAACCGGTGCCGGAAAAGGATCTGCCCGTTACCTTACCGGCCGATGTGGTTATCGAAAAATCCGGAAAATCCCCACTCCATGACCTGGAGAGCTTTTACCGAACTTCCTGTCCACGCTGCGGCGGCCCGGCCCGACGGGAAACCGACACCATGGACACCTTTGTCGAGTCCTCCTGGTATTACGCCCGTTACGCCTGCCCGGATCATGTCACCGGACCATTGCGACGGGAAGCAGTCGATTACTGGTTGCCGGTTGATCAGTATATCGGTGGGGTCGAACACGCCATCCTGCATCTTCTCTATGCCCGGTTTTTCACGAAGATTCTTCGTGACCTCGGCTATCTCGGCATCGATGAGCCCTTCACCAACCTGCTGACCCAGGGCATGGTCATCAAAGATGGTACTAAAATGTCCAAATCAAAGGGCAATGTCGTTGATCCCGATGCCCTGATCAAAAAATACGGAGCCGACACCGTCCGCCTCTTCAGTCTGTTTGCCGCCCCGCCGGAGCGGGATCTGGAGTGGAGCGATCAAGGCGTTGAGGGGGCGTACCGTTTTCTCAATCGGGTGTACCGCTTCATTGCCGACAATCTCGACATGCTCTGCCGCACCGCGGCAACGGTGCCGGCCGACCTCAGCGGAGCGGGTCGTGAGCTGCACCGCAAGACCCATCAGACGATCAACAAGGTGACCAGCGATATAAACGACAAATTCCACTTCAACACCGCCATCAGTGCGGTGATGGAGCTGACCAACACCCTTTATGCGCTGACCGGGGAAAAGACGGAGCGACCGGAAAACGTGGTTATCAAGGAGGCGGTGGAGGCAATTCTTCTTCTCCTCTCGCCGATGGTCCCCCATTTCTGCGAGGAACTGTGGCAGCGCACCGGCCACGAAACCGAACTTGCCTTCTCGCCCTGGCCCTCCTGCGATCAGGAAGCCGCCCGCCAGGACGAGGTGATCATCGGGGTGCAGGTCAACGGCAAAATGCGCGGCAAACTGCAGATTGCTGCAGACTCTGATGAGGCAACGGTCCGGGAAAAAACCCTGGCCGATGAAAAAATAAAAAAATTCATCGATGGTAAAACGATCCGCAAGGTCATCATCGTACCCAACAAGCTGATCAACATCGTTGTTTCGTGAAGGATAGCCACCTATGCGTTGCCGGAACAGCACACGTCTTACAGTCATCGGCCTGATGTTTCTTGCCGCTCTTTCCCTCTCCGGGTGCGGCTACTCACATCCCTATGCCGGCAAGGTCGAGGCAGGTGAAGATTTCAACAACAAGGCGGTTGCCCTCTCTGTTGAGATGTGGGGCAACCAGACCAGCGAACTGGGTTATCAGACGGAAATCACCCAGGCCCTTTTTCGCTGGCTGAAAAAATCACCCCATTTCACTCTGGCAAGCAGCAGGGAACAGGCAGACTACATCCTGACCGGCACCGTTGATTCTCTTGATTTTCCGGGGCTCTCCTATGGCACCTGGGACAGGGCGGTGGAGCTTCGGGCCCAGGTCGTCTTCAGTTTTTCCCTGCAGGAACGGGAAAATGGGACGATAGTTCTGCGAAAAAAGGAACAGCGCTGGCACGAATCCTTTCCGGCCAGCGGGGATGCGGCAACCACCGAGATGCAGAAACGGGAGGCGCTGCGGGAAATTGCCGAGCACATCGCGGAAGACATGTATGTGCAGCTCTTTTATCGCTTCTCCCACCCCCAGACAAAAATGGCCGAGCAACCGGCCGATCCTCCGGCAACGTCCCAGACCGGACAATCCGGTCAATGATGACCCCAAAAAGACGCCGGACCATTGATAAAAAATGATCCGGCGTTTTTTTTGGTCTTATCCGACAATCTTCGCGAGGTGTGCTTCCCTATTTTCCCAACATTTTTTTGAAAGACTGGGCAATACCGGCAGCATCAAGCCCTTGGGCGGCATAGAGATCCGCCGGCTTGCCGGAAGAACCGTAGCGCGTTACCCCGAGCCGCTGCAGACGGCAGGGCATCCCTTCATCAGCCAGCATGGTCGCCACCATGGCGCCGAGGCCGGTATCGACATGATGGTCCTCCACGGTGAGAATCGGCCCGTCCTGTGCCGCTGCCAGCACGCTCTCCCGGTCAAAAGGAATGATGGAGGCCATCAGCAGTACGGATACCTCGATGCCTTCGTCGCTCAGCATCCGCCAGGCATCCATGACATTGTTGCTGAGACTGCCGCAGGAGATGATGGTGCCCTGGCCGCCGCGCCGCACCCAGTCGCCCCGGCCGGGGGTGAATTGGTAGTCTCCCCCGAAAAACGGAGTGCCGTCCACGGCGAGAATCATATCCATCTTGGAACGTCCCATGCCGACGAAACAATTGCCGGGGCATGAGGCGACATGGCGGACAACGCGGTCGGTCTGGTTGGGGTCAGCCGGCAGAAAAACCTGGAAGTCGAAATAGTTGCGCATCAAGCCGATATAATCGATGCCCTGATGGGTGGGACCGTCTTCGCCGACGTCGAGGCCGAGGTGGGTGGCCACCACCTTGACGTTGGTGTGGTTGATATCGTTGAGCCGGTTCTGATTGTACACCTCGGAAACAGCAAACACCCCGAAGGTGCTGAAAAAGGTCGCCATGCCCTCGCGGCTGATGGCCCCGGCCATGGTGGCTGCGTGATGTTCCTGGATTCCGGTCTCAAGAAAAGCGGCAGGCATGTGCTTGCGGAAATCGCCCATCTTCACCGAGCCCTCCAGGTCGCAGGAAACACCGACAACCTTCGGCGTCTGGCCGGGGACATTGTTGCCCTTGGCCAGATCATGGAGGGCGGTGCCATAGGCGGAACGGCAGTCGGTCCTGGTGCCGGCCGCGTAGGTCACCGGCGTGCCGGTGGCAATCGTCGGATAACAGACCGTGTTGGCCAGGCGGGTGGCCGTGGACACCGGCTGTCTGCGTTTTTCGGCCCACTGGACGAAGTCGTTTTCCACCCCGAGTTCGGCGCAGGCGGCGTCGAGCTGTTCCGCCTTCAGAGGGGAGCCGTGGTACTTGGCCAGGTTCTCCATAAAGGAGATGCCTTTGCCCATAACGGTCCGGGCGATAATGACGGTGGGCCGTTGGGCAGCGCCAACTCCCCGGCAGAGAGGAGCAAGGGCAGAAAAAATCCTGCCGCAGTCATGACCGTCGTCAAGATGCTCAACCTGCCAGCCGCAGGAGGCGAAAAGGCCGGGGATGTCGCTCGGCATTACCTCCTCGGTGCTGCCGCAGATCTGCAGATGGTTGCGGTCGACGATGCCGATCAGGTTGTCGAGCTGGTATTTATGGGCAAAACGCATGGCCTCGGCCGCCTGCCCCTTCTGGAGATCGCCGTCACCCATGAAGGCGAAGACCCGGCCGGGCTGGCCCTTGAGCTTCATGGCCATGGCCATGCCCACCGCGGTGGACAGCCCCTGACCGAGATTACCCGTGTCCCACTCCACCCCCGGGACGATCTTCTCCACATGGCCGGGAAAGCCGGAGCCGGCCCGCCGGAAACCGGTCAGAAAATCCGCCTCGCTGAAATAGCCGTATTCACAGAGCACGCTGTAGACACCGGGAGAGATATGGCCGATGCTCATGACCACCCGGTCACGCCCGCCCCAGCGCGGTTCCTGCGGCCGATGGTTCATCAGACCGTAGGTGACGAGCAGCAGGTCAAGCGAGGAAAGAGAGCCGCCGGGATGACCTGACGCAGCAAGAGAGGTTGACAGCAGAATGCGGCGGGCGCACCGTTTTCTCATCTCCGCGAGAGCCTGCAGCTCTGTGGTGGACAATTCCTTGTTGTTCGGGTTTAATCGCAAAGTCATGACATCTCCGTCCGGTTAAGCTCATATTCCTGGTTGAGTGATCGATGCAGGCGGGAAACAGATCCCTGTCTGACCGACATGGTGGGACAAGGATGAACATATTACTATGTTCCGGGGCAACACTCCAGCAGAAAATCCATGAAAACACCCAGTACGACTGCAAGCCGCCCGTCTTTCCAGGGGGGAAACGACACGCCGCCCTTCCCCCAGCCGGTCACCCCGCTGACAATCGGCGACATCACCATCGACAATCCCTTTATCCTCGCGCCGCTGGCCGGGTACACCGATCTCCCCTTCCGTTTGCTCTGCCGGGAATACGGGGCGGGTCTGGTGTTCTCGGAAATGATCAGCGCCCACGGCCTGACCTATCACCAACATAAAACATGGGAGATGCTTGAAACAGTGAATGAGGAGAGACCGGTGATCATCCAGCTCTTTGGCGAGGAGCCTGATGTCATGGGCCGGGCTGCGGCCATGCTCGCCGGCCTTGCCATTGACGGCATCGACATCAATATGGGCTGTCCGGTTCGCAAGGTGGTGAAAAAAGGGGCAGGCTGCGCCCTCATGAAAACACCGGAGGTGGCCCGCGAAATCATCCGGGCGGTGGTGGCGAACACCGAGAAACCGGTGACGGTGAAATTCCGTTCCGGCTGGACTCACCAGTCCGTCACCGCACCAGATTTTGCCAGGATGGCGGAAGAGGCGGGCGCCGCCGCGGTCACCATCCATGCCAGGACCTGGAGTGACGGTTTTTCCGGAACCGTCGACTGGCAGGTGATCGCCCAAGTCAAAAAAAGCGTCTCGATTCCGGTGATCGGCAACGGCGACATCCATGCCAGGACCGAAGGCCTCGCCATGATGGCCAGAACCGGCTGCGACGGGGTGATGATCGGCAGAGCCGCTCTTGGCCGGCCCTGGGTCTTCAGGGAGACCGACAGGATCGTTTCCCCCCGTTTTCGCCTCCAGGCCCTGTCCCGTCACCTGGAACTCATTGCCCGCTTTTCCGGAGAGGAATGCTCCATGGGAAAAGTCCGCAATCACGCCGGGAAATACTTCAAAGGGATGGCAAACGGGGCGACTCTGCGCAGCTCGATCTACGCCGTCCCGACCTTTGCCGGGCTACGCCGTCACATCGCCGAGCTTTTAGCCTCGTTACCGGCGGAAAATGGTGAAGAGCAGCGAGAGAATAATGCTGATAACGATTGAGGTGCCAAGCGGCAGATAGAGGCTTAGGCCGCCCCGACGGATGATGATGTCGCCGGGCAACCGGCCCAAGGGCAGTTTGCTCAGCACAGGCCACAACAGACCGGCAATAATAAGCAGAATGCCGAAAAGGATGAGATTTTTCGCCATGATCTCCGAAGGTTATTCTGTTGCTTGTCAGTATGAGGAAAACCTGCTACGATTGAGGACAACCGTCGCATCCGAGATGGATCGGCCAGGACGATTCGTGTGTCCGCCACCCGCAGCGGAACAAAACCGTTGCTGTCACCCAAAGCAGCATTCACATTACCACTGATCGATCATGCCCACAATACTTGTTGTTGATGACGAACTCAGCATGCGCGAGTTCCTGAAAATCCTTCTTGAAAAAGAAGGATATAAGGCGATAACCGCCCAGGACGGCGAAAAGGCGCTGAAGATTATCGAAGAGAACGAGATTCACCTGGTCATTTCCGACATCCGGATGCCGGGAATGGGCGGGCTCGAACTGCTCGGTCAGGTCAAACAGATCCAGCCCGATCTGCCCTTTGTCATGATCACCGCCTTTGCCTCGCCGGAAGATGCGGTTCAGGCCATGAAATACGGCGCCTATGACTATATCACCAAACCGTTCAAGCTCGACGAAATCAAATCGATCATCCATTCCGCCATCAGGAACGCTGGCGGTGCGGCCGAGGCGGTCGACGCGCGGCAGGACCTCCATTCCGACTTTCCCAACATCATCGGCCAGAGCCCGGAGATGAAAAAAATCTTTGATCAGATCGACCGGATCGCCCCGACCCATGCCAATGTCCTCATCGTCGGCGAGTCCGGCACCGGAAAGGAACTGGTTGCTCAGGCCATTCACCGCAAAAGCAAGGCGGCGGACAACAATTTCGTCCCCATCATCTGCAACGCCATTCCGGAAAGTCTGTTTGAAAGCGAGCTGTTCGGCCACGTCAAGGGTTCGTTTACCGGTGCCAACACGAACAAGATCGGCCTGTTCGAACTGGCCAACAACGGCAGCGTCTTTCTCGATGAAATCGGCGAACTGACTCCCATGGTGCAGACCAAGCTGCTGCGCGTCCTCCAGGAACGGGAATTCAAAAGGGTCGGCGACACCCGAACCATCAAGGTCAATGTCCGGATCATTTCAGCAACCAATCGCGATCTTGAACAGGAGATTCTGGAAAAACGGTTCCGCGAGGATCTCTTCTACAGACTGGCCGTCGTTCCCATCCGCATGCCGCCCCTGCGGGAACGCAAAGGTGATGTCCCCCTGCTGGTCGACTATTTTCTGAAAAAATACGCGAAAACTTTTGAAAAAGATGTTCAGCAGCTTTCCTCTTATGCCATGGAGGTATTGATGAATTACGATTTTCCCGGCAATGTCCGGGAACTGGAAAACATCATTGAACGGGGGGTTGCCCTGTCAACCTCCAACCTCATCCTGCCTGAAAGCCTGACCATTTCCTCTCATCGAAAACAGGAACCACCAGCCCAACCGGCCCATTCCGACACGATCTTCACCCTGGCCAGCGAGGAGGAACTCTACGATCTCGGCCTGGAGGAGGTTACCAACCGCTTTGAAAAAAAGATGATCGAGCTTGCCCTGAAAAAGGCGGGAAACTCGAAGATGAAGGCTGCCGATCTCTTGAAGATCAGTTTCCGTTCCATGCGCTACAAGGTGAAAAAATATGACATCCAGTGAGCGCACCCTCCGGTTGAACTTCAAAAAAATTGACAGGTCGGCGAGCAAACCGGGGGGCCTGACGTGACACTCGAAAAAATCCGCACACTTTTTACCAGCAGGGCCACCACGGACTACCACCTGAAAAACCAGCTGCATTGGGTACTGTTTCTGCGGGTAGTGATCATTACCAGTCTTCTCGGCCTCACCCTGCTTCTGCAGGGCAAGGAACATGACATCGTTCTACCGTCGATCACCAGCATCATCTGGTTTCTTGTCGTCACCTACCTTTTCACCATCATCTCCGCCCTGTTGCTGAAGATCATCCCCTGCGCCCAGCGGTTCGCCTATGTGCAGATCATCATTGACTGTGGCCTGACCACCTGTATTGTTTTTTTTACCGGCGGCAGTGAATCCATTTTCACGGTCTTCTATTTTCTGCCCATTATCAGCAGTGCAATGATTCTCTTTCGTCGGGGCGCCCTGCTGCTGGCCGCTCTGTCCACTTGCAGCTACGGCGCCATACTCCTGCTCGAATACCTCAACCATGTCGATCCCCTGCTGCGCAGCGGTGCCTCACCGGTTACCAGCATCCGGGTGGCTATGCATTTCTTTGCCATCCGGGGGGTAAGTTTCTTTCTCGTCGCCCTGCTCAGCTCCTTTCTCTCAGAACGCCTTTACCGGGCCGAGGCCGAACTTTCCCGAGCATCCCGCGACCTTGACCGCCTGGCCCTGCTCTACAAACAGATCTTCGACGATATCGCCACCGGCATTATCACCGTCGATTCTCATGGTCGGATATCCTCCTTCAACCGTTCCGCCGGCGTCATCACCGGCTATGGGGCAATGGAGGTGCTCGGAAAAAGTTTTGATCGCATCTTCCCTGAGCTGACCACCGAAAAAACCGACTCTCTCCGGCCGATGACCTCTCTGCAGAAAAAGGGGGGAGAAAAAATTCCGGTGGGTTATTCGTGGACCAGGCTCAACATGCCCGGCGATTGCACCAACTGCCGGGTTTACACAATGCAGGATCTCAGCGTGATCAAAAAGATGGAGGAACAGGTCCGACAGTCGGAAAAAATGGCGGCCATCGGGGAAATGGCCGCTGGTATCGCCCATGAATTCCGTAATCCACTGGCCGCCATTTCCGGGGCAGCCCAGGTGCTGGAGGGAGAATTTGCGCCCGGAACAGCCTCAAAAAGCCTGATGACGATTATTGTCCGGGAATGTGATCGCCTTGAGGGAACCATCAGTGAGTTCCTCCAGTTTTCCAAACCGGCTGTTCCGGAAAAAAACTGGATTTCCCTGCCCGGCATCGTCGAGGAAACCATCGATCTGCTTCGTCAGGGCAAGGAGTGGGACGAGCGATTTCAGGTGGCAGTCCACATCCCTGAGCATCTTGAGTGCTGGGGAGACGCCCGCCAGATCAAACAGATCTTTCTTAACCTGATGGGAAACGCCAGAAACGCCATGGGTGAGAACGGCGGCGTCATTACCATAGCAGCGGAAGAAATCGTTGAAAACGGACTGGAAAAAACCGAGATCCGCATTCAGGACAGTGGTCCGGGGATCGATCCGAAACACAGAAATTTAATTTTTGAGCCTTTTTTTACCACCCGGGAAAACGGCACCGGACTGGGGCTGGCCATTGTCCGGCAGCTGGTGGAAAGTCATGGCGGCGAGATCAGAGTGGATGATAATGACGACACCAGCCAGACAGGCGCCTGTTTTCTGCTCACTCTGCCTCTGCCCTGACCGGCTTCAAAAAATCCGGCCAAGAAACAAAAAAGAAGCCGAATCAATCAAGATATTCGACCGCTTCTTCATCATCCCGCTTCACCGCCACCTCGCCGATTACGTACGGGACTTCGCCGAGGGCGGTCAGCTGCTGGGAAACGTCATCAACGATACGGGAATCAACGATAAGGACCATGCCGATACCGCAGTTGAAGGTTCGATACATCTCTTCAGCGGAAATCCTGCCTTTTCCCTGCAGGAAACTGAAGATCGGCAACATGGGCCAGCTCGCCTGACGAATACAGGCCTTTGTTCCCTTTGGCAGCACCCTGGGAATATTGTCGGTGAAACCGCCGCCGGTGATATGGACAAGGCCGCGCACCTTGAAATTCTTGAAAAGGTTCAGCAATGGTTCGACGTAGATCCGGGTCGGTTTCAGCAGTTCGTCACCGAGGGTGGCGTTCAGTTCCGGCACATGATCAGAGACGGTTAACCCAAGCTCTTCAAAACAGATTTTCCGCACCAGGGAATAGCCGTTACTGTGAATACCGCTGGAAGCGAGCCCGATGAGTTTGTCGCCGACCTTGATCTCCGAACCGTCAATAATTTTGTCCCGCTCGGCAATGCCGACAACAAAACCGGCGAGGTCATAATCCCCGCCATGGTAAAGACCGGGCATTTCGGCGGTTTCGCCACCGATAAGAGAGCATTTGGCGATTTCGCAGCCCTTGGCAATACCCTTGACAACGGCTGTCGCCACATCGAGATCGAGTTTACCGATGGCAAAATAATCAAGAAAGAACAAGGGTTGCGCACCGGAAACAACAATATCGTTGACACACATGGCGACCAGATCAATGCCGATAGTGTCATGAATATTACAAAGACTGGCGATTTTTAATTTTGTCCCGACCCCATCAGTGGAGGCGACCAGGACGGGATCGGAAAAACGATCACCACCAATGGCAAACAGCCCGCCGAAGCCGCCAATGTCGGTCAACACCCCACGCCGGAAAGTAGCTGCAACCAACGGTTTGATATTCTTGACAAATTGATTTCCCTTGTCAATATCAACGCCTGATTCGGCATATCTCGAACTGTGTTTTGAATCCATTTTCACATTAACCGTCTGTACTCATAGCGAACCGGCTCCCCCCGTGTCCACGACTTTCGCGCACAGGAAGGGCCACGGTGATATCCATCAGGAATTCATCTGGAAGACTTGGCGAAATGCCCCAACAAGGTCAGTAATTAGGCAAATTATTTACTTTTCCACAGTTAAAAAGTCAATCGCTTTTCTTTTCCGGTCAAACCAAAACAAAAAATTATACCAACAAAAAATTACAATTTCAATATGTTACACAACAAAACCCATTTCCCCTTACATTCAAAAAAAATGAATGGCCATTCACCGGGTTGATTTCCGCCGTTTTCTGCGTTATTTTGCATACATGAAAAAAAATATTCCTGACATTCTTCTCTATATACTCCTGTTGCTTTTGCTGGCCCTCGCCTACCCTTTTGACGACCGGCAGTTCGGCAGCTGACGAACTATTATTCCTTTATCCGGGTCCACGGATATATGCACGGTACCGCAATCGCCGGAAGAACCGTAGAACAGACATTGTCCCTGTTCCGGCAACCATACCCGCCCCGGAGAAAGCCCAAGCAGCGGGCGGATGCACTTTATGACATCCTGCACACTAACCATATCCTTATTAAGAAAAGGAGTTTCTAACCGATGCTGACCTATGACGCGTGTATCAAATATGCCGAAGAAGAACATTATTGTCCCCATTGTAAGACCCGGCTTTCCTGTTGCGAGACACCGCCGTTTCATATCGGTGACGGTCTCGGCTGGGGATGCGACGTCATGTTTATCTGCCTCAATGATGAGTGTCCCATCTATGAACGCGGCTGGAAACATATCGAAGATCAATACGGCCATGCCGGCTCGTATCGTTACATGCTGCTCCCCGGTGAAAAAAAAGGGGAACTGATCATGGTCGGCAGCAGGGAGGCCTTCACCGGCTGCATCATCGACCCGGAGACCCTTCGCAAACAGAATGTCCGTTACCAAAAAGAGAAAGAGGCGTTGCAGGAATTAAACGGTTGCATTGAAAAGCATGACCTGAAGCCCCTGCTGACGCTTATTCTCGATGAATGCGCCGGTTTGGAGGGACGGATACGGGCCTGTCAGCTCCTCGTTGACATGAATGATCTTGACTGCATTGATCCGATCCGCAATCACACCTTCGCCAACACCGACGTAGAGCAGAACGCCAACCTGGCCATCGACCGGATACTGCAGGCAAACTTCAAAAAGGAATGCCCGGCCTGTCAGGAGATCATCAAAAAACAGGCAAAGGTCTGCAAACACTGCAACCGGGAGTTTTAATCAGCCATGGCAACCGAATGATTTTTTTTGTGGCAACTGACAGGGAATCACCTTTTTTTAGGGTACCGCACTTTTACCTTGCCAGCGGGGGAAATAAATATTATAAATCCCCGCTGTTAGCATAAAAAGCATAACAGATTGGACGGTGAGCGTAGCTCAGCTGGTGGTAGCATCGGATTGTGGCTCCGACGGTCGTGGGTTCGAGTCCCATCGCTCACCCCATTTTTCCAGGGTTCAGGATTCCACCTGAACCCCTTTTTTTTGCCGCGCATTACTCTTCCCTGTCAGCCGGAAAGCCCTTTTCTCTCGTTTCGTCGCAAGATAAAAGATCGTCGAGCTCCCTACCCATTTTCTCCCGATGGGAACCGCTCCAGTATACCTGGCCACAACTGCTGCACCGATGAAACACATCGTAATACAGTTTGGTCAGGGGCTGAAGACGGGGGAGCACCTCCTTTTTTTCGACCGGCACAAGCATTCCGTTGCACCGAAGGCAGCGGGTAAACGCCTTTATCGCACCTCGCAGACCATAGAGAGCGACCACCTCCCGAAGCTGGGCCGGGGGAGATTTTTCCCGGACAAGATGACCGAATTCGACGATTTTCCGTTTCAGCAATCCACGATCACGGGTCAGGAGAATACGTCGCTGACAACCGGCAATGGCGGCAATCCGGTTGTCACGCAAACCATCTGCCAGCATGGTGTCGAATCCGAGTTGACGCAAACAGACCCCCAATTTCCGCACATTGGTATCGGCAATGAAACGATATCCAGAAAGAGGCTGCGGACGCAGCATTGATGGAGAAAGAAAATCGGTTGCCGGGGAAAGAGGATATATTTCGATGTGCATCTGACCCCGGACTCGACACGCGAAATCAACCTCAATGCCATCAACCACTATCTTTGCGATCTCCGGGTGCGGCACACCGAAAGATTCAACGACATCCTTGACAGAGGCTTCACGCTGCAGATCAACGGAAAGAACCGATGCGCGCCCATAGCGTCGGGGAAGCAGATCAACAAGATTCCCGTTAAAAGAGAGGATAACCATAACGCCGACCAGGATGCTGCTGACGGAAAATGCTAAGGATTTCGGAGCAGGTGCAGAACCTCCTCCATATCCGGCCACAGGGGGGCAACAAATGACATTGGGAAGCCGCTAATCGGATGGCGAAAGGATAAAACGTGCGAATGCAGACATTGACGGGAAATCAGAGGCGCCGGAATGTTGCTTTTTTTACCCCCGTAGACCGGATCACCGGCGACAGGGCAGCTGAGATACGCCATATGAACACGAATCTGATGTGTTCTGCCCGTTTCCAGCCGCACCTCGACAAAGGAAAAACCGTTCGGGAATTCCTCAAGGACACGCCAGTTGGTGATCGCTTCACGCCCACCCCTTTCAAGAACCGCCATCTTTTTCCGATCAACAGGGTGACGTCCGATCATGGTGACAAGACGACCGGACTTGTCTTTCGGGACACCGGCAAGAATGGCCAGATAGGTTTTTTGTACCGTTCTTTCTTTGAATTGTTCAACCAGCCGCTGATGTGCGATGTCGGTTTTTGCCGCCACCATCACGCCTGAGGTATCCTTGTCCAGACGATGGACAATTCCCGGTCGTATCAGGCCGCTTTTTCCGGACAAGTGGGAGCAGTGATGAAGCAGACCATGGACCAGGGTGCCGCTACCATGTCCATGGGATGGATGAACAACGAGTCCGGGCGGTTTCGCGACAACAACGACGTCGTTGTCTTCAAAAAGAATGAGAAGATCGAGATCCTGAGGGACAAGAGAAGAAGGCTCGGGTGGCGGGAGAACAATATGAATCGTTTCGCCCCCACGGAGTCGATATCCGGTTTTTTTCACTTCACCGTCGACCAGGACATTCCCGCCCCGGATAAGCTGTTGAATTCGGGAACGAGTCAGGTCGGCACATCCGGGATGATCGTTCAGCAGGTGATCGAGTCGTTTGCCGGTCTGGGTGGGCAGGACAGAAAGAGTGAGATTCTTCTGTCGCATGAACTGCGAATCTGGATGACTCAATCGAAAAAAACCAACCGGAAAGCAGGCGAAAACGCGACAATCAAGGCGCGCCGTCAGTTATCGAATATGCGTTCAATGTCTTTTTCGACCTGATCCTCGCGCACCTTATTGGCGAGGGCAATCTCCTTCATCAGAAGACTTTTGGCCGTATCCAGCATCTTTCTCTCCCCGAAAGAGAGATCCTTGTCTTCTTTCAGCAGATAGAGGTCACGCAGCACGCCGGCTATCTTATAGACAGAACCGGTTTTGATCTTTTCCATATACTGCCGGTAACGCTGATTCCACGGCTGCGACTGGATTTCGACATCCCTGTCTTTCAGAATATCAAATACCCTTTCCGCCTCAGCAGAAGAGA
This sequence comes from Thermodesulfobacteriota bacterium, assembly GCA_049323655.1. Taxonomy (GTDB): domain Bacteria; phylum Desulfobacterota; class Desulfobulbia; order Desulfobulbales; family SURF-16; genus DB1. Next base: position 45,711 of record JBMONO010000011.1, on the reverse strand, counting down.
TGATACCACGCAGGCCGACGTTTTCACTGGTGGAGGTGGGAATCATGACCACCATACTGGTGTCGATGATCCGCATGACATAAAAAGATTGCATACGATCTCCGACCAGTCTGTTTTCAATCGCCTGGATGACACCAACACCGTGGGCGGGATACACCGCCATATCGCCTTTATTGAACACACCTTCCCCCTTGCCTGCCTCAATTTAAAAAAAACGGCACAACAATGTTAGACGGTCTCGCAAACAGTCGATCAATCGCCGTGGAGCGTGATGGCACAGAAATGCCTCAAGGGCGAATGGGTAGTAGTCCGGCTGATGACGAGTCTTTCACGTCTCCGGCATTTCAATACATAATGTATTATATTACCATGTCATGTCGCTTTTGGCAAACAATCGTTCGAAAGGTGCCGAACATGGTGACAGGGTGGAGACAGCCGGACAGTCAGGGGGTGTTATCCACAACGAGACGCTTGAGACAATTAATCCGGTTCATTGCCGCCTCAACCCCTTTGCTGACAATGAGAGACACCGCATCAGCAACAATTTTTTGCATGTGCACCAGCATGACATGCTCATCGGAGGACAACTCCCGCAACACATAGGATTCGACATCCAGCCCATCGATCGGCTTGCCGATACCGATTTTGATGCGGATAAAGCTTTGACAGCCGAGATGGGAAATGAGTGAACGTATCCCGTTGTGCCCTCCAGCCCCGCGGTTGACAACCACTTTCAGACACCCCGGGGCCATATCGAGATCATCATGAATAACGATAATTTTTTCCGGAGGGATCTTATAAAAAGCGGCAAGAGCCTGAACCGCACTGCCACTTCTGTTCATGTAGGTTTGCGGTTTGGCAAGAATCACCTGGCAGCCTTCGACAACACCGCGGGCAACCTCAGACTGCCACTTGCTTGAAACAAAATCAACACGCAGCAATTCGGCGAGATAATCCGCGCAGAGGAAACCGACATTGTGCCGGGTCAGTTGATAGTGTCTGCCCGGATTACCCAATCCGACCACCAGAAACATAGAACACCAGAAAGAGTAACGTTCCGCCAAAACCGGAAAAAGCTTGCCGCAGGGGGCGAACTCGGACGACATCAGCCAAGGAAACGGGGCAAGGCAGGAACAGACAAACAAAAACCGGGAAAAGGATCACCTCTTCCCGGCCAAAAATCGAAAGAAACGAGTTACAAAACTTAGGCAGCCTTGACTGGAGCGTTGACCGCAACGCACACCTTGTCTTTTTTGTCGACCAGGGTCACGGCAGCTGGCAACGGCAAATCCTGACATGTATACTGCTCATTCGTTCCCAAAGGAGCGACATCCACCTCGATCACGTCAGGAATATCAAGGGGGTTCCCCTTCAATTTGACCTGATTGACGAATACGCTCATATCGCCGCCCATCTCGACACCACGGGCCTTGCCGTGATATTTGACCGGAACAGTGAAAACCGCCGGAGCGGAAAGGTCGATTTCATAAAAATCTGCATGTTCAAGACTGTTCGAGATCGGGTCGACCTGGATCTCTTTGATTACAACATGACGCTTTTCCTGGCCGACCTCGTTATCAATGTCAATGTTTAATACCGCATTCCGTCTCTGCAAAAGGAGCAGGGACTGGGTAAAGGAATGGGTGTCAAGAATCAGGGACACGGGTTCGTTTTTCGGCCCATACAGAACCGCTGGAGTTTTACCTGAGCGGCGCAACGTCCGCGCAGCACCTTTACCAAAATTTTTTCTCACCTGAGCAGATACATCGATCTGTATCATGATTTACTCCTCCTCAAACGGTAAACTCTTTTCATACACTCAATAACGAGTGTTCATGACCTGTAACACACTTCAAACATTTGATGGCGCCGCAAAAAGTCGCCAACTGTTTCGTTGCTGCATAGTATCTCGTCACTGCGGCGTCCCCAAGTACGCCTCATTCCTCGAAATGCATACTTCTCTCCAGCGCCACTCCCGTCACACGAACAGCGAGCTGACCGAATCCTCGGAATGAATGCAGCGTATCGAATCTCCCAGCAGGGCTGAAACGGAGAGGACGCTGATCTTGCTGCACTGCTGCGCCGCACTTGTCAACGGGATGGTATTGGTGACGAAGAGCTTCGTGATACAGGAGTTTGAGATACGCTCAATCGCCGGACCGGAAAGAACCGCATGGGTGCAATAGGCATAAACCTCCTTCGCACCCTCCTTGACAAGAATCTCAGCAGCCTGACACAATGTTCCTGCAGTATCAACCATGTCATCAAGGAGAACGGCATGCTTGCCGGCAACGTTGCCGATGACATTCATTGCCTGAGATTGATTCGCCCTTTCCCTTCTCTTATCAATGATGGCAAGTCCGGCATCAAGCCTTTTGGCAAAGGCTCGGGTTCGTTCAACACCACCGGCATCCGGGGAAACCATGATAACCTCTTTTCCGGCAAAAAGTTGCGAAATATTGCGCAGAAGAACAGGGGCGGCATAAAGGTTGTCAACCGGAATATTAAAAAAACCCTGTATCTGCCCGGAATGCAAATCCATGGTCAGCACGCGGCGAACGCCGACCGCCATCAGCATTTCAGCGACCACCCTGGCCGAAATAGGCACCCGGGGCGCTACCTTGCGGTCCTGCCTGGCATACCCGTAATAGGGCATGACCGCAGTAATACGGCGAGCCGATGCACGGCGAAGGGCATCGGCCATCAGAATTAGTTCCATTAAATGGTCGTTGACCGGGGTACAAGTCGGCTGGACGACAAAAATATCCTTACCACGAACATTTTCGCCTATTTCAACATACGTTTCACCGTCGCTGAATTTTCTGACATCAGCCTTGCTGAGTTCCATTTTCAGATGCTGACAAATATCTTTAGCCAGAGGCCGATTGGCGTTCCCGCTGAAAATCATGATGTCTTTAAGGCTGCCCATGATACCGTCCGTCTTCTTTCCGTTGTGCCTCCTTCAGCGCGCCGCCGGCCGGAAGCAACATATATTTTTTTTGCGATTGCATCAAAAAAAAGTGATGGTCTCGTAAAACCCGCAAACCATGGCAGGCGGGAAAGTGAAAGCATCGAGCCACAAAGCACGGCCAGTCGAAATCGTGGCTTTGACGATTCCGACAATGAGTGCTGATTGTCAAAGAAAATGCAAATGGCTGGGGCGGCAGGATTCGAACCTACGAATGCAAGAGTCAAAGTCTTGTGTCTTACCGCTTGACGACGCCCCAGTTCACACAAAGCGTCACTCAGAATGACGTGAGGGGTTTCGCAAGAAATACCCCGCTCGGGTATCTTTCCCGCAGCCTGTCCCGGCATTGCGCTGCCCTTGCCGGATTCGAAAAAAGACCGAAAACCGTCGGTCCACTGCCGGTCATCAGGGCGACATCCGCCCCCTCTGTCGTCAGCAACGATTTGATTTCCTCGATTTCCGGATAACGACCCGCCGTCACCGACTCAAGGTCGTTACCGATCGCTTCCCTCCGCCCTTTACCCGGCAAGGCGAATACTTTAAATGTATTGTCCGGCCTTGTCAACGCAAAACTGCCGTCATAGCCGCTGTCCAGCTGCGCAAAGACCCATTTTGTCGAAACCGGGAAACCGGGATTGACCAGCAGAACCAAACAGCCCTGCAGGGGCTCTCTGGGGACAAGCTTTTCGCCGACCCCCGTTGCCAGCGCCGAGTTCAGTTCAGAGACAAAAAAAGGAACATCGGCGCCCAAGGCCAGCCCCAGCTCCAGCATCTCCGCATCAGTTAATGACGACCCAGGATACAGGCTCCGCAGCCCCTTTAATACCGCGGCCGCATCGCTGCTGCCACCGCCGAGACCGGCCGCAACCGGGATCCGTTTTTCCAGGGTGATTGCCACGCCGCCGGTCACCCCGGTCTTCAGAAAAAAAAGCCGGGCCGCCCGATAGGCCAAATTGCCTTCGCCCTCCGGCAAAGCCGAGTCAGGACAGTGCAGGGTAATGCCCGCTGCTGTCCTTTCCATGTCAAGATGGTCGACCAGGTCGATCTTCTGCATCCAGGTGACCAGATCATGGTAACCATCCGGCCTGCGGCCGACCACCCGGAGAAAGACATTGACCTTGGCCGGTGCGGCAAGACGCAGGAGACCGGATTCCATTTACGACTGCGCCTTCACATAACGCATCTTCAGATCATAGAGAAACTTGCCGAGCATATTCTCCTCGTCCTCGGTCAGGTTCCCCTTGGTCTTCTCTTTCAGGACATTGAGGGTATCGATCGTATGTTTGGCCAGGACAAGATCGAGTTTTTTCACCCCGGTTGCCGGATCGGCGATCTCGCCAAGATGAAAAAGAGCCGAGGTATTGAGAGACATGACAAATGCGGCAAAGGTGACCTCCGGCATCACACATTTGCCATCCACCATCTTACCGCCGGCGCATCGACATTTTTTCTCCGCCTCGTCCATCAATTCACCCATCGAAATAATCAGCTCAGATCAAGCACCATGGCGCTGTCGATATTGGCCAGCTCCTTGACGCGTTCCAACTGCTCTTTGGTGACCAGGGTATCGGTATTGAGGAGGATGACATTGCGGGACTGATCACCCTCACCCGATTCCCGGCCGACCGTCATCCTGGAGATATTGACACCGAAATTCCCCAGCGTCACACCCAACGAACCGATAACACCCGGCACGTCGCGGTTGTAAACAAACAGCATCGGCCCATCGGGCAGGGCCTCAAGCCGGAAGGTGTTGAGGCGGACCAGACGCGGCTCTTTTTTACCGAACACGGTGCCGGCCAGCACGTTTTCATCCTCCGATGTCTTTACCCGCACGGAAAGCAGATTGGTAAAATCATCGGAATCCGCGGTTTTTGACTCGATCACCCGAATGCCACGCTCCCTGGCGATCATCGGCGCATTGACAAAGTTGACCGCATCCTTGAGAATCGGGGTAAAAAGCCCCTTCAGAAAAGCAACAGTAATTGGACCGGTCTGCATCTCGGCGAGATCGCCGTTGAACTCGATGTTGACCTCTTCCACGCTGCCTCTGGCGATCTGCATATGAAAAGAGCCGAGCATCTCGGCAAGGGTGACATATGGCCGCACCTTGGAGAGTACCTCGGCGCTGACCGAGGGAACGTTCACCGCGTTTGCCACTGTATTATTGAGCAGATAATCGGCGATCTGCTCGGCGATGGTCACCGCGACATTTTCCTGGGCCTCGGCGGTTGACGCGCCCAGATGGGGGGTGCAGATAAAGTTGTCGAGGGCCAGCAGCGGCGTCGTCTCCAGAGAGGTCGGCTCCTTTTCAAAGACATCGAGGGCCGCACCGGCAATCACGTTATTCTTCAATGCATCATAGAGGGCAGCCTCGTCTACAACCCCGCCGCGGGCGCAGTCAATGAACATGGCCGATTTTTTCATCAGCTTGAACTGATCGGGACCGATCAGCTTACTGGTTTCCTTGGTCAACGGCACATGCACGGAAATGTAATCCGCCCGTTTGCAGAGATCCTCCAGGCTGACCAGTTCAACCCCCAGCTTGTCAACGAGGTCTTTCGGCATGTGCGGATCATAGGCGATCACCTTCATCTGCAACCCCTGGGCCCGGTTGGCGACAATGGCACCGATCCGACCGATGCCGACAATGCCCAGCGTCTTGCCGGTCACTTCGCGGCCCTGGAACTTTTTCTTATCCCAGCCGCCGGCCTTAAGCCGGGCGGTTGCCTGGGGAATATTGCGGGTCAGGGACATCATCATGGCAATGGCGTGTTCCGCCGCGGTGGTGGCATTGCCATCCGGCGCGTTCATAACGACGATACCCCGTTTGCTGGCAGCGGCCACATCGACGTTATCAAGACCAATGCCGGCGCGACCGACAACCTTGAGCCTGTCCGCCGCCTCGATGATTTCGGCGGTTACCTTGGTGGCGCTGCGGATGACCAGGCCGTCATACTGGCCGATTTCCTTTTTCAACTCCTCCGGGCTCATTCCCGTCTTGATGTCGACTTCAAGCCCGGCATCCTGCAGAATCTTCGCTCCCACCGGGGCCAGATTATCACTGATAAGTACCTTCATGACCGCTCCTTTTCACATAAAAAAACAAGAAATTATCCAAAACAATGATGGTCTCGCAAAAACCGGCAAACCATGGCAGGCGGGAAAGCGAAAACAACGAGTAACAATACTCCGCCCGTCGGAAGCGTCGTTTTTTTTTTACGATTCCGACAAAACAATATCTTCAAAATACCGCTTAAATAAAACAGAATACTATGCTTTTCCCGCCATATTTTGTCAAGAACAAAGAAAAAAAACAACTAGTCCCGGAAACAGAAGGAAAAATCCGCCGGGCCGCCCTCATCTTCCTCATCCCCGGCCAGTTCCCTCATGCGCCGGGCCAGCTCGCGCTCCTGCCGAAAATCGGCAAATTTCTTCTCCAGCAGGCTGCCCGGAAAGCGTGCTCCGCTGAGATAAGCGAAGGCGTTGTCGAGCAGTTGCCGTAACAAATCGTCACGAACGGCATCACGGTCCCGTTCATCGATAAAATTGCGCTCCTTGACAATAACATGGCGTACCCCGGCGCCATATTTTCCCATGAACTCCAGCCGCAGCTCGGCCTCGGCGTCGTTTGGAAACATCTCGTCAGCCGGCGTCAAAACCGCTTCACAGCGGATCCTGACCAGCCAGCGGTCAGCAGCCACCTTTTTCGATTCATCAAAAAACGTTACCCGCATGCCGTTCGGCAGATTTTTATCCAGCAGTACTTTTTCCATCAGAGTGTCCCGGTCAGAATAATAACGATAGTTGATTCAGTTGCACGAAAAGGGTATAAGATATTTTTTTGCGACACACTTTCCAGACATATGCACATTATACGCGGAGCATCCATGACCGTTGCCATTTACAACACAAAAACCGGCCGGAAAGAGCCATTCACCCCGTTGGCAGACAATCATGTCAAACTCTATGTCTGCGGCATCACCGCCTATGACTATTGCCATATCGGCCATGCCCGCTCCACTCTGGTCTTTGATCTGATCGTCCGCTATCTGCGCTATGTCGGCTACAAGGTCACCTATGTCCGCAACTTTACCGACATCGACGACAAGATCATCAAACGCGCGCTGGAGCAAAATACCACAACCGAAGAACTTGCCAATCGTTTTATTGACGCGTTCCATGAAGACATGGCAAGCCTCGGCAATCTGCCGCCGGACATCGAACCAAAGGCAACCGAGAATATTCCGGAAATCATCGCCATCATCGAGGATCTGATCGCCAAGGGCTATGCCTATGAGGTGGGCGGCGACGTCTATTTCCGGGTCGAACAGTTTTCCACCTACGGCTCCCTCTCGGGCCGCAACCTCGACGACATGATGGCTGGCGCCCGGATCTCCATCAATGAACAGAAGCAGCATCCCATGGATTTCGCCCTCTGGAAAAGCAGCAAGCCGGGGGAGCCGCAATGGGACAGTCCGTGGGGACCGGGCCGGCCCGGCTGGCACATTGAATGCTCCGCCATGAGTCGCAAGTACCTCGGCGAGAGTTTTGACATCCACGGCGGCGGCAAGGACCTGGTCTTTCCCCATCATGAAAATGAAATCGCCCAGAGCGAGGCGGCCTCCGGCAAACCCTTTGTCTCCACCTGGATCCATCACGGCTTTGTCACCATCAAGGATGAAAAGATGTCCAAATCCCTGGGCAACTTTCTCACCATCCGGGAAATTCTGGAAAAATATCCGGCGGAGGTGCTGCGCTTTTTCGTTTTTTCCACCCATTACCGCACCCCGCTTGATTTTTCCGAGACCGCGATGAAAGATGCGGAGACCGGCCTGAATCGACTTTACACCTGCCTGGCGGAAATCGCCGGATTGCCGGAACAGGGCGACGCCGACGCAAAAGCGGTTGCCGGCAAAAAAAACATTGTCAAAATCGAATCGCTGATTGACCGTTTCACCCAGGCAATGGATAATGATTTTAACAGCGCCCAGGCCATGGGCCACGTCTTTGAGGTCGTCAAGGCGCTGAACACCATCCGGCAGGCCCTGCCCGACAAACCGGCAGACTCTGACCTAAAACTGCTCCGCACCGGCGCCGACAGGATCCGGGAAGTAATGGGCGTCATGGGGCTGCTGCGCCGGGATCCGGTTGCCTACATCACCGAAAGACAACAAAAAATCCTGGCCGGGCTGGAGATTGACGAAAAGACGATCACTGACATGATCGAACTCCGGCGGCAGGCGCGGGAGCAAAAAGACTGGGCCCGGGCCGACGAGATCCGCGATCAGCTCCTGGCCCTCACGATCGAGATCAAGGATGAGACGGATGGGACGACAAGCTGGCAGGTGAAAATGTAACCCCTTTGCGCGAGGCATTGCCATGAGACGGTCACCGGTTGTTGCCAATCAGTTTTATCCGGGAGATCCGGACATTCTCAGAAATACCCTGGCCCATCTCATTCCCGGGTCGAAACGGGAAAAGAAAAAGGCCGTCGCCGTTGTCTCCCCCCACGCCGGCTATGTCTATTCCGGCGGCGTTGCCGGTGAAACCTTCAGCGAGGTGGCAATTCCGGAGAATGTCATTATCCTGGGACCGAATCATCACGGCCACGGCGCCCCCATCGCCATGATGAATGAGGGCGAATGGGACATGCCGTTGGGACGGGTGCCGATCAACCGGGAACTGGCGGCCCTGATCGACGACCCCATGATCGAAGCGGATGACCTGGCCCACCGCTACGAACATTCCCTGGAGGTGCAGGTCCCCTTTCTCCAGTATCTCCAGGAGAATCTCACCATCGTTCCCCTGGTCATCTCGCATATCCCCTATTCCCTCTGCCTGTCAACCGGCAAGGCCCTGGTCCGAGCGATCCGCGCTTACCAAAAACCGGTTCTGCTGGTGGCCAGCACCGACATGACCCATTACGAACCGCGGCAATCGGCCAGCCGTAAGGATCATCTGGCCCTGAGCCATCTCCAGAACCTCGATCCGGAAGGGCTGTATGCCACCGTCACCGGCCAGCGCATCTCCATGTGCGGCATCATGCCGACCACCGTTGCCCTGCTCGCCGCCCTGGAGCTGGGGGCAACAGAGACGGAGCTGGTCCGCTACACCGATTCCGGCGCAGTGAGCGGCGACACCGACCATGTGGTCGGCTATGCCGGGCTGATCATCATGTAGGTTCTGGAGAAAATAGCGGGCGGGACGGACCGACTCTTGCCAAAAGCGAGGCGTTTTCTCTGCAACCAAAGAGAACGCAGCCTCGTTTTTCCTTGACTTTTCAGCCCGTATTATCTAAATAGAAAAGCTCTACCGAGCTGGGAGATCGTCTAACGGCAGGACAGCAGACTCTGACTCTGCTTATCGGGGTTCGAATCCCTGTCTCCCAGCCAATTCATTATTTTTGCTTTTCTCCCTCCTTTTTTTTTCAAGCCGCTGCTTTTTCCTTGCAAAACAGCAATGCCATTCCTGATCTGCAAGGGAAAATCGTATGCACCGAAGCTGCTCCGTTTCCGGATTCACCCCTCGTTCTTTTTGCTTTCCCGCAACAGACGAAGGGTCGGCGACTCCCAGCGGAGCTGAAACGGCGGCTCGAAATCCGGCAGAACGGGCAGAAAGGCGGGTACCAGCTCGCCAAGCTCCTGCGGGTAATCGCCCCGCTGTTTCTTGAAGGCGTCAATGGCCTGCTGCACGGTGACCGCCCGCTCGAACATACTGATGCTGTGCCTGTATCGCTCGCGCATTCCTTCGTCTTCTTCCGCCGCCAGCATGGCCTTGAGCCAGAGCAACCCGCCGTAGATATCACCGCCTTCCCCTCGCAAAACGCTGGCCAGATGAGCGAGCCAGCTCGGACCATTCGGCAGTTCCGAGGCCCTTTTCAACAAGTGGGCAGCCTCCTGGGGCTGTTTCAGGTGATAAAAGTGATTAAACCCGGCAAAAAAAGGCAAAACAAAGTTGTCCGGCAGGGCCTGCATCCCCATATCAAGAATGTCATTCGCCTGCATTGTGTATTCGGGGTTGATATAGGGCAAGGTCGCCTGGCACAAAAAATAAGTATCGACAAAATGGGGATGCAGCGTCGCGGCGGCGGCGAAATGGGCGGCCAGCGGTTCGGCGTATTCGAGCGGATCACGTCCGGGTTTGACGCCGCCGTAAAAGACACTGGCCTTGATGAACTGTATCTCGCCGCCGAGCTGGCGAAGGTAACCAAGGGCGACGCGCTGAATAAGCGGGGGCAGGGGCGGGGCAAGCTGCTCGATCCTTTGGGCAAAACGGTTTTCCTGCATGGAAAAGAAAAGCCCATAAGCGCAGAGCACGAGCAGCAAAAATGACGAACGGGCGGCGCTCATTGCAGATCCCGCCGCTGGTAGACAAAGCAGGCCAGCCACAGCATGATGCCGGTGTAGGAAAGGGTCAGTCCGAAATTCACCCCAAGCAGGGAAAGATCGGGCAGAGAGGCGGCAGCGGTGACCATGTTCTTGAAGTCAAGCCGGTCAAAATCGGGGAACAGGGCGGTCATCCACTTGAGGAGCCCGACCAGTCCGGCCAATTCGCCAAACTGTTCGGCCCGCTGACTGACCGACTCCCGCACCACCGGCAGTCCGGAACAGATGGCATAAAAGGAAAGGGAGATGAGCAACACCGGAAAACTGCCGCGCACCAGTCCGGAAAAAAGGAGAATGACAGAGAGCAGCATCAGCTCCATGGCAAAGAGACCAAGCCAGGAAAGGCAATAGGCGAGGATGCTGAACTCACTGAAATACATCGGTTTCACCAGGCCCTTGATGATCACCAGGGTGCCGAAACCCAGTGCGCCGAGAAGCAGATTGAGCAAGATGAGCAGCATGGTCAGGCCGGCAAAGATGCCGAGCACATATTCGCCCCGGCCAACAGGACGGGCAAGGAGCGCATAGATGACCTTGCGCTCCTCATCGAGGGCGATGACCTGGACGGCGTGAAAAAAGAGAAAGATAAAGCCGGAGACCCAGGCCATGGAGAGAATGAAATCCGCCGAGGCTCGGCCGATGTCGCGGGGAATGAAGTCAAAAAAGAACAATGCGCCAACCTGGGCGGCGACGGAGAGGCCGACCAGACCGAGAAGAGCATGGCGGCGCAGGCCGTCGAGCAGAACCAGGCGGGCCACCGCGGCAATCCGTTTCAGTCCTCTAGGCATCTGCTCCTACCCCCTGGACCAGCTGAAGGTACCCCTCGACAAAGGTGGCGCAGCCCTGTTCCCGGGCCAACGCATGCGGTTCACCGTCAAAGAGTTTTTTGCCCTTGTGCAGCACCAGTACCTTGTCCACCAGACGGTCAACATCCTCTAAAATGTGGGAGCAGAAGAGAATAGTGCGGCCCTCTTTCTTCAGTTCGGTAATCAGGGCGAGGATGTCAGCCCGGCCGATGGGATCAAGCCCGCTCATCGGCTCATCGAGGATGAGCAGTTCCGGATCGTTGAGCAGGGCAATGGCAAAATTGGCGCGCTGCTGCATCCCCTTCGAGTAAGTCCGCAACGGTCTTTTCCGATCATCCCACAGCCCGAGTCGACGCAGCCACTTCTCGCCGGCAGCGCGAATATCATCTTTCGGCATATTGCAAGCGCTGCCGGTAAAGCGCAGCATATCGAGGACAGTGAGGTTCGAGGGGAAGTTGGCGGTTTCCGGCAGATAGCCGATGCGGGAGCGAATGGCAGGATTGTTCGGCGGACTATCCCAAATTGTAATCATACCGCTATCCGGACGGATAAAGTCCATCAGTAATTTGATACTGGTAGACTTCCCTGCCCCGTTGGCGCCTATGAGCCCTAATGTTTCCCCTTTATTAAGAGTAAAAGAAAGGATCTTTAGGGCGGTATGCGCGGGGGCGCCAATTTCCTTATGATATGTTTTAGATACAGAACGAAATACGATCATAAAAGAATCGGGAGGTTACACAATATAACAGAAAGACAAGAAATCCAAACATGAATAGCGTAATACAGGGGTCATCATGTGCATATCTATCTTGTGAAAAAATGAGAGGAGCTGCCCTCAAGGACAGCTCCTCTTTAAGAAAAAGACTTAGCAGCATCTTACCTGACAGTCCAAAGACTACCACTGGGGCCATTTTGGTTAGCAAAATCATCTTGCGCAGGGGTAGAAGCTGGTTCATCGTTCTGAGCGAGTGTATAGCCCACCCCAGTGTTCACATTAGCAGCTGAACTATCCTGATACACTGCGGTGGAATCACCATCCACCCCGTAGAAAGTGTCACCCTGGAGATGTTTTGAGACAGCAACAAATGATGTTGCCAGAGCCGGTGCTGCTGCTGCGTCAGTAGTCGCCACCGCGAAAACACCGTTGCCAATCGGGACAATCAACCCCCTTGCCGTACCAGCATTATCATCGGAGGTGATGATGGGATAACTGGTACCGGGTACGGCAACACTTATTATACCACCACCACCACCGTTGCCACCAGCTGCCGCAGCAAGGGCCACGTCAGGGGTTGCACCAGGAGCTTGTTGGCTTAGACCATAGGTCTGCCAGTCCGAGAAAAATGCCGCCTGCGACGTGTTGAGGTTTCTCACATCACTCTGGGCGGAAGAGTTATACCCTCTGATCCGATACGCCGCAAACTGCGGAATAGCGATGGCGGCCAGAATACCGATGATGGCGACAACGATCATGAGCTCGACCAGGGTAAAACCTTTTTGGTTGTTCCTCTGCATTTTTTTCAACAATGACATCATAGTGATCCTCCTTGGCAGAATATGCCGGGTTATGGTGTTTTGTCATCCATGACACGATGGCTCGTTTTGTTTTCTGTAATAAGCCAGTTCCGTGCCAGTTGTTGTATTATTTTCACCACAGCCATAACCTGTCTGTTTCACTAAAAAAATAATGCAGTACTATTAAAACACAACACAATTGTCAGCCATTCGTCTCCGGCAATTTAGCGGTTGCCGATTTTGTCAGTGACATTTTTTGTCACCCCGGAGTGACAATTTTTGTCAACCAATCCCCGTTGATCAAGGTGACGAACCAGAAAAAACTTGCGGATGACCATGGTAATGACTATAGTCATATCATACCAATACAACAACAGAAGAGGGAAACATGCAAACAATCAAAGCATCGGAATTCAAGGCAAAATGCCTGCAACTCATGGACGAGGCGAACCGGACGGGCGAGGAAATCGTCATAACCAAAAACGGTAAGCCGGTCTCCATCCTCAAACCCTATCGGACGGCCCCGGCGTCCCTCTTTGCTTTGCATAAAGGGAAAATCGAGAGCAAGGACGACCTGATCGCCCCGCTGAACATCACCTGGGACGCGGAATAATGCTGATCCTTGACACCCACGTTCTCATCTGGCTGGATGAAGGAAATCCCCGCTTGGGGAATGCCGCATTGCAGGCAATTAACGAATTCCTGGCAACAGGCCAACTTGGCGTGGCAACGATCAGTTTCTGGGAAATTGCCATGCTGATCGAAAAGCAACGTTTGGCTCTCCGCATGGCTCTTGACATCTGGCGGTTTGACCTGCTGGAAGCAGGTTTGCTCGAAATCCCCATGCAGGGTGCAACAGCGCTCCGGGCGGGGCAATTACGCGCCTTTCACGGTGATTCCGCCGACCGCATGATTGTTGCCACAGCCATCGACAACTCGGCAACACTGATGACGGCGGATGAAAAAATCCTCACCTGGGGACGGTTTCTGCCCAAAATCGACGCCAGGGTCTGACCCACAGCGCCAAAGGCGCCGCTTTCAAAAAAGAATCACCGCAGAGCAGAGACCGCAATTACCACTCATACCATTTGTACTTGCCCGGCTTCGTCGCATAGGGCAGATTCATCTGCTGAATCTCCTTGATCTCGCCGGTGCTGGTCTGGATAAAGACCTTCGGCCCACCTTCGGTCTGGTCATCCTCGCCGGCGCCGACATAGAGGTTCGGGGTCAGGGCAAGGCCGCGGCCGAGCATCATTTTCGCCTCCACGTTGCCAAGCAGATCCACCCCGTAATCCCCATAAATGCGCAGATGCCAGGCCGTACCGGTCTGGTAATAGAGGCCGTAGAGATAGGCCAGCCCCTCGGCCAGACAGGTATCCTGGTAAGGCTGGTAGGTGGTGAAGGTCAGCAGACCGCCGAGCAGGGTGCCCTGGCCGAGGTTGCGCTCACGATTGGCGTAAGGATAAAAATCACGGTACCAGCCATCGGCGTAGCCAAAGTAATCAGGATTGGTGCAGAGGCGGCTGCCGGCAAAATAATCAATGAGGTAGTTAAATGTCGTCGTCCCGGCGGCGACAAGGCTTGCCGGCAGACAGGCGGTGGTGCCGTCGAGGCAGGTCATCGCCGAGGTTGTGCTGGAAAACGACTCCCGGACAAGAATCTCATCGGTCTTGAGCAGTCCCATGGAACCGGGAACGGCGCCGGAGGGAGCAAGCTCGACCGACTCCCAGGTAAAGTATCTGAGACTGTTGCCGCAATCAGCAGGATCGACAAAAACCATCGGTTCCTTGATGCCGTAATAGCTCTGCTGGGTGGCATCGGTCTTGTCATTGGCGTCGAAGAAGCGGCCGGTGCCGAAATAGACCCAGAAATTCTTGCCATCGGTGCCGACCGCCGGTGAGGCGGTGATCGGCTGGGCCGGATGGGTATTGCCATTGCCATCCACCACATCACTGCTCAGATCGAGCAGAGGCTTGATCTGCCACTCGGCCGGGGTGGTAACCGGCTCGGCGGCCTCAAGGGGCGGGACAACCGTATCGATCCGACCATATTCGGAACGGCCGGTCGCATCGAGCTTTCTGGTGACGAGGCGATAGAGATGGCCGCCGCCCTCCCAGAAGGAGCCGGTGGCATCGAAATCACCTTCGACGGTGCCGAAATAGATGGCGTCGGACTTATAGTTCTCAATCGAAGGATTGATATCGAAGTCCACGGTAATGGGATCGGAGACAAAGCCATCCGGTGAACCTTCCAGGATGATGGTGCCGTCCGGCGCCGGCGCGGCGGCGCTGATCCGCAAAGGTTTTACCGGTTCGTTGCTGTTGTTCACCAGATTGTTCAGGGAGAGAATACTCAACCTGGCCTTCTGGTCACTGACCCCCTTCATGGCGTCAGGGCCACTGGGTCCGCTGCCGAACACCAGATACCAGTCATTGGCGTCATCGACCGTGCCGTGGGTCTTGTCAGGTCCGTAATCCTTCATGATCGCCATGGTGGGAATGACGGTGGAAAAGCCGAGATCCGCATAATCTGGCGTCTCCGGCATGCCGTTGCCATCCGTATCCGCCAGGGTCTGGGTTACCTCACCGAGCAGCAGCGGCGGCGCTTCCGGATTGGTGATGTCGAGAATGAAATAGGAAGAAACAAAGCGGCGGTTGTCGGTATTGGGTTGGCCGAGATCGTTCGCCGCATCAAGCGGCGCGCCGCCGAAGCGCATGCCGCCTACCAGTATCGTGCCCCAGCCCTGGGGATGGATGCAGCCGGGATCATTAATATCGGCGCAGGCCGGCTCTTCGTTGAAAATCTTGACATCAAAGATGCGGGGCCGCAGATCAACGTAATATTTGTGGTTGGCGCCAGCGTAATCGTTATCAGTCAGGCATTGCAGATGCGGGAGCAGATTGTATGGAACATAGGCCCACATCTCGGCGCCAAGGGCAGGCGCATTGACGGCGACCTCGTTGCAGGTGCCGTCCGCGGCCAGCGGCGCCAGACAGAATTTCTTCTCCTTTTCACTGTAGAAACCGCCGTTAACCGCATGGAGCATGCCGTCGTTCGCACCCATGTAGATCATGTGCCGCCGGTTCTGATACTTGGCGAAAAATTGCGCGTAGGATTTATCATTATAAATGAGATGATAGCCTTCCGCCGGCGAGGTGACCGTCATCGGGGTCGAGTGGATGATATCACCCAGCCGCCAGGTGGCGAAGGTGGCGCTGCCGTCGGTGACCGGAATCTCCCGGCTGCGGCTGCCCGCCTCGTCGGCGCCGCGGATCCAGCGGATAATCCGACGCACCCCGTCATTGTCCGCCGCCTGAAAATCCTTTTCGACCGGACCGCGGTTGTTGACGGCAAAAGCAGTCCAATCAATCGGGTTGCCAGCATCATCGCGCTCGACAAAGGGCAGCACTTCCGCCTGGTCAACGATTCCGTCATTGTCCAGATCATTCCAGGTAAAAATATGGCGCCGCTGCTGGTTTGACAGATAGGTGGCCCTGTTGTGATAGACATCGTCGGCGTCATAAGGAACGGTAACGCCGGACAAGGGTTGATTGGAGATTTTCGCCAGCCAGTCGTTGGCTGACCAGAGGTAGCGGATTTCCGGCAGCTCCCTGGCATTGGTGCAGATACCGGTATCGAAAATGGAGGTATTATAACAGCCCCGCGACCGGTTGGCGACACTGTCGAAATAGATGATGACCCGTTTGTCGTCGCCGTCGATAACGCCATTATTGTTTCTGTCCTCATGGACATCAAGATGACCGTCGCCATCGAGATCCTCGCCGGCATCAAGGATGCCGTTACCGTTGGCGTCCTCATCCTCATCAAGTTTGCCGTCACCATCGAGATCCTCGGTTGGCCTCATGATGCGATCACCATTGGTATCTTCATACATAAAACCATACTGATCGACGAACAGTGAATGAAGATCACCCACCCAGTCCACTTTTCTCTCCGTGCCGGTGCTGTCGAGCCGTTTCAACTCCGGCCAGAAGATAGCCTGATAAATGGCGCCCTCGCCGCCGCGGGCCGAGGAGATAACCGACGCCGCCGAACCGGCCGAGGCGCGTTGCCGCAGCTCATTGAACTTTGCCAGCAGATTCGCCTCCAGTTCCGCCGGATTGGCGCTGACCATCAGGGTCGTGCCGCCGTTGGCCGCCGCCTCCAGCATGATCTTGTCCGGGCTGCATTCGTTGTCGCCGGTATTGCGCAAGGTGCCGGTCGCGACAATGTGGGTGGTGATGTTCTGTTTGTCGTGCAGGCTGCCGTCATCGGAGGGCAACTGGCTGGTGCCGGCCGGATAGAGCTGGTCGGCAGCAGCATGCTGGGCGAAATAGGTGAGATCGTCGAGATAGGTGCTGCCGTCAAGGCCGTCGGAGCATTTCGCGTCAGTTGCCTGATCGCCGTCACTGATCGGCGCGTTGTTGACGAAATCGATCACCTGCTGGTTGATGTCGGCCGTTGACGCGCCCTCCGTGATGATCAACACATGGTTGTCCTGGCACCAGTTAATCACGGGATTGACAAGGGAGAAGTCGGCATTGTCAAGCCGCATGGCGGGGTTCTGGGTGTAGTAGCCGATGGCGGTGTACATCGCCTCGGCAAGCGGCGTCCAGGAGGTGGCGCGGGTATCATTGATCTGTTTCACCACATCGTCGATATGGGTGCCGGAACCGCTGACCGAAACGTCGGTGCCGAGCCGCACATCGGCAATGACTCGGGCGCCGTCCTTGTTGTCGTCTGGACAGAACTTGACGATGGCGCTACCGGGATCGGCTGCCTGGCATTCGGTGAGCGCGCCGACCGCATTAAAGGCCATCACCCCGATCCGCAGATCAGCGGCGGTTTCATGAAGTACGCCTTTCGGTTTTGTCGTCTGTTTGAGATAGCCCTTCATGACGATGAGCGGTCGATCGCCGCCGAAAAAGGAGGCGACGCCGGAGTCGATCAAGACCGCCGGGATATTCCAGAATTCGCCGGTAGCGAGAACCTGGTCGGAAGGATCGATCACTTCCGGGATCGCCATGTAGCCGCAGTAATCCTCGATGGCCTGCTGGATACACTCATCGGCGGTGTTGTTGAAATTATCATCCGTCCACTTGGCGGGCGAGGCGGAGGCAATGTCCGCCGCCGTGCAGGTTCCCGGGCCGGGGCCGTCGGCGTCGATGAGTTTCAGCACCCAGGCCTTGTTGCACTCGTCCTTTTTGGCATTGTAATTGCCGCTGCATTCATAGATATAGCCATCCGTGCCGCAGCGGGGATTGCCGCCGGTTCCCACCGGCGGTCCGCACGGCACCGGCGCGCAGCCGGCCGGGATGGTGGCCGGTTCCCAGCAGCGGCCGATATAGCCGTCCCGCAGATGGTCGAGCACCCCCGGCACATAGTCACCACTGCAGATATAGCCGGTGCTGTCCGTTGTAATGGTTGCCGGCGGGATATCGTGGTCGTAGATATGCTCGCAGGATCGCTTGACATCCTGAATACCGACCGGAAAGGAACCGTGCTTTGAATAGTACCAGCAGTCATGCAGAGCATGGTTGTAGGCGGCGTTTGACTCGGCCATGACGTTGTTGGTGCCGCCGTAATCAAGACAATCGGTGATATTCTGCTTGAGCTGCCCCTGATTAACAACATCCTTCTGAAGCTCCTCCAGAGCATCCTGGCAGGCCTCGTACTGGCTGCTGGTGAGAAAACCGCTGGCGCTCAGGGCAAGAACGGATATCCGGGTCGTGTCATCGGTGCTGTCGATCCGGTTCTCCTCATCCGAGCCCTCGATGGACAGGGTCAACACCTTGCCGTCGGCCATGGTCACTTCCTTGAAGAAGCCGCGATTGGCGCAACCGCGACTCTGGGAGATGAGCCGCTCTGCATCCGCATCATATTTACCGCCGGTAAGAATCTTTTTCTGGATATCGAACTTGGACGACGAGGCCCAGTTGAGGAAATTCCCCTTGGCGGCAAAGGCGGTGACCCGGGTCGGCACCACCGATACCCCATCGCTGGCGCTGACGATCTTCACGAAAAGATCGACATGGCTCGATGGGCTTCCCGGTTCAGCGAGAAAGGCCGCAGCGGCATCGGCGCTTGACGCATAGGCGGTCTCCTCGAAATAGCCCTCATCGAGCCGGCTCCAGTTGACTCCGCTGTCGTCCCAGACCCCGGTGCCGTTTGCGGTGCCTGAACTGGTGGCCTTGAACAGCATGCCGCCATCGCTGACAATGGCGCCGACAAGGTAGGCGGCTCCATCGCGCCAGGTCGACTCCACCGGAGCCCAGGCAACCCCGGTGTCATCATAGATATCGAGCCCGTCGGCCGGATCGGTGTCATTGGCAGTGCCGCCACCCGAGCTGTAATAGAGCTGCCCTTCATACTGGACAAAACTCTTGGCCGGGTAGAGCGTGCCATGCCGCCAGACCGGGATCGAGTAGGCCGGCGCCCAGGTGACCTGGGTGTCAAAACCGATCTCCACCCCGGTGGAGGCAAGACCGGTGGCGGCGGTCGCCTTGTAAAAGATGCCCTCGGAATAGACCAGGGCGCCCACCGCATAGGTTGTGCCGCTCTTCCAGGGCTGCACCCCTTCCGTCCATTTGTACCACTTGTCCGGATTGTAGATGCCGGTATACTGGATGGCAGGGCTGTACGAATTGTCCACACACTCCCCCGATGCGCCGACATAAGCGAGATCGAGCATACTGCCCGAATTGTCGAGCATCAAAAGCAGGTTGGCCCGCACGCCGAAGGAGAGAAAAGGGGGCTCCCCCAGGCCGATGCTGCATGGATCTGCGCGGATGGCGGCAGGAGGAGTCATCGGCAGAATCAGTCCCGCAATCAGCAAACCCCTGACAAGATATCGCGCACAACGCTTCATAGCCGCCCTCTCATGCAAAAAACAGTCAACAACACCGCCACAACAATTGACAAACGGTCATTGGTGAAATCGTAAAAAAGATTTTTTTAACCACTGAGGGCACAGAGGACACAGAGAAAATATTTTGAATGCCAATGAGTTGTCTCTGGGTACTCCGTGGTCTCTGTGGTTGATTTTCCAGTTTTTTTTTACGAAACCATCCTTATTCAATAATTACAACTACCGGTCCAGCCGACCGGATAGCGCCAGCCGATCTGAATGATCGATTCGCTGTTGACCTGGCCGCGATGGACGGCGGTGATATCATAGAGCTTCAGCACCCCGCCGCCGGCGGCCGACTTGCCCTTGCCTTCATAGCCGGCGGCCATCTGCAGGGATCCGCCCGGCCCCATTTCCGTCCGGCCGCCGATATAGAGTTGCGAAACCTGGGAGGCGCCGGCGGCATCGACTGCATCAAGATTGAATGCCGGATCAACGGGATAGGAGAAGGCAACATCCATTTTCGTGGTGTCACCGATATCGGCAGCAGGCGGAGTGGGGTTCTGATAAAGGATCATATTATTGCCGTTTCGTTCATAGACCCGGATGGTTCCTTCCAGATCGGCAACCGTCACGCCATTGTCATCTACACCGGTCGATGTGAACCCCGTCGGACAAAAGAGATTCTGCTCCAGCACCTCGACCCCCAGCGCCAAACTGCCCTCGGCGGCGTAAAAGGTCTCTTTATGCACCTTTTCATTGCCAGCGATCTGCAGCTCGCTGGAGGTGTTGGTGGTCGCGGCAACGCCGATGATGACGAGAATGAGCAGAATCAGCAACGAGGCGACCAGGACAAATCCCTTTTCATCGGCAGCGATATTTTTCACGGTGTTCATTTGCAACACAATTACATGGAATTTGACTTCGCATAGGTCATGGTAACGGTGCGCGCCAGGCCGGCGACCTGTCTTTCCACAACGACATTGACTGTTTTGATATCCGGAAAAGGATCGTCTTCCGCGACATTCCAGGAGATGGTATAAGCGCCGTCCGGCGATACGGCAGTGCCGTCGGCGTTTGCCCCGGTCGCCCCAAAACCGGCCGCGCCATCCCCGTTATCATCATCAAGATCAGCGTGGGAATAGCTCAAGGCAAGCAGTGTCTCGATCCGGTCCGACGCCCAGTTGGTCGACTCCGTGACCCGATTGGCAGTGGCATTACCACCAATGGCGGAGATCTGCATGGCATTGACCGCCAGGATACCGATGGTGAAAATGGCGACGGCTATCAGCACCTCAAGCAGGGTAAAGCCGCGCTCACTATTTTTCCCGACGGATTGCATCATCACTCTTTCCCCCGGCAATCACAGCCCCATATTGCGACAGTTGACGGTAACCTTCAGCAGCCTACGGCGGTTGTTTTCAGTCGGGGTGCCGGTGAAAGGCCCCCAGATCGTGCCGGTCAGATCGGCCGCCTCCGTAAAAAACGGATCATTCGAGGCCGGCAGATAGGTCTGGGTGCTGGTAAAGTTTTCATCCGCATTTTCCGTTCTGACCAGAATCGAAACCCGCACACTGCGTATCCTGGGAATCTCCGCCGCAGTCGGGGCGATGGTCGCGCTGTCGTTATCGAGGACATACTGAAACTCGATATTATCGACATGTTCAGCAATGGTCTGCCAGACAACTGCTCCGGTAACCCGGGAATACCGCTGCAGATTCGTACCGTTCAGACGATAGGCGATCTGCTCCATGTCCGCCATCTCGATCGTGCCGTTACCGTCCGCATCCTGCGCCACCGTGTCTATGGTCCCATCGTCGTCCAGATCAGCGGTAAAGGCAATCTGAGTGGCGCTGGTCGCCACAGCCGTACCGTTAAAATTATCGGCAAGGATAAAGCCGCTGCCGGCCCCTTCTGTCGGATTGTAACCGGCCAGGCGAATGTCCCGAACCAGCATATCAAGGCCGATACGAACATTCTGCTGCATCTGCGCTGTCTGTTCCTGGGCAAGATAGCTGTTCTGCTGGGATTGAAAGGCCGAATAAACCGAGGCGATGACAATACCGGAAAGCAGCAGGGCGATCATCACCTCAACGAGGGTGAAGCCCTGTGCACTGCACGTGCCGTTGTTAACACCCCCCTGATTAAAGAACCCAGGTAGCGCCATCCGAACTGATTTCAAGCCTGATCCCTCCTCCGGCGGAGACGGTGATTCTGTACCATCGTTGATTATTCCTCATCGTGACATTGCCCTGGCGACTGCTGGCCACCACCCCTTTCGGCGTGTAAGAAAAAAAAGACACCCCACCGGTAAAAGCTGCCGTAACCAACGAAGTCCGGTTGTCCATCGTTACCGTGTCAAGAACCTGCTCCGTGCCATCCCGCACCCCATTGCCGGCAACACCACCGCCGGTGCCGTCATCGACGAAGACGGTATACCCTCCTCCAGTGGCCGGGAAAACAACAGTGGTAAAGGCAAGACAGACGGGCCGATTTTCCTTGATGGCAAAAAGGCGCGCCTTCTGGATGTTGGTATATAAGGTGCGAGCCGCAGCCTTCAGCCGATTGTTAGCCGCCCATTCGGCAAAATTCGGCACCGCCACTGCTGCCAAAATACCGATGACGGCAATGACGACCATCAGCTCTACCACAGAGAAGCCGCGGCTGCTTTTCCGTACTCTCTCAAGCCACTTCAAACATTTCATAATAAAAATTTTTTTGTGAATTTCAGCCATACTGACGCAGTCTGCACAAATCATACCTGAAAACCGGCTCACTCCTTACAGCAAACAGCGGAACGTCCCCCATTGTCAAGCAAAAAGAAGCACCAGCAGTGATTGCCCTGCCCGCTCTGCCGACGCTTTTCGCTTTTTTCGGCAAGGCTCTTGTCGGACAGGGAGTCAAACCTTTAAAAAAATTTAATGGAGGTCCAGAAACGATCAGCAGACGCCATCCGGCAAATCGATGGCCACATAGCCGCCGGTCTCTTGCCGTTGATAGAGTCCGGCGATGCGGATGGCGGCATCGGAAAGCAGTTTGACAACCAGCGCGCCGTCCCGGCAGGAAAAGGCCAGGGCCATGCCGCAATCGGAACTGATCTGGCGGGGCACCGGGATGACGTCGTGAGCGAGCGAGGCCTTTTTCAGCAACTGCTCCGCCTTCAGGACAAAATGGATGGAAAAGAGGATGATGACGCAGGTCTCGTCCCGCGGGATGGGGGCAACGGTCATGGGGTTCGGAAGGTGGCGAGGGCGGCGAGACAGGCCTCGACATCCGCTGCGGTGTTGAAATAGCCAAAGGAGAAACGGACGGTGCCGGCGGGAAAAGTGCCGGCAGCGGCATGGGCGGCCGGCGCACAGTGCAGCCCGGCCCGCACCATGATACGATAATCGCGGTCAAGAATGCGGGCCACCTCCGACTCGCTTCTGCCCCGCAACCGCAGGGAGATGACCGCGGCGCGATCTTCTCCCTCATCCGGGCCAAAGACGGTGACATGGGGCATGCTGCCGAGTCCGTCGAGAAAGAGACGGCACAATCCCAACTCATGCGCCCTGATGGTCTCCAGACCGGTCGTCAGGACAAACTCCACCCCGGCCCCCAGGGCGGCGATGCCTAAAGTATTGGGGGTGCCCGATTCATAGCGGTCCGGCATGAAATCCGGCTGGATCTCCCGTTCCGAATTGCTGCCGGTGCCGCCCATCGTCAGCGGCCGCAGCGTGATGCCCTCACGCAGATAAAAGCCGCCGGTGCCGGGAGGGCCGAAAAGGGCCTTGTGGCCGGTAAAGGCCAGGATGTCGATGTTCATCTCCTCCACATGAATCGGAAAAACCCCGGCCGACTGGGCCGCATCCACCAGCAGCAGGGCATTGCCCTTGTGCCGGCCCACCGCCGCCAGATCAACGATCGCGCCGGTGACATTGGAGACATGGTTGACGACAACAAGCCGGGTATTGGGCCGCAGCAGGCCGGGCAATGCGTCCACTGCCACCTGTCCGTCCGCGGCCAGTGGCAACATGGACACGGAGATGTTGGCCGTTTGTTCAAGATACCGCAGGGGCCGCATCACCGAGTTGTGTTCGAGACAGGTGGTGATGACATGATCACCGGGCCGCAGCACCTCGTCGCAGAGACCGAAAATCGCCGTGTTCAGCGCCTCGGTGACATTGGCGGTAAAGGCGATGCGGCTTGAGTCCGGACAGCCGAAAAGCTCGGCCAGCCGCTCGCGGGCGGTGAAGAGGTGTCGACTGCACTGGAGTGAAAAAAAATGGGCGGAGCGGCCGGGACTGAGCGAGATGCTTTGCGGCAAGGCGCACAGCATCTCGACGACGGCCGGCGGTTTTGGAAAGGATGTCGCCGCATTGTCGGCATAGATGAACCCGGTTTCGGCAGGCATACGATCAGCAGGGGCTCACGATTCTGGCGGCGCTGGCCATGGACTGCATGATTTCGTGCATGTTGGTGGTCTTGCCGACCAGCAGCCTCTCTTTCAACCCGAGAAAATCGAGACAGGTGCCGCAGGAAAAAATCTCCACCCCTTTTGCCTCGATCTCCCGCAAAGGCTCAATGAGATCCGACTGGCTCGCCGTGATGGTGACACCGGTGTTGAAAAAGAAGATCTTTGCCGGCAGGGGGGTCACCTCCCTGATCGTTTTGATATAGGCGCGCATCAGCACCCGACCGAGTTCGTCGTTGCCGCGGCCCATGACATCGGACGGCACGATGCAGATCAGCTCCCCGGCGGCGGGTGCACAGGTATAAGCGGAGACATCGACATCGCCGGCCGGCGGGGAGGTATCCCCGCTCTTGCTGATCGTGATCCGGAAAAGACCGCCCTCCTCCGTCACCACCGATGAATATCCCTGACTCCTGGCAAAACGTTCGACATTGCCACGGGACGCCTCATTGTCAACCAGCACCTCAACCGCGCCGACACCGCTCCGTTCCAGAGCCTCCTTGGCCTGTAAAACCGGTTGCGGACACTGCAACCCCCGGCAATCTATCCTGATGACCTGCCCCATCTCCTTCTCCAATAGGCAAAGACTATAAACAAAACACTTCACATCACCTAACACTATGATAACAAAACAAAAAAACTATTCTATTGGTGATAAACCAATTTCGGACAAAAAGCAAAGGAGATGTGCAGAAAAAAGCGAGATCACGGCGCCCAGCAGACCAGAACCGGCTGCCGGGCATGAGCCAGCAGGGCGCGGACCGGCATCTCCATCGGGTCGCCGGCGCCGATCGCTTCCTCAAAGGTATGCAGTTTTTCCTTGCCGGTGAGCAGCAGATAAATTCCCCGGGCCTGGATCAGGACAGCCAAGGTCAGGGTCATTCGTCCATGGGCCGCCTTGGGAGGAGTGATGGCGGCACAGCGCCGCCCCGACTTTATGCTGATCGCCGTGGGCAACTCCGGCGCACCGGGAAAGATCGAGGCGATATGGCCATCCCGCCCCATGCCGAGTACCACCACATCAAATGGGAGCGGGATGGCGGCGATCGCTTTCTCACAGGCCGCTTCCGCTGCCCCGGCAGAGGCCTCACCGCTCCACAGTCCGACAAAACGGGCATTGGCCGCCCGGCCGGTCAGCAGATGACGGCGGACCAGAGCTTCGTTGCTGTCCTGGTCGGTCGGCGCCACCCACCGTTCGTCCGCCAGGGTCACAATCACCCGATCCCAGGAAATCTCCTGTTCCGCCAGGGCCGCGAACAAGAGGAGCGGGGTGGCGCCGCCGGAGACCACCAGGCTGGCGCTGCCGCGCTGGTCAATACCGGCCTGCAGCCGGAAGGCGATATCTCCGGCCAGAATCCTGGCCTGCTCGGCCGGAGAAGAAAAACCGCGAAAGGAGAGCCGGTTGTCGACCGTCATAACGCCACAAGGAAGAAGGAAAGGAAAGAGCCCTTGCGGCAGACCGCAGGGCCGGCTATCATGATGTTTATGATACAGGAAAAAATCTGGTACGTCTATATCGTCCGCTGCAGCGACGGCACCCTCTATACCGGCATCACCAGCGATCCCAAACGACGTATGGCGGAGCACAACGCCGCCCGGGGCGGCGCCCGTTACACCCGGGCACGGCAGCCGGTAGAGCTGATCTATGTCGAGGCCGGCCCTTCCCGTTCCGCGGTCTGCCGACGGGAACTGCAAATCAAGAAGCTGCCGCGGGCGGCGAAATTGCTGCTGGCAATGCCCCCGAAAAAAAACGAAATCTCATGCTGGCTATCACCCCCACCATCGCCATAGCCGACAGCGAGATCGACATCACTGCGGTCCGCGCCCAGGGCGCCGGCGGCCAGCATGTCAACAAGGCAGCCACCGCCATTCATCTGCGCTTCGACATCATCGCCTCCTCATCCCTGCCCGACTTTTACAAAACCAGGCTGCTCAACAAGGCCGACCAGCGCATCACCGCTGATGGGGTGATCATCATCAAGGCGCAGAACCATCGCAGTCAGGAGATGAACCGCCAGGAGGCGCTGCGCCGCCTGCGCGAACTGCTGCAGAGTGTCGCCGTTGTCCAGAAAAGCAGGAGGCCAACCCGGCCGACCGCCTCCTCTCGTCAGCGTCGACTCGCCGCCAAATCCCAAAGAAGCAGATTAAAAAGTCAGCGAACCAGGGTCAGTGACGAATAAGCAGGTCAGGGAGAAAAAGCTTTCCAGCCCTCCGCGAGCACTCATTATAATCTGTACATTTCCGCTATTATCCGCTACCTTGTTACATACATTTTGACAATCCCGCCGGCGCGAAATCCGCCGACACCGGAAAAACAAACAGGGAGCATCACTACCTGTCGAAACTCCATCATTTTCCACCGCAGACCAACATCCAGACCGCCCACAACATGCGCAACGCCCCTGTCCCGGAATTATCCGGCCTGTCAGAAAAACTCCTTGGCAGGCTTTCCTGTCTCATCACCTACAACCCAAACACCATCATCATCACCGACAAGGCCGGCAGGATTGAATACGTCAATGAAGTCTTCACCTCGACCACCGGCTATCTGCCGGCGGAGGTCATGGGCCATCATGTCGAATCCATCGGGTTGCATGACCTTGACAGCCTGCGCTCCCTTTCCTGGCATGCCATCTGCCGGGGAGAAATCTGGGAGGGGGAAATTACCAGCTACAAAAAAAACGGCGCCCTTTTCTACGAACAGACCTTTGTTTTACCCCTGACCGACGACGATGACGTGGTTTGCTGGATCTGTTTCATCAAACGCGACATCAGCGAACGAAAACGCTACGAACGCAGCCTCCTCGACCTGACGAAAGCCCTGGAAAACCAGATCAGGGAGCAGAAGGCCACGGAAATCGAGCTCAAGGTGGTCAACCGCCAGAACGAACTGATCCTCAACTCGGTGGCCGAGGGGATTTTCGGAGTTGATGTTGAAGGAACCATCACCTTTATCAATGCCGCGGCGGAACAACTGACCGGCTACCGGAGCGATGAGCTGTTCGGCCGCCATTACCATCTTCTCTTCCGCCAGAACACTGACAGCGGCAGCCAGCAGGCGCCCTCTCTCTCCCCGGTGTTTGCCGCCTTCCACGACGGCAGATTCCACCGCAGCAACCATGAGATCTTTATCCGTCAGGACGGCTCGGATTTCCCCGTTCATCTGGCCTGTGCGCCGATCATCGAGGATCGGACCGTTATCGGCGCCGTTGTTCTTTTCAAAGACATTACCGAAGAGCTGCGTATCCAGCGCCAGAAGGAGCAGGCGGAACAGGAGCTGCGGGAGTTGACCGCAACCCTTGACCAGCGAGTCCAGCAGCGCACCGCCCAGCTCAATGCCGCCAACGCCAGCCTGATCAACACCCTGGATCTCCTGCAGCGCACCCAGAACCAGCTTGTCCAATCGGAAAAGATGGCATCCCTCGGCCAGCTGGTCGCCGGCATCGCCCATGAGATCAATACGCCGGTGGGTATTGCCTATACCGCATCGACTCATCTGGAAAAGGAATCAAAACAACTGGCCGAGCGGTATCGGGCCGGGGAAATGACCCGATCCCACCTGGAGGAGTATCTGCAGGTCTGCCTGGAATCAACCGTCCTGCTGCAATCCAATCTGACCCGGGCCGGCGAGCTGATCCGCAGCTTCAAGCAGGTGGCCATTGACCAGTCCGGTGAGGGCAGACGCAGTTTCAACCTCAGAGAGTATGTCAACGAGGTGCTCCTCAGTCTGCGGCCCCTGTTAAAAAAAACCCGCCACACCATCAGCCTGGAG
Source organism: Thermodesulfobacteriota bacterium (assembly GCA_049323655.1). Taxonomy (GTDB): domain Bacteria; phylum Desulfobacterota; class Desulfobulbia; order Desulfobulbales; family SURF-16; genus DB1. Next base: position 17,962 of record JBMONO010000011.1, on the reverse strand, counting down.
TGCAGCGACGATATCGTTTTGCGCAGTTATCCCGGCGCCTTCTCGCAGATCCTGACCAATCTCATCACCAACTCCATCACCCATGCCTTTGCGGAAGGGGAGGCGGGCATCCTGCGGATGATGTTCACCATAAACGACACATCTCTGGTTTTCATTTATAGTGATAACGGCAAGGGCATCGCCGCCGCCGACCTGCCCCATATCTTCGAACCGTTTTTCACCACCAGCAGAAACAGGGGAGGCAGCGGCCTCGGCCTCCATATCATCTACAACATTATCACCCAGAAACTCAACGGCAACGTCACCTGCCACAGCGCACCGGGAGAGGGAACAACCTTCACCATCCAGTTGCCGGCCCACTGAGGATAAGCGCGCGAGAGGAGGAGTATTTTCACCATGAACGATGACGAATTGGTTTTTTTCCCAGACCAGGAAACGGCTCCGGCCGATCAAAGCGGCCATGTCAATCCGGACCGCTGCTGGAAGGTGATGATCGTGGACGACGACCCGGAGGTGCACAGCATCACCACCCTGGTTCTGAAGAACTTTACCTACGACGGGAAAAAACTTTTTTTTCTCCACGCCTACAGCGCCAATGAAGCAAAAAAAATGATCGAGCAGCACCCGGACACGGCGGTGATCCTGCTCGACGTGGTGATGGAAAGCCACGATGCCGGACTGGCCCTGGTAGAATATGTGCGCAAGGTGCAGAACAACTCCTTTGTCCGCATCATTCTCCGCACCGGTCAACCGGGTCAGGCCCCGGAGGAGAGCGTCATTGTCGAATACGACATCAATGATTACAAGGAGAAGACCGAACTCTCCTCCCAGAAACTCTTCACCGTCATGATTTCGTCGCTTCGCACCTACCGGGACATCCTTGTCATCGAGGCCAATCGCACCGGCCTCAAACGGATTATCGACGCCTCGGCCAACCTCTTTGAACTGCGTTCCCTCAAACAACTTGCCTCCGGCGTGCTGACCCAGCTCGTCTCCATCATGCACATGGACCCGGATGCCATAGTCGTCGATACTTCCGGGTTTACCGCCACCCGGTCGGGAAAGAGTTTTGCGGTGCTGGCCGCCACCGGAAAATTTCAGGGGCTTACCGAGATAACAAGTTACAATGAGCTGCCGGAACGCGTCTTCCATGACCTGCAGGAGGCAATCCGCAGAAAGAAATGCCTCTATTACCCGGACCGCTATATCGGCTATTTCAAAAGTGAACTCGGCGCCGAGACCGTCATCTACTGCGAAGGCTGGAAGGAGCTGAACGAACTGAACAAATCGCTGATCGAGATCTACTGCGCCAATGTCCATATCGCTTTCGAGAATGCCCATCTCAACAAGGAGATTGAAGACACCCAGAAAGAAATCATCTACACCTTAGGGGAAATCGCCGAGGCCCGTTCCCAGGAAACCGGTTTCCACGTCAAGCGGGTCTCGGAATACTGCCGGTTGCTGGCGGAAAAATGCGGGCTCCATCCAAGCCTGGTCGAGGTGCTGCGTCTTGCCTCGCCCATGCACGATGTCGGCAAGGTGGCGATCCCGGACAGCATTCTCAACAATCCCGGCCCGCTCTCCGCCGACGAGTTCAGCACCATGAAAAATCATGCCCTGATCGGCCATGACATGCTCGGCGCCTCCAGCCGGGAGATCATGAAAGCGGCGGCAATCATCGCCGTCCAGCACCACGAAAAATATGACGGCAGCGGCTATCCGAGGGGACTGGTCGGTGAGGAGATCCACATCTTTGCCCGCATCACCACCATCGCCGATGTCTTTGACGCCCTCTGCAACGACCGGGTCTACCGCAAGGCCTTTGACCTGCCCGAGGTGATCGCCTATTTCAAAAAGGAAAGGGGCGGCCATTTCGATTCTGCCCTGGTCGACATTTTCCTTGCCAACATCGACGAATTTCTGGAAATTCACAGCACTTTCAGCAAGAAACACTCATGATTTCTCCAACGATTACACGATATTTTTTCGCGGCCATGCCAATACCCTTAATTGACACAATACGCCGCCCCATTCTGCTAATGCTCGTCTTCTCCTTTCTGTCAGTCCTGCTTCCGAGGCACGCCCCGGCCCTGGATCAGACCGCGACCGATACCGCGGATTTACTGACTACCCTCTCCCGCATCGAAAAAACGCTGGGGAAGGATACCGTAACCATCGAAACCCTGGCTGAGGCGACAAAAAAGACAAACGAGACACTGGCCGCCTCGCGCGGTTTTCTCGAGGAACGGCAGGCCGAACTGGCCAGAATCGAGCAATCCCTTGCAGTTTTCGGTCCGGATGAAAAAAACGACACCCCCGAGGTGGCCCGTCAGCGCCGGCAACTGCTCAAGGAAAAATCGACTCTGGAAAAGAAACTCGTAGAGATTCGCCTGCTCCAAGTGAAGGGAGAGGAGGTGCTGACCGCGATCGGCAAACACCGTGAACTGCTCACCACCCGGCAGTTTTTCCACAAGCGGATGGACTTTTTCCAGTTGTTACAACATCTCTACGTCATGCGCTCAACCTGGACGGCGGATATCATCACCTTTCTGAAACAGCGCAGCGGGGTGACCCATTTCACCCCGCTCAATTACGCAGTGGGTGGGTTTCTTGTCCTCGTCAGCCTGATCTTTGCTTTCTGGAGCAGACAGCGCCTCATTGCCAAGGCCCGCCACGGTCAGGGCTTCGGCAGATCGCTGCCCGCCAGCGCAGCCCTTTACCTGACCTCCATCCTGCCGGTACTGGTCATCACCATCTATAGCCGCCTGCTGACCCAGAACATCGATTCGTATACGTACCTTGCCCCCGCAGGTTTTGCCCTGGTCTTCTTTTTCTTGCAACTGTGGTTGATCCGTCTTTTTTTCTGTCCTGTTCAGGATACTCCCCCGCTGGTGCCGCTGCCGGAGAAGGCGGCACCGGCCTTTCGCCGACAACTGCGGACCACCGCTTTTCTCATCGCCATCCTCTCTCTGCTCATCGTCCCCCCGGCAGACAACGAACCCGGCGCCTCCTATTATTATTTTTTCCGTCTACTGACCGGTACCGCACTCTGTGCATCCCTGGCCAGGCTCGGCTGGCTGCTGCGCCGGATCCCTGGCCTGGAAAAAACCACTTTCTGGGTGCGCGCCATTCTAACCATTGTTCTGCTCACCGCCATCGTCACCGAACTGCTCGGTTTTCACAACATCTCCATTTATGTCCTGAAAAGCTTCACCCAGACCGCGGCCCTTGTTGCCTTTTTTTTCCTGGTCCGTCATCTCGTCAACTCTCTCTTTCGAGGCCTCTCTTACGGCGGTGACGGCTGGCCGCACGTAATCCGCAAACAGCTCGGCCTGACCGGCAACGAGCCCGGCACCAGTTTCATCTGGATGAACGTTCTCATCAGCTTTCTACTGGTGCTCACTCTGCTTGTCGCAGTGGCCAATATCTGGACCCGCTCATGGCCCGGCATCTCCCTGTCGACCCGTTACATCGTCGATGGGGTCACCATCGCCGGCACCCGCATCGCCCCTCTGCGCATCGTCATCGGCCTGCTTTTCTTCACCCTGTTGTGGACCATTGCCCGTTGGGGGAAGGCGTGGCTCAAGCGATCCCTCAGCCAGGACCCCCGCATGAGCAGGAGCGCCCGGGACGCCATCGTTACCCTGGCCGGCTATACAGGCATCATCGTCGCCATTCTCATCGGGCTTTCCATCGCCGGAGTCAACTTCACCTCGCTTGCCGTCATTGCCGGCGCCCTGTCGGTTGGCATCGGTTTCGGTCTGCAGAACATCGTCAACAACTTCATCTCCGGCCTCATTCTCCTCTTTGAACAGCCCATCCGCCGGGGCGACTGGATCGTTGTCGGCAACACGGAGGGCTATGTTAAGAAGATCAGCGTCCGTTCCACCGTGATCTCGACCTTTGACCGGGCGGAGGTCATTGTCCCCAACTCCGAACTCATCTCCTCCCAGGTAACGAACTGGATGTATTCCGATAAGTTCGGCAGACTGCGGATTCCGGTCGGCGTTGCCTACGGCAGCGACACTGAGCTGGTGAAAAAAATTCTCGAAGAAATCGGCGCCACTCATCCACAAACCATCATCGATGGCTCGGTGCCGAAGCCGACCGCTTTTTTCATAGGGTTCGGCGACAGCGCCCTCAACTTCGAACTACGCGTTTTCCTGAACGATGTCGACAGCAGATTCCGGACCTTGAGCGAAATAAACTTCGCCATTGACGCCGCCTTTCGTCGACATAACATCGAAATTCCCTTCCCCCAGCGCGATATCCACATCAGGAGTCAGGGAACACCATAATGTGATGGCGACTTTTTAGCTTAGCCATTCCCGAGATTGACTTTTTGCGAGTGCATCATAATGTGTTTCTTTCGTATTTTCCCATATCTGCTTCCGTAAATTTCGGATACAATCACACTATGACGCTGGATGATGTTGATCATTTTCGTCGGAATCGTAAAAGCCACGGTTCCGACGGGCGGCGCATTGTAACTTGTTGTTTTCACCTTTCCGCCCGCCATGGTTTGCGGGTTTGCGAGACCATCATTTTTCAGCGGTAACCAGAACACCTTCATGAACAGAGCAAACATCCTCATTGCCATTGCCATTGCCGTTATTTCCATCAGTATCTGGGGCCTGTTTAATCAGCCGGAACAGGAACCGGCCTGGCCGGAACGCATCCAGGGATTTTCCTTTTCCCCCATGCGTCTCGGCCAGAGCGCCGTGACCCACGTCCTGCCCTCCGAAAAGGAAATCGAGGATGATCTCGCCCTGCTTGCCGGCAAGACCCATGCGATCCGCAGCTACACCGTCGAGGGTACTCTGGCGGAAATCCCCCGCCTGGCGCGTAAATACGGCCACAACGTCACTCTCGGCGCCTGGCTTGATGCCGATCTCGCTAAAAACGACCGGGAGGTGAAAAAGGTCATCCAGATCGCCCGGGACAACTTCCAAAACGTCATCCGCCTTGTGATCGGCAACGAGGCCATTCTGCGCGGCGAACTCAAACCCGAACAGGTGGCCAACTATCTCGACTGGGTCCGCGCCCTCGTCAACGTGCCGGTCAGCACCGCCGAACCCTGGCATGTCTGGATCCGCTACCCGGAACTGGTTAACCATGTCGATTATATCGCGGTGCATATGCTGCCTTACTGGGAGGGGGTGCATGTCGACCGGGCAGTGGATTATGTTGTTGACCACATCAACCTGCTCAAGACTACCTTCCCCGGCAAACCGATTATCATCGGCGAGGTCGGCTGGCCGAGCAACGGCAGAACCAGGGAGGACGCCGTGGCCTCCGTCGCCAACCAGGCCACCTTTCTCCGCCGTTTTCTGGCCAGGGCGGCCCAGGAAAATTACACCTACTATATCATGGAGGCATTCGATCAGCCCTGGAAACGGGTGAGCGAGGGCGCAGTCGGAGCCTACTGGGGGGTTTACAACGTTGAACGGCAACCGAAATTCCCCTTCACCTCACCCATCGTCAACATTCCGGAATGGCGCCTGCTCGCCGCCATCTCGGCCGGCATCGCCATCATCACCTTCGCCCTGCTGCTCATCGACAGCAGGACCCTGCGGCCCCGGGGCCGCAGTTTTCTCGCTATCGTCGCTTTCGGCGCCGCCTCGGCCGCGGTCTGGATCGTCTATACCTACACCCGCCAGTATATGACCCTTACCTCCATCCTCGTCGGTATCCTGATGGTGGTGGGCATTGTCGGCGTTGTCGTCATCCTGCTCGCCGAAGCCCATGAATGGGCCGAAGCGACCTGGGTCGAGCAGTGGCGCCGGCCGTTTGTCATTCGCAAACTGCCGCCGGAAAAGCTGCCGATGGTGTCGGTCCATGTGCCTGCCTACAACGAACCGCCGGACATGATGATTGAAACCCTGGACGCCCTCGCCCGCCTCGACTACCCCCGTTTCGAAGTCATCGTCATTGACAACAACACCAAGGATCCGGCGGTCTGGCAACCGGTGCGGGAACACTGCGCCAAACTCGGCCCCCGTTTCCGCTTCTTCCACAAAGATCCACTGGCCGGCTTCAAGGCCGGTGCCCTCAACTTCGCCCTCCGGCATACCGCGCCGGAGGCGGAGGTGATCGCGGTCATTGACAGCGATTACATCGTCACCCCGGACTGGCTGGAGGATCTCGCCCCCCAGTTCGACAATCCGGCCATTGCCATCGTCCAGGCGCCCCAGGACTACCGTGACGATCAGGAAAATCTCTTCAAGGCCATGTGTTACGCCGAATACCAGGGCTTTTTCTATATCGGCATGCAGACTAGAAACGAACGCAACGCCATCATCCAGCACGGCACCATGACCATGGTACGCAAATCAGTTTTGGAAGAGGTCGGCGGCTGGGCGGAATGGTGCATCACCGAGGACGCCGAACTCGGTCTGCGCATCTTCGAACGGGGCTATGAGGCCACCTATATTCCCCAGTCCTACGGCAAGGGGCTGATGCCCGACACCTTCATCGATTTCAAGAAACAGCGTTTCCGCTGGGCCTACGGGGCCGTACAGATCATGCGACGGCACGCCGGCGCCCTGCTCTTCCGCAAAAACACCGCGCTGACCCGCGGCCAGCGCTATCATTTCATCGCCGGCTGGCTGCCGTGGATGGCCGACAGTCTCAACCTCGTCTTCACCCTGGCCGCCATCGGCTGGTCGATCGGCATGATCTATTTCCCGATCAAGGTCGACCCGCCGCTTGTCATCCTCTCCGCCATGCCGCTGACCCTGTTCGTTTTCAAGGTGGGCAAGATGATCTACCTCTACCGCACCCGCATCGGCGCCTCACTCGGTCAGACCATTGCCTCGGCCGTGGCCGGGTTATCGCTTTCCCACACCATCTCCCAGGCAATCTTTGTCGGTTTTGTCACCAAATCAAAACCCTTTTTCCGCACCCCGAAACAAGCCAAGGCCCACGCCCTGCTCCGGGCCCTGGCCACCGCCCGGGAAGAGGGATTCATCATGCTCGCCCTCTGGCTCTCCGCCATTACCATCATGCTGCGGCAGGGCACGGAAAACCCGCCGCCGGATCTGCTTGTCTGGGTACTGGTCCTGCTCGTGCAGTCCATTCCCTATGTCGCAGCGGTGATCATGTCGCTGATCAGCGGTTTTGCCAAGACGGGCAAAAAGATGATCAGCAACATCACCGCCAACCCGGAAAACGTCGCTGTTCAGAGCACAACACCATAAGAATCGCTGCCATGGCGGAGGACTCCTCCGCCATGGTCGGCCTCAACTTCTGCTTGACGGGGCCGAAGCCGCTGCCCCATACTGAAAGAAAAGCCACGGTTCAGCGTGGCATCTTCACTTCCCCCGCGCTGGGCAAACCGTCAACCGGCACCTGTGCCGATATCCCGTCATATGTGTGATGCCCCCTGCCTCCTCTCATGATTTCCAGGGATCAATCACTGCGGTCAGCGGCAGCGTCGTCGATGTCTGTTTTGCCGAGACCCTGCCCCCTCTTTATACCCGCTTGACGACAGGCAAAGAGCGAGCCACTGTCCTCGAGGTGGCCGCCCACCGGGATGAAAAAACCGTCCGCACCATAGCCCTGACTCCAACTGCCGGTCTGGCCCGGGGTGACCGGGTGACAGGCGATGGCCGTCCCCTGACCATGCCGGTGGGCGACGCCCTGCTCGGCCGGATGCTCAATGTTTTCGGTCAATCTATCGACCTCGATTCTGCTCTGCCGTCGGAACTTGAACGCCGTTCCATCCACCCGCCGACGGTTCCCCTGTCGCGCCGCACCGTGCAGCCGGAAATATTCTCTACCGGCATCAAGATCATCGACCTTCTCTCACCCCTGGAAAAAGGGGGTAAGGCCGGGCTCTTCGGCGGCGCCGGGGTAGGCAAAACCGTGCTCATCACCGAAATGATCAACAACATGGTCGGCCTTTACAAGGGGGTCAGCCTCTTCTGCGGCATCGGCGAGAGGTGCCGGGAGGCGGAGGAACTTTACCGTGACATGGAACAGGCCGGGGTGCTGGGCAAGACCGCCATGGTCTTCGGCCAGATGAACGAGCCGGCCGGGGCCCGTTTCCGGGTCGGGCACGCCGCTCTGACCCTGGCGGAATTTTTCCGCGATAACCGTCGGCAGGACGTTTTGCTGCTCATCGACAATATCTTCCGCTTTATTCAGGCCGGCTCCGAGGTCTCCGGCATGATGGGGCGTATCCCGTCCCATGTCGGCTACCAGCCGACCCTGGCCACCGAGCTTGCCGAACTGGAGGAGCGCATCTGCTCCACCACCAGCGGTGCCATCACCTCGGTCCAAGCCGTTTATGTCCCGGCCGATGATTTTACCGATCCCGCCGCCTCCCACACCTTCGCCCACCTTTCCGCCTCTGTGGTGCTCTCGCGGAAACGGGCCAGTCAGGGACTGTATCCCGCGGTCGATCCCCTGGCCTCCACCTCAAGCATGCTGAATCCGGCCATCGTCTCCGACCGCCATTACCGGGTGGCCCGGGAGGCGAGAAGGACGCTGGCCGAATATGAGGATCTCAAGGACATCATCGCCATGCTCGGCATCGAGGAACTCTCCGAGGCGGACCGGAGGACGGTGGCCACGGCGCGGCGACTGGAACGCTTCCTCACCCAGCCCTTTTTCACCACCACCCAGTTCACCGGCATCCCGGGCCGACTGGTGCCCCTGGACCAGACCATTGCCGGCTGCGAGCGCATTCTCGCCGGTGATTTCCTTGATACGCCGGAGCAGTCCCTCTACATGATCGGCGCCATCGACGACATCATCGGCACAGAACAACATGACGGAGCCGAAACAGGCGAGGCCGCGACATGAACCGTCTCTCTCTTGCCATTTTTCTTCCCAACCGTCCTTTTCGGCAGTTCGATGGCGTCGTCAAGGTGATGGCTGAAGGACTTGAGGGATTTTTTACCCTGCTCCCCCGCCATGCCGATTATGCAACGGTGCTTGTTCCCGGCATCCTCACCGTGCAGGAGGGGGAAAACCGGCCCCTCTTTTTCGCCATGGATCACGGCACCCTGATCAAACAGAGCAGAACGATCCGGATCGCCACCCGCAACTGCATCGAAGGCAAGGATTTGCCGTCACTGGCCAGGGTCGTTGCAGATGAATTTTATCAGCTCGATGATTTGGAAAAAAAGGCGCGCACCGCCCTGGCCGGCCTCGAACATGCCATGCTGCGCCGCTTTGCCGAACTGAAAAAAAACTGATGGAGAGACACCCGCCCATCCGGAGTCTGCCGTGCAGAAAAAGGCCTACAAAGAGCACCTGCCGGACGTTGTTGCCAGGAAATATCGGAAAAGACAGCAGGCAGAGAAAGACAAACAGCGTCCCATCTTTTTCGGCCTCGGCCTGTTCGGCGTCATCGGCTGGACAGTGGCGGTGCCGGCGGTGCTCGGCGTTTTCGTCGGCCGCTGGCTTGACAGCAAGCAGTTCGGCAGAGAAAGCGTTTCCTGGACCGTCACCTGTTTCCTGATCGGCCTTTGCCTCGGCATCGTCACTGCCTGGCGCTGGATGAAGAAAGAGGGAGAAAAAAGGGAGAACCATGCAGAACGCTGATCTGCTTTTACTGGCAACCATGCCCTTTCTCGGATTTTTCCTCGGGATCTGTTACTTCCGGGGACTGTGGTCCACGGTGCGCACCCTGGCCGGGGAAAAACGTTTCGCAGGCAGGATGGCGGCAAGTTTCCTGATCCGGATTTTTCTGCTCATGGTTGCCTTTTATCTGCTGATGGGGCACGACTGGCAACGACTCATCGCCCTCACCATCGGTTTCTGGCTGGCCCGGCTGCTGATGATCCGCCGTTACGGGCAGATCGAGACACAAAAATTTCACGGACCGGCGGTATGAAATTCTCTCCTGATCACCTCATCATCATAGACTGGGGCTGGGGCCGGCTCAATGTCACCATTCTCTGCACCTGGCTGGAAATGATTCTGCTTGCCGGCGGCGCCTGGTGCCTCACCCGCAAACTTGGCTGCACCATCCCGATTGGCCGCCGGCAGGCGCTGCTCGAAATGGTGGTGGGAGCCATTGCCGGCCACATCGAGGCAATCACCCGCAAACAGGCGGCCCCCTTTCTGCCCTTTGTCGGCACCCTTTTTCTCTTTATTCTCCTGTCAAATATTCTCTCAGTCGTCCCCTTCTATCCGGCGCCCACCGCCTCGCTTTCCACCACCAGCGCCCTGGCTTTTCTCGTCTTTATCGCCGTGCCGGTATTCGGGCTGGCCACCCGCAGTGCGGCAAGTTATCTGGGGGAATATCTCAAACCCTCTCCGTTCATGCTGCCCTTCAATCTCCTCGGTGACATTTCCCGGACCGTGGCGCTAGCCGTCCGCCTTTACGGCAATCTGCTCAGCAGTACGGTCATCGCCTTTGTCCTCCTGCTCATCACCCCCTTTCTCGTGCCGGTGCCGATGAGTGCCCTGGGGCTTCTCACCGGCGCCATTCAGGCATACATCTTTGCCCTGCTGGCCATGGTATATATCGCCTCGATGCTGAAAAACGATACGCTGCCGGAATCGCACCGGCCCGAACAATCAACGGTACCACCTGACTGATCGCCATGACCGCAACCGGACACCACCGGACTTTCCACTGAAAAAGGAGAAAAAACCATGGATGCACTTTCCCTGATCGGCATGATGTCGGTGCTCGGCGCCGGGCTCTGCATGGGACTCGGCGCCATCGGCCCGGCCATCGGCGAGGGCCTGGCAGCAGCCGCCGCCCTGCGCTCGCTCGCCCAACAACCGGACGAATCCGGGGCCATCACCCGTACCCTGTTCGTCTCCATGGCCATGATCGAATCAACCGGCATCTATTCGTTTGTCGTCGCGATGCTGCTGCTCTTTGCCAACCCCTTCTGGGACTATGCCGTCAAACAGGCCGGTGGGTAAACGATGCAGATCGACTGGTTCACCTTCTCCGCCCAGATCGTCAATTTCCTCATCCTGGTCTGGCTGCTGAAACGTTTTCTCTACCAGCCGGTGCTGCGAATCATCCGCCAGCGGGAAGAGGCGATTGCCGCCCGGCTGGCCGAGGCAGACAACCAGGCGGCGGCGGCAGCGGAAAAAAAAAGGGCGTATGAAGAACTGCTGCGAGAAACCAGTGTCGTCGCAACCGGCGAGATGCAGCGCGCCAGAGAGGAGGCAGACATTTTCCGCCAGGAACTGATCGAAACGGCCCGGCGGGAAGTGGCGCAGAAGCGCGAACGCTGGCTCACGGCAGTGGAGTCGGAAAAAAATGGCTTTGTCCGGGAAGCAAGCCGCCGGATGAGCGCCTGTTTTCAGCAACTCGCCGAGCGCGCCTTGCGTGATCTGGCCGACGTCGATCTTGAACAGCGGATGGTAACGATCTTACTCGGCAAACTGGTCCACATGCGAGAAGATGAACATGCAGCAATCCGTAATGAACTGGCGAGAACGGCAACGCCGCTCATCATCACCAGCGCCTTCCCCCTGGCCGATGAACACCAGCAGGCCATCAGGGAACGGATCACGACCCTGTGGGGCGAGAGTACGGCAGCGGAGTTCCGGGTTGATGCCGATCTGCTGTCCGGCATCCGCATCGAAACGGCCGACAAACGGATTGGTTGGGATCTGCGTTCCTATCTACGTGAATTTGAAAAGAATCTTGCCGCATCGCTGGAACAGGAAGGGAGCACATGAGTCACGATGATCCGATGATCCTGCAATCGTCCCTGCTGCAAACGCGAAATGCCATCGAGCGCTCCCTCGCCTCGCATTCCTTTCCCCTCAGAGCCGAGGATATCGGCCGTGTTCTCTCGGTCAGCGGCCCGGTGGTTATGGCCAGCGGGCTTGCCGCTGTCAAGGCGGAAGAACTGGTGCAGATGGAGGACGGCACCATCGGCATGGTCGCGGCCCTGGAACCCGAGCGGGTCGGCATCATCATCCTCGGTGACCCGCAGCATCTGAAGTCCGGCATGGAGATCAGACGCCTTGGCCGGGTGGCGGACATCATGGTCGGCGACGCCTTGCCGGGCCGGATCATCGACGCGGTCGGCACCCCGCTGGACGACAGGGGACCGGTCGTGGCATCGACCCGCAGTCCCATCGAGCAGCCGGCCCCGGCGATCATGGCCCGCAGTCCGGTGACCGATCCCCTCCAGACCGGCATCACGGTCATCGACGCCCTCATCCCCATCGGCAAGGGGCAGCGGGAGCTGATTCTAGGCGACCGCCAGACCGGCAAGACCGCCATCGCCCTGGACGCCATCGTCAACCAGCGCGACAAAAACGTTCTCTGTGTCTATGCCGCCATCGGCCAGCGGGAATCCGCGCTGGCCACGGTGGTACATGAATTGACGGAACAGGGCGCCATGCCCTATACGGTGGTTGTCGCCTCCAGCGGCCAGGACACCCCGGGTCTGCAGTTCATCACCCCCTATGCGGCGACCGCCATTGCCGAATTCTTCATGCGCCGGGGTCGAGACGTGCTCATCGTCTACGACGATCTCACCCGTCATGCCCGGGCCTACCGGGAAATCTCCCTGCTGCTCGAACGAACACCGGGCCGTGAGGCCTTTCCCGGTGACGTTTTTTATATCCATTCGCGCCTGCTGGAACGCTCGACCCGGCTCCGGCCTGAACACGGCGGCGGCTCGCTGACCGCCCTGCCCATCGTCGAAACCGAAGCGCAGAACATCTCCGCCTATATCCCCACCAACATCATCTCCATCACCGACGGCCAGATCTTTCTTTCCCCGGAACTGTTTGCCCGGGGCATCCTGCCGGCGGTGGATGTCGGCCGGTCTGTCTCCCGGGTCGGCGGCAAGGCCCAGAAGGCGGCCTACCGCGATCTCGTCGGCCGCCTGCGCCTTGCCTACGCCCAGTTTGAAGAGCTGGAAACCTTCGCCCGATTTGCCACCCGCCTCGATGACAGCACCCAACAGGCCATCGAACGGGGCAGACGGCTGCGGGAGGTGTTGCTGCAGAATCGCTATGCCGCCCTGACCGAGTATGAACAGGTCGCGATCATGCTGGCCCTGACCGAAGGGGTGTTCGACTCCCTTGATCTTACGCACGTCAAAGAGGCGCAAGGGGCGATATGCCGGACGGTTGGCCGTGATCTCCCCGATATCTGCACCAAGATCAGCCGGGGCGACAGCCTGACCGAGCAGGACAGGGCACGGCTGCTGGCGCTCTGCAATCAGGCCCTGGCAGACGGGCAGAGTGGAACATCCTAATGGAAACGCTGCAGGCTTTGGATAAACGGATTGCTTCCATCGCCAGGTTGCAGGGGATCGTCAAAAGCATGAAAATCCTCGCCGCCGTCAACATCCGCCAGTACGAAAAAGCGCTCGCCTCCTCGACAACCTCGGTCGAGATCATTGAACTGGGTCTGCTGGCTCTGCTCAGGGAAGGAATCGTTCTGCCGCGTTCCCAGAATGAAGCGGCGAAACGCGGGGGCATCGTATTCGGATCGGACCAGGGGTTGTGCGGCAGATTCAATGAACGGCTGGCGGAATATGTCGGAGAACGGTTGGCAAGCGCGCCGACGACCTCCGCCTCCCCCGCCGGACTGCTGGTCATCGGTTCCCGCATCGCCGCCCGGCTGGCCGCAGCAGGCTATGCCATCACCGAAACCTTCTGGCTGCCGGGTTCCGTCGCCGGCATCAACACCATGGTGTATCAGATCCTGCTCAGCCTCGAACAGTGGCGGCAGCAGGAGGGTATCGGCACGGTGGAGATCTTTTATAACCGGCATGACAGAGACAACCCGGCCCGGCCCGCCCATCTGCCTCTCCTTCCCTTGAACAACGAAAGGCTGCACGAGCTGGGCAAACGCCGCTGGCCGGGCCGCTCGTTGCCTTGTTTGCGGGTGCCGGCCGAACAGCTCTTTTCCGCCCTCATCCGCCAGTACCTCTTCATCACCCTCTACCGCGTCCAGACGGAATCCCTGGCCAGCGAACAGGCCAGCAGACTGCTCTCCCTGCAGAACGCAGAAAAAAACATCGAGGAGCATATGGAGGAACTGCGGGGCGAATACCGGGTTCAACGGCAAGCAACGATAACCGCCGAGTTGCTCGATCTGGTGGCCGGCTACACAACGACCGTCAAAAAAACGGACTGATCGTGCTCGCCGGCCCGGAGATAACCGACTGTCATTGAAAAATATTTTCTCTCTATCCCCTGTGCTCTCCGTGGCGAAAAAAGACCTTTTCGATCTCATCAATCTTCCGTCGAGGACCGGCTCTCCTGGGCGGCCCGAAAACCGTCAAAGGCGGCATCCGCCTCCTGACGGATGCGTTTCTGCAGCTCCAGATAGCGGCTCATCAGCTGCGCGGCATAGGGGGTCAACCGTGACCCCCGCCCCTCCCGGGCGACAAGGGCCTTGCCGAGCCGCTCTTCCGAAGCCTTGATCCGGCCCCAGACCGCCCGGTAACTCATCTTCAGCTCCACCGCCGCCTTTTGCAGCGACCGCAGACGATCGACCGCCTCCAGGATCCGGTAGCGGCCCTCACCAAACACGACATGGCCCTCTTCATCCTCGATCCAGATCTTCGAATGCACGGTGCAGCGATTCAACCCGCCCTGCACTTCCCTGGTGTCTTTTTTCATAATCTCGTTCTCCTCATGGCTCACCGACCAGCACTGCCAATCATCTTTTGTTGTTGTACCAGAGACGGCCGCCGCTTTCAACCGGCGTCTAAGTTGACATACTATGCCTGTTCTGATATAAGAATGCTGATCATAAAGACAAGGAGCGACGCCGGGGCGGGAGATCATCGCCTCCGGCGTTCGCCCGAACCTCTCACCATCACGGAGAACACCAGCATGAAAAGAGTCACCGCCCACGGCAAACGGATCGGCACCATTCTCGCCCTTTCCCTGATGCTGGCGGCCAACACCCAGGCCGATGACAAGGAACTGCTGATGGCGACCACCACCAGCACGGAAGACACCGGCCTGCTCGACTATCTGGCCCCCATGGTGACCAAGGCCACCGGCATCACCGTGAAATGGGTGTCCACCGGCACCGGCAAGGCGTTGAAGCTCGGTGAGAACTGCGACGCCGATGTGCTGCTGGTCCATGCGCCGGCCGCGGAAAAAAAATTCGTTGACGCGGGCTTTGGCATCAATCGCCGCGAGATCATGTACAACGATTTCATGGTCATCGGCCCGACCGCCGATCCGGCCGGCATCAAGGGCCAGGATGTCTGCACCGCCCTGAAAACGATCCTCGACAAACAGGCGACCTTTGTCAGCCGCGGCGACGACTCCGGCACCCACAAGATGGAACTGTCCCTGTGGAAGGACTGCTCCCTCCAGGCCCCGGACAAACAATCCTGGTACCTGCAGGCCGGCCAGGGGATGATGCCGACCATCACCATGGCGGCGGAGCGGAGCGGCTACACCCTGACCGACCGGGGCACCTATATCAAATACAAGGCCGATCAGCAGGGCAAACCGCCGCTTGCCATCACCCTGGAGGGCGACAAGAAGCTCCTCAACCAGTACAGCGTCATCGAGGTCAATCCCGCCCACTGCCCCAAGGCGAAAAACGACCTGGCCCGTCAGTACGGCGACTGGATGGCCGGCAAGGAAGGCCAGGACGCTATCGCCTCTTTCCAGCTCCTCGGCAAGCAGCTCTTCACCCCCAACGCGGCGGGCAACTAACCGGTCCGCCACCAGCCGATGGATTTTATCCTGCAGGGCATCGCCCAGGCCTTTGTCCTTCTGGGCCGGGGCGACTGGGAAACCTACTCCGCGGTGTTCGCCACGGTGCAGGTTTCCGCCTTGTCCATGGGCGCAAGCCTGCTGATCGGCATCCCGCTCGGCTATCTGCTCGGCTATCTCGATTTTCCCGGCAAGAAAGGGCTGCGCACGGTGGTGGACACCCTGCTCTCCCTGCCCACCGTCTTCATCGGCCTGGTGGTGTACGCCTTTCTGTCAAGCCGCGGACCGCTCGGGGAACTCGGCCTGCTCTTCACCCTGACCGGCATCGCCATCGGCCAGACCATCCTTGCCCTGCCGGTGGTCATCTCGCTGACCGCCACCGCGGTGGAAAGCCTCGATCAGCATCTGCGCCTGACCCTGGTCTCACTCGGGGCCACCCCCCGCCAGGTCTTTCTCACCAGCCTGTGGGAGGCGCGACTCGGCCTGCTCATCGCCGCGGTGACCGCCACCGGCCGGGTGCTGACCGAGGTGGGTATCTCGATGATGGTCGGCGGCAACATCAAGTGGCAGACCCGCACCATCACCACGGCCATTGCCCTGGAAACGAACAAGGGCCAGTTCGCCATGGGCATCGCCCTCGGGCTCATCCTCCTCGGCCTGGCCTTTGCCGTCAATGTCTCCCTCTCCTTTCTGCGGCGGCGGGCATGAGCATGACGCCATTTTTTCACCTCCAGGCAGTGCGCCACTACTACAACAGCCGCCTCGCCCTCGATATCCCGGAGCTGCGGATCGAGCAAGGCTCCATCACCGGGCTCGCCGGCCCCAACGGCAGCGGCAAGAGCACCCTGCTCCGCATCCTGGCCCTGGCGGAATCGTCCAGCGAAGGCAGGGTGCTGGTTGAAGAGACACCGGCCCATCCCGGCACCTCAAACCGCGGCATCACCCTGCTGCCCCAGGAAGCCTACCTGCTGCGGCGGACGGTTTTCGACAACATCGCCTATGGGCTGCGGCTCCGGAAGTGGAGCGGCGATCTCGCGGCAGCGGTGGCGGAGGGCCTGGCGATGGTGGGACTTGATTTTTCCTTTGCCAGGCGGAGATGGCACGAGCTTTCCGGCGGCGAGGCGCAGCGGGTCGCCCTGGCCGCCCGGCTGGTTTTGCGGCCCGCCTGCCTGCTCCTCGACGAACCGACGGCCAGCGTGGACGTCAAAAGCGCTCTGCGCATCCAGCAGGCGGTCCTGCACGCCCGCGCCCAATGGGGCACCACCCTGATCATCGCCAGCCATCACCGCTCCTGGCTGAACGACATCTGCGACCATCTCCTCTTTCTCTACAACGGCCGCCTGCTTTCCTGCTCACTCGACAACCTCCTGCCCGGCCCCTGGTCATTGGCGGCAAACGGTTACTGGCAGACTCGTCTTGCCGACGGCCAGCTCATCCTCGCCGACCCGCCACCCCGTCCGGACAGCAGCGGCGTGCTGCCGCCCGCCGCCCTTGCCCCCGGCAACGGGACAGCCAAACACGGAGAGCATGTCCTGCGCGGCATTGTCACCGGCATCTTCATCGACCGCTCCCTGCAAGGCCCCTGCCTCCAGGTAAAGTGCGGCGGCCAGCCCCTGATCGTCAGCGCCTCCCCTGCTTGCCTCCCCCCGGACGCCTGCCGCCCCGGCCAGGAGATCACCCTCTGCTACCGGCCGGATGACGTTGTCTGGCTGGATTAAACACCCCTCCCTTCCCTGCCCACAAAAACATCCTGGCATTTTTTTAGCTTGAAGATATCCATACGATGAAGTAGAAAAAATGAGGCGCGTCACAGCACCGTTTTACACCATGGGCCTTGAACCGATCATCCGGCTGCTCCCGCGCAACAGACGATTTTCTTGCCAACATCCGGGCGGGCAGAAATATGTCACATGAATCCCGGAAGATGAGGGATAAAGAGTGAAGCCTAAAGTAGACCTGACCCTCTTTGTCTTCTGACCCTCTTTGTCTTGACCCTCTTTGTCTTTCAATTGGGTCAACCTGACGGCGGGGTGCAGCGTTGCGCTAATCGCGGCCAAGTTCAGTGGCCACCGCAGGTTACCCTTGGCGTTGTGGATAAAGGCCTATCGGCCTGAATAACAACAAAAATGATTAAAGGGAAATCAATATGGACGTTCCGGAAAATATCGAAATTTTCAATCGAATTTGTGTCACGCTTTTCGATAACCCTACAACGCAACTTAAATACATTTGCCTTGATCAGTCCCTGCATATCGGTTACCATGGGTCAAAACCCTAGAAAGGAGGTGTCCCATGTTGCCGGAGATCCGCCAGGCTGACTATTTGTATG